>CAXTNK010000047.1:3225-37308 GCA_964245665.1 uncultured Acidobacteriaceae bacterium
CCGCGGACATGTGTTCAGTGAACAGGACAACCGGGCAGACGCGCCAGCAGTCGTTGTAATCAATGAATCACTGGCCGCCAGATACTTCCCCGGCGAAGATCCGATCGGCAAACGGATCTCCACCGGTTTTGATCAGGATGACAACGGTAAGACGATCCACTGGCGTGAGATTGTCGGCGTAGTCGGCAATGTGAAGCGCTTCAATGTGACGGAGAAGCCGCATCCCGAATATTATGTGCCGTTCGCGCAGGCTCCCGTGACCATGCCTTACCTGGCGCTGCGTGTCAGTGGGGACCCGGCAGCCTATGAGCAATCTGTCACCCGCGCTGTAGCCGGGCTCGATAAGGAGGCGCCCGTCTATCGCTTCCGCACGGTCGCGGAAGGCGTTGCCATCGCTTCGGCACAGCCGCGGTTCCAGACAGTGCTGCTCACTGCCTTCGCAGCTGTCGCCCTGCTGCTGGCTGCTATCGGCCTCTACGCCGTGCTGTCGTACATGGTTGCGCAGCGGACGCACGAACTCGGTCTGCGCATGGTCCTCGGCGCACAGCGGGAGGATGTCCTGGCGCTCGTCATGCGGCACGGATTGAACCTGGCCTGTATCGGACTTGTCATCGGCGGCATAGCGTCACTGTTGCTCACACGCTTCATCGCGAGTCTGCTCTACGGCGTGCAGGCGTTCGATGCCATCACGTATCTTGCGGCCTCGGCCGTCCTGCTGCTGGTGTCAGCACTCGCCAGCCTGCTGCCGGCCGCGCGTGCTGCCAGTCTGGAGCCGATGCGGACCCTGCGCAGCCAGTGAGAGGTCGCAGCCAGTAAGGAGTTAATGAGGCCGCGCTGCCTGCATGGCAGTGCGGAAGTCGCTGATGCAGGACATGCCGGCCTTCTTCTTCGAGTCGTCCGTCTTGTTGGTATAAAAAGGCGTGTCCGCGTCTTTCATGTACGCCTTCATGTGGATTGAACTGCCGAAGGTCATGCCATAGCTGTAGCTGGTCTGGCCGGTGTTCGGATCAGGCTTCTGCGAGTCCTGCCCCGAGTGCTCCTTTGTCTTGTCGAAGCGTAACGTCACATCCGCTGTATCGGGATCGTCGACGACAGTGAAATGACCCCAGGCTTTCAAGGCATCGACCGCGCCTTCGCTGACCGCATCCGTATGCGTGTCATTGACGACAGCCACTGTTTTCGCACTGTAGACCTCCGGCGGGAAAGCATCGCCGTTGACGGGCTTCTGCGCGAAGCAGAGCGTGGTAAGCAATACAAGCAGGGAAGTGACGAGCGTCTTCATGGCCGGCCTCAGCACAAGCAAAGAGTGAACAAAGGATCGCCCGCAGCATATCATCGCCGCCGACATTGAGAAGCTCATCCGACGCGGCGCGAAGCTTTGCTATTCGTCTCAGGGAACAGGGAACAGGAAGCGCAGCATGGGCCCGACACGCGTAGCCCACGATGATTCATCGTGCCGGCCGCCTTCACTGACGAAGTAGTGCAGATCGCCATCAGCCGATTCGGTATCGTCGCGCCAGCCCTCCCGCTTGAGCTCGCTATGCAGCCGGTTGCAGTCATCGAGCGTGCGCGCACCCTCTGAGTCGCCCACATCCAGCCAGATGCGCGGCCGCATGGCCCCATGGGCCAGTCTTACTTGGTTCATGATGCTGCGATGGTTCCACCACACCGATGGCGAATGCACCGCGAGCCTTCCAAACACGTTGGGACACTGGATGCCGAGATACAACGACACGAGGCCGCCGAGCGATGATCCGCCGAGCCCGGTATGCTGCGGTCCACTCAGCGTCCGGTAATGCTTTGCGATGAAAGGCATCAGTTCTTCAAGAAGGAGCCGGCCATACAGCGGGCCTTCGCCACCGCCCATCTTCCAGTCGCGCGTGGGCGTGTATTCGGCAATGCGCCGGTCGCCCGTGTTGTAGATCCCGACGATGATCAACGGCTCGATTGCGCCCGCTGCGATACCTTCATCCACTGCTTCGCGCACCTGCCACGTGCGGCCCGGTATGAATGAGGTCAAGGGGTCGAAGAGGTTCTGACCATCATGAAGATAGAGAACGGGGAAGCGACGTTCAGGCTCTGCGGCATACTGCGGCGGCAGGTAGACGATCAGGTTGCGCGCATCAGGCAGAATGTCGCTGCGAAAATGCCGGTGGAGCTTCAGCCGTTCATGCGGTGTGGCGTCATCTTCAATCGAAGGCGCGACGATGAACGGTGCGACCGGCAGGCTCGGCGCCCCAGACACCGTCAGGTTCATGGATCGGTCATCGTCCGGATGCAGGATCAGGGTCGCTCCATCTTCGTGTCAATTGCTGCAGAAGCGCCTTCCGGGCTCGAGGTGAGCGTCCGCCTGAAAGCCTTTGCTATTCCCATCATTTTAAACGGAGGCGTTGCACGGCCTCATGCCCTCGACTTCGCAGCCTGATACATTAGCAGGACTTACTCCCTGGAACGGAGCAGCATGCAGCGCGAATATCGCAAATGGTTCTCCCCCAGCCTCGGCCGCGATATGGAAATGCTTCTGTTTGGCCACGCCGGCGTACCGGTCATCGTCTTTCCAACCTCGCAGGGCCGCTTCTTCGAGTTTGAAGAACGCGGCATGGTCGGCTGCATCGGGGACAAGATCGGGCGCGGCGAAATCCAACTGTACTGCGTCGATTCGGTCGACAGTGAAAGCTGGTACAACCGCAATGTGCCGCCGCGCTGGCGTATTGCCCGCCAGATGCAATACCAGGACTACATCATGAACGAGGTGCTGCCACTCATAAAGCAGCGTAACTGGAGTCCGCAATGCATCACACTCGGCTGCAGCTTCGGCGGCTATCACGCTGTGAATCTCGCGCTTCAGCATCCCGACCGCTTCACCGGCTGCCTGTCTATGAGCGGCGCATTCGATCTCTCAGGATTTCTGCACGGTTACCACGACCAGGATGTCTACTTCAACATGCCCCCGCAGTACATTGCCAACCTGGGCGACGGCTGGCTACTGGATCGCTACCGCCAGAACACCTACGTCTTCGGCACCGGCTGGGACGACCAGTGCCTGCAGCAGAACCGCCATCTCGCCGGCATCATGCACGCGAAAGGCATCGGCGTGCGTCTCGAAATATGGAACGAATGGAACAGCCACGACTGGCCAACCTGGCAGAAGATGATGCAGCAGTTCCTGTAGACGTCTTCGCTACGCGGCCGCTGCTCCACTCGATACTGCCTTGACCCTGGGAGCAAATCTGCGCTTGTAATAGCCGGTCGTTATCGCAATCGCTGGAACGCCAATGGCCGTCGGCCAGAGCCAGAAGACGATCCCGCCGTGATGAAGAATGCTTGGCAGCGTCACGACGGAAAATGCAGTCCACGCTGCGATATAGCTGCCGATGAAATTCCCCAGGTGCGTGTACCACCAGAACATCTTCTCCTTCGGCTTGTGCACAAAGCTCCCCATCTGGACGGCAGCCAGACGCATTCCCAGTAATCCGAAAATTATCGCGACGATGCCGAAGCTCTGGATCCATGCCGGGCGAAAAGCGCCCACGATTGCTAGGGTAAGACTCGAAAGAAACGTGAGCACCCCCGCTGTCCAGTCCATGGGTCTGGCCTCGCCACCCCGAGCCAGGTCCTTCAGCTTCAGCACGCGATAGCCGGAGAACGCCGCATAGAAACTGAAGACCGCGACCATCGCGAGGAAGAGCACGGGCCGGTACAGCGCCATGGGCAGCGCAGTCGCCGCCACAACACCCATCGCCCACAGGTAGACCATGCCCCAGCGTTTGTGCTGCCTGCCGCCCTTGGCCGTCGCGAGTGCCACCGGCGCCAGTAGAAACGAGGTGAACCCCGCGCAGATATGGACTGCGAGCAATGCCTTCATCCAGACTGGATCATGGTGCATCGTTCCCTCCCTGCTGTTGCGAAGCGCACGTCCCTGGTCTTTCGTTCATCTGGCCGGCTTGATTGCTCCGGAATCATCGCCTCTTCCCAGACGCTGGAGCCACGAGCGTCTCGTCTCAGCGATCGACGCTCAGCATCCTATGAAGCCCTTCGCCAGTGATTGCAACTGTATCTCAAAGTTATATCTACCAGATATAAAGTCAATAGCTTTTCGCCGCGGCGCTTCAGGTCGTCGTCTTCAGGTCGGCGTCTTTAGGGTAGGCCGGTTCTTCAGCGTAGGCCGGTTCTTCAAGAATAAGTTCGGTTCTTTAGCATAGTTCAGCGCTTGCCGCGAGCGTCGTACTGAAAGCACTGCTCGAGCGGCACACCGAGCACCCTGGCCACTTTGAAGGCAGTCTCGAGCGAGGGCGAATATTTGTCCTGTTCGATGGCGATGACGGTCTGTCGCGTGACGCCAATCCTGTCGGCGAGTTCCTGTTGCGTCATGGCGCGCTCGGTCCGCAGTTCACGGACCTGGTTACGGATTGCGGGCATCAGAGTGCCCTTCGATAGGCCACAATCTGCGCGGCCGTCTTGGCTATATCCGCAATCACCAGCATGCCGAAAAAGACACTCAGAAAATGCAATGCCCAGATGCGTCCGTCAATTGAAAAATTGCCGAGAGTCGTATGTAGCCATAACATGCCCAGTCCCATCACCATGAGAGACACGATCGTGAGATAGCCTGCACGATATCCGCGCAACTCGATCAACTGATCGCGCTCGTCAGTGATACGGTTGCGTGTCAATGCAGCGATGAGTGACTGCAGGATAATCTGCAGCACGATGATCCCGATAAGCATCCCCGCGACCTTGTTCACGGAGTTCTGATGATGCAGAAAGAAATAAGGGCAATACACAAGAAGCTCCGCCACAAGCGAAGCATAAAGAGATTTTTCGCGATAAGACAAATTCATAGTCATTGCCACATCCATGTTAAACATATTTAACATGGACAAGGTAGCAATCCTGCTTCTTTAATGTCAAACACTTTGGACATAATATACTTGACTAACCAGACTGAAGCCCGTATTCTGTATTTGCGAGGCAGTTATGGATTATCCAAAGACACTACAGCAAGCTATCAAGCACTTCAGCGACGAACAGGTCTGCATTGATGCGGTCTCAGAAATGCGCTGGCCTGATGGCAAGGTTGTGTGTGAAGGTTGCGGGGAAATCGATAACACTATTTGGCTTGCTAATCAGAGGCGCTGGAAATGCAGGGGCTGCAAGAAGCAGTTTAGCGTTAAGCAAGGCACCATCTTTCACGACTCTCCGCTAGGCTTGGACAAGTGGTTCGTTGCAATGTGGATGCTTGCGAATTGCAAGAATGGCATCTCGTCGCATGAACTGGGTCGCACCATCGGAGTTACTCAGAAGAGTGCTTGGCATATGCTCGGTCGCATTCGCAAGGCCATGGAAGATGACGACACTACTCCCCTGAATGGAATCATTGAAATGGATGAGACATTCCACGGCGGCAAGGCCAAGAACATGCACAAGAAAGACCGAAAGCGAAAGATTGCCACCCCGAACAAGGGTAAGCAAATTGTCGTCGGCATGCTTCAACGTGGCGGCAAGGTTCGTACAGGCATTGTCGAGGAGCGCAGCATCGCTGCTTTAGTCAAGATGGCCCATGCAAACGCTGCACCTGATGCCACCCTCATTACGGACGAGCTACACGCCTACAAGAGCGTGAACCTTGCTCACGAAATCATCAATCACGCCGAAGGCTATGTTCGCGGACATGTTCACACAAACGGTATTGAGAATTTCTGGAGTGTTCTGAAGCGCACAATGGGCGGCACGTACATCAGCGTCGAACCATTTCACTTGTATCGCTATCTGAATGAGCAGATGTTTCGCTTCAACAATCGTAAGAGCATAGATGATGCAGGTCGGTTCAAGTTAGTTCTGAGAGAAATCGTAGGTCGTCAACTTACCTATGCAGAACTGACGGGGAGGGTAGGGGCGTCGGCGCAAGCCTAGCCCTTACGGGATGAAGCGGGGCGCAAAGAAGCGTTCGCAGGTTTGACGACCTTGCGAAGCAATTCTTTGAAAGCCTGATACTGAGGAGACACGGTTTCGCTCTTGATGTCCTTGCCGGGATTCGAGCGTTTCGCGTCAGTTGTCATCTAGCCGCATGATACCACGCGGCGGAAAGGCAAACGTGCGCGAATCAAAATGGAAAAGCGGCTTCAAATCGCTGTATGGCGATCCCGACGACTCTTTCGATGCTACTGAGTACTTCCATAAGGCTATCCCCGAGAATCCCAGGAATCTCGCTCATTCCTATTACCAATCGCAGCTCGCCTTTCAGCTCAACGTTGAGGTCTGGAACGAACTGAGCGAGCCTAAACTTCGCAAACTGGCTTACGTCGTCCAAGGCGTTACACGGCGTGCCGATCATCTGGATAAGCTCAACGGGAGGATTAAAGGTGACTTGGATGTTTGCCTCAAGCGCATGCGCTGCAATCAGGTGCAAGTGCCTATGCCTATCCTTAACAGCACAGTCATTGAGAATCTTGAGGCAGCTTCCTATAGCGACGATAAAGGGGTCGCAATCGTTGACAGCGTTGTACGGCTGTACTCGTTTGATCCAGTCCCTTATCTCTTGCGGCAGCAAGACAAGGTAAGTGGCATCGTAATCAGGAAAGTACTTAGGGGACTTGTAAATGGGGAAGCTGAGTCTATCTTCATTGGGGACGGCTTGCCCCGAATTCTTGAGAGCGACACCTCGGTAAACCAATCCGTCGAGCGCAGCCCTCAACTGGTACAACAACTCGCCCATTTCAAGAGCGAGGTCGCTGCCAGCAGGCTCAATCCTCTTGAGTCCGAGTTCGCCTGTCCCATCGGGATGATGATTAATCGTGAGTCTGTAAGCGTTTTTTTTGATCAGCGAATTCCAACGCTCTATAAAAGCTTTTCTGTGAAAAGCTGCGCGATTGACACGATCCCAACTCTCGCGGAACTGTGAGTTGGCAATGCGCTTATCGATCAACATCGGCGTATCTCTGTCAGAAGCACTCACAACGCCGATTTTAACGAATTTGGTTAGTGAAGTATATTATGTCAAACACTTTCGACATCACATGATTGACGCACAGGAGCTAAGTGGTGCAGCTTATAAAAACATGGCAGCGGAATCTTTGGCCTTACAGGTGGCACATGACGAATACACAGCGTCACGGTATGTGTTTATAAGTCGATGCTCAGCAGCAGGATGTCGAAAGGCGAGCTGCCAGTTATGCCATCTTTCATTTCCCGGCGAAAATCCCTTTCGGGCAGATGGCATGCACGCCGACCTTGCCATCGACCAGCTGCGTGATATCGAGATCAACGGCAACACTCGTCAATTGGTACGCCTGATCGCGCGTCAGGTGCTTCTCGTTCACCAGGAAATCGATCATGTTACGCGTCGCCATTTCGGTGGCCTTCACGAGGTCCTCGCTGAAACCCATGCTGATGTAACTGGTCGGTGTTTCGGCGCGCGGCCATAGCAGGTGCTGGTCGCCCTTTCGCGCTTTATGCACGATGAACTCAAAGGTCCCGGTCAGCATGGTTTCGAGTGCCGTAATATCGACTTCACCATTGCCCTGGCCGGCGTGGCCATCGCCGACTTCGAACAGCGCGCCGGGCGCATGTACCGGCAGATAGAGCGTTGTGCCGGCGACCAGTTCCTTGTTGTCCATGTTGCCGCCATGCATCCACGGCGGCGCACTGTTGTAGCGGCCGGCGGATTCAGGCGGCGCATCTCCCATGGACCCGAAAAATGGACGCAGCGGAATCTTCACGCCCGGCGCAAAGTTTGCCAGACCTGCATTGCCGGAAGACGCCGCGGTTCTATCAAGCGGAATGATCGTCATTTTCCCGTAGGGAAAGTCGTCCGGCAGAAAGCCGCGTCCGGCGGAAAAGCCATTGCAGGCCCATGGCACATCGATATCGATCTTCTTGATGCGCACCTCGAGCACATCGCCCGGCTGCGCTTCGGCAATCTCGACCGGCCCGGTCAGTATGTGGCCGCCCGGCCCCTTATCGATGTCCTTCGCCGCGTAGATGTCGGTCACGTCCTGCGGAATATCGTCAGCAGCGACGCCGCCGTCTTTCAGCCGCTCCGGCGAGCCGCAGGTCGACAGCGTCTGGATCTTCACCGTATCGCCGCTATGGACGGTCAGAATAGGCCGGGCTTTCGACCAATAGTAACCCCACGCAATCGTTGACGGAGTGGCCAGCAATGTTTGCTGTGCCTGGGCGAGCATAGCGATCGATGGAGAGAGGACTGCGAACACGGCGAGAGACGCAAAGGTTCGGCGCATGTTCAAGAATCTATCAGGAGTGTGGCGGCGGGCCGACAGAAGACTGAGCAATGCGAGGGGTCGTCAAGTAAGCAATACCTGGAACTCCAAACGCGTGGATTGTTGTTCTCTGTTCTTGATGATCTTCGGGCATGCAGTCATCTTTGCCCTGCAGCCGCAAAGAACCTTAGCAGTCATGCAAGAAGCAAATGTGGCAGAGGACTTGTTTATAGCCAATGCCAGTCCACTGCATCTCTATCATCCATCGCGCGGCCAGATGTTTGGAGCAAAGCTCTCGTTCCCTCACTTCCTCGGCGCCTTGGCAATACAGTTGGGTAAGCTGGCTTCGCTCGCATGTCGCAGGACTTGTTCTTCAAGCGTTTTACTCCCATGTTGGTAAGAAGCCGACTTTGAGGAGCTTCGGAATTCTTACCAGGCCATGACCTCTCGCCACGTTCTTGGACGGACAACAACAGTTAGGACGCCCATGGTGATTTTTGTAGGTATTGCCGTAATTGTTTGGCGTGTTAAGCCTGCTTGAAACAACCTCGGTGAGATTAACGCTATAAAGACATAGGCTTGTCTCATAGTCAGATCGAAAATCGGCCCTTGCTAGTGTAGCCGTCTCATCTCCAGGTCTTTAATCAAAACACTCGCGAGTCCGAAGCGATCCGACTTATATCGTAGACGCGCGGGTGAATCCGTCCGTCGTCCTCATTGCTCCCGACGAACGACCAGCCATTGATCACTTTCCGTCCGAACGTCCTCATTGCGGACACCTTGAGAGTGAGCTATGTTGGCATCTAGGCAGCCTCGTGGCCTGGAGGAAGAGTGAAGACGATTGGCGTCCTGTTTGGCATGGAGAACAGTTTTCCCGGAGCGCTGGTAGAACGGATCAACAGTCTGAAGGTGCCTGGAATCAACGCTGAAGCGGTGAGGGTTGGCGGTGTCCAGTTGAACCAGGCTCCGCCGTATGCGGTGATTGTTGATCGCATCTCGCATGACGTGCCTTTCTACCGGGCGTACCTGAAGCATGCCGCGATTCACGGCACGGTCATCGTCAACAATCCATTCTGGTGGTCGGCGGACGATAAATTTTTCAACTGCGATGTCGCTGAAAAGGTCGGCGTTGCGGTGCCGCGGACAGTGATTCTGCCGCACAAATTCTTCCCGCCCTACACGACAGAACGCTCCATGCGCAACTTGGAATTTCCACTCCAATGGGAGAATATCTTCGAATACATCGGGTTTCCGGCCTTTCTGAAACCAGTCGATGGTGGCGGCTGGAAAGACGTCCACCACGTGCACAATCCGCATGAGTTTTTCCATGCCTACGACCACAGCCGAGACCTTTGCATGATGTACCAGCGCGCCGTGAACTTTGACGAATATTTTCGCTGCTATGTGGTTGGGCAGGAGAAGGTTCACATCATGCCTTACAACCCGCGCCGACCGCACCATGAGCGTTACTACACGGATGGCCGCGTCTTCGATCCGAAGCTTCTTGCCCGCGTCGAGAAGGATGCCCTTGCTCTATGCCAAGCGCTCGGTTATGACCTAAACACTGTCGAATTTGCCGTTGAAGACGGTGTGCCTTACGCTATTGACTTCATGAATCCTGCCCCCGATGCTGACCGCGATTCGGTCGGCGAAGAAAATTTCGAATGGATCATCAATGCAGTCGCCGAGATGGCGATCGCGAAAGCGAAGACCTCGCCGCAGCCGGCCGACTTCCATTGGAAGACGTTCCTGGCAGGCGACAACACTAAGACCAAGCTTCCAGTGAAAACAGTCGGCACCAAGACAGCAGCGAAGAAGACATCGGTCCGCAAAGTGTCCGCAAAGAAAACTGTCGCGAAGAAAACTCCTTCGGCGAAAACCTAGCTTGCCCAACGGATTTCAATTACTCCTCTCATTTTTCTGAAGTATTTCCAACTGCTTTACGACCATCAAGCGAGGAGCATCCATGCAGCCCTCATTCACGATTGGCATTGAAGAGGAATATCAGACGGTTGACCCTGTCACGCGTGACCTCCGTTCCCACATCCATACCGAACTTCTCGACCGTGGCAAGCTGCGTCTTGAAGAACGGGTCAAAGCCGAGATGCATCAGTCGGTGATTGAAGTTGGCACGAACATTTGCAAGTCGGTAAAAGAGGCGCGACTGGATTTATTTGAGCTCAGGCGTGAAATGATTCGCCTCGCGGGTGAAAACGACTTGATGCTCGTTGCTGGGGCAACCCATCCTTTTGCTGACTGGCGAAGGCAGGAAATCTATCCCGATGAACGTTATCGTCAGGTGGTTGAGGACCTGCAACAGGTAGCTCGCGCCAACCTCATCTTTGGCCTTCATGTACATGTCGGCATCGAGGACCGCGAAGCGGCTATCCGGCTGATGAACTCCATGCGGTACTTCCTGCCGCACATTCTGGCACTGTCCACCAATTCTCCTTTCTGGTTAGGGATGAAGAGCGGTCTCAAAAGTTACAGGGCAAAGGTATTCGATAAGTTTCCGCGCACCAACATGCCCGATTCCTTTTCGAGCTGGGGCGAGTTCGATCAATACGTAAAACTCCTGATCAAGACCAACTGTCTCGACAATGCCAAAAAGATCTGGTGGGACATCCGGCCGCATCCATTCTTCGCGACTGTAGAAGTCCGTATCTGCGATCTGCCTATGCGCGCCGAAGAAACTCTTTCGCTCGCCGCGCTCATCCAGGCGACTGCTGCCAAACTGCATCGGCTGCATGCACGCAACCAGGATTTCCGCCAGTATTCCCGTGCTCTCATTATGGAGAACAAGTGGCGCGCGGTCCGTTATGGCATCGACGGAAAACTGATCGACTTCGGCAAAGAGGCCGAGATCGACGAGCGGGAACTGATTCGTGAGTACATTGAATTTGTTGACGAAGTCGTCGACGAGCTAGGCTGTCGGGAAGAGATCGAGAACATTGAGTGGATCCTCGCCAATGGCACCGGTGCTGATCGTCAGCTGCGCAAATTTGAAGAGACAAACGACCTGAAGGCAGTCGTCGACTATATGGCCGAAGAGACGAAACAAGGTCTTTATTCTTAAAGATGATTGAGTCGCGAAGGCGTTTCCGCTTTTCTTAGCTCAGATCGATGGCTCATCCTGGTGCTCTCACATGATTAATAGATAGAACTTACTTCATTGGTAAAGCTATCGATCCACGCAAGCGTGAACGGCCCGCACCTGGGCCGCAACCCCCTGCCGACCGATTACCGGGCGTCGGACCTTGGATCTACGCGCAGCTTTGAACCTTATGCCCAGTAGGAGCGGTGTTCATCCTGGTCGAACTCATCACCGTTCTCCCGAGGTTTTGCAACTTCATCCTTCTCTGCAAGGCTTTCATCGGAGGGTTGACTTCTCTGTTGTTTCCCCGAATGCGCACTGCCAAGCAAAATGAGCGACTCGAAGCTCTCGTCGCTTTCCAGTCGGCCGGTTGGCAACGCCAGCTTCTTCCTGACTACCGCCGCCTGTTGTGCGTTCGTCGATCGCTGCGCGGCATTGGCAGCATCCAGGCTGCCCAAGTTCGGGTTAACTGCGATTCCATGCAAATGCATGTTCGACCTCCTAAAGGGGCTTGTTTATGTCGTCGCCAGACTCCATGCTGGTTCCAACAGGCTCTTCATTGGTATTTGAATCGGACGGGAAACCCCAACTTCTCCGAGGACATCCAGCTGCCGGTCCGCTTTCTTGATCACGGAATTCCAATCGCCCAGCGCTGGCTGACGAAAGAGCCGCATCGACGCATACCACGGACAATCTTCGCGTTCTTCGCTCCACCGCCAGTCCGGAGCGAAAGGCAACAGGACCCAGACTGGTACACCAAGTGCTCCGGCCAAATGGGCCGTCGAGTTGTCGATGGTGATCACCAGATCCATCGCGGAGACCTGAGCCGCAAAGATGTCGATGTTCGCCAATTGATCGACTGTTCTATCGACCAGCATAGGAGCGCCCACCTCGGCGGTCTCTTTCTCGATTGCATCGTGGTCGCCATATTGCAGGCTGATCCAGCGAACATCCGTGCGCGTAAACAGCAGGGCCAGCAGGGAAAGAGCAATCGATCTGCGATAACCGGACTTCGCGTTCCTAGTATGCCAGGCGAGACCGATGACATGCCGACGGTCCAGGTAGCGCTCACGGAAGCGCGCGACTTCTCCAGGGTCTGCGGACAGGTAGCGGAAGGTTGTTGACCCAAAACTAGATTCATTTGCGCGGAAAAGTCGCGGCAGACTGCCGCTCGGGAGGTGAGCTGTAATCGCTTTGTGATCCGCGGAGTGCGATGGCAGTACCGTCACTTCAGGGAACGAGCGCGCGAACAATGGCACCAGCCGGGCATCGCACTCGAGCACGCATTCGTTACCTACAGCCACTGCCTCGGAGACCAGCCCGGCAAACAGTATTTCGTCACCCACACCCTGCTCGCCCCAGAGAAGCAACTGACCGGATGGCAGAGGCATGCCTGTCCATACCGGTCTCTCGATCTCCCGCCAGCGCGTGGAATGCTGATCGCTTTTCCAGCGCCATTCGTATCCGGTCCAGCCTTCAGCGTAGCGAGCTCGGAGCAGATGAATGAGAGCACAGCCGAAGTGCGCGTTGGCATGGCCGGGCTTCAAAGCAAGGGCATTCCCGTAACGCAATAAAGCAGCATCGGCGTTGCCCTGCGCCTGGAGAACACAGCCCAGGTTGTGGTGGGCTTCAGCAAAATCAGGCCGAATCGTGAGTGCCATTTCGTGACACTCGGTAGCCTCTTTGACCTTTCCCTGCTGATTGAGGACTGTGCCCAGGTTTGTCCAGGCATCTGCAAACTTGGAGTCATATGCGAGGGCTAGTTCGTACTCCTCGACTGCCTCGTCAAGCCGGCCTTCTATACTCCTGAGGTTGCCCAAATTAGAGTGCACCTCGGCAGAGTCAGGCCGTATAGTTAAGGCTTTCTGATAGCAGGCGTCCGCCCCGGTCCACTCGCCGATATCCTTCAGAACATTGCCAAGATTGCTCTGCGCCTCGTACAAATCAGGCTGCGCAGCTATTGCCCGCCCATAGGCTTCAATAGCCGCCCTCTGGCGTCCCTGTATGCGCAGCAAATTGCCTAAGTTGAAGTGGGCTTCCGCAAAAAGAGGTCGCAGAACCACCGCGCGCCGGTAACGGAATGCTGCTTCCTCAATCTTTCCAAGTGCCTCGAGCGCCCCACCCAGATTTGAGTGGAAATGAGCCGTCTTGCCGCTGAGAGCGATGGCCCTACGGAGCAACCGTGCCGCGACCTCATAGTCTCCACGCCTGTAAGACAGAACACCAAGCAGGTGCAGGGTTTCGGGATGATGAGGCCGCAGAATCAGGCTTGCCCGACAGGCGCGGGCGGCATCCTCATTTTTGCCCCGCGCAAACAAGACTTTCGCGTCGCAAAAAAGGCGTTCTGCTTCGTCTGATCCTTCTAAAGGGAAGCTGCGTACATCAGGCGCACGCCATGTGCATACCAGAGCCCCGTCCTCAATCGCCGATGACATGATCACACCTAGGGCAAAAGCAACTCTATGGCCTTTCTGAGGGAAGAGACATTAGAGCCCTCACAGAGTAGGCGTTTCACCGGTATGCACCTCATGATGCACCGAGGCTGGGCGATGCAGGATCTGCCAAAAAAAGCAGCGTTCATAGTCCAAAGATCTGTGACACCATATAGAGAATATGGGCCTGGTTTGCCGGGTCACTATCAAAGCTGCATCTGTTCATTTTCCAGCTAAACCTATGAGTCAGGTCACCACAACTTCTCAGATACTGATGCACGCCAACTTCCCGCCCGAGTTCACCCAGGGTGCGCAAAGCGCTGTCAAGACCTGTTTGCGGGTGCAGCCCGACGAAAAGGCGACGCTGATCTTTGACCAGCAGACGCTCGCGATCGCTGCCGCATTGGCTACAGAGCTTGAAGAAGCCGGCGCTACCTGGAACGCTTTCTGCCTGGAAGATCTCGCACAACGGCCGCTGGCTGACATGCCGCCAGAGGTCTTGGCGGACATGGAGACCAGCCAGGTTAGTCTATTTGCTGTCACCGTGCAGCAAAATGAGCTGCGGTCGCGCATGCAGATGACCGACGTTGTAAACCGCCGCAGGATGCGGCATGCCCACATGGTGAATATCACGCCGCAAATTATGCGCGAGGGTATGCGGGCGGATTTCGAGCTGGTCGACCGACTGAGCCAGAAGGTCATCGAGAACGTCCGAAAAGCCACATATATCCGTGCTACTACACCAGCCGGCACTGCAATTCGAGCAGAGATGAACCGTGAGTACAATTGGCTCAAGACGAGCGGTATCATCAGCCCGGACAAGTGGGGTAATCTACCGGGCGGCGAGATTTTTACCACGCCTGGCGAGGTTAATGGGACATTTGTTGTCGACGGAGTCGTGGGCGATTTCCTCTGCGCACGCGACGGGCTACTCGCGGCGACTCCTCTGGAGATTGAAATCAAGGGGAACCGCATTACCGCCTGTCACTCGGCGAACGAACAACTGGAGAAAGACTTCTGGGCCTATACGCATACCGATGAAAACTCCGACCGGGTTGGCGAATTCGCGATCGGGACAAACATCGGCGTCGATCGGGTGATCGGCAATATCCTGCAGGATGAGAAATTTCCCGGAATCCATATTGCGTTCGGCAATCCTTACGGGGAGCACACCGGCGCTCAGTGGTATTCGTCGACGCATATCGACGTTGTCGGACTGCGCTTCAGCATCTGGCTTGGCGCCGCAGATGGCAGTGAAGAACAGATCATGCAAGACGGTACATTTCTCGTGCAGCCCTGACATTGTCTAACTCTGTGCCGTTCTCTTGCATCCCTCTCTGTAGGAAAATATATTCGAGGTTAGCATTTATGGCGACGACAGCGCATTCAGCAGTAACGACACTTGCGACCAAGCAACTCGGTAACAGCGATCTCCAGGTCACGGCCATCGGCTTTGGCGCGTGGGCCATTGGCGGAGGAGATTGGCAATTTTCATGGGGCCACCAGGAGGACGATGATTCTGTCGCCGCCATCCAGCGGGCGCTCGAACTCGGCATCAACTGGATCGACACGGCAGCCATTTACGGATTGGGCCATTCGGAAGAAGTGGTAGCGAAAGCTCTGCATGGTTCGTCGCACAAGCCTTATGTTTTCACTAAGTGCTCCATGCGGTGGGACGAAGACCGGAAGATCTATCGGAGCCTTAAAGCTGGTTCCGTGCAGGAAGAAGTGGAGAATTCGCTTACCCGCCTCCGGATTGAGGCCATCGACCTGTACCAGATTCACTGGCCAGACCCTGCGGACGAGATCGAAGAAGGCTGGGAAGCGATGGCGCGCCTGCAAAAGCAGGGCAAAATTCGTTGGCTGGGCGTTTCAAACTTTAACGTCGAACAGATGAAACGCGCGCAGGCAATTGCTCCGATCACCTCGCTGCAGCCGCCGTATTCGCTGCTGAATCGCAAAGTTGAGGATGAGATCCTGCCGTTCTGCAAACAGAACAACATCGGTGTGATCAACTATTCGCCGATGTCTTCTGGCATGCTGACCGGCAAGATGACCGCAGAACGCATTCAAAACATGCCTGATGATGACTGGCGGCGGAAGAGTCCGAACTTCAATGAGCCTAAACTGAGCCGCAACCTGAAACTGGTCGAGCTGCTACGCGAGATCGGCGATGCTCACCAGGTGGAGCCGGGCGTGGTTGCCGTGGCATGGACTCTGCGCAATCCCGCGATTACCGCTGCGATCGTCGGTGCGCGGAATGCCAGCCAGGTGGAGGGGACAATCAAGGCAAGCGATTTTCGGTTGAGTGCTGAAGAGGGCCGCAGGATTGACCAGTTCGTGGCTGAACATTTGCAGTAGCCACGAGCCAGGCCAAAAAGGAGGATGCCGCGGCATCCTCCTTTCTTTGCAAACTCGACGCGTCTTACATAGCCTGCAGGTAGCGTGGAAAGAGCTGTGCTGAGTGTTCCTGGAACAGGGTAGTCATGTGAAACAGCATCTCGCTGTACATGGTTGCGGCACGATGAGCGTTTACAGATGCACCAACCGTTGAGCGGGAGAAGGCGTACTTTGCGAGCGCATAGATGACGCTCAACCGAATCTGCAAAGCGTCCGCCCGCAGCGAGGCGATCAACGCATCACTGGAGCCATCACCATGTTGTGCTGCGTAATCCGCGAGCTTGAGCAGGATGGCAGCATTCTTGTACATGGCCCATAACCCTTTGGCTCCTTCAATCCGCGGCCAGATATCTTCAGGAGTGGCGTTGATGCCGCTCTTGTAGAGGTAGCGCTCAGAAATATCTTCGAAGCCCCACTCGTTTACGCGTAGCTGTACCACCAGGTCGTCCCAGCTTTTGGTTCGTCTTTGTCTGACCTGTCCGATGGCCCAGATAACCAGGATCGCGAACAGAGAAGTGGTTACCACTATTTCCGAAAGTAACAAAATCATTTATGCTCCATGCTACGCGACAAACCTACACGGTCACGTCGAGCTGCCTGGGATATTGTTACCAGAATCTTCTGCATTTGGGGAGTAAATTCGCGTCTTGGCGCATCTTTTTGCACGAAAGACCACACCCAAAAGGTCAATGCCATGAGGTAAGCGATTACCTGTGTATGGTTTAGTAACCAATAGTCTTTGGTGTAGTTTTCCCAGTTTCGCTGAGAAAGGTGCGAGACGGTGAGCTGCACAATCAGTGAAACCCCACTGTAGAATGCGAGTCCTCCGGCAAGCCGGATGACATGATTTCTCCATGTAATGCCCAGCATTTGAGAGAACGCCGCGATCGCAGAGAAGACGCCCAACCTCAGATAGGCGACCACAAATACGACGTGCTGAAGTCGTGTATAGGCGATAAAAACGCGGTTTGTCTGCGCACTCTGTCCTAAAACCCACACTAGGGCCGTCAGGAAAAAGGCCAATACCCCGACTCCGAGAACACGGAGAGTTCCGTTCGAGATTCGAGACTGAGCCGGCTTCAAAACGGTTAGAGCTATCTCGATAAGCACACAAATCTGCAGAGAGAAGTCCAGCACTCCAGTAACCGTATAGGCGCGGTAGTAGGAGTAGGACGAAAGTCTAACACTGCACCAGAAGAGTAGCGGATCCAGGATAATTAAGACCAATATCCAGAAAACAAATACAGGGAACCGTTTGTACTCGCGTTGCCTGATCAAGACCCAGATAAGCGCAACCTGACTAAGAGAGCCACCCAGCCAAAACGCTTGATCCGTTGCCGAGATCTGCATTATACAAAGGAACCCCGTCAGTAGCATACACGACGTTCGTTCGGGCGACAGCAGATGGATAACGATCCACCGGCATACGCTCCGTGCTAGGTTCCTCGGCAATCATCGGAGCGTAATCCGTTGAGGCAGTTAGACGCTTGATCTGAACTCGACAAAATTCAATGATGCTATTTCTTTACAGGAGGTATCGGCGCCAACGGGGTAAGTTTGGTGCCACTTCTCACGGGAGGAATTGGCGCGAGGGGAGTTAGCTGGGAGCCGGGCTTTCGTACCGGAGGAATCGGAGCGAGCGGGGTGGCAAAGCTGACGAAAGGGGTGGCAATCATTGAAGCAATCACGAGCGAGCGAAAAGTGGCCTTGAGCATTTTGTATACGTCTCCGATGGGGCGGGTTGTTTAATACTGCTCATTCACAGTACCTCTGGAAATGCCTGGTGGCTACAACTAATGTGCTATTTTGCACGAAATTATTGCTCTATTACGTGGGTAACTGTCAAAGGTACATAATTGCGTGCCCCAAGCATGGCCTTTTACCCACATCAGGACAATTCAGGGCAATGATGAGTCGTCCCCGTTTGCGCAGGAGGCAGGAAAAGGCGGTATGCTGTCGCGATGATTGCAAGCCAACGGCAACTGTTCAATGCGCAGTTCGACGAGGCGCGCTACGTCGCCTTGCTCGCTTCCCTTGAGGCCCGGAGCGGGACGCGGGTCGAGTTTCGTGTCGCCGAAACACCGTGTTTTTTCCCGCGAACGCTAATGGACAAGATTATCGCCGCCGGCACAGGGCTGACGCAGCAGCTACTGGGCGACCGGGACTACATGGCTGCCTCGCTTGCCGCCATTCCTGATGGGTACCGGCTGCCAATGCCGTCCAACCATCCGCATTTCATGACAGCCGATTTCGGACTTGTCCGGCAGGGGGATGGCACCTATGCACCCCGTCTAGTCGAACTGCAAGCTTTTCCCTCTGTATTCGCCTTCCAGAACCTGCTTGGTAACGCCTATCAGGAGTTCTTCCGGATGGATCCTGCTCTAACGTTCTACCTGGGCGGCCATACAGAAGAAAGCTTCAGAAAGCTTTTCCGGCAGGTGGTGGTCGGCGACCACGATCCTGCCGAGGTGGTGCTGGCGGAAATCCATCCCGAGCAACAGAAGACGCTGCCGGATTTTCTACTGACGTCCCGCATGCTCGGTATCCCGGTCGTGGATGTGACGAAGCTGACTGCAACGCAGACGGGCGGCAAGACGCAACTGTATTACAAGGATGCGACGAATGGAGGGGGAGGACGGCTCCGGCCCATCCGCCGAATTTATAACCGCGTTATCGTCGATGAACTGATTCAGAAGAAGATCACGCTGCCGTTTGATTACCGCGATGATCTGGATGTTGAATGGGCGGGCAATCCGAACTGGTATTTTCAGATCAGCAAGTTTTCCATTCCGTACCTGCGGCACGAAACTGTGCCGGAAGCCGTTTTTCTCGATGACTGGCTGCGGGGCGGCGGAAGCGAGCGTCTGCATGGGGATCGGGAGGAACTGCTGCTCAAGCCACTTTTTTCGTTCGCCGGGAAGGGGATTGTCTTTGCGCCGTCGGATGAAGAATTGGCGTCGATCCCGGTAGAAAAACAGCGGGACTACCTTTTACAGGAGCGGGTGAACTTTGCGCCGGTTATAGACACGCCATTCGGGATGACGCAGGCCGAAATCCGGATCCTGTATCTCTGGCCGGACGGCACCGAGGCGCACCCGGGAAAGATGGAGCCGGTGCTTTCGCTGGTGAGACTGGGCAGGGGGAAAATGATGGGCGTGGACCATAACCGCAACCAGCAGTGGGTGGGTGCGTCGGCTGCATATTCCGTGTAATTTTCCAGTAGCACGTTATGACCCTTTTTTTGATGAAACTGATTACTAAGCGTCATTGCCGTTGGAACCAGAAGCGGTTACTCTTGCGTCATGATGCAACAGGCCCCGGAGACTGAAGTAGTGCAAAAGGGCACTGAGCTTCGCAATGCCGTACGTTTCCCGCTGGTGATTCCTGTCAGAGTCGAGGTAGATGACAGAGAGATCGACGCAATGACGGAAAACATATCTGCGACCGGTGTGCTGTTTGTAGTTGACCGGCCGTTTCCCTTGCAGAAGCATGTGCGCTTCGTAATGAAGATGCCCAAAGAAGCAATGGGCACGCCTGCGGATGTGGTAGTGAACTGCGGTGGACGTGTGGTACGCTGCACCACAAGTGGTGGTTGCACCCGGGTCGCCGCTGTGATCGATGAATATTACTTCACTCAGTGAAACCCTTATGACAGCCGCTAAAACGGAGATGTTGAACGACCTCAACCACGACAAGCCTGCTTCCGATACGGAGCAAACCACCGAATCTGGCTTGATTCGCATTATCCTGGCAGACTCGCAGGCCATCTATCGTGTCGGTATGAGGAAGATTTTCGCCCTGGAGGACGACATCCGGGTTGTTGCCCAGGTCGATACCCTCAGCAACCTCGATGCCGCCATCCAGCGCTTTCCGACTGACCTGGTCATTATGGAAGGCAGCCTGATCAATGGCACGACAGACGCTATCCCGACCCTCGTTCGGCGCGCCCCCCAGGTGAAGATCATCATCCAGGCAGTCGCTTCTGACGAATCGAATACAGTGGAGCTGTATCGCCGCGGGGTTCGCGGAATCATTCCGCGTTCCATTTCTCCTGATCTCCTGGTGAAATGCGTCCGCAAGATCGCCGAAGGCGAGACCTGGATCGATAATCAGTCTGTCAACTGGGTCATTGAAGCCTACCGCTCACAGGCAACCGCGTTGACCAGCCCCCGCACGCAGCCACGTCTTTCGCCGAAGGAACTGGCCATCATCACCTGCATCACGCAGGGCAAGCGGAACAAGGAAATTGCCTACCAGCTTGGCACCACCGAGCAGGTCATCAAGAATTACCTGCGCAAGGTGTATGACAAACTCGGCGTTTCCGACCGGCTCGAACTGGCACTCTACTGCCTGCATAACCAGGTGCACAAGAATTATGGCGATGGTGCAGGCGAACACATACCTGTGAATGCTTCTGCAGGGGCTGGCAATGCGGCCTCAGCGCCGACCAGCAAAAACTAGCCAGACGGATGTATCAACCAAGGCCTGCGAGCACTCCTCGCAGGCCTTTGCGGTATGCCGGCCCGAAGCGATATCGAGATTCGGTCCCTTGCACGCTGGCGGATCTAGCTCGCGATCTTCTCGCACAAGCTTTCTGCTTCGCCGTCTCCTGACTGCCCGGCCTGCCGTATGTAGGGTGAGCGGGCATCTTCGAGCAGGTCGATGAGCCTTTCCTGCGCGCTTCGGTCCATGTGTGTGAGGCTCAGTCGGATATGTTCATCGAGCATCGGCACAAGGCGGTCTAGAAGCTCCAGCCCCGCGGGCGCTATTTTCGTGACGACGACACGTCTATCCACAGTTGCCCGGTGGCGATGGATCAGGCCCTGCCGGGCGAGACGCTCCAGCAGCCTTGTGATGTCCGGGTCACTACTGACCAGTCGCTCGCCCAGTTCCGAGCAGGTAAGTCCATCCGGTTGCGCACCCCGAAGAATGCGCAGGGCGTTGTACTGGGTTTGTGTGATGCTGTGCGGTTTCAACGCCTTCTGCAATTCACGACGGAAGCAGTCAGCCGTCCGCTCCAGGTTGAGGATGGTTTCTTCGGCCAAGCTGCTGAAGGGCTTACCCTGCTTCAATTCGGCTCTCAGCTTTTCACTCACCTGGCCTGCCTCCCGTCCGAGCCCGATACTATTTGTCGCTTATTCATGACGCCTTGGTATTGCAATAGAGATGCAGCAGGTGCGATGGCAGCATGCCTCTGCCGATCGCGACCGCTGTTGCTTCATTCTTTGAGCTGCCTCTGGGTGAGTGTGATCGGATGCCACCATTCCCTCAGCCGCTAAAGCCGCGTTGCGAGGACAGGGTTATGGCGAGACTGAAGTCCCGCCTCTTCAGATGGACTTCCAATGGCGGGCATCCCGCCCCTTGTGGACTGGCATCCCCCCGCTGAATTGGCATCCCGCCGCTTTAACTGGACTGACGTTCGCCCAGAGCGTCATCAGATGAAGCAGAGAGTTCTCTCTGGTTTCGTCTACTGCTTTACGATCTCGACATCCAATTCAACCTTCACATCGTCACCGAGCATGTTGTCGCCCGACTTCAACGTGCCATTCCAGGTCAGGCCGAAATCCTGGCGATGGATGGTAGTAGTCGCGCTGAAACCGCGATGGATTGACTTTCCATCCATCCCGACCTGCTCCTTACCGGGCTTTTCCATCGTCAGGTCGACGGACCTGGTAACGCCATGCAGGGTCAGGTCACCAATCACATGATATTCATCGCCTGAGCCGCTGATCTTCCTGCTTACGAAGGTCATCGCTG
This sequence comes from uncultured Acidobacteriaceae bacterium, assembly GCA_964245665.1. GTDB lineage: Bacteria > Acidobacteriota > Terriglobia > Terriglobales > Acidobacteriaceae. Next base: position 25,128 of record CAXTNK010000047.1, read on the forward strand.
GAAACTTGGCTACGTCGAAAAAGTCGGGGCTCTTGAGATGGGCATCGCGCTTTGCGACACCAGTGTCGACGGTCGTGACATCGACAGTCGCATCGACTGAGGATTTGGTGAAGTCCTTGTCGTCGATGGTGACCGAGCCGTTCACATTGGTGAACTTGCCGTGTACGTTTGTCATGCCCATGTGCCGGATCGAGAAGTCGGCGCCGGAGTGCGCGGGGTCAATTTTCCAACTGGAGGTCTGTGCCTGCGCGATTAATGATCCGGCGGCGAGGAAAAGAGAAAGAGCTGCATATTTGCGAACCATAGGGTGGTCTCCTAAAAAAAAGCGGGCCCGCATCACTGCCGGACCGACCACTTCATTCTGCTCCGAGATAGTCGTTGCAACAAGTAAATTCTGCTGACAGTCGATCGAAGTCCAAATTGGAGCGCAAAAGAGGGTCGCGCTGGTTCGCGCGACCCTCTTTTCAGAGCAGCGGCTATTTGTGTTCGCCGTGGTGTTCGCCGCCGCCGCCATGCTCGCCGCCGCCCCTGGGTGCTGACTGCGCTTTCGGCGCGGGGGCAGGACGCGGTGCGCCCGCCCCTGCAGGGCGGCCCTGTACCTGTGGAGCAGGACGGCTGGCGCCAGCATACGTACCGCTGGGCCGACTATAGCCGCCCGCTGTTCCGGATGGCCGGCTATACGCGCCTGCCGTTCCCGCTGGACGGCTGTAGCTATTCGCCGTCGCCCCACCGGGACGGTTGATATTGCCGGCAGGTGCTGCACCTGGCCGGTTGATGTTGCCAGCAGGGGAGGCACCTGGCCGATTGAAGTTGCCAGACGGCGCCGCAGCCGGCCGATTCATCGCTCCGGGATTGCCGCCCGGCCGATTCATTGCACCCGGCGCCCCGCCTTGACGATTGAATCCTCCACCCGGCGCCCCGCCTTGACGATTGAAGTTGCCTGCCGCCGGGCGATTGTTCGCGTTCATCGGGCGTCCGTTGTACAGAGGCGCGCTCCGGTTAAAGGACGCGTGCGCGAAGTTCTGTGGTCCGCCACGGTTGAAGCCCTGGTTATACCCCCCGAAGTTGCCGCGGTTGTAGACCGTCGTGCTCCGCGAAATGTAGGTGTTGTTATTCACGATGATGGTGTTGGATCTCCAGTTCGGCGCCCATGCATGGTAGCCCCATCCGAAGTGGCCAAAGGCCAGCAACCCGATTCCCACACCAAATCCGATGCCGATGCCGATACCGAGCGCCAGGCCCGGAGGTGGTGGCGGGCGGTAAAAGCCGACATAGGGGTTGATCGGTGCACCGTAAACTACCCACGGATCGTAATAGGGCACATAGACGACGTTAGGATTGGCCGGCTGAATGATGATCTGCGGACCATCCTGTTCAATCACCTGCTGCGAGGTATCGCGCAGCTGCCCCGCTTCACGTGCGCGGTAACGCATCGACTGCACAGCGCCCATCACATCCGCCGGCTGGTTGTAGTAGGCATTGCCGAGCGCGATGGTCCACTGCTGACCTTTGGCGAGCATCAGCAGGACCTGCGGAAACTGCGTCAGCGCCTTCACACTGGGGTCCCATGGCATCTGGTTCACAGCGGCGGCCAGTTGCTCCGGCGGCTGGTTGCCATACTGCTGCATCCACCCTTCGGCGTCCTGTACCTGCTGCGGATACGTGGAAGCAGCGAGGGTCTGCGCAACCAGCGAATCAGGATAAAGCGCGATGGGCGCGACCAGCTGTTCCAGTTCCTGCGGACCCTGCGGAATATAAGCAGCCTGGCCGCCATCCTGTGGAGGAGGACCCTGCTGATTAGGATCGCCTGGATCCTGGTAAGGATACTGCTGCTGCGGCGGAGGTCCGTCCTGCGCCATCAGGCTGAGTTGCGTCAGCGGCACAATCGTTGCACAGATACTCAGGGCAATGCCCTGCCGCAGAGCGCCCTTCCATAAGGCCTGGGTCATCCGTCCAGAAGACAACGTAGCTTTTTCGTTTGTCATCATTCCACCTTCATAGCTGTCAGCTTTTCGCTGTCCACACTCTATCAATCGCTTTTGCGAGGACCCGGGCTGTTTTCAAAGACCAACCTGTATGCCCCGGTTTGATAAACCCGCTTTTAACCAATGAGTTTCGCATGTGTATTCTTTTCGCATATCCGACCCGCCAGTGTATAGATGCGGACGATGCCTGCACAGTACCTGCGAGGTAGGCTCGACTGGCGTTGAAGAATACAGCGATGATCCAGCAACCCGAAGTCTGTCTTTTCCACGCTGACACAACTGGGGATGTGACTGTCGGTTCCACATCGACCGTCAAGATGGGCTATTGGATAACTTCCGACGACTTGCTCAGCGGCACGGTGAAGGAGAACGTGCTTCCCTCGCCTACTTTGCTTTCGACCCAGATGCGCCCATCATGCTGCTGCACGATGGCCCGGCAGATCGCCAGGCCCAGACCTGTCCCGCCCATCGCGCGCGAATCCGAGGCATCCACCTGCTGAAAGCGTTCGAAGATGATCTCAAGCTTGTCCGCAGGTATGCCGCGGCCATGATCTTCGACCTCAAATGCTACTTCGTTATCACCCTGCAGACGTGCACCGAGACGGATCTCGCTGCCGCCGGGTGAAAATTTGACCGCATTGCCAATCAGGTTGGTCAGTGTCTGCAGGATGCGGTCTGCATCGACATATACCGACAGTGGACGCGCGTCGATACGGAACTGGATATTACTCCGCGCCGCGGTCGACTGCTGCAACTCGGCAGCCTTACGCAGGAGGTCGATGACATCGCAATTTTCGCGATGCAGCGGCAGGCGGCTTGTCCCTACACGCTCGAAATCCAGTATGTCATTGACCAGGCGCACGAGGCGGTCGCAGTTGTTGACGGCAACCTGCATCATCTGCGTCTGCTTTTCCGGCCGCTTGTCGAGAACGCCGCCGGCAATCAGGTTCAACGCCGCGTTTAGAGAGGTCAGCGGTGTCCGTAGCTCGTGGCTTACCGTTGAGATGAATTCATCCTTCATCCGTTCCAGGCGGCGGCGCTCCGTGATGTCTTCAAAGGCGACCACGATACCAGTGATGACCCCGTCATTTATCAATGGTCGCGATACATATTCCACCGGGAAGCTGGTGCCATTCTTGCGCCAGAAAACTTCATCCGAGACGCGCACCGCTTCATCGCTGCGCAGACAGTTGTAGATGGGGCATTCGGCTGCGGGATAGGGCGTGCCATCCGCTTTGGTGTGGTGCACCAGCGTGTGCATGTCCTTGCCCAGCATCTCGTCGATCGCGTAGCCGAACATGGATGCGCCGATGTTGTTACAGAAGATCAGGCGTCCATCCATATCGAGGCCCCAAATGCCGTCGCCCACTGACTCGAGAATGGATTCGCGCTGCCGGGTCAGGGTATGCAGTTTTTCTTCTGCATCCGTCTGTTCGGTGATATCGATACCGTGGCTGAGCACAAAGGGCTCGGTGCCCGGCAGTTGCAGCAGCTTGTTGCGATAAGCCACGACAGCGAGTCGGCCATTACGACGCTGCAGGTAGAAGAGTCCCTGGTGCTCGTGATGTTCATTGAGCGCGCTGACGTAGTCTTCGTAATCCTGCCTGTGGTCGGGATGAATGTAGTTGAACAGCGGTGTGCCGATGATCTCGTCGGGTGTGTAGCCAAGGATCTCCGCTGCATGCGCATTGATCGACAGCAGTACGCCGTCGAGGTCATGCGTGCAGATGATGCCGAGCGAACTTTCGACCAGCTGCCGATAGCGGGCTTCGCTGGTGCGAAGATTTTCTTCTGCCGTCCTCTGCTCGGTCACATCGACGCCGGTGGTGATGATGAAGTTCACGTCGCCATTGGTGTCCATGAGTGACGTTGCGGTCCAGGAGATGCGGCGCATGCCGCGCTCTTTGGTCCGCCAGTTCATCTCGTAGCCGCCATCCATCTGGCCGGCACGCGCCTGCTCGAACATGCGCACAGCATGCTCACGCTCTTCGGCAGGGAAGAGTTCTTCCGGGAACGAACGTCCTACCAGTTCACCGAAGCTGTAGCCGCTGATCGATTCGCACGCACGATTGAAGCGCACGATTCGTCCGGCTGTGTCGAGTACCAGCACCAGCGCGCTGATGGTATCGAGCACAGCAGTGACGAAGTTGCGCTCGACTGTAAGCGCCCGCTCGATACGCTGGCGTGAGCGAACCACGCGCTCCTGCTGGTTCTGTTTCGAATAAAGCTCAAGTCTTGTTACAATCTGCCGGGCCAGTGCTTCGAGCACCCGGGCATGGTCGCGGGTAAACATGCCCGGTTCCGGCGAACATACCGTGAGGGTACCTAGAACAGCGCCCGATGGCGACATCAACGGGGCGCCAACATACGAGCGGCAATGCGTCGTTGCTGCCAGAGGAATTCCCGATGGGGCGAAACGATAATCTTCCATCGCATCGTCAATCAGGAGTGCGCCGTTTTCGAGGATCGCGTACTGGCACGCCGAGATGGCGCGTGGCTGCTGCCTGCTCAGGAACCCGATGCGCGACTTGAACCAGACACGGTTGGCATCGATGAACGAGATATAGGCATACGGGGCGCGGGTGTACGCGGCTGCGAGCCGTGTGATCTCATCGAGGGCCGGGTCCGGCAGGGTGTCAAGGATCTCGTACTGCGCGAGAGACTTGAGCCTTTCGGCTTCGTCTTTGTGCATCATCGTAGGGAGAGCTGCTTGCATGGGGGAGAGAAGTTCGCCTGTTCAACATTGTGGCAAATCCGATGGGTTACACAACTGCAACCTTCAGGGGATGGGACACCGATAGGTCGTGGAAATAGTTACCACTGAGATTCACAAACGCGGCGTCTGCGTCTTCCGGGTATGGCTGCATACCCTTACTGGCAACGGCGAATTACCAGTTCTCCACATACGTACCGGTTATGCACAGCTAGGGAAGCTTGCAGCAATCGAGGGCCGGTCCATCATTTGAAGCGTCCAGCACGACTTTCCACTGCCCGTCCGACTGTTTTGCCCACATGGTGATGTAGCGGCCCGTGGTTACGATGGGGTTGCCTGCCGCATCCTTCGCGTGACCCGAGTAGTGACCCCAGGTGTACCCCATCGAGCCGCCAGGCCCCATCGACCCGCCGTCGGGCGTCCACTCCAACTGATAATTTTTTGGCGACCAGGTGGCCCGTCGCGCAATAGCATCGTGTCCCTGCACCGGCGGCTTGCCATTCGATAGGGACGTCGCATTGTCGGCGAACCAGGAAGAGAAAGCCGGTCCGCCTCCCTCGGCTGTGGCCCTGGCGAATCTGCTCTCGAGATCGAAGAGGAAATGGACGCCTGGGGAATCAGCCGGATCGCTGAGCAGGGTCGCTGCATCGGTCGGCGACGAGGGCGAGGGTAGTCCAAGTGACTGGCCGGAAAGAGAAGCGGAAGCGATCAATAAAAAACCTGTAAACAGCAACCTGCGCATACCAACCCTCAACAAAACTCTAAACCCGTCCGCCGCGAAATCGAACGCCCCTGGTTTCGCTTATGAGACTTGGCTTCGACGAGACGGGACGTGAGTGGAACTGGGAGAAGGCACAGGTCCATCGGCTTTTGCTCAGGATGACACTTCGGTTCCCGGGCATGGACCTTCCAGCCTCGATCAGACACAGTGGAACCGCATCCCATGAAACCAGTGCGCATGGCAGACCCGCCTTCGGGGATGTTCTATACGATATACTTTATAGAGTCTCAACGCGCTACAATCAGACCCGAACCGGGTCTCTTTTCGTTTAGAGCGTTTATTAGAGCGCAGTTGCGGCAGACGACATCTGCGCACCCGTCGCCACCAGGCAAGAGAAGTCCGCATCCCGAGGAAAGCGGTGTCACCCATGGGTTCCATTCTCGACACAATTCACAGTCCGGCAGACATCAAGCAGCTGACCATTCCGCAGCTTGAAACGCTTGCCGGGGAGATCCGCGTGCGCCTCGTGCAGACGCTGTCGAAAACCGGCGGCCATCTAGGGCCCAATCTCGGCGTCGTCGAACTCACGCTTGCCATGCATTATGTGTTCGATACGCCGGAAGACAAGTTCGTTTTTGATGTAAGCCACCAGAGCTACATCCACAAGCTGCTAACGGGACGCCGCGGCCGTTTTGACACCATCCGACAGCCGGGCGGTCTCAATGGCTTCATGCTGCGCACCGAGAGCGACCACGACATTTATGGAGCCGGCCACGCAGGGACTTCGTTATCTGCTGCACTGGGAATGGCTGTTGCCCGTGACCTGGCCGGGACCAACGAAAATGTCATCGCCTTCGCCGGGGATGCGGCCTTTACCAACGGCATCATCTTCGAAGCACTCAACAATATTGCAGAGCAGACCAAGCGGCTGATTGTGGTGCTGAATGACAACGAGTGGTCGATCGATCGCAATGTCGGCGCCATCTCGAAATATCTGCACAAGATCGTCACGAACGACCACTATACACACCTGCATGACTCGGCTTCGCGCCTGATCGAACGCTTTGGTGGCAAAACGGCCAAGCACATGGCGAAGAAGGCTGAAGAAGCAGCGAAGGGTCTGATCTGGCCGTCACTCCTGTTCGAAGAATTTGGCCTCACGTATTACGGGCCAGTTGACGGACACAACATCGGCCTGCTCATCGACAGCTTCAAGTTCATGAAGAAACAGGACACGCCGGTCATCCTGCACGCCATTACGCAGAAGGGGCGGGGGTTTCAGCCGGCACTGGATAAGCAGAAGAAATTTCATGGCCTTGGCCCCTACGATCCCGAAACCGGCGATACAAAACCGAGCGGCCGTACCTATTCCGAAGTCTTCGCCGAAAGCCTGACAAAGCTTGCAGACGAAAACGAGAAGGTTGTCGCCATCACTGCGGCCATGCCCAATGGTACTGCGCTCGACCTGTTTCGTCCGCACCACCCGAAGCGTTATTTCGACGTCGGCATCGCCGAAGAACATGCGGTCATTTTTGCAGCAGGAATGGCGACCAAGGGCTTCAAACCTTTCTGCGCGATCTATTCGACTTTCCTGCAGCGTGCGTTCGATCCCATCGTTCATGACGTCTGCCTGCAGAATCTGCCGGTAGTCTTCTGCATGGACCGCGGCGGCCTGTCGGGCGACGATGGTGCGACCCATCACGGTCTGTTTGACATCAGCTACCTGCGCGGGATCCCGAACATCATTCACATGGTGCCAAAGGATGAAGACGAACTGGCGGACATGCTCTACACGGCGATGCTCCATCCCGGTCCGAGCGCTATCCGTTATCCGCGCGGCGTCGGACCCGGCACAGTCGTCAAGGAAAAGCCGCGCGCTCTTGCCATGGGCAAGGCGGAGTTGATCCAGGAAGGCAAGGACGTCGTAATCCTCGGTCTTGGCGCCCTGCTTCCGATGGCGGAGGAACTTGCTGGTGAGCTGAAGCAGCAGGGGCTGTCGTCCGCTGTCATCAATCCGCGCTTTGTGAAGCCGATCGACCGCGAACTTCTGGCGGAATATGCCCGTCGAGCCGGGGTCGTCGTGACCTTCGAGGACCACGCCCTGATGGGCGGTTTTGGCACCGCAGTGATGGAAGCACTCAGCGAGATGGAGATCGAGATCCCGGTGGTCCGCATCGGTTGGCCCGATAAGTTCATCGAGCATGGCAAAGTCGAAGCATTGCGCGCGAAGTATGGCATCAGTGTAGAGTCGGCGCTCGAAAAGCTGGCTCCGTACTTGAAAAAGATGCCGCGTAAGCGCCTGGTGGCCCGCTAGACTCCCGGACAACTTTCCTCACCTACCATGTGTCATCCTGAGCGAAGCCTGAGGACCTGCGTTTGCTTTTTCAACGAATGCCAGTGGTCCAAAGCGGATCCTGTGTGATGTTGGGGAGGGAAATGCAGATCCCTCCACTTCGCTGCGTTTCGGTCGGAATGTCGAAATGAGTACAGGGGCAGTCGCACGGCGAACTATCTGGAGGCGTTGCTAGATGAAATGCTTGAGCTCTGTCCATCCCTCAAGCAGCGAAGCTTTCCGCCCGCGGCATAGATAAATATTGCGATGCTCATACGGCATGGCATACGGATGGTCCATGCGCCCGGCAACTTCGACGGAGCTATAGCTCTTCCGCAGATCGTCCGCAGTCCCGCCGGTCACGATGATCATGACTGCGCCGGTTTCGCCGTGCGGACCCCATAAGTAATAGTTATTGTGACCACTTGTCGCAAAGGGAAGTCCCCGCCCTGTGCCGAGGAAATTGATGGCACTCGCTTCGCCGTAATTCGAACAGATGATGCCCGCGTTGTTGCGGTCGGCATCGGGCAGTGATCGATAGACACGCGTAACTTCGTCGACCTCTTCCTGCCACCCGAAACGATCAGCATAAAACTGCGGCAATGGGCCCTCATCCGTGTTTTCAGAGTGCGCGGCTTTATTGCGGAGATGCAGGGCTGCCGTGTAAGCAAGCCATTGCTGCGGCTTGAGGATGGGTAAAGACATCGGCAGAATGATGACCGCGCTGACAACCAGCAACGTCGCGTAGGTGGGCACAAGCCAGTGTGTACGGCTTCGTCTTGTGAGTGATTCCCAGGCGCAGCCGCCAGCTGCGAAGAGCAATGGGTAGATCGGCGCGAGATAGTAGTCCTTCGCATCGCGCGTAGCCATCATCAGTGCGAGGAAGATGAGATAGGTGAATCCGAAGACGCGGAAGCGGCTGCCGTGCGGCCGAACCAGCAGCCACAACAGGCCGGTAAGCCAGAGCGGCAGGCTGATGGGGCTCAGCATTAATTCCTGCGCATGCAAGAAGGCCAGCGGTGATAACGAAACATTTTTGTGATTGACTTTGCCGTTGTGCAGAAATTCGAGCGTAGGCCAGTGATGATGCACCTGCCACAACAGGTTTGGAAGTTCGATGAAGACTGTGAGCGCGATGGCAATGATTAAGGCCCGAGAGTGAAGAATGCGTCGTTGCGGCGTCAGCAGAAGGCCGAGCAGCAGCGCTACCAGGAACACAAACATCGATGGCTTGTTTTCAAGACCAAAACCTGCGGCGAGACCGAAGAGGATCCACCAGCGATCGCTGCTGCCATTCACCAGTCGCAGGATGGCAAACGCAGCAGTCATCCAGAACACGGCTTCAAACGAATTCATCGAGAGGAAGCTGTCGAGTGCAAGATATTCAGGAGCCAGCAGAACGCCAGTCATGGCCAGCGCCTGGCCTGTGCGCCGAGCGCCCATCTGCCAGGCAAGCAGGCCTGTCAGGAAGATTGTCGCGGCGCCTGCGACTGCGGAGAGCATGCGTATGCCGGTGAGTGATTTACCGAACAGCAGGATCGCAACGCGGGCCTGCAGTGCGACGATTGGCCCGTGATCGACATAGCCCCAGTCGAGATGTTGGCCGCAGAGAATGTAGTACATCTCATCGCGGAAATAGCCCCAGCCGAGGTGTGTCTCCCAAAGATTGGCCGCGATATGGATCGCCAACTTCACGGCCGCGAATAGCAGTGCTAGGCGAACAGCGTCCCTTGCAGCAGCTTGCAGATCGATACTACTTCGGGTGTTCTCCATCGTGTGCAGAAGCATACGACAGCGATGCGTATGTTGTTCCTTTAATCGCTATCGGAAGAAAGAAGCTGCAACAGGCGGCGCTGCCTGTAGGCAAAGGTCGCCTTCATCTGAAAGCGGATAGCGAAGGCGTTGGCCAGGTCGCCGAGTGGCCCGAAGGGAAGCGCATAGGTGACCTTGTCAGTCACCAGGCTGCCGACGATACCGTTTCGTGTTTCAGATGAAATGTGGTGGCAGTGCTTCCAATACGCCAGCGGTCCGTGCGTTTGTTCATCGCAGAAATGATCGTTCCACGCAAACTCGCTGATCAGTGCGAGCCAGGTAAGACGGATAGGCAGGAATGGGATGGCGCGGAACGTAATCCTGAGCCTGGACCCCTCGCCTGCTGCTTCCGGATAGTTGCCCGCGGGTACGGGAGGAATAAGTTGAGACTGGTCGATGCGTGCACGTTGCCAGTCAGGCATCAGGCGCGGAAGATTTGCCGGATCGCAGAAGAAAGCGAAGACACGCTCGATCGGAAAAGGGACCCACTGCAAAGTCTCATAATTGTGGCGCATACTTTTCAGTGTCTACGCCCACAACACAACATGGCAAATGGAAGCTTGAAGCCGTTCATAGAGAACGCCATCGTTTGTCGAAACACTGTTTCTTTTTGGCAAGCGACGCTGCAACCCTTGACGGGCATTATCCGTAAAAGAGTATCCAGCTTCCGAGATTGCAGTTATGAAAAGCTTCTATCTTGTAGACAGGTTGAGCGAAACAATACATGTCCTGTGGTTCCCAGGACAATTCATTACATCCGTATCTTCGTATCGCCCTTGAGCGCTCACCATCGCTTGATAGCTGTTAGTAAGAAGGACGGCAAATTAAACGGGGAGATACATGAGTATCTCCCCAGGCTGGGATCTGCGGTTTTGTTGTCATCTTTCTGGAAGAGATTAGTTAGGCATCAAAACGGTGTCGACTACGTGGATCACGCCGTTCGACTGATATACATTGGCGATGGTGACGGTGGACGTGCCGCCCTTTTCGTCGGTCAGAACGATCTTGCCGTCTGTCTTCATCGCGGTCAGAGTGCCGCCTTCAACAGTCTTCAAGGTTGCTTTACCGCCGCCTGCCTTGATCGCCTTCTCGATGTCCTTGGCAGACATCTTGCCGGCTACAACGTGATAGGTCAGGATCTTCTTCAGCTGGTCGACATTTTCCGGCTTCAGCAGCGTGTCGACGGTGCCGGCAGGCAGCTTCTGGAAGGCTTCATTCGTCGGAGCGAAAACTGTGAACGGGCCGGCACCTTCAAGCGTATCCACAAGACCGGCAGCTTTAACAGCGGCGACGAGAGTGGTGTGGTCCTTTGAGTTGACAGCGTTCTCAATAATGTTCTTGGTGGGGTACATGGCGGCGCCACCAACCATCGGATCCTTCTGCGCAATTGCAGACAGGCTGGAAAAGCCAAGAGCAAGGGCAAGCGAAGCGGTGATAAATGATTTCTTCATGAGATTTGTCTTTCCTTTGAACCCAGTTGGGTTTCGTTACATGATCAGTACGCCCGGTGTGAGCTGTTGGATTTGCTGAATGCAAAAACAGCCGAGGATCAATAGCTTTTAACAAGTGGCCGTAAATAACGGATGGGTATCTCAGTGGCAAGATATCCATTACAGATCGACGCAGGCATTTGGCAAGCGGGTCCGGTGTATCGAACGGTTACGATAGTAGAGAGACACAGCGATCGCTCCCGTACCTCTGAGTATGTGCGGCATGGATGCGCGTGAGCTCCGGGAGTTTTAAGTCGGAATGACCCTGCAACAAAAACATCCCGGAACGTCCGTGAGCCAAAACCGATGGCTCGAATTAATCGGTTTTTTCAAGATTGTGAAGGGCGTGTTCTTCGTTATGGTGGGCGTTGGAGTTTTGCGACTGGTCCATCGCGACCTGGCCGAGATGCTGTTTCGGCTGGCGCTCGCGCTGCGCATCGATCCAGAAAATCATCTCGTGTCGCTGCTGCTTGAACGGGCCGACTCGCTGACGCCCCATCGTCTGCGCTGGATTGGAGCCGCGGTATTTTTCGATGCCGGGCTTGACTTCATCGAAGGAACGGGGCTGGTCCTGCGCAAGGCATGGGCCGAGTACTTCACTCTGATCCTGACGGCATCCTTCCTGCCCTGGGAGTTGTTCGAGATCTGCCGTCACCTGACCATCGCCAAGGTCTGCCTGACCATCCTGAACGTGCTGGTAGTGATCTACCTGGCTTACGTGCTGAAGCAGCGGCAGCAGCGGGCGAAAGCCGAAGCCGCGGAGACGCCGGTCGCCCAGTAGGCGGTTCTCGAGTCTGACCAAAATTGGCAAGCTGCCCGGTCACGCCTCAACTTCGACTCGCTGGGCCTCATCGGCTGAAAAGGCGAAGAAAAAGCGTATGCACTTATTGATGCGTTGTTGCAAGCGCCAGCGGACTCTATGAACCTAAGCCCTTAACACCACTAATAGTGGTTTTAGATTATGCTGCCCCAACCGCTAAAGTTTTCCACAGTTCCTGGACGACTATTCACTTTAGTCACCACAATTTCCTTTGACTCCCCTGACAGGTGGGATAGTCTGTGGTCGGAAGTGGTCAAAAGTGGTCCGAAACCATCGAAATCAACTTTCAAACGCTAAGTCCTTTAGAG
>CAXTNK010000048.1:0-8172 GCA_964245665.1 uncultured Acidobacteriaceae bacterium
ATCGTAATATGTATCTGCAGTGGTTGCTGAAAGGCGCTCGGTGCATGCGAAGAGCTCGGCAAAGGCGTAGTCGAGCCAGAGGCGGCTGGGTGTGCCGCGGAAAAGATGATAGTTCTCGGCGAAGAGACGCCAGACAGACCGCGGATCGGGATACGCACCAGGTGCGTGATCGGGGCGGGTGGGAATGCCCATGGCTTCCATCGAGATGCCCTGGCTGTAAAGCATGCGGAAGAGGTAGTGATCCGGCTGGAGGAAAAGTTCGGCAGGATTGGCGAAGGCTTTGTTCTCGGCAAACCAGCGAGCCTCGGTGTGGCCGTGCGGACTGAGGATGGGCAGGTGGGCGATGGAGGCGTGGAGGCGACGGGCGATGGTGCGCGTGTCCGGGTCAAAGGGGAAGAGGCGGTCCGGATGGATGACGGACGATTGCGCGGCGAGGGCGGCAGTGGTCGACATGGCAAGAACTCCTGCTCGCGGTCGTTGTCAATCGGTAACCCGATCGCCGACACGCGATGGCCGGATCAGTATACCTATCGGATGATGCCGTGGACAATGATCTGAGGACTACCCGGGCTTTTCGAACTGGCGAGGAATGGCGGGATTGCGCAGTGCTGCCACTTCGGGTTGAATTGACTGTGTTGCGGGAATGCCTCGGGGACGCCTCTTCTGGAGATTTTCTAAGATGATGAACTGGATGCGCTTAGTAGTTGCGGGCCTTGGCTGGTGTGGAGTGATGGTGGCAAGTGGCCAGGCTTATTCCTACCAGGATGCGAAGCTGCCTGCGCAGCAGCGGGCGGACGACTTAGTCAAACGGATGACGCTGGAAGAGAAAATTGCGCAGACGATGAATGCGGCGCCGGCCATTCCGCGGCTAGGCGTCCCGGCGTATGACTATTGGAATGAAGGGCTGCACGGGATTGCGCGGTCAGGATACGCGACGATGTTTCCGCAGGCCATCGGCATGGCGGCGACATGGGATTCGGCGATGGTCGGCAGGATGGGAGAGACCGTCGGTACGGAGGCGCGCGCGAAGTATAACGATGCCGTGCAGCATGGAAACCGCGAGCGGTATTTCGGCCTGACAGTGTGGTCGCCAAATATCAATATCTTTCGCGATCCGCGCTGGGGCCGGGGCCAGGAGACTTACGGCGAAGATCCTTTCCTGACCGCGCGCATGGGCGTGGCATTTGTGGAGGGCGTGCAGGGAAATGATCCGCAACATCCGCTTGCGATAGCGACACCAAAGCATTTTGCAGTGCATAGCGGACCGGAGTCGACTCGGCACAAGATCAACGTGGCGCCGTCGCCGCATGATCTAGAAGACACATACCTGCCGGCGTTTCGCGCGACGATCACGGAGGCACATGCACATTCGCTGATGTGTGCTTATAACGAAATCAATGGTGAGCCAGCTTGTGCGAACACGATGCTGCTGCAAGATACGCTGCGCAGGGACTGGGGCTTCAAAGGTTTCGTGACATCCGATTGCGGCGCGATCGATGATTTTTTTGAGGACTACGGACATCATTTTTCGAAGGATGCCGAGCATGGGTCAGCATCGGCTCTGCTGGCAGGGACGGATACCGTATGCGGCAATACCTATACTGCATTGGGCAAAGCCGTTGAGCAGAAGCTGGTTACGGAAGGTGAGATCGATACAGCAGTGAAGCGGCTGTTTACGGCCCGGTTTGAACTGGGACTTTTCGATGGTGGCGTGAGTGGCTCCGGGGCCGGGCGGTATGGGCAGATCGGGATGGATCAGAATGATTCGGCTGCCCATCGTGCGCTGGCTCTGCAGGCGGCGCGTGAATCGATGGTGCTGTTGAAGAATGCAGATGGAGTGTTGCCGCTGCAGCAGGCGGCACAGAAGGCGGCGCTGAAGATTGCGGTCATTGGGCCGAATGCTGCTTCGTTGACAGCGCTCGAGGGCAACTACAACGCCGCGCCGTCGCAGCCGGTGCTGCCCATCGATGGCATTACGGAGGAGTTCAGCGCATCGACGGTGATGTATGCGCAGGGTTCGCCGTATGCAGAGCAGGTGATGCTGCCGGTGCCGCGGACGGTGTTTCATCCGGCGTCTACCAACGACAGGCAGGATGGGTTGTCTGCAGAATATTTTGCGACGGCCGATTTTTCCGGCAGGCCGGCGGCGAAGCGGATTGATCGCCAGATTGATTTTGACTGGAACGCGGCGAAGCCTCTGCCGGAAATTGCGCGCGAGAATTTCGCGGTGCGATGGACGGGGACGATCACGCCGCCGGTGTCCGGGGACTACAAGTTTGGCTTCACCCTGGGCGATTGCTTTCCCTGTCGCGATCACGAGGTGGTATCGGTGCTCGTCGATGGCAAGCAGGTGGCGAGCAACGAGAGTCACGAGCCGGGTGATAGCCGCGAGGCGATCCTGCCGCCTTTCACGGTTCACTTTGCGGATGCGAAGACGCATGCGTTCGAGGTGAGGTATGCGCACAAGGCGGGATTGTTTGGCGGTGGCCTGACGTTGAACTGGATTCCTCCGGTCGAGGCGCTGCGGGCGGAGGCGGTTGCCAAGGCAAAACAGGCGAATGTGGTGATTGCGTTTGTTGGTTTGTCATCGAAGCTCGAAGGCGAGGAAATGCCGGTGCATGTCGAAGGCTTTGCCGGTGGAGATCGCACGGACATCCAACTGCCCGCAGTGCAGCAGCAGTTGCTTGAAGCACTGGCCGCGACAGATAAGCCGCTGATCGTCGTGCTGATGAACGGCAGCGCGCTGGCAGTCAACTGGGCACAGGAACATGCGAGCGCGGTGTTGGAGGCATGGTATCCCGGCGAAGCAGGCGGCCAGGCGATTGCCGAAACATTGTCTGGTGCGAATAATCCTGGCGGAAAACTGCCGCTGACTTTTTACGCATCAATCGACCAGTTGCCCGCATTCGATAACTACTCGATGGCTGGAAGGACTTACCGATATTTTTCCAGTAAGCCTTTGTACCCATTCGGCTACGGGTTGAGTTATACGAGCTTCAGCTATTTGGATGTGCATGTATCCACGGAAAGTTTAAAGGCGGGAGAGACGCTCGGTGTCGATGCGACCATCCGCAATATAGGCCCGATGCGTGGGGATGCAGTGGCAGAATTGTATCTAAAGCCCGAGGCGAGTGATGTGTCGCCATCTGTCGCGTTGAAGGGATTTCAACGTGTCTCGCTAGCTGCGGGGGCTTCCCGTAAAGTGCATTTCGCTCTTGACCCGCGCATGTTGAGCGAGGTCGGTGCCGACGGCAGCAGGAGGGTGCAGCCGGGTCGCTACTCGCTTTTTGTGGGTGGCGGACAACCCGCGGATGGCTCCGCATCGGCGCGCTTCAGTATTGTGGGTGAACAGCCGATTGAACGTTGACGCGGATGCGTCAGCCTGGGGTGTGTGTCCCTTCCTTGCGCTGTTTTGGCAGGAAAGCCACGCAGGTCTTCGACTTCGCTTAGAATGACAGTGTGGCTGTTGCGTTCTGGCGCAGCATGACAACGAGAGTGGATTTCATCTTTTACAGATGACCAATTAGGACGTACTTGGTCCGTGTGAAGTTTTCCCGAACATTTTTGCGAATGGTTGCGAATATTTCCGCCATCCCAAATCCGTTTTAACGACTACCACGTTAGTCGCACATAAGGGTATCGACTGAATGGTTACCAGTTTACTAATTGGTAACCAGCAGGCTCGGGTAAGGTGGTGTGCGATGCGGATACTTGTCGTGGACGACGAACCGGTTGTGGCAGAGACACTTGGAATCATCCTTAGCCAGGCAGGCTATGAGGTGGAGACATTTACCGATCCGGAAAAAGCGTTGGATTCGATGCGTGAAAAGCCTGCAGGCCTTGTGCTCACGGATATGCGCATGCCGAAAATGAATGGCATCGAACTCGCAAACCGCATTTCGGACCTGTGGCCGACGTGTCACGTGGTGATCCTGTCCGGTGCCCGGCATGAGGATTTCAGTGGCCGTCCGGCATTCGACTGGTCACCGTACGAGGTCCTGTACAAGCCATTCAATCCGACCGACCTGCTGTTCGTGATCGCTCGGATCAAGCGGGCGGCAGCATGATGGATCTGGTAGATGCAGACAGGTTCTTGGCCACAGGAACTGTTTTACTGGGTCAGCCAAGGCCAAGGACCTGGAACTCTCCTTCATAGCCTTCCACTTCTTCGGAAGCTTCGCCAAGGTCGCGGCGGAGGGCGACGAGTCCGGCGTGAAGCAATACTGTCGCCGCGGCAAGGAAGAGAAGCTTGAGGCGTTGCTTTTCCATCTGTGTCTCCATGAAGGCGACGCCGTAGACGAACAATGGAAACACGCCGATGTAGAGTGTCAGCATAAGCGGCAGGCTGGTCCTGCCGGGCATGCGCGGTTGCGTAAATGGGACGCCGGCCTGGAAGAAGAAGACCACGTCAGTGAGCAGGACGCATAGGCACAGGCCACAGCCTGCCTGCACGAGCAAGTGTTCCCAGTCCTGATGAGCGGAAGAGACCACGGCGAACAGAATGCCTGCGAGGCTGAGGGCGCAGACGAGTACCCACGTGCGCGCAGCAGATGCGCAGTGAGCCATGTCGACGCCGGCGACACGGAAGACCCAGCTCGCAGGAAGATTCAGAGGGAAGGCGAACGCAGTCCGCAGGCCGGCAACGACCCAGAACAACAGCAGCGGCATGATGGCGTGCATGCCTGTGCCTGACAGCGCCGGGATGATTCTGCCGCCGCGCACGTTGAAGGTAACAGAGCAGGCGATCGCCAGTGCGAGACCGCTGCCGCTATACATCGCCAGGTACACCTGGTAGCGGTTGTTGCGCGCCATGGTCTGGCCGATGAAATAAAAGACTGCGCGTTCGCCGGGGATGCTAACGATCTGATGCAGCAGGCGGCTGAGCAGGGGCGATGCCTGGCCGCGCTGATGCGTGCCGCCTTCCATCGCAAGCCTGCGCATGCGTATCCATGCCAGCGGATAAGTGAGAAGCACGATGCCAAAAGCGATGGTTGTCGACTGCAGGCCGAGTCGCGCCAACGGGTGGGCGAAGGCGGGCGCTGATTCACCGTGCAGCAGCGACTCGTACATGCCGAGAAACCAGAATGGCGGAACGCAGCGTATCCACCCCTGCGAAGAGGCCAGCAATGATTGCAGCGTTTCCACATATCTGAGGTAATGCAGGAGCAATAACACCAGTGCGGCGACAGAGAGCATCTGCATTACGGGAGAGACGATGCGAAATCTCGCTGCTCCCAGCACGCATAGCAGGACGCCGCCCACCGCGAGAAAAAAGAAGACTGCGCATGTTCCTGCGCACAACACCGCGACAGCATGCGCCGCCATTTGCGGAAACGGGTTTCCCGGCAGCAGCAAGGGAAATACCACCGTTCCACTGACGTTGCTGCTGAAGAGAAAGATCGCGAAGAACGCGAACAGTGCTGTGACTTTGGCTATCAGCAACTGCCGGGCCTTCAAGGGCAGCGGCGTCAGGATGAGAAAGTCAAGACGGTCGGGGAAAAGCATCTCCCATTCAAAGATCGACACGAGCCCCATGACGACAAACGAAATCAGGATGAAGAAATATTCGTCCTGCACGCGGCCCCATAGCGGTCGCGGCGGTTTTGGTGGATAGGCAAGCTGCAGGAAGAACGCGTACATCAAGCCGGGCACAGCTACGGCGCAGGCTGCGCGGATAACGGTGATGAGCGTGTCGCCCTGCACCTGGACGGTGTCATTGTCGAAGAAGCGACGGAAGAAGTGGCGCACCAGCATGCGCGTGATTCCGGTTTGCTCAGGCATGCTGCACCTTCATGGCGTTGACGAGGTCGCGCGCGACGAGTGCCGTGTCTGTCTGTTGCACGAGTTGCGCGAAGACGCTTTCGAGTGTCGGCAGGTGCAAGAGCAGGGTGAGTTCGCCTGGTGCGGCATCGGCAACTACCTTGCCTTTGGACAGCACGATCACTCGCTGACATACCCGCTCGACCACTTCCATGACATGCGAGATGTAGAGGATGGCTTTGCCTTCGCTTGCGAGCAGAACAAGCAGGTCTTTGAAGAGGCGAGCTGATACGGCATCAAGGCCTGAGAGTGGCTCGTCGAAGATGATCAATTGCGGGTCGTGAATCAGGGCTGCCGCAATCAGTACGCGCTGCTTCATGCCTTTGGAGTAGTCGGACAGAGCGGAATACTTAGCAGCTTCGAGCGAGAGCAATTGAAGCAGTGTTCGTGCCTTGTGCTCGATCAGCTTCTCCTGCATGCCACGCAGGCGTCCAACCAGCTGCAGATATTCGAGCCCCGAAAGATGCGTGTAGACCTGCGCTTCCTCGGGAACATAGCCAAGGATGGCGCGGTACGCAGGCAGGTCGTCGTTGATGTTTTCGCCTGCGAAGAGGACCTGGCCCCTGGTCGGCCGGATCATGCCGATGACCATCTTGACCGTGGTCGATTTGCCTGATCCATTCGGGCCCAGGTAGCCCAGAACTTCGCCCGGCCGCAGGATAAAACTCACGTCATCTACAGCGGGAATACTGCGATAACTCTTCGAGACATGGTTAAGCTCAAGCACAAGACACCCCTATGTAGCGTACTACTTATGGTAGCATACTACATAGCTTATGACTGCTCCTCGACTTTCGCATAGTGCGGCCCTGATTCTGAAGGCACTGAGTCTTGGCTACTGCTTCGGCCTGGATGTGATGGATGTGACCGGGTTGCCGAGTGGCACTGTTTATCCAGCACTCCGGCGTCTCGAACGCGATGAACTGGTGGAGTCAAAGTGGGAGCCGGAAGAAGAAGCGACTGCCAAGCAGCGTCCGGCGCGACGCTATTACCAGGTGACGCGTGAAGGCAAGGCAGCGGCACAGGCTGCGACGGAACGATATCCATTGCTGGCCCAGTTCGTTGCGGAGAAGCGCTCATGATGGATGACCAGTCGTTGCCGCATTTCGATCGCACGCTGTTGCACGGGATGGGAAAGGTCGTGCCGCTGTCTGAACGCGAAGAGTGGTCGCGCGCGTGGCAGGCCGAGCTATGGCATGTGCATCATCGCGGCAGTGACCAGCGCGTCCGAAGGGTTGCCGCGACGAGGGACCTGGCGATCGGTATCCTGCGCGATGCTGTCTGGCTGAGGACGGAAAGCTGGCGGCGCTCGTTCAGTGGCACGGCGACACTTTGCATGGGGTCCTTACTGGGCATGAGCCTGCTTTCGACGCTGTTTGCTCTGCTGCTCGGAGGAGGCTGGAAAGAGCTCGGACCTTATCTTAGTGGTGACTTTGTGAGGACGTTGTGCGCTGCTCCTCCGGTGATTTTCGTGGCATTCGCGACTGCATCGCGCAGACAGATGAAGCCGGTATCCAACAGCAAGACTATTTACCGGTTCAGACGGCTTCTGTTCTTTGTGGCGAAGATTGCGCAGGTGCTGCTGCTTGCATTTTTGTTGAGCGCAGATTTGTGTCTGCCGCTCTACACACCGATGCCGGGTACAGCCGAGATCTTGCAGGTGTTTGTGTTTGTAGCCTTTGCATTGCTCGGACTGCGCTGGGCATTTCGCGACCAGGAGGAGCGTTGCAAGCAGTGCCTGCAGTCGCTCACGAAACCAGCGCGGGTCGGTAGGCCGTCGCATAACCTACTCGAGTGGAATGGCACGGAACTGAGCTGCAAACGTGGCCATGGCCGGCTGAGTGTACCGGAGATTGAAACGAGCTGGTGCCAGTCGAGCCAATGGAAAGCGACGAGTGCGGCGTGGGATCGGGTTTCGATTCTCTAGATGGTGCTTGACGGCTCGCGCAGTACTGCTGGTTCCAGCGTTGGGACGATTAGCTGCAGAGCGGTTAACGCGATTAGATAGGCGGCGGCTGCGATGGCGAAAAGCGGCCAGTAGAGGCCGGTCTTCTGCAGCAGAAAGCCGGCGAGCAATGAAAACAGCACGCCGCCGATGGCTCCTGCGGTGCTGCCTATACCGGTAACGCCGCCTACTGCCGAACGCGGGAACATATCTGACGGAATCGTATACAGATTCGCCGACCAGCCCTGGTGGGCGGCACAGGCCAGCCCGATGACGGCGACAGCTGTCCACTGATTGTGTGCGTGCGCAGCGAAGACAATCGGCAGCACTGCGCAGGCGCAGATAAGCATGGTGGTTTTGCGTGCGTTGTAATGCGTAAAGCCGTGGCGCATGAGGCGGCCCGAGAG
>CAXTNK010000048.1:8182-14994 GCA_964245665.1 uncultured Acidobacteriaceae bacterium
GGTACTGCGCGTCAATCCATAGGTATGGTTTAGAAATTTGGGAAGCCAGTAGAGATAAAACCACCAGATGGGGTCCGTCGCAAACTTGGCAAAGGAATAGGCCCATGTCTGTTTGTAGGTGAGCAGCTGACTCCATTTGAAGGTGCCGGTAACAGGGTGAGGATCGCTGCGGATGTATTGTAATTCTGACTGTAACAATCCTGGCTGTCTCTCGGGGATGTGGTACCGGATAAGCCAGACGATGATCCAGCAGATGCTCAGAACGCCGGTAAACAGGAACGCGGCATGCCAGCCATATCTGAGTGTGATGACCGGTACGGCGAGCGGAGCAAGGATGGCTCCGAGATTCGAGCCGGAGTTGAAGATGCCAGTTGCGAGTGATCGCTCTCTGCGTGGAAACCATTCGGCTACGGTCTTGATGGCGGCAGGAAAGTTGCCAGATTCTCCCAGGCCTAAAGCAAATCGGCATGCTGCGAATGCGACGACGGTCGAGGCCAGCGAATGGGACATCGCGGCTAGCGACCATGCACCGATGATGACCGCATATCCGACCCGCGTGCCGACTCGGTCGACGAAGCGGCCCATCAGCGTCAGACCGATCGCATAGGACGTCTGAAAGGACGCGATGATGTAAGAGTACTGCTGCTCATTCCAGCCGATGACATGCTGCAGCGTGGGCGCAAGAACGGCGAGCACCTGGCGGTCGGTGTAGTTTATCGAGGTTGCGGCGAAGAGCAATGCACAGACAGTCCAACGCACATGGCCGGCTGGTCGATCGGGAAGCAGGGTGGTGTGGGTCAATGGCAATGCGGTGTCGATGGGTAAGCTCCCGGATATCTCTCGGAGTATACGAGGGTGGACGCCCGGGCGCACCTTTGAACGTTACCTGCTATTTTCCCACCGTACACACTGGACATTCGCTAATTGTTCGCCTAGGCTTTTCGGATGAGCAGGATGTCGGCGGCCGATCTACGCAACGAAGTAAATGCACGCGCGGCGCAGTATGCGCGTAGCGAAAAGCTGATGCATGCACTCTCTGATGGGGCTTCACCGAGTGTCATTTTCGGATGTGATGAGCGGGGCAGGCACGGCAATTTTCATGCGGCTGTCTACCGCCGGATCTGCGCGGATTTGCATTGGAAAGCGCGACTCAACAAGGTGCATACGGCTTCGCGCAGGATGCATGTTCGCAGCGACTGGGACTGGAAGGAACTGGATTGCGCGTGCAGTTCTGATGCTCTCCTGATGAATGTCTTTTGTCATCCAGCGACGCTTGAGGACACGCGTCTGCGTGGCCTGTTGAGCGTAACAAAGGACGCCCGTCCTGTGCTTGGTTACAAGCCAAGAGTTGCTATGAAGAATGGCTGCTTCGACCAGACAGAAGTGGATATGCAGCTGGGCGATCTCCTGGTGGAAGCGAAGTTGACGGAAGCAGACTTTCAGCTGGCTACCGATGCAAAGCTGCTACGGTATCGCGATCTGCAGGAAGTCTTTGGATGGGACAGAGAAGCTCTCAAGGTGTTGCCAATGCAGGCACTGGAGCGACGCGGATATCAGGTGGTGCGCGGAATCCTCGCTGCTTTTGCAACGGGTGCGAGGTTCTGCCTCCTGTGCGATGCTCGCCGGCCCGACCTGATCGCAATCTGGTACGCAGTTCTCCGTCATGTGAAGTGCGCAGAATTGCGGACACGCATTATGCTGCTGACCTGGCAGGAGCTTGCCCCACTTCTCCCCGCTTCGACTCAGCATTTACTCGCATCGAAATATGGAATTGCCTGCGACTTGGCTGCACAAAGGCTCTGAAAGTCAACACAGGCATCCAAAGCCAGCGGTTGTCGTCTAAAGCAGAGGGTCACTCCAGAAATTTTGCGGTACATGCAGGGCGGGTTGACGTCAATCGGCGCCTCCCCGGAAGTGCGCATGTGCTTTGCACAGCCTCGCGAGGCGAGGATTTGCCCTATTGAATTAACTATGAACGAGGATGCCAATGGCCAGCGAATTGAACACACAGCTTAGTGAAGGAAATCCGCATCCACGCGGTGCTACATGGGACGGGGAGGGAACAAACTTCGCAATCTTTTCAGAACATGCGACCAAGGTAGAGGTTTGCATATTTGATGATGAGGGTAAAGAAGAAATCGAGCGGATTGAACTGCCTGAATATACCAACCAGATCTGGCACGGCTATCTTCCTGGAGTGAAGGCAGGGACCCGCTACGGCTACCGCGTGTATGGTCCCTACGACCCCGAAAATGGTCATCGCTTCAATCACAATAAATTGTTGCTTGATCCCTATGCCTGTGCGTACTCAGGCCACCTGGAGTGGAATCCAGCACTTTTCGGCTACCAGATGGAATCTGGTGATGATAAGACGTTTGATGAGCGCGACAGTGCTCCGTTCATGCCGAAGTGTGTCGTAGTTGACCCAAACTTCGACTGGCACGGCAAGCCGAGCCGCATGTGTCACCCGTGGGATGACACGATCATCTATGAAACACATGTGAAGGGATTTACAAAACTTCGCAAGGATCTTCCTGAAGAGATTCGCGGCACTTACAAGGGCCTTGGTTCGCCAGAGATCGTGAGTTATATCAAGAAACTGGGCGTGACCTCGATTGAACTCCTGCCGATCCATGCATTCGTGCAGGACAGCAATCTTCTGGAAAAAGGACTAAGGAACTACTGGGGATACAACAGCATAGGATTTTTCGCTCCGAACGCCCATTACGCTTCGAACGAAGCTGAGAGTTTGAAGGAGTTTAAAGAGATGGTGGCGTCCATCCATGAACAGGGTCTCGAAGTAATTCTCGACGTGGTTTATAACCACACGGCAGAGGGTAACGAACTCGGTCCGACGCTTTCATTCAAAGGTATTGATAACGCCAGCTATTACAGGCTGATGCCGGAAAAAAAGCGTTATTACGTAAATGATACGGGGACGGGCAATACGTTTAACCTGAGTCATCCGCGAGTCATACAACTCGTGACCGACAGCTTGCGATACTGGGTTGAGCAGACGCATGTGGATGGTTTCCGATTCGACCTGGGAACGATCCTGGCGCGTGAGCCGAACGGCTTTGATAATCGCAGCGGCTTCCTTAAGGCCTGTTGCCAGGATCCGGTCCTGAACACAGTGAAACTAATAGCCGAACCATGGGACTGCGGCCCGGGTGGCTACCAGGTAGGTGGATTTCCACCGGGCTGGGCGGAGTGGAATGACAAATACCGCGACAATGTGCGTGAGTTCTGGAAGGGCGAGTCTACTGTAACCGACTTTGTCAAGAGGCTTTGCGCTACGTCAGATATCTTTAACACGCAGGGACGGCGACCATGGTCTTCTGTCAACTTCATTACTGCCCATGATGGCTTCACATTGAACGATGTTGTGACTTACAACGAAAAGCATAACGAGGCCAATGGTGAAGACAACAAGGATGGTAACTCGAATAACCTGTCCTGGAATTGCGGAGTAGAAGGTCCTACGGATGATGTTGAAATAAACCAGTTACGCTCGCGGCAGATTCGTAATTTCCTGGCAACGCTGCTGCTCTCGCAGGGCACGCCGATGCTGCTGGCGGGTGACGAGTTCGGACGCACACAAAAGGGCAATAACAATGCCTACTGCCAGGATGATGAGATCAGCTGGCTCGATTGGGATATCAAGGAGAAGGGCAATCACCTGATCGACTTTGTGACTCAACTTACTGCGCTGCGGCATAAGTATCCAATTCTGCGCAGGGATCGTTTCCTGATCGGTAACTACGTCGAAGAACTGGGTGTAAAAGACGTGACCTGGATCAACGCCAATGGAGCCGAGATGGAACAGGCACAGTGGGATGATCCCGGCATGCGCTGCTTCGGCATGCTGCTCGATGGACGCGCGCAGGTAAGTGGTATTCGTAAACAGGGTAAAGAAGCCACCCTGCTGATCGTGTTCAATGATCATACGGATGTGGTCAATTTCTGCATTCCTGAATCAGTTGGCAGTGATAAGTGGAAGCTGCTGATCGACACGAATGTGGAAGAAAACAACGTGAAGGGCATATTCAAGACGGGCACTGAATACAAGGTGACTTCACGGTCAGTGCTGTTGTTTGAATTGCAGGCAGAGGGTCGAAACACTGCAGTCTCCGCATAGGCTGCATGCTTAAATTGTCCCGGCTGGTTATGCTTCGTCTCGAAGCGGGCCGCCGGGATTTTGTCTTTTGGATTGTAACTGCGGCGACCGAATGATCGCGGTCGCGGTATTCTGGTGTGGATGACGATCGAAAAGCAAATCCCTGAGACCCACGCTGTTGCGACGCCACCAGTCGCGAAAAAGATCCCGAACTCCCGGCGATTTTTCAACCATTCTCTGCAGGATGACTATGCCTGGCTGCGGGAAAAAGAAAGCCCGGAGGTCATTGCATATCTAGAGGAAGAGAATGCCTACACCCATACATGGATGCAGCCCACCGTAGGACTGCAGAAGAAGCTGTATGCCGAGATGCTTTCGCATATCAAGGAGACCGACGAGTCTGTTCCCTATCGGTTCCGCAACTATTATTATTACACTCGCACAACAGCCGGGAAGCAGTACGCGACTTACTGCCGTAAGTACCAGTCGCTGGATGCTCCGGAGCAGGTAATCCTGGATGTCAATGAACTGGCGCAAGGCGAGCAGTACATGTCAGTCGGTGCGATGACTATTGCAGATGATAATAACCTCCTGGCTTACACCGTCGATAACACGGGTTTTCGCCAGTACACGATGCACATCAAGAATCTGACTACGGGCCAGGTGCTTACAGACACAGCGGAACGGGTTGGATCGGTCGCGTGGGCGAAAGACCTGCCGGTGCTGTTCTATTCAGTGGAAGATGATGCAACGAAGCGGCAGTACCGACTCTATCGACATACTGTTGGCGACGCGAAGGAGAAAGATGTCCTGATCTTTGAAGAAGAAGATGAGCGGTTCAATGTGGGAGCAGGGCGGACAGGCGACGATGCTTATCTTGTACTTGAGAGTGCCAGCCACACGACCAGCGAAGAGCGGTTTCTCCCTTCTAATCAGCCCGAAGGTGAGTGGAAGCTGATTGAACCGCGCCGTGAGAATGTCGAATACTATGCTGATCATCGCGACGGCGTTTTTTACATCCGCACTAATGACAGAGGACGAAATTTCCGTCTGGTCACGGCTCCTGTCTCAACGCCTGACAGTGCGCATTGGACGGAAATGATTGGTCATCGCGAGTCGGTGATGCTTGAGAGTATCGATCTCTTTCAATCGTTCTACGTGGTAGATGAGCGATATGATGGCCTGCCACACCTGCGCGTCGAACCCTTTGCAGGGAGTGCAGCACTAAGTCGGCCGATTGCGTTTCCGGAGCCTGTTTACAGTGCCTCTGGCCATATAAACCGGGAGTTTGACACTACCAGCTATCGCTATGCCTACCAGTCTCTGGTAACACCAGGGTCAGTTTATGAATATGACACAGTGACAGGTACATCAACCCTTCTCAAGCAGCAGGAAGTGCCCGGCGGATTCGACCGCACGCTGTATGCTTCCGAGCGAGTCTTCGCGACGGCAGAGGATGGCGCAAAGATCCCGGTGTCAATCGTCTACCGCAAAGACAGCAAGACCGATGGCCGGAACCCTTTGCATGTCTACGCGTATGGCTCTTACGGATATTCACTGCCGGTCGGCTTTAATGGCAACCGATTGAGCCTGCTTGATCGCGGTGTTGTGCTTGCGTATGCACATATTCGCGGCGGCGGCGATATGGGCAAACCGTGGCATGACGCGGGTCGGCTGAAGGAGAAAATGAATACCTTCACCGACTTCATTGCTTCCGTTGAACACCTTACCGCGCACGGCTTCGGCGATAAAGGGCGCGTGGCGGTTGAAGGTGGAAGTGCAGGGGGATTGTTGATGGGGGCGGTCGCAAACCTGCGGCCTGATTTATTTTGTGCCGTGGTGTCGCATGTGCCATTCGTCGACGTGATGAATACTATGCTTGACCCGACTCTTCCGCTTACTGTGCCTGAGTATGAAGAGTGGGGAAACCCTAATGAGGAAGCGGCTTTCAACTACATGCTGAGTTACTCGCCTTATGACAATCTGAAGGCTGCGAGTTACCCAGCGATGTTAGTCAAGACTTCGCTCAACGACAGCCAGGTGATGTACTGGGAGCCGGCGAAGTATGTCGCGAAACTGCGAACGCTGAAGCAGGATGACAACGTCCTGCTGCTGCATACCAATATGGCTGCCGGGCACGGTGGCGCTTCCGGACGTTATGAGTACCTGGAGGAAATCGCGTTTGATTACGCGTTTCTGTTGCGTGTGCTTGGCGTTGAGAACTGTTAAAGCCTGATTCATATACGCCTGACCCGTTCCGCTGAAGCCCTGCAGCTAGATTTGATTGCGGATTGCAGGGCTGCCATTCCTGGAAGTATGAATGTCGGCGGGGTGAATGTTGAGCCAGTTGGACAGAGATACACTTCTTTCCACGCCGCCTTGCTCCGATCCAAGTGACAAGTATCTATTGCGACACTCGAAATCTGATTTCGGGTGAATGAGCATAATGAAAAAAGGGCCGCCGGTTGGCGACCCTTTGTCTATCAGTTAAGAAAGCTTACTTGGTGAAGGAACCAATGGCGCTGGCTTCGTCGTCCTTGACGTCGAACACGGTGTAGAGCTTGGTAATCTGGAGCAGGTCATGGACCTTCTTGGTCAGGTTCAGCAGCTTTAGCTCGCCACCCTGGTTGCGGACGGTGGTGAAGGCGCTGCCAAGTTCTCCAATGCCTGAGCTATAGATGTAGATGCCGTCGGC
>CAXTNK010000048.1:15004-36335 GCA_964245665.1 uncultured Acidobacteriaceae bacterium
AGATTCAGCAGGATGTGTTTCTGTCCCTTCGACAGCAGATCGCGGACGGCGTCGCGCAGCTGAACGCTGCCTTCGCCAAGGGTGATACGGCCGCTTAAATCGAGGATGGTCACGCCATCCACCTGACGAGTGCTGATCTTCATGCTCACGAAAGAATTCCTCCTGGTTTACTGGTGCTCAAGCTGTATGAATGTGTTTGATGAGAGTGAGTTCGGTCCCTGGGTGCAGCTGCCGAAATTTTACTTCGTCCATAAATGATCGAATCAAGAAGATACCGCGACCGGAGCCGCGCAACAAGTTTTCCGGCGCAAGCGGATCAGGAAGAGTATCCGGATCGAGACCCTTGCCTTGGTCGGAGATGCGGATCACGAGCTCAGTCTTCGAAATTTCAAAGGTGGCGACCACCTGCTTGGCAGCGTCGTAGGCATTGCCGTGAAGAACTGCATTGACTGCTGCTTCGCGAACGGCCATCGTGACACGGTAAATCTCATCCTCATCGAGGCCTGCCTTTTTAGCCACCTCTTCGGCTGTCT
Source organism: uncultured Acidobacteriaceae bacterium (assembly GCA_964245665.1). Classification (GTDB taxonomy): domain Bacteria; phylum Acidobacteriota; class Terriglobia; order Terriglobales; family Acidobacteriaceae. The sequence goes on from CAXTNK010000048.1 coordinate 15,538, forward strand.
GCTCGATACGGTCGACGCTCGCGAGCGAGGAATCGAGCGTGTAGGAGATCTTGTCTGCCTGTGATTCAGCCAATCGACTGTCCCCACCTTGTCGCATAACATCCTGTTGCATTCGGCGCCTTCACTGGACACGGATGCACATGTTAGGGCAGTGTGCTTGCAGGTACCCCCTTATGTCAAGCGGACTGTGGCTGCGAAAGATTGTTGAGGGCCGTCCCGATTAGGTACTCGTCTTCCCGTTTAGGAATCCAACAGGACAAAGAGCAGAAATTTGCCATTGTCGTAAGGGTTACTTCGGATAGCCTGCGAACAGGTCAGCCTGTTATGACCTGCTCGACTAACCTTGCAGGCAAAGGGCAACCGGAGACGGCTATGAAATGTAAGACAAGTCTTTTAATCCAACTGCTCCTGTGCGCGCTGCTAGCTGGCTTGTGCGCCGTTTCCCATTCGGCTTCTGCGCAGATCAATATCGGAGCGCTGGCGCAATTCAAGAAGAATCAGCAGGCTGAGTTGACGAAGCAACTGCAGGGTAGTGCGAAGGCTGAGGCCAGGGCTGAGAAAGCAGCCGGCAAGCATGGCAAGGGGAAGGTCGACGCTCCGATGGTAGTGGCCAAACCTCCTGTCATCAAGGCGCAGCCCCGGACGTTTAAAGGGAACTTCAGCGACCTGCGCAAGCCGAACATGCGGTAACGTCGGCGGCTATGGCTCGCTTGCAGGCTGTCATCGATCGGCCTTTCGCCGAATATTTTGGGTGCACTGCTAGGATCGGAATTGCCGGCATCCAATGCGGTGTAGACCTCCGGATTCAAAGGCAATTTGCTGCTCGTATAGATCAGCGTCTGGTTCAAATAGAAGCAGCGTGTTCGCCAACTTTAAAGGTGCGGGACCCTGACCAGGGTGTGCTACTGACGTGTCGTATGCATGGCGGATAGTATCTTCGCAATCAGCACCCGGATCAAAGAAACTCTGGGTCATTAAGGAGCGGGAATGCCCGCGAGGTAAGCTATGCAAACCAGTCTTCTGCCGGAAACGAGTCTGTCGCTGCTCGAAGGTGCACCCGTGATGGATGCGCATAGCGCGGTTTGCGGCAGCGTGGCTGACATCGCTGTCGGAACGGGAGCAGATGCCGGCAAGGTGACGGGGCTGGTGTTGAAGACAAAAGCCGGTCGCCGGCTGGTGGATGTGCAACATATTCGCGCAACCACTAGTGGCGCAATCGAGCTGAAGACGTGTGCCCTGTTGCAGCCGCTCGAGACTCTGGAAAATCACCTGCTGCTGCGGGAAGACATCGTGGATCAGCAGATTATCGATGTGCACGGGCGGAAGGTTGTGCGCGTAAATGACGTCGACCTGTGCTGGCGACCAGGTGTAGGTGACGACACAGGGCTGCACGTAACGCAAGTGGAGGTCGGCCTGCGCGGTGCGATCCGCCGTCTGCTGAAAGGCGCCATGCCGGCGCGACAATTGGACCGGTTTTCCAGGCAGTTTGCTGCGCGGGTGATTCCGTGGGAATTCGTCGACTTCATCGAAGTCGATCCGGCACGGCGGGTGAAGTTGAAGATTGAACATCAACGGCTGGCCAGTCTGCATCCGTCCGATATTGCCGACATTCTGGAAGAACTGGCCCCGGCTGAGCGAGAGGCGGTGTTCGGATCGCTGGATGAAGAGACTGCCGCGGAGGCGCTGGAAGAGGTCGATCCGAAGCTGCAGCAAGCGCTGACAGAGTCGCTCGATTCGGGCCGGGTCGCCGACATTGTCGAAGAGATGGACCCGGGGGCTGCAGCTGACTTCCTGGCGGAACTTCCCGATGAGCGTTCCGAGGCCATTCTCGAGCAGATGGAACCGGAGGAGCGGCAGGAGGTCGAAGAACTGCTGGAGTTCCGCGAGAACTCAGCTGCCGGCCGGATGACAACTGATTATATTCATCTACCGGAAGGCAGTGTCGTCGAAGACGCGGTGCATGCGCTGCAGAATTTTGATGGGACGGCGGAGACCATCACCGACATCTACCTCGTGAATGACAAGGATGTTCTGAAGGCCTCTGTGGCGCTGAGCCGGCTGCTGCTGGCGCAGCCCGACACGCGTCTTGACACGCTCAAGGAGGAACAGTTGATCTCATGCCACGCCGAAACACACGAAGACGATGTGGCTGAACTTTTCGACAAGTACAACCTGCGTGCTCTTCCGGTCGTCGATAAGGAAAACGTGCTTGTGGGTGTGGTGCAGGCTGACCATGTGATCGGCTTCCTGCGCAAGCGGCATTGACCGTAAATCCTCTGGTATGTTTGCGTCTGGCCGTCGCTGTTTAAGCGCTGTCCATTTACTCAACCCTGCGATTCCAACCTGAAGAGACAAGAGCGAGCATGCTGAGACGGTGGCGAATCCGGATCCTGATCTTCCTTGCGGTGCTGGGACCGGGCTTCATCACGGCCAATGTCGATAACGATGCCGGCGGCATCCTGACATATTCGCAGGCAGGCGCGCAATACGGCTATTCGCTGCTTTGGACCATGATCCCGATGACGCTCGCGCTGATTGTCGTGCAGGAGATGTGCGCGCGACTGGGCGTGGTGACCGGCAAAGGGCTGAGCGACCTGATCCGCGAAGAGTTCGGTCTGCGGGCAACTTTTTTCACGATGATCCTGCTGGTGATCGTGAACTTCACCAACGTCATCGCGGAGTTTTCGGGGATCGCCGGCAGCCTCTCGCTTTTCCACATCAGCAAGTACATTGCAGTGCCAGTATGCGCGGCGATGGTGTGGTTCCTGGTTGTGCGCGGAAACTACAAGAGTGTCGAGAAAATCTTCCTCGCCGCCAGCGTTTTCTACGTAGCTTACATTATCGCGGGCGTGCTCGCCGGTCCCAACTGGCATGATGCCATACTGGCCACCATCAAACTGCCTGCGCGTGCTGAGTGGAGCAATAAAGATTACGTCGCTATGACCGTTACTGTCATCGGGGCCACGATCGCGCCCTGGATGCAGTTCTATATGCAGTCGTCCGTGGTCGAGAAGGGCGTCAGCATCAAGAATTACGCGGCCTCGCGGCTGGATGTGATTGTCGGTTCGCTCTTCACGGATATAGTGGCGTGGTTCATCGTAGTCGCCTGCGCTGCAACGCTCTACGCGCATGGACTGGGTGGTATCCAGGTAGCGGCGGATGCAGCAGAGGCGATGAAGCCACTGGCTGGCAAGTATGCGTACCTGCTGTTTGCGATCGGGCTGTTCAATGCGTCGTTGTTCGCCGCGTCGATTATGCCGCTTTCGACGGCTTACACCGTATGTGAGGGTCTCGGACTGGAGTCGGGTGTAGACAAGAGCTTCGGCGAGGCACCGGTCTTCTATTGGCTGTACACGCTGCTGATTATTGGTGGAGCAGGCGTGGTGCTGGTGCCAGATTTTCCGCTGGTGAAGATGATGCTGCTCTCGCAGTTTTTGAATGGACTGCTGGTGCCAGTGATCATCATCTTCATGCTGCGGTTGATCAATCGCAAAGACCTGATGGGCAAGTACAAGAACTCGCTGGCTTTTAATGTAGTGGCCTGGCTGACGGTGGGGATTATTACCGTCTTGTTCGTAGTGTGGCTATTGTTGAAACCGGCGGCATAATGGTCTGGTCGGGATGACAAGAGAATCTTCGGTTCGGCTGCCAAGAGTATGTGGTGGTGCTGACTCTTCTTCAATTAACATTAACGACGATGGAAAACCTAACCCGCCGCTCCCTCCTGATTGGTCTTTCGACGATTGCGATTGCTGAAGCCTTGCCTATGCCCGCCCAGAAGTCTGATCAAGCCACGACTGCGTTCATCGGTGTTTATACGAATAGGGACAGTAAAAGCAAAGGCATCTACGCCTACAATTGGAACCAGAAAACGGGTGAGTTGTCGCCGCTGGGCCTATCGGTTGATACCGCAAATCCGTCCTTTCTCGCCGTGTCGCATGACCACAAACTGCTCTATGCAGCGAACGAGGTCGACGATTACAAGGGTGCAAAGGACGGTGCTGTCTCCGCGTTCAGCATCGATGCAGCGGCAGGCAAACTGACCCTGCTGAACGAGGTTTCGTCCGGCGGGGCTGGCCCATGCAACCTGAACCTCGACCATACCGGGAAAGCTCTGCTGGTTGCTAACTATGACGGCGGCAGTGCTGCGACATTTCGCGTACAGCCTGGCGGCAAGGTGAGCAAGGCAGTTGAGGACTTTCACTACACCGGGACTGGCCCGGATAAGGAACGGCAGGAGGCTCCGCATGCGCATTGTGCGACGGCCTCGCCTGATAACCGGCATGTGCTCATCAACGACCTGGGCCTTGATTGCATTCATGTCTATAAGTTCGACGCGGCGACGGCGAAGTTGACGCCGAATGATCCTCCGGCTTACCAGGCTCTGCCGAAGTCGGGGCCGCGCAGTTTCGTCTTCCATCCCAATGGACGCGTTGCCTACTCGACGAATGAATTGTCGAACACCGTCGATGTGCTGGCGTGGGATGCTTCGGCCGGAACGCTGACCCGCGTGCAGCACATCACTACCGTTGCTGAAGGTTTGACGGAACTCGCCGCCGTCGCGTCCGTGGTGATCGACCGGGCAGGGAAGTTTCTCTACGTGTCGAACCGTCTGGGTGAGAATTCGATTGTGGTTTTCGCGATTGATCCGTCGACAAGCAAGCTGACGTTTGTGCAGAGGATGCCGAGTGGCGGGAAAGTCCCGCGGCATTTCGCGCTGGACCCGAGTGGGCGATGGCTCATTGCGGCGCACCAGAATTCGCACACGCTGGTAGTGTTTGCGCGTGACCCTGTGAACGGAAAGTTGGCGGAGACAGGCCGGTCGTACCAGATCGATTACCCGACGTGTGTGCTGTTCGCTTAGGCCTGCGGATCGCATGAGGCTTCTCGCAGGCCCACCCTCCGCCAATGCGAAGAAGGAGGGGGAACCCGCAGCAAATGAAGGTCCTTCTACGGTGCTCTACTCCGGCGTGGATGATCAATCACGCCTGCAAGCAAGCCTTGCGCTTGAGACCGGTTGAGGTTGAAATCCTGTGGGCGGAACGGCTCTCGCCCAGTCGTTCCCTCGCCGACCGTCTTCGCCGTACTAGAGGAGTTTGCCGGCGGCCAGGTCGCGGACCAGGTCGCGGTCGGCGGCGAGAAAGTCGTAGGTCGGCAGTTCGCGGAGTGGGCACCACTTCATGTCGTTGAAGATGACGTTCTTGAGTTCACCCGCAAAGGTATGCACGACGAAGAATTGCAGGTCGACAGCGCCGCCGCTTCGGTAAGTGTGGCGCGTGTGGGCGACGCGGGTGCCGATCTTGGCGTCAATACCGAGTTCTTCGTCGAGTTCCCGCTTAAGGGCCTGCTCGGCAGATTCGCCGGCTTCCATCTTGCCACCGGGGAACTCCCATTTCAGAGCCATCGGTTGATCTGGCCGCCGCTGGCAGATGAGCACGTCCTCGCCACGGAGAATCAGGGCCACAGCGACCATGCGGATTTGCTTTCCGTTGAAATCGACGGTCTGGATGTTCCCCATTGTCCTAGTTTAGATGGAAGTTTCGTCTGCGGGGAGTCGGACGAGAGAACGTAGTCCTTGCGTGACACCAAAAAGGTCCGGGTGAAGGGCGGCGGCGATGCACCGAAGACCATGGAGCAGGGTGGTAGCGGGTGTATTCAGGTAATCATCGTTGATGCAGTGAACTCGGCTTTTCTGGACGGCTTCAAGGCTGTCCCAGCCGCGCTGGTCGATGACTTTTTCGAGCGGCACGCGATCACCAGCGCCACACCAGGCGAAGATCAGTACGTCAGGATTGGCAGTGGCGACGGTTGGCGCGTCTGTGGTCGCGGCAGGCATGCCGATGAATATGCCGCCGGCTGCCTCAACTAGTTCCGCGATCCACGGTTGCGAGTGGATCAGCGGCTTGCCCCATTCCTCGCAGTAGACGCGTGGCTTCGTTTCGGAACCCACGAATCGGGAACGCATGGCAGCAATCTCGGACTGCATCTCGCTGACCAGTTGGTAGGCCTTTTCTGCGCGATCGACCAGGCGGCCAATGAGCAGGGTGTCGCTGTAGATGTCAGCGAGTGTCCTCGGAGATAAAGCGACGACAGCGCAACCTGCCCTGAGGATGGCAGCCAGAGACTCCATGCGGTAAGGAACTGAGGCTAGTATCAGGTTTGGTTGCGCGTCGACGATTTCGTCCGTGCTGGCCGACCACGAGTCGTGGATGATGCGGACGCTGCTGTGACGCAGCGCAGGAACAGCGTCCACACAATACTTTGTGCACGCTACCAACGAGTCGAGCGCGCCGAGTTGATCGAGAGTGATGCTGATACTGGGCTGAAGCGCGGCGATGCGAAGAGGCGGCATCCCGAGTCTAGACAGCTTCCTCAACAAGAGGAAAGTAGAGTGGCCAGTTGCGCAGTTCGGCGATTTCTTCAAGCGCCGGCGTCGGATTAACCGGAAACGCCTGGCGCGCAATCTCGAGCATGGCGGCGTCGTGGATCGAGTTGCCGAAGACCACGTCTGGCTGCGCAATGCCGGCCTGCTCGAGAGAGGTGGCCTTCCCCTCATCGGTCGGAACATCGATCAGGTTGCTGGTGATGCGGCCATTCAGTACCTCTACGCGTGCGCAGAGTACACGCTCGGGAGGGATGCCGAAATCCCGTAAGCCCTCATCGATGACCCAGTTATTGGTGGAACTCACGGCCCAGAGTTCGGTCCCTTTTTCGCGCAGGGCTGCGACCAGTCGGCGCATGGAAGGAAAGATTTTCTCTTCGACGCGGGTGCGGAAAAACTCGGCTGCCCCTCGGCGAAGTTCAGCCTCATCAAGACCGGCGTACATCTGCGTCATCTCCCCGCATATACCACGCTCAGAGACTTCGCCGGTACGATAGAGTCGGTAGCGGGAGTCGATCCAGTCACTGACATTGCGGGAGACGAGGCCTGTCTCGATGGACCACAACATGAAATCGTAGCCTGCGTCGCCGTCCCACAGCGTGCCATCGCAATCAAACACCGCAACGCGTGGATTGAGCGCAAGGACGGCGGCGTGAAACTGCTCTGTTGTGTAGCGGGCCGGGGTGCTCGGAAGATGAGAAGCAGTAGTCACAGACGATGCAGTTCCTCTTGAATAATCATACCGGGTACGCTTAAAAAGCGTATGAATGTGAGGGTCCGATGCAGTCGATGAAGTGGCTTCAGATCGCTCTCTGTGCGCTGTGTTTACGGTTGACTGGAACAATCGGGGCGCAGACTGCAGGACATTCTGCGACTAGATATGTCGGCTTTGATCGCAATGATTATCCAGGTGATGCATCGCTGGCGGTGCTGCGGAAAAGCTTCCGTTACACCAGCTACTGGCTGAACACTCCGCCTGGCGACCCGCAGAATGGATGGGCCGGCAAACGGGCAAGTCTGATACAGCATGACTTTGGCTTCATGGTGCTTTTTAATGGTCGGCTGGATGCGCAATTGAAAGGGCAGGACGCTGCAGCTTGGGGAACGGCCGATGGGAAAGCTGCCGCGGCTGCAGCGGTGAAAGAGGGATTCCCGCGGAACGTGCTGATCTACCTGGACCAGGAAGAGGGTGGCCGATTGCTGCCCGAGCAGCTCGCGTATGTGTTTGCGTGGGTCGATGCGGTGCGTGTTGCAGGTGCGCGGGCCGGAATCTATTGCTCTGGCATCGAGGTGCCGGATGGTGCGTCGAAAATCAGTACCGCGATACACATCCTGGTTGAAGAAGCCAGGCGCAGAGATGCGCGACCCATGGCAGACAGAATGCAGCAGTTGCCACTTTGGGTCGCGAATGACCAGTGCCCGCCCTCGCCTGGTTGTACTCTGTCGGCAAAAGCAGTGCCTGACGGGTTTCCTGCGAACCTGCAGGCAGGCACCGTGGGTGCGGCGAATGTGTGGCAGTACGCCGAGTCGCCGCGGCGTGCGCAGTTCAGTGCTGGGTGCCCGAAGAACAATGACGCTGACGGGAATTGCTACGCATCGGGTCTGCCTCATAGTGCACATACATTTGTGGATTTGGATGTAGCGACCTCGCCCGATCCTTCAGGCGGCCGATAACGTTTCGCGCGAAGTCAGCTTCTGTGGAAATCATTTAATAGGAGTCCGCTACGACTTCGCCTAACATTATGTAGCGTCGCCGGACATCGGCTGGCGCTCCCAACATTTCAAAGACCCCCCCATGCAGCCGAGCGAATCCATTGCGCGCGAACCGTATCCGACGTTGTGGCAATCTGTTCGGGAAGCCCTGCGCGGGAGTCACCAGGACTACACCACCGGCAGCCTGAACCGGTCGATCCTGCTGCTCGCGATCCCAATGGTGCTCGAAATGGTTCTCGAGTCACTGTTCGCTGTGATCGATGTTTTCTGGGTCAGCCGGCTGGGTGCGAATGCTATCGCGACGGTTGGCCTGACTGAGTCAGTGCTGACGCTGGTGTTTGCAGTCGGGCTGGGTCTGGGCATGTCAACTACCGCGATGGTAGCGCGGCGTATTGGAGAGAAAGACCACGATGGAGCTGCGGTATCGGCCGTGCAGGCGATCTTTCTCGGGCTAATCGCGTCGGTGGTGATGGGTGTGCCGTTCTTCTTTTTCGCGCCAAAGCTGTTGGCTGCGATGGGGGCTTCGCCGGCCATTATCGCCTCTGGCGTGAACTACACGCGCATAGCGCTCGGCGGATCCGGCATCGTGCTCCTGCTCTTCCTGAACAATGCGATTTTCCGAGGTGCCGGCGATGCGGCGATCGCTATGCGGTTATTGTGGGTGTCGAACATCCTCAATTTGATCCTTGATCCGTGCCTCATCTTCGGACTGGGGCCGTTCCCGAAAATGGGGGTCGCGGGCGCGGCGCTGGCCACATTCAGTGGTCGCGGGATCGGCGTGCTCTACCAATTTTACAGGCTTGCCAAGGGTACCGAACGGCTGCGGATTCTTGCGCGGCATGTGAGGATCCAGGCGGACGTTCTGTGGCGGCTGATCCGCGTATCGATCACCGGGATACTGCAGTTTTTGATCGGCCAGGCAAGCTGGATCGGGCTGGTGCGCATTGTGAGCCTGTTCGGCGCGCCGGCGCTGGCGGGTTATACAATTGCGATCCGCATCGTCATCTTTTATATCCTGCCGGCGTGGGGGCTTAGCAATGCAGCGGCGACGCTGGTGGGACAAAGCCTTGGTGCGGGTGATCCGCAGCGTGCGCGCACTGCAGTGCTGCGCACCGGACTCTGGAACGTGGCGTTCCTCGGGTCAGTCGGCGTTGTGTTCATCTTCCTCGCGCCGTGGGTCATTCACCTGTTTACGCATGATGCGGACGTGGTGCCGGTCGCGGTGAACTGCCTGCGCATTTTCTGCTGCGGCAATATTGCGTATGCGTATGGGATGGTGTTGATGCAGGCGTTCAATGGTTCGGGCGACACGCTGACGCCGACGTATATCAACCTGTTCGGCTTCTGGCTACTGGAGATTCCACTGGCCTGGTACCTCGCGATGCATACCGCAATGCGGGTGAATGGCGTGTTTGTATCGGTGGTCGTGGCGCAATCGGTGATCGTGCTGATTAGCCTGGTGTTGTTTCGTCGCGGTAAGTGGATGGCGCAGAAGATCTAGACGATTTGACCTGTGAGCTGGGCTCTGTCGAGTTTTGCGAAGAGTTCGTCGAGATCCATGTAGATGGGGCTGCCAGCAACTTCAAGGCGCCCTAGAGCGACCCAACTGTTTGCCTGGCAGATCTGCCCGGTGCGTGTTTCTGGATCGATGAGCCAGATGTTCGAAACTCCCATTTCCTGCTAGTCCTGCGCGAGCCACCGGGTCTCGGCGTGGGTGTCGTCGTCGGGAGGATTTCGATGACGATGAGCGGCGGATTGGTCAGCGTCGCAGGCTTCGGACCGAGATGGTCAAGAATGAGATCAGGAAGTCGGACGCGCGTGGGCGAACACGGGTGCGAACTTCAACGGCTGGAAACCACCCGCCATTCATCTTCATGCTTGCCGAACCAAATGCGGATGAGCGGAGGAAACATATCTGGTCGCCAATGGTGAAGCTACCTTAGTAGATACCTTGGAGATGCATGCGTCTGGCGATGGCTGATAATCAGGCCTGTGGCCACCATCAGCAATCGTGCATTGATCGGCGAGTACCTGACCTATCTGCGCGTCGAAAAGGGTCTGCGACCGCTGACCTGTGACGCATACCAGTCGGACATACTGCTGTTCGCCGAGCACGTCGAACCGCTGCTGCTTACCGGTGCGCAGCAGAACCACGTCAGCAGTTTCATGGAGCATCTGCGCACTCACCAGGTAGAGGCGCGGTCGATCGCGCGCAAACTTTCATGCCTGCGGGGGCTGTATCGCTGGCTGTTACTGGATAAGCGGATGCATCATGATCCGACGCTCAATCTTGAATCCCCGAAGAGCTGGAAGGTGCTGCCGAAATCACTCGCGCCGAGCGAAGTGACGACCATGCTCGATGCGGCGGCGATGACAGCGAATCATCCTCAGGCCAGTTCGCTGGCGTTGCGTGACCAGGCGATTCTGGAATTACTGTATGCCGGTGGGATTCGCGTGTCCGAACTGACCGGGCTGAAGGTCGAAGATGTGTCGCTTGAAGAGGGTCGTGTGCTGGTGCGCGGCAAGGGCGACAAGGAGCGGATCGTCCCGATGGGACGCGCGGCGATCGAGACCATCCGTCGCTATCTGGAGCAGGCGCGGCCACAGATGGTGCACGGGCATACGAGCGCGCTGTTTCTCTCGAATCGTGGTGAAGCGCTGACCCGCGGCCGGGTTTGGTCGCTCGTGAAACGGGCGGATGCCAGCTCCAGTCCGCACATGCTGCGGCATAGCTGCGCGTCGCACATGGTCGAGAATGGCGCCGATCTGCGCACAGTACAGACTCTTCTTGGTCACGCGGATATTGGGACTACTCAGGTGTACACGCACCTGGCGCTTGGCCGGTTGAAGACTGTGCACCGTCTGCATCATCCGCGTGCGAAGCGTGTGGCAGGGGACACGCTGTGACGACTGCGCGTAAACCCCAGGTCATCCGCATGGCCGAGAGTTTTTTGGCGATGCTTGCGAATGAGCGGGGTGCATCGCCGCATACCCTGCGTGCCTATACACGAGAAATTCATGCATTCGCAAACTACCTGGTCCTTCAGAACGGAGAGCAGAGTTCGCTTGGCGCGGTCGAACATACGCAGATTCGTGGATATCTTGGAACTCTTCTGAGCCCGGCCGATAAAAATAGGACTGCACTTTCCAGGACCTCGACTGCGCGGGCGCTGGCGGCTATCCGCTCCTGGTATAAGTGGCTGGCGCGGTTGGGGTATGTCGAGCAGAATCCGGCGCGCCTGGTCGCGACCCCGAAGCTGCCGAAGCATCTGCCGCGAGTGCCGACGATCGAGCAGATGAACCGGACGGCGAACAGTCTCGCGCCTTCTGCGGGGAGGGATGCCGACAGCACTTGGGCGGCCCGCGATCGGGTCATCTTCGAATTGCTGTACGGGGCTGGCATCCGGAATGCAGAATTGTGCAGTATCAATCTCGCGGACATCCGCTGGGCGAACGAGGCGATCCTGGTGCGCGGCAAAGGTAAAAAGGAGCGCTATGTACCTCTCGGAGACGCCGCGGCGATTGCGTTGCGGGCCTACCTGCCGGAGCGCGAACAACGGCTGAAAGAAGCCGTCCGGAGTTCGACGGCGTTGTTGATCAGCAGCCGGGTCAAGCCGTCTGCGGGACGCGACGCGGAGATCCGACTGACCACCCGCAGCGTCGGCCGCATCCTGAAAAGTGTAGCTGTGGCGCACGGGCTGCCAGCAGAGACTCACCCCCACACACTACGTCATGCTTTTGGTACACACATGCTGGAGGAGGGGGCTGACCTGCGGGCGATCCAGGAGATGCTGGGGCACGAGCGTTTGTCGACGACCGAGCGGTACACCCAGTTGACCAGCAGCCAGATCACCCGCGTCTACGATCGGACGCACCCGCGTGCACGCTGAGACGCTCCCTCGCGTAAAATAGAAACTGGCTGGACAAACCATTGTTCTGGTAAGGATTCCCCTTGATCGGTAGTACTCTCACAAAGATTTTTGGCACTAGTAATGAGCGCGTAGTGAAGCGCCTGATGCCAACGGTTGCCACCATCGCTGGACTGGAAGCGCCGCTGCAGGCGCTCTCTCACGCCGACTTGCGGAACAAAACCAACGAGTTCAAAGCACGGATAGCAGCGCGGCTGGACGGCATCGGTACCGGCGCCATCACGGACAGCGACGAGGACAAGACGGCGCGCAGGCAGGCCGAAAAGGAAGTGCTGGACGAACTCCTGCCCGAAGCTTTTGCAGTAGTCCGCGAAGCAGGCCGCCGCATTCTCGGTATGCGCCACTTCGACGTGCAGCTGATCGGCGGCATGGTGCTGCACCAGGGCAAGATTGCCGAAATGCGCACGGGTGAAGGCAAAACACTGGTCGCAACACTGGCCTGCTACCTGAACGCGCTCGCCGGCCATGGCGTCCACGTGATTACGGTGAATGACTACCTGGCGAAGCGCGATGCTGAGTGGATGGGCAAGATCTATGAATACCTGGGCCTGACCGTCGGCGTGATTGTGCACGACCTGGATGATGCGCAACGCCGCCAGGCCTACGCTGCCGACATCACGTACGGCACCAACAACGAGTTTGGGTTTGACTACCTGCGCGACAACATGAAGTTCGAACTGGCTGAGTGCGTGCAGCGCGGCAACTACTTCGCGATTGTCGATGAGGTTGATTCGATCCTGATTGATGAAGCGCGTACTCCGCTGATCATCAGTGGTCCAACTGACCAGACTACCGACAAATATGCACGCGTGAATCGCATTATTCCAAGCCTGGAAATGGGCGAGGAGATTACCCGGGGTGAGGACAAAATCCTGACGGGCGACTTCGTCATCGATGAGAAACACAAGACGATTACGGTCACGGATGAGGGCTGGGAAAAGATCGAAGGACTGCTCGGGATCGGCAATATTGCCGAAGTGGAGAACTGGGAACTCAAGCACCATGTTGAAGTTGCGATCAAGGCGCATCACCTGTACCGGCGCGATGTCGGCTACGTGGTGAAGGACGGCGAAGTGATTATCGTCGACGAGTTTACGGGCCGATTGATGCCGGGCCGGCGTTGGTCAGATGGTCTGCACCAGGCGATCGAAGCCAAGGAAGGCGTTAATATCCGCCGCGAAGACCAGACACTCGCGACCATCACTTTCCAGAATTATTTCCGTTTGTACTCGAAGCTTTCCGGCATGACCGGTACGGCCGAGACGGAAGCGACCGAGTTCGACAAGATATACAAGCTGGAAATCGTCGTAGTTCCGACGAACCGCGAGATGCGCAGGATCGAGGCGCAGGACGTCGTCTTCCGCACGTCGCAGGAAAAATACTTCGCGGTCGCAGACGAGATTGCGCGCCTGCACGAAGAGAAGCAACCTGTGCTGGTCGGTACGACGTCGATCGAAAAATCAGAGCTGCTGTCGACTATTTTGCGCAATAAAGGCGTGAAACACGTCGTTTTGAATGCGAAATACCACGAGCGCGAGGCTGAAATTGTGGCCCAGGCGGGTCGGCTTGGCATGGTCACGATTGCGACCAATATGGCTGGCCGGGGTACCGATATCCTGCTTGGCGGGAACGCAGAATTCGTCGCGAAACAGGATCTGTTGAAGCGGGGACTGGCACGCGCCGTGAGTGCAGCTGAGGGTGCTATCTCGCCGATGGCTGGTCCGGGCATGATGCGCTTTTACTACCAGGGCCAGGAATTCGAGACCATGCAGGAGCACTGGGACCGCACGTTCGCCGTGCACCAGGCGAATACCACCCGGGAGCGCGAGGAAGTACTGGCTGCGGGCGGTCTGCACATTATCGGTACGGAGCGACATGAGTCACGTCGCGTCGATAACCAGTTGCGTGGCCGCGCCGGACGCCAGGGTGATCCCGGGGCATCGCGCTTTTATCTGTCGCTTGAAGACGATCTGATGCGCATTTTTGCGAAGGAATGGGTTTCGACCCTGCTGCAGAGACTGGGCATGGAAGAGGGCGTGCCGATCGAATCGAAGATGATCACGAATCGGATCGAGTCGGCACAGAAGGCAGTTGAGGCGCAGAACTTCGATGCTCGCAAACACCTGCTGGAGTACGACGACGTGATGAACAAGCAGCGTGAGGCGGTTTACGGAACCCGTCATCAATTGCTTGAAGGTCTGGATCAGAAGTTACTGATTCTAGAGGACTACGTCTCAAATATACTAAGCAACATCATGGAGCTGCACACGCCCGAGGCCATGCATCCTGACCAGTGGGATGTGGCGGGGTTGAAGGCGAAACTGCTGGAGCAGTTCGGACTTGACCTTGAGGTCGAGGGCATTGACGTCGGCCAGTTGAATCGTCATGAACTGGGCGAGGGACTGTTCAACCGGCTCAAAGAAAAGTACGAGATGAAGGAACTGATTCTCGGCAGTAACGCCATGCGCTTCCACGAGCGGATGATCATGCTGAGCGTACTGGACGGTCTGTGGAAAGACCACCTGCTGAACATGGATCACTTGAAGGAAGGCATTGGACTGCGCGGCTATGGCCAGCAGGATCCTCTCGTCGCCTACAAGAAAGAATCGTTTGACATGTTCGAGGCGATGATGAATCGCTTCCAGGAAGATACCGTGCGGTACCTCTTCCTGATGCAGATTGTCGGACCAGATGGGCAGCCGATCACGCAGCCACCGCAGCGTCCGGTTGAAACAATTGACATGCCTTTCGAGAGGGTCGGTGAACTGGCGAACGAACAGACGATCGGCGGGGCGCTGGGCAGCGTCCCGCCCAGCGGAAACGGCCATCACGTGCACGCTCCCGCCGAACTCGCCGCCGCGCCGGATCCAGAACCGTCGCGGCCCGTGGCTGTGCCGGTACGCGCGCCGGCGACGACGATCGACGCCATCGAGCGCGATTTCATGCGCAAGAAGGAAAGGGAACTGGAGATGTCGCGCAGTGCCGGCGCAAGCGATACTACGGCGAATGGTGGCGATGTGCAGCGACGCACCGGCGACAAGGTCGGACCGAATGCTCCGTGCCCCTGCGGTTCCGGCAAGAAATACAAGAAGTGCCACGGCGCATGATTGCGTGATTCGTGATTACAGCCGGACTTCAAGATAATGCCTGAGCACCACCTGAAACTCCCGTGTGACCCGCACCCTTTCCTGTGGCGCGAGCGGTGCGTATAACGCGCCCAGACCTTTCAGGATCTGCAGCGTAACGTCTGCAGTCATCCACGCGTCTTCTTTTGACAATCCCTCGTTCTTGGCATGGAATGCTTCCGCGATCCGATTGCGCAGGCGATGCCGGGCCTCAGGATTGCGAGTAAGGCGGATTGGCGATTCGAGTAGTTGTAAGAACGCTGGGTGTGTCTCGATAAAAGCCACCATCATTGCGACGAGACTGTGAGCCAGTTCTTCAGCTGCCAGGTCGCCAGCCCGCTCGATAATGGGCGCGAGCTGCTCTTCCATCTGGTCGCTATACCAGCTGTGCAGGGCGCGCGCGACCGACTCCTTGTCGGGGAAGTACTGGTATACGCAGCCAATCGAGGCACCAGAACGCTGGGCGATTTCTGTCATGGTCGTTGCTTCGTAACTGGACGCGGCAATGAGTGCTTCCGCGGCATCGAGAAATGATGCGACTCTTTTTGACGAGCGGCTTTGCTGGGGAATACGGCGAGAAGCATTTGACGAACCTGAGGGCATGCTCATATATTTAGCACATCAGAAACATGAGGCAAGCCTCAGAATTGGAGAAGTACCGGAAGATGGCGGATTTGAGACTCGAAGGCAGAACGACAGCGATTATATTGATCGACCTACAGAATGGCATCGTCGGGATGCAGACTGCTCCACATGCGGCGAACGATGTAGTCGCCAAGTGTGCGGCGCTGACGGCAGCCGGACGCAAGTCTGGCGCGACTGCTGTCTATGTACATGTTGACCTCTCCAATTTTCTGCAACTGGAAGTCGACAAGCAGCTGCGTGATCCGAATGCGCCGCCGCTGCCGGCTATTGCTTCAGAATTTGTGCCTGAGGCTGGTCTCCAGCCCGGCGACATTGTGATCACGAAAAGAAGCTGGTGCGCGTTTTCCGGAACGAACCTAGAAGGGCAGCTGCGTGCCAAGGGAATCAAGACGATCGTAATCGGCGGTATTGCTACCAATTTCGGTGTCGAATCGACGGCACGTTCGGCAGCGGGCCTGGGTTTCAACCTGGTGTTTGCCGAGGATGCGATGTCGACCATCAGCGCGGATGCGCAGCAGTTTGCGATTGAGAGTATTTTTCCGCGGCTGGGTCGCGTGCGCTCCACAGCCGAGGTGCTCGCGAGTTTTGTCTGAGCTTTCGAAGGTGCATCGCTCCAAGCCTTATTGCGCAGAGATGTGACAAGGGGTGGCTACAATGCAAGCTGCAGGTCTCTCCACTCCGGTCGAGATGACAAACGGTACTGGCGGACATGGAGCGGGATGATGGCGGGACTAAAGTCCCGCACCTTCAGTACTAAAGATTGATGGGCTGTCTAATCACGACTGACATTGGCTCAGAGAGTGCCTAAAGCTTGACGTCTTCAAACGTGAAGTGTTCGGCGTGACTGCCGGTGTCCTGTTTCCACTTTTCGAAGAGCCGACCGTAGCTCAGGGTCATAACATCGGCGTTGGCGACGCCCAGGCGTGGCACCATAGCGTCGATCCAATCGTCGGGGCCTTCGAGTTCGGCAAAGAGTCCAATCGGTGTCTCGTCGATGACGCAGTGGCCGCGGCCGTCGGCAAACTCCGTCCGCCATTTCTCGTAAACAAATGCTGGTTCAAACCCGAGCATGTTGAAAATACCAGCAATTGCGTCGCCATCTTCGACCTGGGTCTCGGTCTCGAGGCGATGCTTGTACAGCTCCTGTCCATTGCTGTTGTCTGGAGTGCGCTTATGGGTCACGACCCACTTGTCGCCATACTGGCGGACGCGCAGAATCTGGTGCCGGGCGCGCAGACTACGGTCTGGGGTATCGTAAAGCGTGTTGCGTTCGAAAGTGCTCGGCGTGACAAGTAGAAAGTCGCTTGCCTGCAAACGTTTTTCCAGTACGGCACGATCGTGCACGCAAAACTTTACTTCGATTTCAAGCGACTGCATACGGGCGAGTCTACCCCAAAACCCGGCATGTTTTAATGCAATTCACAGGAATGAGAGGAAAATGACGCAGACACTTGTCCTGCCCGTGGATCCGATGGATGTTTCCGGTCCCGCGTCGCGAAAGTCTATCGAGCGGGCTGCACGGATTCTGCACGAGGGCGGGACGGTCGCGTTTCCTACTGAGACGGTCTATGGACTGGGTGCCAACGCGCTAAATTCAGAGGCGGTGGAGAGGATCTTCGTGGCTAAGCAAAGGCCTTCGTGGGACCCGCTGATCGTGCACATTGCGTCAGACGAGATGCTGGCGGTGGTTGTGAGCGACATTTCGGCCATCGAGCGTTCGCTGATGCGGGCGTTCTGGCCGGGCCCTCTCACGCTACTGCTCCCGCGCCGCGAACATGTCCCGGCGGTGGTGAGTGCGGGACGGCCGAAGCTTGGGTTACGACTTCCTCTGCATCCAGTGGCGCGTGCGCTGATCGAAGTTGCTGGAGTGCCGGTGGCGGCGCCGAGCGCCAACTCTTTTGGGCATACCAGTCCGACGACGGCGAGGCATGTCCTTGAAGATCTG
Organism: uncultured Acidobacteriaceae bacterium; assembly: GCA_964245665.1. Taxonomy (GTDB): domain Bacteria; phylum Acidobacteriota; class Terriglobia; order Terriglobales; family Acidobacteriaceae. Next base: position 33,277 of record CAXTNK010000048.1, read on the forward strand.
GATGGCCGGATCGATGCCATCCTGGACGGCGGCGCGACGATGCTTGGACTGGAATCGACCGTGATGGACGCAAGTGCAACGCCCCCGACTCTGTATCGGCATGGAATGGTTTCGATCGAGGAGCTGCAGCGGCTTGTCCCGGGGCTGGTCTCGTTTACCGAAACTGCACTGGCTGAAGGTGCTCTGCCCTCGTCGCTGCCGTCGCCGGGAGTGGGACTGCGCCACTACGCTCCGCGTGCGCAGCTGGTCCTGGTAGAAGGCGAAGCCATCGAGGAGGCCCTGCAGGAACAGGTTCGAGGGGCGGCAGATCGAAGCATTGGCGTGCTGCTGCCGGACGACTTTGGCGGATTCTCCGAGAAGGGCGTGGCTGTGTGGCGATGGGGACGATGGACGCATCCCGAAGAAATGGCACAGCGATTGTTCGCTGGACTCCGCGAACTCGACAACCAGGGTGTTGAGATTATTTTTTGTCCGTTGCCAGCCGGGAAGGGGATTGGAGCAGCATTGCGGGATAGACTTCGCAAGGCTGCGAAACCGCTGTCTAGCGCGCGCTAGTGAAAGTTTCGCTGGCCTTGTACAGATACTTGATGCTGGCTTTATAGATCAGGGTACGAGTACTGTGCCGGATCTTGATTGCGTTCCGATCGTACCACTCGATGTAGCCTTCGAGTTTTTCCCCATCTTCGAGCACGAAGCACATGAGTGTCTGCGTCTGCACCTGCTTCTGAAAATAGAAGGCTTCGGCATGAGAACTATCATGCCCTGCTGCGGCGAGGGCGTGATCGGCTAATGCCTGGTGCGCCATCAACGTGGTCTCGCCATGGCGATTGGAGTGGCGCTGCGCAACAGTTTTAGAGACCGGTGGACGCACCAGTTTCCGCGGGCCGCTGGGCACGACATGCAGATCGCGTGGGGCCGTTGGTGCTTCGTTCGGAGTTGCGGCAGATTGCGGAGGCGCTACAAAGTAATTAGCCATAGATATCTGGAAGGTGCTCATTTGGATGCGACTGCTTCAGGCGCATCTCCGAAGAGGAGCGGGAGAATGTTGTTCGCATCATGATGTTTTTTGGGCTTCTGGAATCTAAGACTACGCAACAGCGACGGCTACGGCAAGGGATTCGTAGCGACGACGGCCACAAAGGTGCTGGATGCATCGACAATCAGCTAGGCGCGGGTGAGGGTGGCGGCAAAGTTGTCGAGCGAAAGCGATCGCAGGAGGTTGCGGCGCATGCCGGATTCGACCTGATCGAGCGCACGGGACGCTCCTTCGATCCATGAAGGCGTGATCGAACCAGAAATGCGCTCAAGTTCAGGGAGGATGTCGATATTCCGGATGAGGGAGGCGACACCGGCCTGGAGGAGTAGCAGATCTTCGAGCAGAGACGAGAAGGCGCGCAACAGAGCTGTGGTTTTCTCTGCACCCTCTACTCCTGCGCGGTAGGTCTCGGTCATCTTGAAAAGTTCGGAGTGGTCGGGGGCCGTCGTGGCGTGACGAAGAAGGATAATTGCGTCTTTACGACCTGCAAGATAGGTCTCCAGATCGAGTGTCAGCGCGCGGCCTACTGTGCCTTCCGCCAGACGCGCGACCAGGGCCTGCTGTTGCAGGCGAAGATCGGGTCGCCTCTGTGCAATGAGCGCCTGGATCTGCGCGACAGGTAACGCACCGAGTCGGAAAATGGCGGCGCGGGATCGGATGGTGGGCGATAGTTCGCTGATGTTTTCCGCCAGCAGAAAGATGCTCGCATGGGCCGGCGGTTCCTCGAGCACCTTGAGCAGGGAGTTGGCAGCCTCTTTCATGAATGCACTGCTGGTGAAGATGTAAATGGCGCGACGGGCCTGCGCCGGTACCCGGTAGATGCCGCGGATGACGGAACGGACCTGGCCGAGCTTGATGAGTAACTGTGGTGGATCGGGAGGGATGACCAGCAGGTCCGGATGGGGCTGGATGAGGATGCGTGTTTCTTTCTTGTCTGTTTCGCGCAGTTCTTCACGGGCGGCGACGGCTTCGGCGACACGATCTTCAAGCGGCTGGGCAAGCGCGATGCGGACACAGTTTGCGCAAATCCCGCAGAAATCAGGCAGGCCGTCCATGAGCGGTTGGGTGAGGCAGTTGATGGTCTGCGCAAGCATGAGCGCGAGGGTGAATTTGCCCGCCCCCCGGGCGCCGGTCAGGATGAGCGCAGGGGGGATGCGCTGCGCGGACACGGTCTCGCGCAGGTAGCGGACAGTTGTTTCATTGCCTAGAAAATTGCTGAAGCTCACCAGGAAAGGGTAGCAGGCGCGCCGGTTTCCGACACGCGCTTTGTCCGGGCTATTGGCTGCCGACCACGCCCACGTTGATGTACGAATCTTTCTCCGCCAGATAGGTGATTCCGGATACCTGCACGTTGGAAATCACACCGATGGGGGCGCCGGGAGCAGCGCTGAGAGTGATTGTTGTTGAGGAACCGGTGGTGACGGTCGGGGAAGCGGGTGAAGCAGTGACGCCTGCGGGCAGGTAATAAAGGACGATGGCCGCAGTGCTGGGTTTACTCGCAGTCGTCGTGGCAGAGACAATTAACCGGGCCTGCCCGCCGGGCTGGACTCTGATCTCTGCAGGGCCGGCAGTCATACTGAATGAGTCAACGGTCGGTGCGCTGCATGCAGTCATCGCGATCATTGAAAAACTGCTACCAAACCAGAGAGCAGCGCGCTTGACGGTGGTCATGGGTATTTCTCCTCCGAAGGTCAAGCCTGAACTTGTTGCTCGCCTGGAGAACTCGCGGCACGGCAATTCCATGCGGGTGCAATCCACGATTCCGTTTCTAGGATGCAATCCCGCTTCGAGAAAGGATGTTCAGTCCGTAACCTGGCAAAATAGTTGTTGCTGAATTGAACGAACTTGCCGTGGCAACAAAGCCTGGCGGGACTGCGGTGGGGTCATGTTGTTAGGGTTCGTCTGCGTAGATGGAAACCTGGGATTGCCCACCTTAGTTGAGACTGGCGAGGTACATGCCCGAGGTGTTGAACCGCAGCTCAGTTGGCCGTCCCAAGTCACGGAAATGAGGCCGCCTCCGTGA
>CAXTNK010000049.1:0-18578 GCA_964245665.1 uncultured Acidobacteriaceae bacterium
CGGAGGCTGGACGCGCAATCCCTCTTTCGCGGAACGGCCGGATTGTCCTCGATTCGACCCGCGCCACCATGAATCCGCGGCTGAATTCCATCACCCCCGGTACCGAAGCACTGAGGGCGATCCGGCGCAGCGCGTCGGCGACTTTCGGCGCCGTCCGGATTGCCGCACCCGATCGTGAAGTCCGGAGTGCGCGAATCACCAGGGGCCGGAGACCGGTGAGCCACAACTCGCGGCGGCAGTAACGGAACCGGGCGGCTATGCGAATCAGCAGGCCCAGAGCATCCGAACCAACATAGGTCGAACCACTCAGGTCAAGCACGATATTCGCACCACTTGCCAGGGCGAGTTGCGTTTCCTCAGCAAAGCGCTTGGTTACAGGACCTGTGAAGTTCCCCGTGACGCGCATGACCCGGACGCAGCCGGTATCCTCTACTGTCATCTGGGGCAGACTATACTGTTTCACCTGGGCAGCGACTGTCGCTAGTTCCAGCGGCAGGTGCATTGCCAGACCAAGTGCATTCTTCATGTAGCGGCGTGCCAGGCGGCTCGGTTCCTGTGCCACTCGATACGCCCACTCGAGTCCGGTGTGCTGCATCCATATAGGAGCACGCTTTACTGCACCGGCGAGGAAATCGAACGAGGCGCCGACCCCGATGCAGACCGGTACATTCAACCGGTTGCGGTGCATGGAAAGCCATTTTTCCTGCTTCGGATTTCCGAATGCCACCAGCAAAATGTCCGGGTTAACGGCTTCGATCTCGGCCAGAATCGCTTCGTGGTCCATGTCGTCCAGCGAAGCAAAAGCCGGCGAATAGCTGCCTGCGACCTTCACGCCCGGGTAAGTCGCTCTCATCCAGGCCGTAGCCCGGTCAAGGTTCTGCTGCGTCGAGCCCAGCAGAAACAAGCGATGGCCGTGACGCTCCGACAACTCAGCGAGTTTGGGGACCATGTCCGACCCCGTGACCCTCTCTTTAAGGCGATTGCCTTTGAGCAGTGACGTCCAGACCAGCGGCATACCATCAGCCAGCACCATATCGCAGCGGCTCAGGACTTCTTCCAGTTCATCGTCCAGGATCGAGTTGATCAGAAAATCAGTATTGGCAGTAGCGATCTGGTGGAAACCACCCTCCGCCACCCACTCCTGTACCTTATCCAGTACGTCATTCATTGACACGTTGTCGATCGGCACGCCCATGACAGATACAAGCGAGGAGTCTGCCGGGGCGGAAGTCCGCGCTTCGACCGGAGACACCCCTTGAAATGGACGCTGCTCTGTGTAGGCCGACGTGGTCACATCCTGGTCAACGAATGGTTCGAACTTCTGCTTTAAGTTGGGCAAGATTTTGCACTCCACCGAGTAAGCGCCAGGCGCCAAGTTCACTTAGGTCCCAATTTCTAGGATCAGGTGCCGCGCATGAGCTGGTCACATCTCGAAAATCGACCAGTTTGGCTACTCACTTGAACCAGACTTCGCTGCTGATATTTGCGTTCCCGTTCTTACTGTTGCTTCAGTTCATCTCTGATTTCTGGCACCTTGATAGGTACGAGGAGGGTTTATCGCGCAGATGTTGAGCTTTGAAAAAATCCAATTCACTTGCTTCTAGATGAGGCCATGGCGGGTATCGCGTCGGATGCATGTGTCTGCTGGAAAAGCCATTCCGCGTTTTCACGAAGGATTGCTGCAATCTGCAGCCGGACTTCCGGGGCAGGCTGGCGAGTGCCGTTGATAATCCGGCTCAATGAGGCCTCATTCATGCCGATCGATCGGGCCAAGGTATTCTGTCGCAACCCATTGCGGTACATCGTGAGCTTCAAGTTCGGATATAAGCTTCGTTCCACTCGACCCCGTCCTGCGAAAGTTTTACACGCCTTGCTGTAGAACTTATACCGGCGATGTGTTCAAAGTACATGCATTTGAAATAAATTGCCACCGCGCTTTAGTAATGTGTAGTGGAAATTAATTTCACACCCAGGTAACCTGCCTCTTTCAGAGCCGGCTACTTTTGAATCCTTACGGTTGCCCTGATTTGCTGATCTCCGCTAATGCAGGCAAAGCAGTGCTGGCCCTTCTATCGATGGAGGGCGCGGAATCTCCTGGTCAGCATCCAATCGGCTGCCGCCCCCTCCCTGCCACTGCATGCGCAACAATAGTGCTGGCCGGCATGTTTTCGTTACAGTCGGCGACAGCTTCGAGCGCAGACAGGAGTTTGTCTTCGAGGCGGTCAGGGTCAGGGATCAGCTCGCAATTTGCAATTTCCTCAGATGTAGCTCCGTCGTAACAAAGCTCACAAACACCGAAACCCTCTGCATTCCGAACCGGCGGCCCAAAGACGCGGCAGGTCATGGGTCGCGCAGTGTAAAGGTCGCACGTCTGGCTTTCCGGATCGAGGACAGGACATGCGCGCTCATTTTCAAAGGCCTCAAAGCCATCTTGAGAAGCCTCATCACTGCCCAGAACCCCGGTCTCCGGGTCCCCTGGAAACTGCTCCCTGGTCTCATCCACATACGCGGCTGCACGCTCAACGACACGCCTCGCCCGCTCCGGGTCTGTCTTCCCCAACTCCTCCAGACCCGCCCGCAGTCTTTTTACATCGAGCAAATTGATTGCGAAGGCGCCGTGGCAGCATTGCGAACAGCCGGGTTTGCAGACCAGCCATGCGCCGCTCTTTCGAGCGGTGTCAGCCAGCGCCCGGTCCACAATCTGCAGCAACGTTCCATCCGACAACATACGCGAATGCATCCCCAACTTCAGAATAGGCGACCAATGAACAATTGCATCCGATGTTCTTGATGACATCTGCATAGATTCCCATTTCGAACCAGGAGTGCGCATGTTGGAGCAGAAGGGAACAGACTCGCCGATCGATGTATTAATCGCGGGCGCGGGCATGGCCGGCCTGATTGCCGGATGTGTCCTGGCAGAAGCGGGGAAGTCCGTCCTGATGATCGAAGCAGCAGACCGCGTGGGGGGAAGGACGCATTCGCGGTATCTGCCAGATCTTGATGAGCCCATTGAACTTGGGGCCGAATTCGTCCACGGCTTGCCGCAGGAACTACTTGCGCTGATTGACAAGTCAGGCCTCCACCTTGAAGAGGTTGGTGGCAGCAACTACTGCTTCGACGGTACGAAACTCTCTGCCTGCCCTGCAGACAGTTCGGACGGGATATTCGAGAAGATGGGGGCCTTCTGTGATCAGCATCCCGACGACGATATGAGTTTCGCCGCGTTTTTGGTGCAGATGCCCTTCGACGAGGCGGCCAAAGAAGAGGCACTGCGGTTTGTCGAGGGCTTTAATGCCGCGGATGCTTCCATGATCAGCATCCAGGCGCTGAACTTTCAGCAGAAGGCAGAGGATGTGATCGAGGGTGGGCGCGCCTTTCGCATCCGGGAAGGCTACTCTGCGCTGGCGGATCACCTGTTTGGTCGCTTCGCGGCTGCAGGCGGGAAATTGCAGTTCGAGACAATGATCACCAGGGTCGTCTGGAGCGACCGACAAGTAAGGATGGCCGGCAGCTGCAGGCAAGACGACCAGCATCTGCCGTCCGCACGCTACGCGGTCATCGCATTACCGCTGGGCGTTCTGCAGTCGAAACACGTGGACTTCCAGCCATGTCCCGACATTTTCGACTCGCTAGACACGCTCGTCATGGGGCCGGTGCTTCGATTGACACTTGTTTTCGAGGAACGATTCTGGGACACAGTCAGCCGATCCTACGGCGATCTCTCGTTCCTGTTCGCAGAGAAGACCGTTCCCGGGGTGTTCTGGACCAGGACTCCATCCCGGCAGCCCTCGTTTACTGCCTGGGCAGGTGGCCCATCCGCTACGAAGATGAGCGCCGAGTCGTTTGCAGAGCAATCGCTCCAGACACTGTCCCGCGCCTTTGCCATAGCAAAGAACAAGCTCGAAGATCTGCTCGTGTCCGCTCACCTTCATCCCTGGAACACAGACGACTTGGCGGTGGGTGCTTACAGTTACGTACGCGCCGGTGGACTGGCGGGCTCACGTCGATTGAGCAGTCCAGTGGAGAACACTCTATTTTTCGCGGGTGAACATACGGATGTCACTGGCCACTGGGGTACCGTCCACGGCGCCGTACGGTCAGGATTGAGGGCTGCCCAGCAGATTCTTGATGCAGATACAAAGGCGGCTACGGCTTAATTAGCTTCGAACATGCGTCGCCTGAATCATTCCAATTCAGACTGTGCGCCGAGTAAACCCGGGAAGGTCGACAGAGTGTGCCCCTTCCCGGGGTCCAGGACCTGGTGGCGTGTAACACGTCCAGTGTTAGGCAAGGCCGTCTAGGTGAGGTCGGAGATCTTGGAGCCAACTTTGTTCGCTACTGATCCCACGGTGCTGGAAAAATCCTCTGCAGCATCCTTGACCTTGGAGACATAGTGGCCTGTCTGTTTCGAGAGGTCGTCAGCAACATCTTTCGCCCTCGAGACATACTGTCCTGCCTGCTTCGAGATATTTTCGGCTGTGTCCTGCAGATAGTCGCCGGTTTCTCCAAACTTCTTCTTTACCTGTTTCCGTGTCTTCTTGCCCTCTTGCGGGGCATAAGCCAGGGCCACAGCTGCGCCTGCAGCAACACCGATCGAAAATACAGTCCAGTAGCGAGTAGCGCTCATTTTTTCGTATCTCCCTTTAAAGATTGCGGAAATTGGTTCTCTAAAAATATCTGAGATGCCAAACTTCTCAAATCGTTACACGGCGGAGACTGGTTCTGCCAATTTCCGGGATTAAAAGTTTCAGCGGAGGGCCAGAGTCGCAGTACAGGATGCGAGCTTCGTTCTACTCCGACTGTCCGGAGCCGAAAGCATGCTACACGTCCTTGTGTGACACCGCTCGTATCGTTCTTCGCGCTGGAACTCGTATCGTTCTTCGAATTGGAAGACGAGTTGATCTTTCGGATCAGCACCAGGCTAGAGCGGCCCTTTGAAGAACCCTGCCAGGAGTGATGCGAGCGATTCGCGTCCGTTACCTGTTGCAGGACCCTCGCGGGCGCAACATCTACTTCGGGGAGCCTGGTGGAGTGACAAACGATTGTTGCAGCAGGGGCATAAACTCCGTGTGACCATCCGAGCGCTCGAAAATTGTGGTCTGTCTTTGATGGACGGTCGATGCTACCTCGGCGTTGGCGAAACAGACAGAAAGGCAAAGGATCAAAGCTGCGAAGTAGATGAGAAGGCGGTAGCGATGCATGGCTTCCATAAAAGTGCTCCCGTGCAATCGGTTTCTTTGAATTCCTGTATGTACCGGCAAGAACGTCACAATGGGGAATAAGGTCGAGGGAGACGTCTATGTCGCGTGTCCAGTATGCAGAGGAATATGCAGTAGAAGAATGCCGCGGAGGAGGCACCTGCGAACACTTCGGCAGCATTACTTAAGCCAGGAAATAAGATGCGACCACTGTAACGGTACCTGACGCCGAGCCGACGCGCTTATACGCTCCGCGAATTCGGTTTTCAGCTGAATCCCGAATCGAGGATGGCGGCAAGCGCACTTGACCACCGCAAGGCCCTTAGGACTCGCCAATAGGTTGATTTTATTGAAGAAAACCGTTAACCTAGGAGGGTTATGCAGGGCTCGGCAGCCTGCCCGGCCGTTCACCCAGCAATCCAAGGCAGAAGGTTTAAAACATGGCAAAGCGTCGTGGCAATCCGAACTGGGGCAAGCCGGAGCCAATCGGCCCGGTTGTACCTACGATTACGTCTTTCGAGCAGGTGGTCAAGGAGTTCAAGTTGACCCCAGACCAGTATGTCCGCTCTACCCGGCTTCGTGAGTGGGCGCGCCGCAACAAGAATTCCAAATACATTCCTGAAGCGTTGCTTGAGGCATGGGGGTTCGAGATCGAGTCGACTCTGTAAACAAAGTCCGTCCCAACCAGGGCCGCCTCGGGGTGGCCCTTTTGCTTTCAGGCCCGAGCAGGGTAAATTTCAGAAGCACACTCGAATACGTAGTGATGAAGGACAGAGCAGTATGACCAACACCAAGTCACCGTTTACTGACGTCCCGGGTGCGCTCGAAGAATTCAAGGCAGGCCGCATCGTTATTATCGTCGACGATGAAGATCGCGAAAACGAAGGCGATCTGACACTGGCCGCAGAGTTTGTTACGCCCGAAGCGATCAACTTCATGGCGAAGTTTGGCCGTGGCCTCATCTGCCTGACGCTCACCGAAGAACGTGCGGATTACCTGCGCTTGCCGCCCATGACGCAGCAGAATACCTCCCGCTTCGGCACTGCGTTTACGGAAAGCATTGAAGCGCGGGAAGGTGTCACCACCGGCATCTCGGCACAGGATCGCGCACACACCATCCGCACTGCTATCAGCGCAACCAGCACGGCCGCCGATCTCGCACGTCCAGGCCATGTCTTCCCGCTGCGCGCCCGGAAAGGCGGCGTCCTCGTCCGCGCCGGGCAGACAGAAGCTTCTGTCGACCTGGCGCGCATGGCGGGACTGATCCCTGCCGGCGTCATCTGCGAAATCATGAATGAGGACGGCACGATGGCGCGCGTGCCGGACCTGATCCAGTTCTGTAATGTGCACGGCCTCAGGATTTTGACTGTCGCCGAAATGATCCGCTACCGACTTCGCCATGAGCGGTACATTCATCGCGTTGCCGAGACGACCCTCCCGACTCAGTTCGGTGACTTCCGATTGATCGCCTATGAAAGCGAAGTAGAGGGCGGCGAAAGCCACCTGGCGCTGGTGATGGGCGACGTTGGCTTGGCTGGAGAGGCGACATTGGTGCGTGTGCACTCGCATTGCCTTGCCGGAGATATCTTTGGAACCACGGCCTGCGACTGCCACGCCATTGTGCAATCGTCATTGCGACAAATAGCGGAGGCAGGCAAAGGGGCGCTTGTCTATCTGCACAATGCCGGTAAAGGCTTCGAGATTGACCGCCGCGAGACACCGCATCGTATCGTGTTGCATCGTGAAGCACGTGCACGAGAAGTTCATCCCGACATGCCGGTCGAAGAAAAGGATGATCGTCAGCAGAGAGTTCTCCGGCAGGTCGGCATCGGTGGCCAGATCCTTGCTGATCTCAATATCCGCAAAATCCGCCTGCTTACAAATACGCCGACCCACGTCCCGGCTCTCGAAGGCTTTGACCTGGAGATTATCGAACGTGTGCCTCTCGACCTGGGAGTCAGGAACCCGGTCGCCTGATCGAGCAGCCAGCATTATTCCCTTCAGTTGAGTTTACGTGTCTAATCCTCAGCGAAGCCGGAGGATCCGCGCCTCGTTAGCCGGGTACAGAATTTCAATCCTCTACTGGAAAGGGAATAACTCCTTCCAGGCCTCTCGCTGCGAGATCCTTCCGAAGTTGTGCCACGTTTGTAAACTGCACGCCGTCAATCCCGAGTGCATTCGCTGCAGCGATATTATGAGCCAGATCATCAATAAACATGGCTTCACCTGGCGCTACATTGAGCTTTTCAAGTGTGTGCAGATAAATCGCTGGATCGGGCTTGGCTATCAGCAGTTCGCATGACCACGTCAGGTGGTGCAGCCGCTGCAGCCACTTATGTTCGCGCAACAGATGATCCCGCGTCGCGTCACCCATATTCGACAGAATGCCGACCAGCAATCCTTCGTCCACCAGTCGCTGTGTCCAGTCCACCATCGGTTGATTCAGATTGCCCCACATACGCAAATCATGCTCGATCAACGTATCTCGCAGTTCAGGGGGGAGGGCGAAGTTGGCTTCACTCGCAATTTTTTCCCAGTAGGTATGTGCATTCAAGACGCCGCTGTCATAGTCATGACGATGGGCCCAGTAATGATCTTCAAATGCAGCATCTTCAAGGCCGGTAGCAGCAACGAGAAGTGTGTGCGCATCTGCATCCGGTTGTGCACTCAGCACTCGTCCATAATCGAAAATAACTGCGCGCAACGCCACGGCTTTCTCCTAAGACTGTCACGATGAAATACTCTAGCTATTATGCGTGACGACTTCTTTGCATGATGGCTCGAGGATAATTCGTCGTCCAATGTTTTCAAAACGAACCTCGTGGGACACCGCAGAAAGCAGATGGGCCGAGGAACTTGCCGTGAGGCATGCGAGCTCGCTGCCGATCCACGACCTGACTATCGCCAATCCTACAGACTGCGGCTTCGCGTATGACCCGCAATTGCTCGATACACTTACGAATCCAGCCGCAATGCACTACGCCGCTGATCCTCTTGGATTACTGGTGGCGAGGGAAGCAGTTTGTGCTTATTACGCGGATCATCAGCAATTCCTGGGTGCGGGAGATCAGCTTCATCTCGGACCCCGGCAAGTGCTGCTTACATCGAGCACCAGCGAAGCCTATAGCTTTCTCTTCAGGCTCCTCTGTGATCCGGGGGACGAAGTACTGATCGCGCAGCCAAGCTATCCGCTCTTCGACTTTCTTGCCGACCTCGATGACGTCCGGCTGGTTTCTTATCCGGTGTTCTACGATCACGGCTGGCACCTGGATTTGCATGCGCTCCGCGAGCGAATCAATCATCGCACGCGGGCGATTGTCATCGTGCATCCGAATAATCCAACGGGGCATTTCACACCCCGGCAAGACCGTGAAGAACTCGAGCAGTTAGCTGCGGCACATAATCTTGCACTGATCGTTGACGAAGTCTTTCTCGACTACGCCTTCGACTCACCAGCAGCAAGCTTCACCCTTGGTGAACATCCTGCCCTTACATTTGTTCTAAGTGGGTTGAGTAAAGTGGCGGGGCTTCCGCAGATGAAGCTTTCGTGGCTAGGTTCCTTTGGACCCTCAGCTGTGCTTGAACCGGCACTCGCTCGTCTCGAAGTTATTGCAGACACATTTCTCTCGGTTAGTACGCCCATACAGCACGCGCTGCCTAATTGGCTTGCCGAACGCCATGATATCCAGCAGCAGATTTGTGGGAGGGTCGCTGCCAATCTTACCTATCTTGATCGAGCATTGCTCTCGAGCAGCAACGTGAATCGCCTGGTTGTTGAAGGCGGCTGGTATGCCATCCTGCGCGTACCGTCGTTTTATGCCGGCGAGGAAATGGCGGTTCGACTGCTCAATTTATCCGGCATAGCTCTTCATCCGGGAAGCTTCTTTGGGATGACTGGCAGTGGCCTGTTAGTGATCAGCCTCTTACCCCCGGAGAATCGCTTCAGCCTGGCCATTGATGAACTGCTCTTCGGCTTACGTACCTTCTCGGTTAATAAGTAGCCGGATGCCTTCATCCGCAGCTTGAGGTGCGTGTAGCTATGCTACTGCAGGGAGGTAGCTTAGCCGGTATGTAACTAGAGGCGCCTTCGCATAAACGGATTTGTTTCCTTCTCTTTTCCAATGACCGTAGCTGGTCCATGGCCCGGAATGACGCGGGTCGTGTCGGGAAGCGGAAGCAGCCGCTCGTGGATGGAGCGGATGATCTGCTCCGAATCTCCGCCTGGAAGGTCGGTTCGGCCAACAGTGCCGGCGAATAGCGTGTCGCCGGAAAAGAGCAGGCCTTCGGCCGCAATATGAAGGCAGATGCTCCCCTGTGTGTGTCCTGGCGTATGGATCACCTGCGTGGGAAGTGTCGGCAAGCCGACGATCGCAAGATCATCTGCCGTCCCGTCGAGCGTCACCACCTCGGGAGCCCGGATACCGATCCATGCAGCCTGCTGTTCCATCATCTTCGAAAGTGGAATGTCGTTTTCATTAAGCAGCACCTGCGCCCCGGTAGCACGCTTTAACTTGGCTGCTCCACCGATGTGGTCGAAGTGTGCATGCGTGATGACTATCTGCTTCAACGTAAGTTTGTGCGCAGCAAGCCGGGTAAGTATGTGGTCGATTTCGTCGCCGGGATCGATCACCATGGCTTCCCGGGTGGCTTCATCCGCTACGATCGAGCAGTTACATTGCAAAGGACCAACTGGAAAAGTTTCGAGGATCACACTAAGCAGTGTACGAGCGAAAGGTGGTTTGCTGCACACACGCGCTCATGTATTTAGCTAGGAATTATCTTTTCCGGTCTTGTCTGACCGAAAAGCCAGCCAGAATATTCCCGAAAATATAAGTACGGCAGGAGTCCCTGGAACTGGAATTGCGCAGCGAAGACCTGCGCGCATCTGCGGAACGCTGCCGGCAGTTGCATCCCCGGCAAATCGAGCATTGTGCAGATTCGCGAATGCGCCACAAACAATGAAACGAACAGAGTGATTGCTACTAGCGGCCGACGGTATTTACATAATTATCTGCATACTGTTCGAGCGAAAGCATCATTGATTGTCGAAATAGTAGTTCTACTGCTGAGACCTGATGTCTCTCGAACCATCCAGCTATTAGGAACTAATATGCATGGTTGCAGTTTTACATTGTGTATGATTTGCATTGTGCATATTTTCCCTTATTCTAGTAGAGGAGGATTCATGAATTTAGATAGAGTACTTAGCGAAATTGATCTCGAGATTTCCCGGCTCCAACAGGCTAAGCAGTTATTGTCAGAGAACGCAGGCGCAGTTCCAGTAAAAAGAGGTCCTGGCCGTCCGCCAGCAAGTGCAAAAGCAACTGTAAATGCAGCAGCACCCAAGAAGCGCACCATGAGCGAAGCCGGACGCGCGCGCATCGCGGAAGCACAGAAGGCACGCTGGGCCAAGAGCAAGAAGGCTGCGAAGAAAGCTTCCGCACCTACTGTCAAGAAGTCAACGACGAAGAAAGCCGCAAAGAAAGTAACTGGCAAGAAGCTCGGTCGTCCGGCAGGTAAGACCAAGGCCGCTTCGCAGGTAGACCCAGCAGCCACTCCAGCTTCCTAGAATATTAGTCGTAAAAGGTCGACGCCCGTTGTCTCTTCCTTTGAGAAGGACAGCGGGCGCATGTTTCGTTGGGCCTTAAAGTAGCAAACAGCCATTATGAGTTTTGGTTTGCTAGTTGAGTATTTTTTGGAGAAGTCCGGGGCTTCGCACCCCGGTTGGACGTTGAGGAACTGAGTCATCTCACTCAGTGGACTAGTTTTTCAACTAGGCCGCAGCTGCAAAGGCAACAGCGGACGTATTGCGCGGGGCAAACGTCAAGAGGTTGCTCTTACGGCTGGCTACAGATGCAGTATTCGCATTTGTCGTCTGGCCTCCCTTAACGTGGGCGACCGATCCGGCTCGTCTTTCAGACATCGCATACCCGTCGAAACCTTGGCGGCCCCATGAGTGGTTATGGTGGAGCCGGAGGGAATCGAACCCTCGTCCGAATACGGTTAGCCTGATAAGTCTTGTCACGAGCGTTTCAACAGGGCGAACCCTGTTGAGTCTAGCAATCTGCGGTCATCTGCAGACTACCTTAAGCTTTCAGCGTAATTCGCGCCTGACTCCATTCTACGACATACATCAATCGACAAAGCCACCCGCAAGGCGTTTGATTCTATGCCTGATAGTTTGAGATGAATCTATAACGATAAATCTCGCGCAGATTTCCCAATCGCACGATCAGGATACGAAGCTTCTTATCCTGAATATCGGCAATAATGCGGTAATCACGAACCAGGCAATTCCATTAGTCTCCGAGCTTGGATCCCGAAAGAACCGAGCCTACACTGTGCGGATCCTCAACTCCAGCCAGCCGGTCAAGAAATTTGATCAGGCGACTCGCGCCGGGATGATCCAGACTGCGTATTTCTTTGTCGGCAGTCTTATCAGACTCAATCCACCAGGCCAAGACGCTGCTTTATCTCGTCCCGCGTACAGACCCTGCTACCGGCTTTCATTGAGCGCGATCGTTCGCTGTTCAGCCAGGGAAAGGTCTTCAGGATCTTTGAATTTTTCGCGGAATGCGTGGGTTCTGGAGTAGGTCTTGCTGCGGCCCGTCGTCCTGGAAAGGTTTCAGGCCTTTCTTTGACGTCTTCCGGTAAGCGGATTGAGACTGCGGTGGCTATAGAAAACTTCTGCACAACCGGAAGGGCGTGCAATACAAGGAGTGCACAGTTATTGGCAAAAGAGCAGGAGGCCGAAGAGAAAGAACCAGAAGAGGCCCATCGAATGCCAGTACCAGGCAGTGCAATCGACCAGAATCTGACGGAATTCGACCTTTTTCAGTGCAAAAAGGCCCCATATTGCACCTAGAAGAGCCAGTAACCCGAGCACCAGGTGGGCTCCGTGGGTACCTGTAATCAGGTAGGAGAAATGGCTCGCAGGATTACCGGAGAAGAAGACGCCGGCCTTCGAAAGCTGTTCCCAGGCTATCCACTGGCCGCCGAGGAAGAGCAGGCCAAGAACGATGGTCGCGACAAGCCAGGGGGTCGCGCGGCGGGACATAGGGCGGCCGAGCCCGAGCCATTCATCCATCACATCCGTCTCGCGGAAGAGTTGTTGCCGCGCGATTTCCATGGTCAGCGAACTGACCAGCATGATCGCGGTATTGATGAAGAGGATTGACGGAATGTAGATGGGTCGCCAGTCGAGTACGTAGTCATTGTGGGCGTCAATGTGACCGGTGCCCTGGCGGGCGAAAAAGACACTTACGAGAGCGATGAAAAACATCAGGTCGCCGGACAGTCCGAACAGGAGCGCCATGCGGTAGCGAGTGATCAGTTCACGTGGACCGCCCCGGCCGTGACGATGATGGTCCCAGTTCTCGTCGCCGCCGCCGCCGCCCGTGGGACGCTTGTCGACTGGCGGACGACCACCAAAGCCCGGGTCTCTGCGCTCAATTTCTGGCGCCGGGGTGCGGGTAAAAGTTGCAGGCATGTTCGTCGCGCCGCAATTGGCTGGGCTCAGCTCCCAGAACTGTCTCGGCCTTTGTCAGGTGCCCCGGAAAACCGGTGAACGAGTGCCGTCTAAGAATCCAGATTACTCCTGATCCAGCCTCTCGGCCCACTGCGGAATGAAATCCTCTTCACTCTCACTGGCAATAGAACCGTTTCTATATTCGTATGGCCCATGATGGACCATTTCAAGCTTAAATTCTGGCTGCAAACCGAGGTTTTCGCATCGGGCACAGTCTCAGACCGCGCACGCGCGTGCGGATGATGCTGGCCAGCATGTTGATGGTGCTCGCAATCTGACCGGCAGCGAAGATCGCCAGGCTGATCAACCAGCAATGTTCC
This sequence comes from uncultured Acidobacteriaceae bacterium, assembly GCA_964245665.1. Taxonomy (GTDB): domain Bacteria; phylum Acidobacteriota; class Terriglobia; order Terriglobales; family Acidobacteriaceae. The sequence goes on from CAXTNK010000049.1 coordinate 13,050, forward strand.
AGCGCATCAACTGATCGACCGCGAAGCCATGCTCGGCAGCGTTCAGCGGTATTCGGGAAGGTGAAAGCACGTTTGGCATGGATACTGACAGCGCAAGACCGGTAGCGACAGAACGAGTGAACAAATGGTTGTCACGGACGCCTGTCTCTTGCGGCATCAGGCGTGGCTCAGCTAGCGTTGCTCGGCGATGCTTTCGCGCACCATGTCAAGGAAGTATTGATGGACGCGGCGATCCTCGGAGAGTTCAGGATGGAATGTCGCGGCGAGGATATTTCCCTGGCGCACGAGGACAGGTGAACCTTCACGCTCGGCAAGAGTCTTAACATCCGCACCCATGTGCGAGATGCGCGGGGCGCGAATGTAGACCATTTCGAGCGGTCCACCGGGCAGAATGGTAGGCGCCTGCTGGATCATACTGTCGTTCTGCCGGCCGTAGGCATTCCGTTCGACCGTCACGTCAAGGACTGCGAGCGATTTCTGGGCGGGGTTGAGCACTTCGTTCGCCAGAAGGATGCAGCCGGCGCAAGTGCCGAAGACTGGTTTGCTTTGAGCGAAGGTGTTCAGGGTGGCAAGGAAGCCGTCACGCTCGAGGAATTTCAGGAAGGTCGTCGATTCACCTCCCGGGATGATCAGGGCGTCAAGACCCGCCAGCTGCTCCGGTTTGCGGATCAGGATTGCGTCTGCACCAACATTCTCCAGGGCGCGCGCGTGCGCATCGTAGCCTCCCTGGATGGCGAGCACACCGATGCGGATTGGTTTGGTTGAAGCCATGCTTGTCACCTGGGGCGGATGAGAGAAACGCGGATCCTTCGACTGCGCTGCGCTGTAGGATGACGCCAGCGTTGTTCATTACTCAGAACTACAAGAGGATGAATTCAGACTTTGGCCGTGCCCACATCTCAGAAGCGAGATGCGGGCAGCCGATTTCCCCGCTCACAGGAAAGTGCGACCAACAGAGACATATACGCCAAGGGCGGCGTGTGTGCCCGTACGATCAGTACCCGCGCGTTTGCATAAGGGATTCCTTATCGAGCATGGCGACGGCCAGGCCCTTCATGGCGCCGGTGCATTCTTCGCTGGCCTGGGCAAGTACCTTGGGATCATCGAAATGCGTCGCAGCGCGAACAATGGCCTTGGCGCGGCTTTCGGCATCGGCTGGCTCGGCGAAGCTGTACGAATCTTTCATGAAGATACCGGATCCGACGAAGACCGTTTCGGCGCCAAGCTGACGGACCAGTGCTGCGTCTGCGGGAGTAGCAATGCCTCCGGCGGAAAAATTCGGTACAGGCAGTTTGCCAGCTTTTGCGACCATTCGAACGAGTTCATAGGGAGCACGGTGATCCTTGGCTGCCACGTAGAGTTCGTCGTCGCCGAGCACGGTGAGGGCTTTAATCTCGCGGACGATCTGGCGCATGTGCTTCACGGCGTGGACCACATCGCCAGTACCGGCTTCACCTTTGGTACGAATCATCGCGGCGCCCTCTGCAATGCGACGTAGTGCTTCGCCGAGGTCGCGTGCGCCACAGACAAACGGAGTCTTGAAGGCATGCTTGTCAATGTGATTGGTTTCGTCGGCCATGGTGAGCACTTCTGACTCATCGATGAAGTCGACGCCAAGCTCCTGAAGCACCTGGGCTTCGGCAAAGTGGCCGATGCGACATTTCGCCATCACCGGAATAGAAACCGCGGCCATAATCTCCTTGATCATTTTCGGAGAAGACATGCGGGCGACGCCACCCTCGGCGCGGATCTGCGCAGGGACTCGCTCGAGAGCCATGACGGCAACCGCGCCGGCGCGTTCAGCGATGACTGCCTGCTGGACGTCGATCACGTCCATGATCACGCCGCCTTTCAGCATTTCTGCCAGCCCGACCTTCAGGCGTAATGCGGGTGCGTGCGACTGGTGGCCATTGCTGCCGTTACTGCCATTGCCATTCTGATGTGCGTTCGCCATTTGAATCACCTTTCCTGCAGGTTCAGGAGGCAAAACGCTCAAGACCCTGCCACGAAACAGTTTAGCAGCTTGGATCGATGATGCGCCCCAGGATCGAAAGATGTGGGCAGCAGCAAAAGCCGGGAGCTCATTTGGAAACTGGACGCTATTTTGCCAGTATTTTCAGCTGTTTAGTGGACTCGCGAACAAACCATTCACAAGAATGGACATCCGATTGCATGACGCCGCGCAAACCGGCCGCTGTCTGGTGACATATGACTACACCCTCTCTCTCCTATAAGACAGTTGCTCCGAATGAGGAAGCCACTGCTGCACGCCCGACGTATCCCCACCGCTCGCTCTGGGAGTTGAGCGGTCTGTCCTGGAAAGAGCTCGCTGCAAAAATCGGTAAGAATGTCGTAGAAGACGACTTGACAGGCCGCGCTGCGCAACTCGCCTACTATTTCTTTCTTTCTCTGTTTCCGACCCTCATTTTCATTTCGTCGCTGACTGGACTGATCCTCGGATCCCAGTCCGGATTACGCGACCAGTTATTGCAGTCATTCGCCACGTTCTTACCGCCGACAGCTTATGCATTAGTCGTCACTACTTTCAACGAGGTCCTGAAGGCCAGCAGTGCGCAGACCGCCTTACTGGGTATTCTGTTCGCGTTCTGGTCAGCGACATCCGGCATGACCGCGACCCAGGACACGCTCAACGCAGTCTGCAAGATGAAAGAAACACGGCCGATCTGGAAAACCTACCTGATCGCAATGGGCTTGACGGTAGTCGTGCTGGCACTTGTCCTGTGTGCCCTGGCGATCTTCTTTGATGGCGGCAAGCTCGTACAATTCGTGGCTCACAGTATTGGATTGGGCGCGGGGCTGACTTTTTTGTGGCGGGCTGTGCAGTGGCCGCTGGCGCTGTTCCAGTTATCGCTGGCCTTCTCCATCACCTATTACTGGGCGCCGGATCTGAAGCACAAAACATGGCGCTGGATCACGCCGGGCTCCGTGATCGGCATCCTGGGATGGCTCGCCGTCTCTGGAGCATTTCGCCTATACCTCCACTTCTTCAATCATTATTCACTCACCTATGGTTCGCTTGGCGCCGTAATCATTCTTCTCCTATGGTTTTATATGAGCGGCTTCATGCTGCTACTGGGTGGGGAAGTAAATGCGACGATCTGGTACATGAATGAGGAGGCTGACAGGCATCGTCAAGAGCGGCATCGCCTGGCTGGTCATCGCAACCGGCACACGCATGGCGGCGAAGAGCCGGCACCCAAGACCGAGGTCAAGACCGGGACCTAGTTACAGCTGGCGATCTAAATGTCTTTGAATTGATTGCATTGGAATGTATCCACTCTCCTGATAACGGTGGAGCGCCTGGAAGGGTGCACCGCCGGTGGCGGATCGGGCGCTATACTCAAGCTACGATGTCCACCACAAAGAGCTTCTATATTGAGACCTTCGGCTGTCAGATGAATGTCCACGACTCGGAAAAGGTCATTGGAACGCTCGAGCACGAAGGCTATATCAAGGTGGAGACGGAAGAATCGGCCGACCTGATCCTGTACAACACCTGCTCGATCCGCGATAAGGCGGAGCAGAAGGTCTTCAACCGCCTGAATGACTACAAGAAGCTCCACAAGCAAGGCAAGCGCTTCGCTGTCATTGGCTGCGTAGCGCAGCAGGAGGGCGAAAAAATCTTCGAGCGCGCTCCTTATGTCTCACTTGTATCCGGATCGGCGTCGTATCGCAAACTGCCCGAAATGCTGGTGCGGCTCGAAGCGGGCGAGACTCGCATTACCGGACTGGACGACCGGCAGACGACTGAGACTTTCGAGACAGAGTTCACGGCGCGGACAAATCTTTACCGCGGCTATATCACGATCATCGAAGGCTGCGATAAGTTCTGCGCCTACTGTGTCGTCCCATTTACACGTGGCAAGGAACGCAGCCGGACCTATGCTTCAGTGATTGCAGAAGCGCAGCGGATGGCCGACCAGGGATATAGCGAGATCCAGTTGCTCGGCCAGAACGTGAACAGCTATCGTGATCCGGAAGGGAAGCGCAGCTTCGCGGATCTGCTTGAGGGTATGGCGCAGGTCAAGGGCATCCGGCGGGTGCGTTTTACTACTTCGCATCCGCGGGACTTTACGAAAGACATAGTCGATGCCATCGACAGCTATCCAGTGCTTTGTGATCACGTTCACCTGCCGGTGCAGAGTGGTTCGTCGACGGTGCTGAACAAGATGAACCGTGAGTACACGCGAGAGCAGTATCTGGAACGTATCGCATGGATGAAGGCTTCAAAGAGAAAGATCAGTATCACGACCGACATGATCGTTGGCTTCCCGGGCGAGACTGCGGCCGAGTTCGAAGACACGGTGACGCTGCTGGGTGAAGTGCAGTATGACGCAGTGTTCGCTTTCAAATACTCACCGCGCCCGAACACACCGTCGCTGACCATGCCGGACGTCATTCCGGATGAAGAAAAAGGGCTGCGCCTGCAGATCCTGATGGACCGCCAGCGCGAGATTCAACGCATCAATTACGCGATGCACGTGGGCGAACAACTTGAGGTTGCTGTCGAAGGCCACAACCAGGCGCGCGGCCAGGTTTTTGGCAAGAGCACACAGAACATTACTGTGAATTTCACCACGGGTGGACCTATTCTCCCGGCGCCCGGCAGTTATCTTCCGGTCCGCATCACACAGGCATACCCGAATAGTCTTGTCGGTGAAGCTGTCGTATAGAAGGGCTGGTAAGGAGGCTTGCATGGATGTTGAAATGAAAATTCGCGGGCTGGTGATGGACCCTTCAACCAGTATGCCGATCGTCATCTTGAAAGACTTGAAGAGTGATGTCGTGTTGCCGATCTGGGTCGGTCTTTACGAAGCAAACGCAATTGCGCTCGAAATTGAAAAGACCACCACGCCTCGTCCGATGACGCATGATTTGACGCGCAACCTGATCAATGGCCTGAACGCACAGGTGCAGAAGGTGGTTGTGAATGAATTGCGTAATGATACTTTCTACGCGGTCATCTGGTTGACGCAGGATGGCGAGACGGTGACGCTCGATGCTCGGCCGTCGGATGCGATTGCGCTTGCACTGCGATGCGATTGCCCGATCTATGTGAGTGAAGAAGTGTTGCGCGTGGCAAAGATGGCGCCGACCTCGGCCGAGACAACTCCAGAAGAATTGCGCCGGTGGCTGGAAGGCCTGAATGATGAGGACCTGGGCCGCTACAAGATGTAAGTGTCTCTACGGGCATGAGCCTAAGTCGCATCATCAATCTGTTCGCTGCGCAAGACTGGGCGAGCCTCGTCGCATGCGAATGCGTGAGCGGAGATGGACCACCCAGTTGCGAATAGATTTAAAGCTCTCGGCTGCTTCTAGACGACCCATGTGGACATGCAGGCGGTAAAGCGTGAATAATTCTGCCTGCTCATTACGCATGACGCCCCGCACATGACAGTCTCAGTGTTTGTTAGGTCCAGGAAGACTAGCTTCTCTTCATTATCGATTGCTACCGAGAAGTGGAGTTACGGGAATCTATTGAGGCCATGAGAATCCGAAGGGCAGAGC
>CAXTNK010000049.1:18588-35989 GCA_964245665.1 uncultured Acidobacteriaceae bacterium
AGACTGATTTGTTCTCCGGTGACGGGGTGCTGAAATCTTAGAAATTGTGCGTGCAGAAAATATCCGCCATCGCCTGGCAGGCCGGGGAGATTTTCAAGAGGCTGCCCGGTGAGACCGTAGAGAGGATCGCCTAGCAGGGGATGGCCAATGGATGCCAGGTGGATCCTGATCTGATGAGGGCGACCGGAATACAGGCTAACCTCAAATGTTGTCGTGCCTGCTGTGCGGGAGATCACCTTCGCCAAGGACTTTGACGGTTTGCCTGCTGGGTTGGCGGCCCACACGAAACCGATAAGCGGATGCGGGAGAAGGCCGATGGGTGTCAGAATTTCGTAGACGTCATGCCCCGCTACGCCTTGTGCCAGCGCGCGGTAGATTTTTCGAGTTTCAGGTGTATTCCAGTTTGCGCAAAGTTTCGAGGCCACCTGCGGTGTCCTGGCAAAGAGGACAATGCCGGTTGTGGCCCGACCTAATCGGTGGACAGGGTTTGCGCCTGGGAATTGCTTTTGTGCCAGCCGCAGAAGGGTGTTCTCCATAAAGCCGCCGCCGGGAATCGTGGGCAAGCCGCTCGGTTTGTTGACGGCCAGCAGATGAGGGTCATCAAACAGGACTTCGAAATGCTGCGGAGTGTCTGGTTCGATCCAGGGTGGACGATTCCAGACCAGAACCTGGCCTGTATTGATCAATTCGCTTCCAGTGGCGGTGACCCCGTTGATGGTGACTTCGCCTTTGTTTAAATTCTGTTGCCAGCCCTGCGTGGTTGAGTGTGGGTAAAGGCTTGCCAGGTGCGAGAGCAGGGTTTGCCCATGATATTCGCGGCTGATGATGGAGGTATAAGCATAGCCCCGGTTGAGCATCTCGCTTGAGTCTAAGCTACTGTAGCTCCGCTTCAACAAATCGCGCCAACAAAGCACGCGAGCGATGACGTTGCCGATGCTGGAGCGCTCCTCAAAAATGTGTTGGCATTTGAGGCGACTAGAAGATCACATCCGCGGTAGACTCGGTTCGTTGGAAATTATGAGACGAACCGGATTTTTAGCAACGACACGTTTATGGGCTGGTGGCGCAGTACTACTCGCGACCAGTATTGCTGGATTGCGAGCACAGGGACCAGACGGAGGCCGGACGGCCCAGGCGCTGTTTACCGCTCTCGATACCGATAATGACGGTACGCTCACACGGCCGGAACTTGAGGCAGGCTTCAACTCCTGGTTTATGGCATGGGATACGACTCATAGCGGCGTCCTTACGCAGCCGGAGATTTTAGCCGGCATCAGCAAAGTGCTGCCTGCGCCGCCCGCGGTCAAACCGGGACAAGCCAACACGTTCAACCCGGCTGGTAATTCGACGCCGATCCCCGTACCTCAAACTGCTGTGGACGCTATGACGGCGGCCTTACCCACAACACCCGGTACGAAGCCGATGCACGAGCGCAGGCTGCTGGTGCTGGCGCACACGGGGGCTGGAGGGTTTGTGCATGCCTCCATCCCGCTGGCTGCGAAGGCAGTGGAAGCATTGGGAAACCAGGGTGGTTTATGGAGCACGACCGTCACTTACAACGCGGCGGATATTAACACCGATAATCTCAAGAAATACGACGCCATTTTCCTGGACAGTACCACGGCGTGTTTTCTTGATGACCCGGATCCATTGGTGACCGCTGCGCGGCGAGCGGCGTTTCTGAATTTTGTGCGGAGCGGGAAAGGAATTGCAGCCATACATGCGGCAACTGACTCATATCACACTGATTGCCTGGCGAGTGAGTCGGCTATCAAGAGGGGTGGTTCCGCGCCCAATCTGTCAGCGTTGGTCTTAGCTTCCCGGCTCGTCACAGCAGCGGACAAGGATAATGACCAAACCGTCAGCAAGCAGGAGTGGACGGCCTTTGGCGACGACTTGTTCCGGAAGCTGGGTACCGGCAACAGCGGTAAAGTGACGCGCGCCGACTTTGTGGCGCACTTCAATTCGTCATTGCCCCCGCTGGAGATGCGCCACCTGGGTCTCGATTCGAAGCCTGTGCTGCAATGGCCGGAATTTAATACCTTGATCGGAGGTTACTTCAAGTTTCACTGGCCCGATCCGCAATTGATTACCGTCAAGATAGATGATCCGAACAGCCCTTTGACAGCCATGTTTCATGGCAAGGAGTTCGAGATCCATGACGAGACTTATACGTTTGAGCAGAATTCGTTTTCGCGCAGGAATGTGCATGTCCTGACGAGTATCGACTACAACAAGATGAGCGCTGAAGATAAGGCGAAAGAAGCGAACCCGCGCACGGACGGCGATTATGCGTTGAGCTATATTCGTCGCGAGGGTAAGGGACGGGTGTTCTATGAAGGGCACGGCCACAGTGACCGGGTCTATGCCATGACCCCGATGCTGGAGCACCTTCGAGCCGGAATTCAGTATGCGCTAGGGGATCTGAAGGCGGACGACAGCCCGTCAGTAAAGTAACTGTATGTATCGACTTAGTCGAGGACTAAGTCGATACATACAGTAGCTGCTTTTGAGCTTTTTGCTGAACATCAACACACCGGGGAGAAGAGCAGCGGCAATGCCAGCATCGCCCAGACGATCTGGATCGCGCGGCCCTAGTCATAGCCGAAATGCATCGGTCATCAGCACGGCAGACCATTGCGTGGAAGGCAACGAGTTGATGATCGCATTGCCCCGCAAGTCAATCGGGCTGTCTGCAAATCCGATTGAATGCGAATTCAAATCGGCAGCTAACTGGGAGCGCGACAACAGCGTCGACGAGCTTACTATGAACGGCGATGCCGCGCCACGGGTCGCTTCAACTATGTCTATACTGTTGGGTCTCAATGAGCAGGGCTTTGTTCTAGATCAGCAAACCATTACTTCTGGTAAGCGCCGATGTTGATCAAGCCTTTGACGATACGAGGATTGCCCGCGAAATCGACCTTGCCGTTGATTGCAGTACCCAGATTGATGCCGCTGTCGGTGCCCGGAGAAGACGAGGAAAGATCAAAGTCCGGCTTGGTAAGACTGATGAAATGCGGATTTGCGAATTTGCTGTCTGAAGAAGGATCCTGCTTGCTGCCGGATTGATAGGCGGAGAAGCCGGTGTAAGTAGTTCCATTCCAGACCCACTGAGCATCCGCCGCGGCGGTCGAGTAGTAGATGTTGTAATTGACATCCACAGGCTTGCTTTCGGATGAGGTGTAGTTGTTGATGAAGAGGTCCTGGCTGCCGGTGTAAAGAATGTTGTTCTTGAAAATATTGTTTTTGGCGTAATACTGAACCTGAAACTCTCCGCTGCCAGTCTGCTTGGTGTCGTTGTGATAAAGCGTGTTGTTGACGATGGTGCAATGTTCTGTACCACCACGTTTACTGTCATACCCGCCAATAGAAATGCCATTGGAGTTGCCATCATAGATGAGGTTGTTGCGCAGTGTGATGTAGCTCGTCAGTTTACCGCTGTGTTCGCTGGCAAGCTCCATGTTCAGATCAGCGTTATGGACAGTATTGCGCTCAATGATGATGTTAGTGCCACCGTCGACGTAGATGCCGTCAGCTGCATATTGATTGCCGTAATCAGGATTACCGTAGGACGTGATGTTATAAACAGTGTTGCCTGAAATAAGGCCGTCGCGTGCCTGGTCGTAGGCTGGCTGCGGCGATGTTCCTTCAAAACCGATGGCGTCGATACCGATGTTATTGTTGTCGTGTATCACGTTGCCGGTGACGGTGAAGTTCTCCACGTTGCCATTCAGCGTAACTGTTTCGCTGCAACCAGTCTTGTTGTCGTTGACCTCATTCCCGCTGATCGTAAGATGGTCGATGGCGCCCGGAGCCTGATTTCCGTAGACAGCAATCGCCAGTGCGTCGCTAGCGCAATTATTGGCATTGGCAGGAGCAGTAGTCGTGATGTTATGCACGTGATTGTTCAGTACGTCGATGTAGTTATCTGCGCCCGTGAGATAGATGCCGATAGGCACCTTCGTATCGGTGCTGGATGTAAAGTTGCGGATCTCGAGACCGCTCACTGTAATGTAGTTCTGGTTGTTGATATTGAAGAGACCCGACTGACCGTTAACGACCTTCAGGCCCGTTCCGTCGATGGTCGCTAGTTCACCAGGATAGCTTTGGAAGGTGACGTCTCCTGCTGAGGCAGAACCAGACACGGTTGCGTTAACGGCTTCGTTGTAAACACCGGCGCGGATGTTGATTGTATCGCCGGCCTGTACTGATTTCGCGGCATGACCAATGGTGCGCCAAGGCGAATTCAGGGTGCCGGGATTATCGTCACTACCCGACCTCGAAACGTAAAAAGCGATGCCAGAGGCCAGGTGAACGATGGCACTCTCCGGATGAGAGGGATCGGTGAGTGGGCGTGCTGTGACGTCGACGCGAAAAGGCTGTGGAAGGATGGAGGGAGCGGTATAAAGTCCGTCCGACGAGATCGTGCCCAGCTCTGGTGAGCCACCAGGAATGCCGTTCACTTGCCATGAGACAGCTTCTGGACGAGACAGTGAAAACTGCTGCCTCTCGCGGAGTTGTACCGCCGAACTTGCCGGCTCGATAGAAAAGCGATGTATCGGAGCACCTGCGCCGTCGCGGAATGGTAAGGTCTGGGCCTGCATCGGCAGTGCCAGGAGGCCAGTGCCGACATAGAGAATACTATGTTTAAAAAATGAAACTTTACGTCGTGAGTCAAAGGATATAAGTCGACTCCACTTGTGCATGAACATCTCCTGGGCCATTTACGAAGCATGTCGTTTAGCTTCGCTTAATAGCGTTGGCTTTCGATTGGTCTTGAGGTTAAGTGGCTCAGGGTAGGCTGTCAATCTATTTCGTTGGGCTGCATCAGACATGATCAAAACTGATCCCGGCGGATCAAGAGCTGCTTCGTAGAAGCCCTGAGTGGAGCAAACTCATTGCCAACTGAAGCAAAATTCCATTCACTGGACGTATATCGGTCCGGGTGATGTGCCTTCGTCATCCGGGTTTATCGAACGTTGAATGCATAGATACATGGGTCAGAGAATTCGCCTCCGTTGACCATATTCAATTGGAGGGTATGAGGAGCGATACGAAATCTAAAGAAACCTAACGAAATTATTCTCTTGCTTGAGATTCACTTTCGATGCAAGGTATTCCTGCCTGCAATCCATTGCGGCGGAATGCACGGTGTCGGTCTAGAAAGAGAGTCTCATTCATGAAAACTATTGGGCGCATTACCCTTATCCTCACCGTTGTTGGCGCGTCGCTCACGGCCCTGGCCCAGAACCGGATTGCCATCCCTTCCTATCAGGATCCGGGGTCTCCGGAATGGAATGCCTGGATCGCTCCGGGGAGCTCGTCGGTCGGCATCATGATTGTGAACGAGAACAACGGCGACGACCTCACCTACTATCCCGCCGTGAACGCCGGGATCCAGGCCGCGCACAAGAAAGGTGTTTTCGTCGTGGGATATGTGTACACCGGTTATGGGCAGCGCGACCTAGCGGCTGTGGAAAATGATATTGAAGGTGTTTACAAGAACTACTCTGTCGATGGCATCTTCTTCGACGAGGCGCCGACTGACTGCAAGGCCGCGAGTTCAATAGGAGCTTCTACTTCCACCTACGCCTACTACCAGCGGCTTGCTGATTATGTTCGTTCCCGCGAGGCCGGTGCGCGGCTCGTCATTCTCAATCCTGGCACCCAGCCATCGAATGACTGCTGGATGTCGCTTGCGAATATCCTAGTGACTTCCGAAGAAGACAATTTGAAAGACTATAAAGCTGGCTATCAAGACCAGGCGTGGTTCCATCGCTATGCTCCCGATCGCTTCTGGCACATTGTCTACAACATCGACAAGGTCGCCGACTTTGAAACCGTGCTGGCTCTTAGTCGTCAGCGGGGCGCCGGATGGCTCTATATAACGGATGGCAACAGCGCCAATCCATATGTGGATCCGCCCGCTTACTGGAAGCTGGAGACCTCCGCCATTGCGGACGAAGATGTGCAGTCGCCTTATGCCACTTTCCGACCGAACGCGATGGACGAAGATGGCAATCCGGTGCCGGCCCGCTTCAGTGTTCGCTGGTCATCCACGAAGGACACAGCATGGTATGTGTTCCTTGACAGCAGCGTCAGGTCCCATCCGCGCTATGAATCAAGAGATTCAGGATTGAGCGTTTCCCCAGACTACCTTTTGAGAGTTGCGAAGGACGGAACCGCGTCATTGGCGCGTTACTCCGGCGACGGATCAACCTTCGAATGGACAGAGATAAACGACGGCGCGGCGACTCTTCCCATCGGTGCAGGCTCACTTGAGGTAGAAGCCGAGACGAAAGCGCTCGACGGAGCTGACTCCCTCCGATATCAAATCCGGACTGAGAAAGGCGGCCAGCCAAGCCTGCCCGAACCACTGAGTCTGACTAACACCAGCTTTACCTTCGATATAGAAAATCATTAATTCCAGGAAGAGGCTGCGGATGGCAAGTAAGTGCGCACCTGGCACATTCGTCGTTCATCTCCTACTTTCTCAAGAGATAGCTCACAGGAAAGCAGCTGCGCTAAGTGCCACCACATCAGTCGTCTATCCAATCGCTCACACCCATGGGCATGGTCAGCCGGCAACCCAGTGTGCCTGAGATCCCTTCAAAAGCATGCTGCCCTCGCATTCGTTAAATCACCGCGTGTGGTTTCAATTAGCAGCAATATTGAAGGCATTGTTTATTCACTGACTGATGGCGTCGCAAACCTAGCCGGATAAGTTCAGGTAAGAGCAGACACCCTCAGACAGCGACAAGGCAAACACAGAATCGCAGCCAGGCGGTTTTGCGGTATTCTGCTGGACTGCTCGATCGACTACACGCTCCCTTACTGCCCAAACTCGGGAGTGGCAAGCGCAGATTCCGCGAAACCCGCATGATGCGCGGTGGCAGCAGTCGACAATTGTTTCAAAAAGTTTAATAAACCATACTCCACTTTAGTCGAATCATTTACGTCTACGGCGCTATTGGGTTTCAGACAGATCGTTGGTAAACATACCTTGGGTAGATTGGACGCTCGACCTGCGGATCACAAAGCAGTCAATACCACTTAGCCAAAGGGGACTGCATGTCGCAGCGCCACATCAAGCAAGAGAAAGACAGTCGCTTACCGTCCAATGTGTCAAAGTTGCTCCTCTTTTTTCTCCTGTCGGCATCGTTCGCGCGGTCTCAACAATTTACGTTTGCAGATTATGGTGCAGCTTCCGGCCTATCGAACCTGAATGCAATGGCGCTGCTTGAAGACCATACTGGTCTGCTTTGGGCGGCTACCCAAAGTGGGATATTCACAGCCGATGGCGCTACTTTTCAGAAACAGAAAGCATTTACAGACGCCGGCCTCGAATTCGTCCGTGCTCTGCGTGAGGACAAAGCTGGCCGGATCTGGGCAGTGGACGGACGCCATCTGGTGTACCTGGAAGCGGGCCAGGTCCACCAGATCAGTGATGTACACCTGAACGTTCTCAGTCATGAAGCGCTCGACCTGGCGCTTGCAGGCGATGCATCGGACAGCATTTATCTTCTGCGAGCGGGCGAATTGTTGCTGATCAACAGCATCGATCATGGCGTCCATTGGACAGTGGCCCCGGCCCTCGCTCAGAAACTGATGGCCCGCAACCCGGCATTGCGCAAGATCACGAGCATTGCTCCCGGCTCAGACGGCAACCTGTGGATGGGTTGCGGTGTAGCGATATGCGAGTTCAATCCTTCTCGACAGGCTGTTCGACAGTATGGCGAAGGACAGGGCGTCCATGCGGATACCTGGACGGCACTGAGGATGAGTCGTTCAGGCAGCGTGTGGGCGCGTGGAAGCCACTCGATTGTCTTTCAGGATGAGAGTGGTGGTCGTTTCGGGACCTCAGTGCTTCCAGATCATTACGCCCAGGATGTGCGATGGCCGTTATTGTTGCAGGATCCTCAAGGCAGATTCATAGTCAACCTGTCGACTGGGATCGCGATAGGAGGCAGAGACGGATGGCGCGTACTAAGCGTGCAGAATGGCTTGCCCGAAGATGAAGTTGAAGCGATGCTCTTCGATGGTTCCGGCGCCTTGTGGCTGACCTCGGCCGGCCATGGCATCCTGCGCTGGCATGGGTATGGCAACTGGGAAGGTTGGAGCAAAAAGAATGGTCTCAGCAGTAACATTGTGTGGTCCATAGCGCGAGATGCTGTGGGACGGCGGTGGATAAGTACAGACAAAGGCCTGAACGAACTGGCTGCAGGGGCTGACCATGTATCTCCTGTTCCGTCGCTTGATGGCAGGATCTTTCCGTTAGTTGTGGACCATAGAAAACACGTCTGGACGTCCGATAGAACAGGTACGATCTTCGAATTTGATCCCGCAACCAGGCGAACGCGTGTAGCGGCTACAAACCTGGACCGCGTCTTCTCGCTTCACATTGACAGGCAACAAAGAATCTGGGTCTGCTCACGAAAGGGGCTACTCTCGTTCTCACGAGAAGATGGCTGGCGCAAGCCGCACCCATTCGAGCAGGAAAGCCTGGCAGGTACTTACGCCTGGTCTATGGCTGAAGGTCCGGATGGCACGCTCTGGCTGGCAACAGGGAAGGGTCTTTTTCGCTTTAGTGGTTTGACCTGGACCGCGATTGCCATGCCCTCATTGCCGGAAACCGCGAATCGCAACTTCATGCTCGCCGTTGCTCGCGATGGCACGCTCTGGATGCAAAGTAAGCAGCCCTTTCCGCTTATCCACTTGCGAGTAGATGGACATAGTGCTTCCATTATTAGTCGCGTAAGCAGCAGCACAATCACATCAGACAATATTACCTTCGTGGAAACAGATCAACGTGGCTGGATCTGGGTAGGAACGGACGCTGGTGTCAGTGTCTTTAACGGGGAACGATGGATTGCATGTTCATCCGAAGACGGTTTGCTATGGGATGACACAGACTTCCATGCGTTCCTCGCTGATCCCGATGGTTCTGTCTGGATTGGGACAAGCGCCGGTGTCTCGCACCTCCTTCATCCAGAATCACTCTTCGCTACTTCTGCCCCTAAAGTACGAATCACGGAAGTGCTGCTTTCGGGACAACCGGTATTGCGGAACCGGCAGTCATTCGATCTTCGAAAGCCTGTGCTTAGTTTTCAGTTCCTCAACACCAACTACAGCCGAGAATCGGCTATTCACGAGAAGTACAAGCTGAGCGGTGTCGAGAATGACTGGCAGGAAGCAGTCGGTAACCTCATCCGCTTTCCTTCTCTAGCGGCTGGCACTTACCGTCTGGAAGTAATTGCTTATGATGAAAGACTCCAAAGCAGTTCCGCCATAAAAACCTTCACTTTTATTGTGCTCGAGCCCTGGTGGAAGCGGCTCTGGTTCGAGATGATTGAAGCGCTGATTTGCGTTCTCATTTTACTGGCCATCTGGAGGTTCAGTGTTCATTTACTGGTACTTCGGCAGGTCGAACTTGAAAGACTCGTAGCTTCCCGGACTGCGGAACTCGAATCCGAGAAGAAGGAATTACTAAGTGCTCGCACGGCGCTCCTAGAAGTGGTGCGTCGCGATGCCTTGACCGGCCTGTTCAACCGGGCCGCCATTTTTGAGATCTTGAGCGACCTATGTGAATCGTCACGGGTGAGCGGGATTAATGTAGCGATTGTCATGGCGGATCTTGATTCGTTCAAGCACATAAACGACACGTACGGTCACCTGGCGGGCGACGCCGTTCTGAGAGAGTGCTCCTCCCGCATCACGAAGATTACACGGCCGGTAGACTCAATCGGGCGATATGGGGGCGAGGAGTTACTCATTTTGATGCCAGGTCTTCAGATTGGTAATCTTCATCAAAGAATGGAGCAACTAAGGTTATCCATTGCAGGCGAACCGTTTCTTCACAATGGCCTGGCATTAAATGTCAGTTGCAGCTTTGGGGTTGCCTGGTTGGCGTCAGAGTACCGAACAGTAGAAGCAGTACTTAACTTAGCTGATGATGCGCTGTACATAGCGAAGCAAAATGGGCGGAATCGTGTTGAATATGCTAAGACGATTCAAGCCCATCTACAAAACGATAGTCTTCTAACACAACCATCCAATCATACCAAGAAGCTCCTTCACCAAAGTGCTGCAAACGTACACTAATAGTTTCGGAGCAAGCCCTGGTTAGCTTCCTTTGTTGTTGCGCATTGACAAAGCGTGTACTGGATTCTCGCCAGCCCGCTTCCATCAACTACTCCGATAGTCAGCTCCGCCAAACGACACTATGCAGCCATCGATACCAGACTCCGCCGGAGCCATCGAGCAACGGCTCTTAGCAATTTGCGGTGTAGAGCGGATCCCAGAACGTGGATCGCGCGCTGCGTTTAAGCGCCTGTACCCAAGATCTCTTCAGTCAATTCTCTTCGACACGTGCCAAACGAATGCCCATTTTGCCCGGCGATAGCAGGCGCATCAGCAGGTGGAAGCGAAGCTTGGTATCGCGGCTGCCGGTTTCTCGTCAGGGGCTACGAATGCCTCCGCTGCCGGTGAATCCAGAGATGGCCGTCAACCTCAGCACGACGTCGATGCCAGTGCATGCTACTTTGGTTTCGAGTGGACCAATCATCACGTACCTGTTTCAGGTCGCTAAGCCAATCGAACTTTACACGGTCATAGCGGTTGCTTATGGATCGACGGTGAATTTTGGGGGTCATGAGCCGATCCCATATGGGTTCGTCGAGATCATTTTGCGACCATCAACCTGGAAGACTGTGAGAGAACGAAGCAATAACATTGTGCATTGGAAGCACGAACACGTGGGCCAAATCTGCAACTCTTGCTTCGTCCATCTGATTTTGTTTAGAAGCGGAACGAGGTTGTCAGAGAAAGGGCCTGTAGCGTGAGATCGATATGGCTGTTGCTGTATTCTTTTGCGAGTAGTGAGCTCTCAGTTACATGGGCCGATTGAGGGAGACCTGCTTCGTAAGCCAGGGCCACACTCCATCGGGCGTGATTATAGCCAAGTCCGGTAGTAAGGAATTGCTGGGTGATGGCTGCAGTGAGCGGCGTCAGCGTTGAAGAAGGCACTGGATCATTGGCGAATGCATAGCCACCGCGAATAGTGATGCTTTCTGTTACCGGAAGCTGCACTCCTGCCCGAACGACGCCCTGGTCCTTCCAGTGGAGTGGCACTTCATCTGCAAGCGACGAAGAACCTACCAGACTGTTGAGATCAGTATTCGAACCCTGCGAGAGTCTGACAGGAAGGCGCGCAAACGCATGACGCCAATCTACGAAGTCTCCCTCGATCGCAACGTTGACGTGCCTTCCTGCTGGCGCGCTGAAACCAACTGCAATGACCTGCGGAAGAGTGTTATCAACGTTCGCTTTGTAAACATAAGTGCTTTGAAAATTCGATATGCCCAGCGCACGCAATTGAGCAGACAAATCTCCGGATGCAGTCCCATTGGTGTGGGTCACTGTACGCGATCTGTACGAGGCTCCGAATTTAATTTTCGACGATGGAGCGTACATGAAACCTGCTGTGCCGTTCCATCCTGTACCCGCTGTATGCAGGTCGACAAGTGTCTTCAGGCCGGCCAGGGCAGGCTGAGTCTGAAATATAAACGGCGCCTGGAGGATGTTGGCGTTATATACAAGACCGACAGTTGCGCCGACGGACAGATGGGAAGAGAAAGAATAACCAAGGCCTGCTGCAGAACGAATATTCAATATTGAGGAATGATAGCGCTGATAGCCGTAGTCTGCTCCCGCAGTTCCTGGAGAATCATAGTAGTGCCAGTTCGCAGACATGGATGTGTCAGGCAGAACCGCGGCCCCGAGAAATAAGCGTCCATGATGCAGTGGTAGCGCTACTGCGCCGAATGGGATGATGCCCATGACTGGATCCAGGCGGCCATCATTATTTGAACTATTGGTAAATTTGCCAACGCCGAGAACAGAGGAGAGGCCGAGATCAACGACGCCTCCTTTAACGTTTACAAGAGCAGCTGGATTGTTCGACATTGCGTCCATCGGGCCACTGGCCTGAGCCACGCTGGCCCCACCGATCGCCTGCGCTGAACTGCTTTGAGCCGTGCGGTAAAGCTCTTGTGCAGATGAGTTATTCGCGAAGGCGAACAGCACGGAGCCCACGGAAAATACAAATGTTGAGATGATCTGACCCTTCACTTTGATTTCAACCTTAATGGATCGTATGTAAGACACTGATAGTAGTTGTCCTATCCACCATTGGGAGTTGATGTCTAGAAGAAAGAAATGTCACTTATGTGCAGTAGCCGCTTGCAGGGACAAGATGGTAATCATGGATTTCACTGCGGATACGTTACGAGCAACATAGCTTTCACGTTAGGCAAGCTGAACGATCCCGCCGTTTGTGCCGAAAGGTACTTTTCAGGTGAAAAAATGACCCTTCACAATGCAATCCCGAAGATTGAAAACCCTACTGCATCCGTTACGCTCTCAGAGATTATTTCTTCCCTTTCCTTCGCGCTTGATCTGACAGAGGGAGCCGTCCCCGGGCATGCTATTCGCAGCTGCCTGATCGGCATGCGGATCGCTGGCCAGCTGCAGCTGGATGAATCGATGAAGGAGCAGTTGTACTACGCTCTGCTTCTTAAAGATGTGGGCTGCAGCAGCAACTCCGCACGGATGTGCCAGATCATTGGCGGTGGGGATGATCGCGCCGTTAAAGCCGGGGTGAAGCTTGAAGACTGGACAAAGCCTCACGAACCGCGGCTGTCTTCCATACGGCTGTTGTGGAACAACGTCTCACCTGACGCTGGCGCACTCACGAAAGCGAAACAGATCCTGAAGATTGCTCGATCGCAGCATGCGAACAATGAAGAGATGATTGCTCTGCGCTGCGATCGAGGAGCCAGTATTGTTCGCAAAATGGGTTTGAGCGAGGACACAGCAGACGCCGTCCGCTGTCTGGATGAACATTGGGATGGCAGCGGCTATCCGGCGCGTCTTCGTGGCGAGCGGATACCGATCATGGCTCGTGTAGCCTGCCTGGCACAGCATCTCGATGTCTTTGCATCCGAAAAGAATCCCGCAGCAGCAATCACAACGATGCACGAACGCAGTGGACGCTGGTTCGATCCAGAACTGGTACGGATCGCGCAATCACTTCACTCCACTGAAAAGCTATGGGCGGGCTGTTTTTCCGATGACAAAAAAGTAGCTGTCGATACAGTCATGGATATCGCACCCGGCGGTATTACCCGCCTTACTGATGCTGGTATTGACCAGGTATGCGAGGCCTTTGCGGACATCGTGGATGCTAAGTCGCCGTTCACCTTCCGCCACTCGATGGGCGTGACAGAGACCGCCCGTGATATTGCTGAAGCCATGGGGTTCGCGCAGGATCATAGCAATTTCGTAAGACGCGCGGCCCTCCTTCATGACCTGGGCAAGCTGCGTGTGCCCAACTCTATCCTGGATAAAAATGGCAAACCTACGGCAGCCGAATGGAGCGTCATCCAGGAACACCCGGGGCTCACGCGGGACATTCTCCATCGCGTACGCGCATTCGATGGTCTGGCTGCAATCGCTGGAGCGCATCATGAAAAGCTGGATGGTTCAGGTTATCCGGATCGACTTACCGGGAAAGATATTCCAGTGGAAGCGCGCATATTGGCTGTAGCCGACGTCTACGGTGCTCTCACAGAAGATCGCCCGTACCGCGCCGGACTGCCGATCGACGAAGTCATCGCGATTATGAAGAGAGATGTGCCCCACAAGCTTGATGGAGACTGCTTCGAGGCGCTGCTTTCAGTTGTAAATGCGAGCGCCGTGGTGTCAGAACCTGCACCCGCTGCAATGCCTGGTCTGCAATTATCGTTCGCCTGACCGACCGACGCGACCGACCGCTGCTCTATAAATCAGCTGCGCAAGGGCGAGATCCGCACTGCGAACATATTACAGCTCGCGGAAAGTGGATAATGAGATACCAGGAGACGAAAGAGCCTGGAATCGATGGGCCAATTCTAAGTTGCCGCTTCGCATCTCAGTTTTACAACTTTGTGTTTGACGATTGTCAGCGAGAATCGCAAACACGCGTTTGTGTACAGCAGAGGTGACTTTTGCGATCGCTTCCCGCTATTCGTCTGGCAAATTTCTGTCGGCCGAACGAGAGGGCAGAACCGGATCGCATGGCTACCCTCGACGACGCCGCTTGGCAAACGGCAGTAGCAACCAGCTAAGCGTACATTCGTTTCAAGCCATCGATGAGTGAAGTGCTATTTCATCGTTAGTTGAAGCGTCCAAGGGGCTTCCTTCAAGTTGCTTTATCTACAGCGCCTCTCCCTTCCTGTTTGACCGCAACATCTCGCCGGTGCCCAATTGATTCAGCCTTTAGAGTGATCGTTGCTAATTAGAACCATGTCGGCATTAGTATCGATAAACGCTGATGGCTCGAATCGTGCCAAGAAAGGGAGGCTGGATGCAAAAAAGGTTTACGAGAAGACCGAAAGCAGAAGATCCCGCGGCGAACCATGGCACAAACTACATCACTCCGAGCGGGCTTGAGCGCCTGAAAGATGAGCGCCATTTTCTGCTTACCAAGGACCGCCCGGCCGTAGTGGAGGTGGTGGCATGGGCTGCGGGCAATGGCGATCGCAGTGAAAACGCCGACTATCAATATGGCAAGCGGCGACTGCGGCAGATCGATGGACGGATTCGCTTTCTGACCAAGCGAATCGAAGCCGCGGAAGTGGTTGATCCGGAAGCTCCGAGAACGGGACAGCGGGCGATAAGGGTGTTCTTTGGAGCTACCGTCCAGTATGCGAATACCGCGGGGGTGAAGCGAGTGGTGAGCATAGTCGGTACGGACGAAGTCGATCTCGAACGCAACCACATCAGTTGGGACTCTCCCCTGGGACGAGCATTAATGAGGGCGGCAGAGGGTGATGAAGTTGTTCTTCATGCACCGGCCGGCACTGAAACCCTCACCGTGCTGGAAGTGCGGTACAACCACATCTCTGTAGAACCGTTCCGCGAACCATCCGGGGTAGAAGGATCGATAAAGGGAACTTGATCGTCGACACTCAATAAGCGATGGTATCGGGTGCCGCGCGGAAGGAGAAAAGCGCTTAGGCTGGAGGCGGATCCAGGCAATCCAATCTTTTGACGGCTGCGCACTGGAGCGATGTCATCAGCGTCGCGATAGCGAATGCCCGATGTGGAGGCGAACGAACTCGAACCTGGTCGTTGATTGCATGGCATCAATTCCGTAATAGCTTCAAAGTAGTTCGGAGCACCGCCAGGTGCATACAATCGATGAGGAGAACCTTGCCTTCCATCGGAGCGCTGGAGCTGTCTAAATATGAACAATGATGATGTTGAAAAAGGAACGGCCGTAGAAACTGTTGTTTCTGCAGGCGTGACGCGAAGAACCTTCGTGAAAGGTGCTACTGTCCTCACGGGCGCAGTCATTGCGGGTGTTCCCGCTCTGGCTTCCGATGGAAAGATTGATCCGAGCGCCCCGACTCGACAGCACAGTCTGAAGATCTCAATTAATGGCAAGGCGCAGGAACTGATGGTTGATCCGCGAATCAGCCTGCTTGACCTGCTACGAGAGCAATTGCAGCTTACCGGAACGAAGAAAGGTTGCGATCACGGCCAATGTGGCGCCTGTACAGTGCTGGCGAGCGGAAGACGTATCAATAGCTGCCTTTCGCTCGCCTTGGTCCATGATGGCGATGAGATTACGACCATTGAAGGTCTTGCTTCAGGTGAGAACCTGCATCCGGTGCAGCAAGCTTTCCTTGACCACGACGGGTACCAGTGTGGCTACTGCACGCCTGGCCAGATCGCCTCTGCTGTCGGACTTCTTTCTGAAGCCAAGGCCGGCCAGGCCAGTTTCGTGACCGCTGATCTCACCAAGGAAGGCCCGGTCGAGTTGACGACTTCCGAGATACAGGAGCGCATGAGCGGCAATATCTGCCGTTGCGGCGCATATCCAGGCATTGTAGCGGCAGTTCGACAGGCATATCGAGGCTAGGGACAAAGTGCAACCATTTGAATACACCAGAGCAGAAGACCCGCAAGGCGCGGTGACAGCGTTAGGACGTGCGCCCAAAGCCAAAGTGCTGGCCGGCGGTACGAACCTAGTCGATTTAATGAAGCAGAATGTCGAGCAGCCAACCGGCCTGATTGACATCAACCGACTGGAGTTGAGCGCCATCGAAGAACTTCCGGATGGCGGTCTGCGCCTTGGCGCTCTCGCCCGCAATGCCGAGACAGCGAATCATCCCATCGTCCGCATGCGCTACCCGGTGTTGACGCAAGCCATCCTCGCCGGTGCCTCTCCACAGTTACGGAACATGGCCAGTAACGGTGGGAATCTGTTGCAGCGAACCCGTTGTTACTACTTCTATGATCCTGCTTTTGAACAGTGCAACAAGCGGAAACCGGGCAGCGGCTGCGCGGCGATCAAAGGGTTCAATCGGATTCACGCCATCCTCGGAGCCAGTGAGACGTGCATCGCTACGCACCCATCGGATATGTGCGTGGCACTAAGCGCACTTGGGGCAAAAGTTCGGGTGCGCGGTGGGCGAGGCGAGCGGACCATCGCGTTCGACGACTTCCATCGACTGCCGGGTAAGAATCCGGAGGTCGATACCAATCTGCGGCCCGATGAGCTGATTTTGTCGATCGATCTACCGAAATCTCCATACGCGGCCCACTCGGCCTACATTAAGGCGCGGGATCGAGCGAGCTACGCCTTCGCACTTGTTTCAGCGGCAGTGGCACTTGAGACAGACGGCACGACCATTCAGTCAGCCCGTATATCCCTGGGCGGGGTAGCGCATAAGCCGTGGCGGTCGGAGGCAGCGGAACAATCCTTGAAGGGAAAGCCGCTAAGCGAAGCCAGCTTCCGCAGCGCTGCTGATGCAGCAGTGGCTGATGCAAAGACCTACGAACATAATGCTTTCAAAGTAGAGATGGCCAAGCAGGTGATTGTTCGTGCCCTGACAGTGGCAGGAGGACAGGCGTGACTGCAATCGGCGATCCAGTTATCCGCGTAGATGGCAAAGCGAAAGTGACTGGGGCTGCGAAGTACGCGGCCGAGTTTGAGCTTCCGCAAACGGCGCAGGCCGTAATGGTAACAAGCACGATAGCGAAGGGTCGCATTCTCCGAATGGACGTCGGCGAAGCCGAAAGGTCGCCCGGCGTGTTGAAGGTGCTGACTCCGTTCAATGTCATGAAGCTGCCGAATGGAGGAAAATCCGCGGTGCATCCACCTGCAGGTCGTGTTCTAACCATTCTGCAAGAAGATGCTGTTTACTACAACAATCAGCCGATTGGTGTCGTTGTGGCAGAGACCCTCAACCAGGCTCTGTATGCGGCTTCGCTGAGCGGGGTGAAGTATCAGGCAGCGCCCGGAAACTTCGACTTTGAAGGTGGATTCGCAGCAGCGCACCCGGGCTCGCAC
>CAXTNK010000050.1:0-10562 GCA_964245665.1 uncultured Acidobacteriaceae bacterium
CAACCTGTTTGAGCCACTTGGTAATGGTTCCCTCAAAAATCGACTCGCCCATCTGGGGCATGATTACATCCGTTGGCATAGCTTCCCCTTCATAATGTCCTTCAACACATGCACTTACTCGACGCTCGATTATAAATCCGCAGAACCAAACCGCGACATCCGGCGCTACAGACCGTTTTGGACGCGTCGATGTGGACTGCTCTTAAACAGCAGCCGGCTGAGGATCGGAAGTACTAAGCAGCAAGTCATCCAGCTTCTCCATCTGAAGGATTTGCGTATCGAATACACGGCCAAACTGGCGAGCGACCCTGTTAGCCATATCTTCCAACTTGAGTTGTCCGGCAGGCAGCCCCGTCTCCAGGTCGAGGCTGGTTACGCTTCGATCGTCTATGCCGCAAGGAACGATCCAGCCGAATTCTGCCAGATCGACCGTAAGATTGAACGCAAAACCATGCGAAGTGATCCCCCGCGAGATGTGGACACCAATGGCGGCGATCTTCTTTTCAGGGAAACTGCCGCCGGGCATCGTCCACACGCCGGTCCTTCCAGAGACGCGGTCCGTCAGTAGCTGAAATTCGGCGCAGGTGCGGATCATCACCTCTTCCAGCTTGCGGACGTAATCGATTGCACCCATGCGCGGCGAGGCCGCCCGCAGATTGATAATCGGGTAACCAACCAGCTGCCCGGGGCCGTGGTAGGTCACATCGCCACCCCGGTTCGTCTCGACGATCTCCACGCCGCGTCGAACCAGCAGATCTTCACTGGCAAGGATATTTGACCGGTGTGCATTCCGACCCAGCGTCAGGACCGGCGGATGCTCAAGCAGGAGCAACACGTCGCCAATCCGCTGCTGGTGCCGCAGTTCGACCAGGTGTTGTTGCAACGCGAGCCCAGTCTGGTAGTCGATGCGTCCGAGATAAAGGAGGGAAGTGACCATGGTGGCCGAAGGAAGAAGGCCGGCGCATTCGTTTGAATGTCCGGCCTGTTTGTCTTAAACGTTAATGGCGAGATTTTCAACGCTGCCAAAACCATCAAGCATGGCTTCAGCCAGAGTTGGATGCGCGTGAATAATGAACATCATCTCTTCGACGGTCGCTTCGAGCTCGATCGCCGTGACG
Organism: uncultured Acidobacteriaceae bacterium; assembly: GCA_964245665.1. Taxonomy (GTDB): domain Bacteria; phylum Acidobacteriota; class Terriglobia; order Terriglobales; family Acidobacteriaceae. Next base: position 1,119 of record CAXTNK010000050.1, read on the forward strand.
GCCTCCGCGATCAATTCAGTCGCCTGCGGCCCGATGATGTGCACGCCGAGAATCTCCCCATACTTGGCGTCGCTGACAATCTTCACAAAACCATCATGTGAATCGACGATCGATGCCTTGGAGTTAGCCGAGAACGGGAACTTGCCTACCTTGACGGTGTAGCCCTTTTCTTTCGCCATCGCCTCCGTCAGACCCACGCTGCCAATCTGCGGTTCGCAGTATGTGCAGGCAGGGATACGATCACGTCGCACCGGCCGGGCAGCTTTGCCCGCGATCTTTGACATGGCGACAATGCCGCACATCGCGCCCACATGGGCAAGCTGCGGCAGGCCTGCAACGATATCGCCAATCGCATAGATGCCCGGCTCTTCCGTCTGCATCCATTCATTCACGTGGACAAAACCGCGCTCCACTTTGACCTTCGTCTTGTCCAGGCCAACATTCTCGGTACGCGGAGCCCGGCCGACTGCGATCAGGACCTTCTCGGCTTCCTTCACCACCTGCTTGCCTTCAGCATTGGTGTAGGTCACCTTCGCACCTGTCTCCGTTTTTTCAACTTTGTCGACCTTGGCGCCAACATTCGTCTCAATGCCGCGTTTACGGTAGAGTCGCGCCAGTTCCTTGCCGATTTCATCATCTTCATTCGGCACCATCTTCGGCAGGTACTCGAGGATGGTGATGTCCGAACCGAATGTCTTGAAGATGGAGCCAAATTCCACGCCTACAGCGCCGGCACCAATCACGATCATCGACTTCGGAATCTCGCTGATACCCAGCACTTCAATATTGGTCAGGATAGTATCGTCCGGTGTCAGGCCTGGCAGCATGCGCGCCGAAGAACCCGTCGCCAGAGCAATATTCTTCGTCTTCAGTTGCTGCGTAGCTTTCTTTTCGCCACTCAACACAACATCGACTGTGTGAATACCGTCCTTAGCTGCGCCGGTCAGACTGCCGCGCCCCTTTACAACGGTGACCTTGTTCTTGCGCATCAGGAAATCGAGGCCCTTCGTGTGCTTCGTCACAATCTGGTTCTTGCGCGCCAGCACAGCCGGCCAGTTCACCTTCAACTCGCCGACGCCCTCAATGCCATACTCCTTGGCATGCTGCATGTGATCAAAAATCTCGGCATTGAAAAGCAATGACTTGGTCGGGATGCAGCCCCAGTGGAGGCACGTGCCGCCCAGCTTTTCTGTTTCTTCAACAAGCGCGACTTTCAGGCCATATTGCCCCGCACGAATCGCCGCGGTGTAGCCCGCCGGGCCACCACCAATAATCACTACGTCGTAAATTGTTTCAGGTGCTGTCTGGGCCAAGTGGATGCTCCGTTTCAATAGGTCGCGTTCGATCAAACACAGCGCAGCAGTGAAGCATGGTGCGATGTGTCAGCGACTTGATTCACAATTTGTCATTTTACGCGATCGCACCATATGGATGCTGGACGTGCTCAGAATGACTCACCGGCCTGCGCCGACCCTCAGGCGAGCAGGCTGGCCGCTTCTTTAGCAAAATAGGTCACGATGAACTCGGCACCCGCCCTCCGAATCGATAGCAGCGACTCCACCATGGCCCGTTCCCGCTCCAGCCATCCCTTTGCAAATGCGGCCTGCAGCATCGAGTATTCGCCCGAAACCTGGTAGGCGCCAATCGGCACGTCAAACCGTTCCCGCGCAGCATGGATGACGTCCAGATACGGCATCGCCGGCTTCATCAGGATCATGTCCGCACCCTCCGCCAGGTCCAGCTCTATCTCCCGCATGGCCTCGCGTTTGTTGGCGCCATCCATCTGGTAGCTGCGTCGATCGCCAAACTGCGGCGCAGAATCCGCTGCTTCGCGGAACGGGCCATAGAACGCCGATGCAAATTTTGCAGCATACGAAAGAATAGGCACCTGCTCGAACCCGGCGTCATCCATTTCATCGCGAATCGCCGCCACTCGGCCGTCCATCATGTCAGAAGGCGCCACTATATCTGCACCTGCCTCGGCTAGTGACGTCGCTGTGCGTGAGATCAATGCCAGGCTCATGTCATTGTCAATCTCGTACGCATCACCGGACTTCGTCACCATACCGCAGTGGCCGTGTGACATGTATTCACACAGACATACATCAGCAATCAGAACAAGCTTCCGGGAACTGCTGTTTTGCTTGAGCGCTCGCAGACCTTCCTGCACAATCCCGTGTTCGTCGTAAGCACCCGAGCCTGACTCGTCTTTGTTCTCCGGCAATCCGAACAGCAGCAATCCGCCCAGGCCGAGCGCAGCAGCAGACTCTGCTTCCTTGACGGCTTCATCAATAGAGAGGTTGAAGACTCCCGGCATTGAACTGATTTCACGACGAATGCCTTCACCCGGGCAGATAAACAGGGGATAGATCAGCGCTCCGGGATGCAATCGCGTCTCGCGAACGAGAGAACGAAGAGCCTCGGAACGGCGCATGCGGCGCATACGTGTTGCTGGGAAGTCCATCCCCCAATTGTAGGCGTGACGCACCGGATCGGGTGTCGCTGGTTTCATGCGGAATGCAAAAAGGCCAGCGAATCTATCGCTGGCCTTTAGGTATATTTCAAACCGCTTGAATGCTAGGCAGGAATCGAGTCACGAAACCCGCGAACCTTATCATGTGAAGCATTGATATGCGGCTGCTGCTTCTGCAAAATGGCGCGAATGTTTGCTGGAAGATCAGTAATACTCAGTGCTTCAGAGTAAGCCTTCTTGGCTGCATCTTCGCCCTGCTCCGCGGTCTCGAGCAACGTGTGATCGCTGCCACCAAGACTGCCCTTGACCTCAGCCCACTTGCGATGGAGAGTTCCAGCAACAGTACCACCCTCAGATTCCTGCTTATCTGAAACTGTGCTCAACGCTGCCTCTAGCTCAGCTGCAAACTGGGCGCGATGCGTACCTTCTTCAGCAAAGAATGTCTTGAGCTGTGGCGTTTTCAAGTGCTCGCTGAGCGACTTGAAGCCACGTTCGCCATCATGCAGCACTTCAATTACCGTGCGTACCTTGGTTTCTTCGAATGCCATCGTAATTGTCACCTCATACGCTGAGATGCGCGCAAACCTGTTCTGTTGCGCGCATGAACAACAAGCTAAACTGCGTTGCGTTGATGTCCTGAAAAGGATCTCTCCTTTCAGAATGCTAGAGATCCTGAAACGACTCGGCAACCACCTCCCGCTTAGGGGCATCACGAAGCGTTACCATCAAGACGTGAGTCTTTTCAGCGAAATCCCTTCACCTGTAAGCGAGTTAAGCGCAGCCACCCTCGAGTGGGAGCGCCTGCAGCAGCTTGTCCTGCAATATGCAACTGCTTCTGTGACTAAAATTTGGATCGCCACTCTCAAACCAAGCTCTGACCGCGAATGGATCCTTGAACAGCATGCCCTTGCTGACGAGGCACGGATCATGCTCGCTTCCGCATACTCGCCTTCACTGGGCGCACTGGTCGATCCCGATGTTCTGCTCGACAAGTCACGTATTGAAGGCGCGGCGCTCGAGCCGGAAGAATTGCACGCGCTGCTGGCACTGATCGATGACATTGCTTCATGGCAATCCACTATCGCCATCTCGACAGAAGAAATGCTCGAACGCATTCCGCGATTCCTGGCGAGTGCGGCAGTCCTTGAGGGCAGCGCGCTTCCTCGCCTGCTGCAGTCACTGCGGCTACGACTCAATCCTGATGGCACTCTGACTGACGATGCCTCGCCTGAACTGCGCCGCATCCGTCGCGAGATGGTGCGCCAGCAGAAACTGATTGAAGACAGCCTGCGCCACGCTCTGCGCCGTCTGAGCGAAGGCGGCAACACCCAGGACGACCTCATCACCATCCGCGGCGAACGCTTCGTCATTCCGGTGAAGGCAGAGATGAAGCGACGCGTGGCCGGCGTCGTACACGGCGCCAGTTCCAGCGGCCAGACCGTCTATCTCGAGCCACTGGAAACCATCGAACATAATAATGAACTCGTTCGCCTGCTCGACGAAGAGCAGTCGGAAATTCATCGCATTTACCTGGCGATGACCCAGGAACTTGCCGAGCAGGGGCCAGCCATCCGTGCCGGCGCGCGCGTGCTGGCTGAACTCGATCTCGCTTTCACCGCAGCCCAGTTCAGCCGTGCCTACGGATGCGTGGGTCCCGAATTTACCTCCGATGCAAATCCCGAGCTGCACCTCGAAAAAGCGCGGCATCCTCTACTCGAAAGACGCTTGCGCGGCACCGGCCGCAGCGTTGTTCCGCTGACACTCGCGCTGCAAAGCGATGCGCGGCAGTTGATCATCAGCGGCCCGAATACAGGCGGCAAAACTGTCGCTCTCAAGACAACGGGCTTGCTCGCAATGATGGCGCAGGCCGGCATTCCCGTTCCCGCAGAGCGCGCCATTCTGCCTGTCTTCGACGCATTTCTTGCAGACATCGGCGACGCGCAATCGATTGAACAGAATCTGTCGACCTTCAGCGCACACATCGTCAATCTCGATCGCATCTCGCGCATTGCGGATGACCGTTCGCTCGTCCTGCTCGATGAGCTAGGTTCGGCTACTGATCCGGAAGAAGGCGCTGCCCTTGCTGTCGCTATCGCCGAACACTTCCTCGCTCGCCGAGCCTGGTCCATCATTTCAACTCACCATACGTCGCTCAAGATCTACGCAGCGCAGGCGATCGGCGTACTGAACGCAGCCGTCGGCTTCGACGAAGCGACACTCGCCCCGACCTATGAACTGCGTCTCGGTGTACCGGGCGCGTCGGCCGGCATCAATATCGCCTCGCGTCTCGGCCTGAATGAAGCCATCATCAGCGAAGCCCGTACTCGCTTGAACACGCAGACCCAGGACATTGCCCACTTCCTTGATCAGCTGCATGCCGAACTGGACCAGGTGATGCGCGAGCGCGCTTCGATCAAGACCCGCGAGCAGGAAGTCGCGCGTGAAAAGCTCCGTCTTGATGCCGAAGGCCTGAAGGAGTGGCGGGCAAAAGTGCGTGAACTCGAAGGTCAGCTCGCCTCGCTGCTTAAGGACTTCGAATTCCGCATGAAAGAAGCCGTGAAGGCGATCGACGATAAAGCCGTTCAGCAGAAGCTATCGAAAGACGCCGAGCGCCGCATCGCGAAGCTTCGCCGCGACTTCAGTGATGAAATGAAATCGACTGTCATCGCGCAGCACACGGGCGCTCATAAAGGAGACGTGCATGCGACGCCACACATCGTTCGCAGCGTGGGTCAAGGCGACACGGTACGTCTCAAATCACTCGGCGGCAAGACTGCGATTGTTCAACGCGAGCTCGACGGTGGGGGTTTTGAGGTCTCTATGGGCCTGATGAAAATGCGTGTGTCACGCGAAGATATCGCTGAGGTCGTGCATTCAGTACAGCTGCCGTCGGGCGTTCATAATCCCCTGGAGGCCGCGCGCAAGCGGGGCGTGTCCGTCACCGTCACCACACCATCCGATGGCATGCGGGGCGAGTTGAATGTGATTGGCCGCACCGTCGACGAAGCCGCCGGCGAAGTGGAACAGTTCCTCGATCGCGCCTTCCTGGCCGGTTTTCCCCGCGTGCGCATTGTCCACGGTACCGGTATGGGCATCCTGCGCCGGGCACTCCGGACGCAGTTACAAAAGCATCCGCATGTCGCCGGAATCCTCGAAGCAACGCAGGCCGAGGGTGGTGCCGGTGCGACCGTGGTCGAGCTCCGCCAGTAATCGTTTCTGACGATCCTAAAGACTCGTAGTCCTGCGACAACTGATGGTGCTAGCATGCGTACGCGCCCGACAGGCGCGAGTTTCCTGCGCAGGAGGGAACGCATGATCAGGATTATTACTGTGGAGCGCGAGTATGGCAGCCGGGGCGCCGAATTTGCCCACCAGCTGGCGGACCGCCTGGGTTGGCGGCTTATCGATCAATGCCTGGTGGAGGAAATCGCCCAGGCGGCAAGACTTCCAACCGCGACCGTCGCCAGTTGCGATGAGCGCCTGGATCCCTGGTACTACCGCGTCGGCAAAGCCTTCTGGCACGGTAGCGTCGACCGCAGCCCGGCGCCTACCGGCACATCGGAAATCTTCGACAGCGAACGAATGGTCGTCCTTATCCGCGACTACCTGAAAGAGCGCGTCCAGGAAGGCAATTGCGTAGTAGTGGGTCGCGGGGCAGCCCCGGCCCTTCAGGGAACACCCGGCGTCTTCAACATCTTTGTGTATGCAGCCCTGTCGCGCAAGATCAGGTGGTTTCAGCAGAATTTCCCCAGCCAGGCTGCCAAAGCAGAAGAAGAACTGGCCGCCACCGACCGCCGACGAGCTGCCTATGTGCGCGCGTTTTATGACCAGGACTGGGCCAATCGCCATCTCTACCAGTTGATGCTTAATTCCTGCATGGGCATGGATTCCATGGTTGGCGCCACGATTGAAGCCGCGGCTTTGACGCAGGTGGCCGCTACTTCAGAACTTGGGTCGGCACGTTAGGCGGGATCGTCAACTCAAACTGCCCGTCATTCAGCGTCTGGTTCAGGATCAGGTGCTGGATGGTGATAGTGATCTTGTACTGCTCAAGCGGACGGTCAATCGTGATGACCGCGGGAAACAGGGCATTTCCAAAATGCTGATAAGGCCCGTAACGGACCTTGGTTTCAATCGCGCCTGCAGCGTTGTACAGGTCCTGTCCGCTGGGCAGCAGGGTAGTGCGGTCGAAGTGGATGACGCGCTGTTCCTGTATCACGCGGGCAGGCGCCTTAATCTCGCCTTCCGGCGTCGCCATCATCACGTTCAGGTCATACAGCGGCGTTTCCACCAGCTGTTTGCCAACCGTCCGGATATCGCTGCCAGTGGTCAGCAAAACCAGCTTGTCCGGTTCAATATTGCGCACCAGGATCGAATCGATAAAGACATCAGGCCGAAGATTCTCGATGCCATTTGCTGACTTCTCGTTAATGGCCGTCGGTCCGACGATCGCCTTGTTCCTGGGCGGAATATAAAGCTTGAAGTTCGTGCCGTCGCTGGCCAGGTCGAAAGCCGTAGTGCTCAGTACCGGGACCTGACCCAGAACGCGCAGCGAATCCGGCTTCCGCATCAGGATATGACCGCGAAAAGAGATGTAGTCCTTCACTTTTCCGGTATTTGCGCCTCCAGTCTCGGCGGCGAAATCGACCGTCGCCGTAATTGTCTGGATGGCAGCGTAGCGTTCATTTACGCCGGCAATCAACTGCGCCACGCCCTGGTTCAGGGCCGCTCCGGCGCTCTTTGTTTGTTGAACCTGATGTGTATGTGAAATGCACCCCGTTACGAACGGTAGTCCAAGTAAACACACTGTCAGGCTAAGGAGTCGTTTCATTCTGTATCGGAATCAGGAGAGTCGTGAAGCAGCGTCTTGCCGACGCCCATCGAATCTTCAGTATACCGGCTCTCCCTTAATCGTCAGGACCTGCGCCTGCCTGAAGGTACAGATGCTCAAGGTGTCTGCGCGGACGCATGCTGTGCATGACGATATGCCTGCACGTTGCGATTATGCTCGTCCAAAGTCGCAGCAAAGCGCGAATGGCCCTGCGCGGCGGGGTCTGCGACGAAGTACAGGTACTTGCTGGTCGCCGGGTGCATCGCAGCCGTCAATGCCGCCACCCCTGGGTTGCAGATTGGACCCGGGGGCAGCCCGGTGTGCTGGTAAGTGTTGTATTCCGACTTGGCCTGCAGGTCAGACTGGTAGATGGCCCCGCGATAGCGGTTCTGCAGCATGGCCGCGTAAATCACCGTCGGATCCGTCATCAGCGGCATATTCTGCATCAGCCGGTTATCCAGAACACTCGCCACCAGCGGCCGGTCGCTCGCGATCGGCGTCTCTTTTTCGACCAGTGAGGCCATCGTGACCACCTGGTGATAGTTGGTGCTCAGCCCGAGCAGTTGCGCCTCCTGCCTGAAGCGCTTCACCATCGCGGCCGCCATCTGGTCCACATTTTCCCGCCGCTGGAAACGATAGCTGTCCGGGAACAGGTATCCCTCGAGCGTCTGCGCCTTCGGGTCGATATCGGCTACCAGTTTGACGTCTCTGCGCGCCGCTGCCAGGAAGTCATCCTTGGTCGCCAGACCGGTCGCATCAATCGCAGCGGCTATGTCGAAGATGTTGAAGCCTTCCGGCACCGTGACTACGCGGAAGTAAATGTCGCCTCGTCGCAGACGGTCGTACACCTGGCCCATCGTGGCTGCGTCGGCAAAACGATATTCGCCTGCCTTCAGGGTGCCGCGCTTCCAGTAGCGCATGGCGATGAATACATACCGGCTTCGGATCACTCCGGCATTTTCAAGCTGGCGGGCGATTCCGGCAGAACCGGTTCCCGGGGTAATGTCCACGAAAACTTCGCGGTGCGGCAGCTTTGGCGTCGCCAGCACATAGCCGGCAAGGCCCACAGCAAGCAGGACCAGCAGCAGAAAAAGTCGTTTCAAAGGTGCAGACCTGGTTTTATTCTTGCGACGGGCCAAAAAGCTCTCTCAACTCGAAATCGATTTGAAGCGGATAGAAAGTACTGCTTCAACAGACTAAATGGATTGCGCGTTGTCTGATCGAACAGAGCCATGTGATTTGCATGCCCGAATCCATCCGGGCAAAACGGCTACCATAACCGCATGGCCGGACTGGAGAATTCGCGAGGCGCGCCACCGGGTCTTTCGAGCCCCGAACATGACCTGGCGCGTATTGCCGCTCTCGATATTGGCGACCGCAGGATAGGCGTAGCCCTTTCCGACGCACTCGGCTACACTGCCCAGCCCTTGCTCACCTACAACCGCTCACCGAGCAAAAGCGATCTCCGCCGAGACGTGAAGTCTCTGCTTAGACTTTTGCGCAAAAACGAATGCCGCCTGATTGTCGTCGGCAACCCGCTCTACCTGTCCGGAGAAATAAGCCCATCCGCTGCGAAGGTCCACCAGTTTGTGGAAGTGCTGCGCGCCGAGACGGAGCTACCCGTCATGTTATGGGATGAACGTCTGTCCACGACCTCAGCGCATGAGTTGCTTGACGAGGCCGGACACCCCGTCATGGGCCGCAAAGCGATCATCGACCAGGTAGCCGCCGTGTTGATCCTCGAGAGCTACATGCAGGCCCACCGGCCAATGGAACTTCTCCCTGATCCCCACCCGGACGTGCCTAAACAGTCTTCAAATAAGTCGTATACGGACGATCCCCCAACTCAGTGAAAGGCAGCATCGGAACAATTCCATTGGCAGTCTCGATCTGCCAAGCCTGCGGCCCTGTCTGCTTCGCCTGTAACAGCTGCTGCTGCGTGACCGCTGGCGCATCCTCTGTCGCCGCGAACAGCACCAGCGGTCCCCGTACCAGCGCAATGGTTTCCGCGTGTCGCGGATCGAGTGCTTCCACGCGCATCGTCAGCGGCAATTCGAGTTCGACGCGGTCGCCAGTCTTCCACTCGCGATGAATCGCTGCAAAGCTTCCTGGCGTTACGCCAGATTCCTGCTTGCCATTA
>CAXTNK010000050.1:10572-15120 GCA_964245665.1 uncultured Acidobacteriaceae bacterium
CATGCCGGAATACGAAAGTGCATCGTCAACTCGACTGGTCGCGAAGCACTCACCTCGAAGCCAATCTGCGGCACCAGCGGATAATTCCCCGACTGCGTGAGCGACACCTCCGAACGGCCTTCCGTCCACTTCACCGTCGACGGGATGTAGAGGTTCACGTAGACCGCCTTGGGTCCGCGGAAGTAAGTATTGATGCGGTAATCCGCCGTCACCTGGGGCAGGCTGCCCGCACAGCAGGGCCACCGGTCATCGTGGTAAAACCGCGAGCCTTTGAAGTTATAGTCCGCGTAATAGAAAGCGTGACCATCAGCTTCAAGCTTCTTCGCGCCGAGAACCGTGTTGTACATCACCCGTTCCATACTGTCGCCGTAAAGTGAATTACCAGTCGACCGCAGCAGGTAGCGTGTCACCTTGAAATGGGCGTACGAACCGCATGGCGTCTCGAAAGAATGATGCGTGTCTTCGAGGCTTGCTGCCACATCATTGCTGCCACGCGCCCGCAGTTGTTCGTTCGGACCCCAGCCACCAGTCACAAAACTCTGCTCCTGCAGCATGGCAAATGCGTTCTCCACTGCTTGCAGGTGCATGGCGCTGCCGCCGACCATGTATGCCTGCATGCCCGAACTCAATGCATTTACATAGCTGTACGCATGCTTACCGGCAAGAACATCCTGGTCGCGCGAGAGTGGCTCGAAGTAAGTCTGGTCATCCAGGTAATCGACGGCCATCTTTTTATAGCGATCGCCGGCGCCACGCTGGTAAGCCAGGAAGAGATTCTCCGGCATGGTGTACGACTCGTCCCAAGTCCACGACGCATCGGGCGAAGGACGCCACGTCGCCTGCCGATCGCGATCCAGCGCCTTACCCGGTAGCAGGGGCGTGGCCACATCCGTCGTGTGGTCGAGAATGGCGAACGCATCAGGATCATTCGCAAATGTATGCGAGTCAATCAGGCCGCAGACAATCTTGTCATAGCAGTACGCCGGGAAGCGGTTCTTTGTGTAGAACGCGGGCTGGATCGTTTCAACATACAGTTTGTTGATGCGCAGCACCTTCGCACGCATCGCCGGATCGCCGGTGATAGCGTAATTGCGTGCCAGTGCTGAAACCCATTGGCCATACGCATGGCCCGGCGCGAAACCCGGCTCGTCTTTGCGGAAATCCCAGTCGGGGTCGTAGTGATACCAGCCACCCAGGTCTTCGCCAGGCGCAGGCAGTCCTACCATCTGACGCAGCGGCTTCAGCATACTGTCTTCGCTCATGTTCATCAGGATGAGCGACGTATTCTCACGCTGTTTTTCGTGCGCTTCGCTGTGCAGCACGACACTGCCATAGCCGAACTCAGTGAGTGGCACCGGCAGCGCTGCGCCCTGCACGATCTCAGTTGCGGCAAAGCTTCTGGCTGGGACGAGGATACTGCCGGCCAACACCAGCGAACCACTCTGCAGCAACCGCCGACGCGAAATTTCAGATCCCAAACGCTTCATACAGTTATGATCCGCCTTCCATTCGGAACTTCGCAACTGTCCCGTACTCTTCTTAGAAGAGTAATCTCCCGGAGACTCTCCAAATGCGGGCGCGGTATAATCTCGGTTTGGCGGTACATCGGAACTTCAGCTGCTCCCAGCGGCTTATGCCATCCAGGCCGCCTCGGATAACGTCATGCCTGAGAAGATTAAAAAAGAGCTGGAAGAACAGATTCGCCTCCTTGAATACGAGCTCACGACCGAGCTGCCCAGAGAGATCAAGAAGGCAGCGTCGCTCGGCGACCTGAGCGAGAACGCTGAATATCACATGGCCAAGCAGCGCCAGGTATTTGTAAACGCGCGTCTCGGCCAGCTCAAGAAGCGTATGGGCGAACTCGCCATGGTCGATCTGACCAACATCCCCCGGGATCGCGCCGCTTTTGGCGCCACTGTAACGGTTTACGACACCACAAAAGATGAAGAGATCGTCTATAAGCTCGTGACCTCAGAGGAATCGGATGTCAGCAAAGGCTACATCTCGACCACGTCACCTATCGGCCGCGGTATCGTGGGAAAAAAAGTTGGTGACATTGCCACCATCGTGACACCGAATGGCACACGTGAACTTGAAATCCTGAAGCTGGTGACCATTCACGACGAGGCCCAATGAGCTGGACGGGCGCCTTTGGACGAGGTTGCGGCGTCATTCTCGAGAAGATCGTAAATGGTCTGGCGCTGACGAAGATGTCGCCAAACCACCTGACCTTCATCGGGCTGCTCATCAATACCGCTGCTGCTGTGCTCTTCGGATTCGGCAACGAGGGTAATTACGTACGCATGTTCCTGTACGCCGGCCTGGTCATCATCGGCGCCGGCATCTTTGACATGGTGGACGGCCGCGTCGCGCGCCTTACCGACCAGGTAACCGTCTTCGGGGCTTTTTTTGACTCTGTGATCGATCGCTACTCAGACGTCGTCCTTTTCTTCGGACTTGTCGTCTTCTACGCACGCGGCAACCGCCTGCTGTATGTCTTTCTTGCAGCCTTTGTTATGGCCACTTCGCTGATGGTCAGCTACACGCGCGCCAGGGCTGAAGCACTGATCGGTTCCTGCAAAGTCGGCTTCATGGAGCGCCCGGAACGTATCGTGCTCATCATCCTTGGCGCCCTATTCGAGCGGTGGGGAGCCATGGCCCCGGTCCTCTGGATCCTCGCCGTCATCTCGACTCTCACCGTCATCCATCGAATCGCCTACACCTACGGCAAAACCAAGGGTGTACGTATGCTCGTCACCAAGTAATCCATCCCTTCTATGCTGATTTCACCAGTCCTGTTGGTTCACGGCGGCGCCTGGGCCATGCCTGATGACGCTCGTGAAGCTCATGTGACCGGCGTGCGCAATGCTCTCGCCGCCGGCTACGCCTTGCTCGCGAACGGTGGCAGTGCAGTCGATGCAGTCGAAGCCGCTGTCGCAGTCCTTGAAGATGACGAAACCTTCGATGCAGGCCGTGGCAGTTTTCTGACCCGTGAGGGGACAGTCCAGCTTGACGCGCTGCTGATGGATGGCGGCAGCACCGGAACCCTTCGCGCCGGTGGCGTCGCCTGTGTCGAACGCCTGCGTAATCCTATCCACGCCGCCCGTGTAGTCCTCGATAAGAGTCCTCATGTCTACTTCGTTGGCCGCGATGCCGAGGCCTTCGCTGCGACCCATGGCATCACGCTGGTCGACAACAGCGCACTAGTCATCGACCGTGAACGCGAGCGTCTGGCCGAGGCCCAGTGCAAAGAACGAGCCGGTCTGCCGGATGAAACCTTTTCAGGGGCTGCGACTTTAGACAGCCATGACACTGTCGGCGCCGTCGCCCTTGATGCCCAGGGCAACCTGGCCGCCGCAACCTCAACCGGCGGCACACTCAACAAGGCCCCTGGCCGCGTCGGTGATTCATCGCTGATAGGCTGCGGCTGCTACGCCGACAACCAGAGCGCCGCCGTCTCGCTCACCGGCTGGGGCGAGCCCATCATGAAGCTGGTGCTCGGAAAATGGGCAGTCGACCGCGTCGAAGCCGGTGCATCGGCGCAACAGGCGAGCGATGATGCCATGGCCTACCTTTTCCGGCGGCTCTGTGGGCATGGAGGCATCATCCTGCTCGCGCCGGATGGACGCTACGGCATCGCTCACAACACGCCGCGCATGGCTTGGGGCGTCCAGACTGCGGCCGGCGTGAACGTTGGTACGGAGATCATCACACGACTATGAGCGCCACAACACAAGCAGAAATCATCCTTGCCTCTGCTTCACCCCGTCGCGAAGAACTGCTGCAGCAGGCCGGTTTTACCTTCAAAGTGACTGCCTCGGGCGTACCAGAACTCCGTTCACCCGGCGAGTCCCCGATCGCTTTCGTCACTCGTCTCGCACGCGAAAAAGCTCAGAATGTTGCGTCAAAGTCAGACGCCTCAGCCATTGTCATCGGCGCCGATACAGTCGTGGTCTGCGATGAAGAAGTTCTCGGCAAGCCTGCCGATGCCGCAGACGCGAAGCGCATGCTGCGTCTCCTCGCCGGGCGAACGCACCAGGTGATCACCGGGGTATGCGTACTCTCCGGCGATGTCGTGGAACTAGCTGCAGAGGTGACGATGGTGCAGATGCAAACCATCTCCGCGCATGAGATCGACGACTACGTGGCGTCAGGAGAACCCATGGACAAGGCCGGCGCCTATGCCATCCAGGGGCGTGCCGCCCGCTGGATTCCGCGCATCCAAGGCTGCTATTTCAATGTAGTGGGATTGCCAGCGGCTCTAGTGACAGCCATGATCGAAGCGGTGAAGCAGCGTTCTTAAACCACACAGATTTGGGTTTCCCCATGTCTCGCGTTGGGACATGGGTTGTAACTCGGTACGAAGCTCAAATCAATCGCAGAAAGCGGCAGGAAAACTAGCGCTTGTTACGAACCGGCGCGGGCACAGGCTTCTTCTCAACCGCGAGTGAACGCACCTGCAGCACGACCGCGGCAAGCAGAACCATTTCAATTGCTACGAGCATCGGGTATTCCTCTTCTTTAAAATGCGACGCACTTATCTGATGC
>CAXTNK010000050.1:15130-24860 GCA_964245665.1 uncultured Acidobacteriaceae bacterium
ACATCCATGAAACCAAGGATGTTCTTGGAACGAGTGCATCGATCACGATGGATTCATTACTCGCGTGTGCACCACCGCCGACAGCACCCATCCCGTCGAGCGTGGGTACGCCGAGGGCCGAAGTAAAGTTTCCATCAGACCCGCCCCCCGTAGCTGCTTCTTCCAGGTTGAAACCCAGGTATTCAGCGAGAGTTGTGGCGCGCTTGAAAAGAGATGCCGTCCCCTTGGTTCGCTCCATCGGCGGGCGATTCAGACCCCCGGTAAGCGTGAGCGAGCACTTCTTGTTGAAGGGCCGTAAACCGCGCAGCTTTCGCTCGATTCCTTTGACATCTGCGGTGCGCGCCACGCGGACATCGATCTCGACCCAGGCAGATTCTGCAATCACATTCGACCGTGTCCCGCCGCCGATCACCCCGGGATTGACTGTCAGCCCCCGGTCCAGGTCCGTAAAGCCGGCAATGACTTCGATCTGCCGCGCCAGTTCCAGTACAGCCGAGTGCCCAGCCGTAAAATCGACGCCACTGTGGGCACCTATCCCTCGAACGTCCAGGCGATAGCCGCCAACTCCCTTGCGCGCAGTCTTGTACTCCCCTTGCGGCCCTTGTGCCGGTTCCAGCACATAGACGGCGCTCGCCTGCGTCGCCAGTTTTTCTGTAATCGGCCGCGAAACCGGGCTGCCAATCTCTTCGTCACTGACCAGCAACAGCGTAACTGCCTGCTTCAGCAGGCTGCTTTCGATCACCGTCTGCATGGCAGTCAGCGCCATGATGACGCCCGCCTTCATGTCATAGACTCCCGGCCCGTAGAGCCTGCCGTCGCTCTGTTTCACTGGCATCGACGACAAGGTACCATTGGCCCACACTGTGTCCAGGTGGCCCAGCAAGAGCAGGGGCTTATCCGCATTCTTTTTCCGGCCAGGAGAGAAGCGCAGTTCCAGCACATCCCCATACCTGGACGCCCCATCTCGAAGCTTCTTATACCGCTTGGCCCGTGCACCCAATGCCGTACCACGACCTTCAACCCAGTCCACCGCGCGATCCACTGCCTCGGCATCATCGCTGGGCGACTCGATTGCCGCCAGTTCGCCGATTGCCTCCACCATGGCACCCTGCCTGCCGGCCACTGACTTCGCCAGGGAATCCAGATCAGTACGTATCTCCACCGGTTCACCCCTCTGCGCTTCGATACAGAAACGCTCATGTTTTCTCGATTACTGCCGGAAGTGTGTCTATTCTGCCACAGCGAAACTTTCTGTCAGGTCGCTAGTCTATTCGGTAGGAAGCACATACAGCGAGACCAGGAACGATAACCTTGTCCATTGACAATCATTACGAACAGAGTCTTGCCTCAATTGTAGATTTCAAAGGCGTCGGATTACACAGCGGCGCACCCGTCACTCTCCGGTTACTGCCAGCCCCGGCTGGCTCCGGGATTGTCTTTCGTCGGACAGACCTCGACAACTTTGAAATTCCGGCAAACGGTCAGAACGTCGCCCGTGTCAGCTACGCGACCAGCCTGATGCGCCAGGGCGTCCTCATTTCAACGACTGAACATCTGCTTTCGGCGCTCATCGGTATGGGCATCGACAACATCGTCGTTGAGATTGATAACCTCGAACTTCCCATTCTCGACGGCAGCGCCCTGCCCTACGTCGAAGCTTTCCGTTCCGTAGGCATTCGTACGCAGCGTCGCCGCCGAAAATATCTCCGCATCCTCAAGAAGCTCGAAGTCCGTGAAGGTGACAAATTCATCGGTGTCTACCCGGGAGAAGGCTACGGCATCGCCTATGCGATCGATTTCCCGACGCCCATCGGTAAACAGAACTTCACCGTCGACCTCGCCTCAGGCGCGTACGAAACCGAAATCGCTGCCGCCCGTACGTTCGGCTTCCGTGAAGACGAACAAAAACTCCGAAACATGGGCCTGATCCGCGGTGCTTCCGAGTCGAATGCCATCATTCTGACCCGTCAAAGCGTCCAGAATGGCCCGTTACGCTATGAAGATGAGTTTGTACGTCACAAAGTGCTCGATTTAATCGGCGACCTGGCCCTGGCCGGCCACCGCATCTGGGGCCGCGTCGTCGCTGAGCGCGCCGGACACGCGATGCACACGGCGTTGGTGTCCAGGTTATTGAAGGACCGTTCAGCATGGGAACTGGCACAGTTGCCAGCAGCGAAAGAGACAAAAGAACTCGTCAGCCCGGCAAGACAGTTCGCGACGGCTTAGTCTAGCGGCCGGGGAGGGGCAACAGGTGGAGACGAGATATGCTGTCTCACCTCACTGTCTTGTCATCCGGAGCGAAGCTTTGAGCACCTTGTCATCCCGCCC
The DNA here is from genome assembly GCA_964245665.1 of uncultured Acidobacteriaceae bacterium. Classification (GTDB taxonomy): domain Bacteria; phylum Acidobacteriota; class Terriglobia; order Terriglobales; family Acidobacteriaceae. Next base: position 17,459 of record CAXTNK010000050.1, read on the forward strand.
GGAGCGAAGCGCAGTAAAGATATCTGCTTCTGAATTCTTCATGCAACGGGCAGCCATCAAAGAACCGCCGCGTGCTCTTCTTCCCGAAGGGCCTTTACACGCTCGCCAATCGCGTACTTCAGCTTCTCTACACCTTCACCAGTTACAGACGAGATCAGGTAAAGATCAATCTTCTTCCGCTTGGCCATCGCCTGCAGCTTCTTCAATTTGTCAGGATTCGCCACATCCGCCTTCGTCGCCGCAATGATCACCGGCTTCTCATCCAAACCATGCCCAAAGCTCTCCAGTTCAGCCGAAATCACCTTGAAATCCTCGACCGGATTATCCCGCCCGCTGCCATCCGAAACATCCACCAGGTGCACCAGCACTCGCGTCCGTTCGATATGTCGCAGGAACTGCACGCCTAAACCGGCGCCAAGATGCGCCCCCTCAATCAGTCCAGGGATGTCAGCAACGACATAACTTTCTTCATGCGGCGCTTCGCCGATCGATACCACGCCAAGATTCGGTGCCAGCGTAGTAAAAGGGTAGTCGGCAATTTTGGGTTTTGCAGCTGAAATCACGGAAATCAGCGTCGACTTTCCCACATTGGGATAACCAACCAAACCGACATCGGCCAGCAGCTTCAATTCCAGCCGATAGACACGTTCCTCGCCCGGCCGTCCAAGCTCATGCTCACGCGGCGCCTGATGTGTCGGCGTCGCGAAATGCTGGTTGCCGCGGCCACCCCGTCCGCCACGGGCAATGATGACCCGCTCGTCGGGCCGCTCGAAGTCATGCACCAGCTCGCCGGTCTCATCGTCATACACTGACGTCCCGACGGGTACCTGCAGCACCATGTCTTCGCCTTCTTTGCCGGTGCAGTTCGAACCCTCGCCGTGGCGGCCGCGGTCGGCCTTGTGTTCCGGGTTGAAACGGAAATGAATCAGCGTGTTATGCCGCTGGCTCGATTCCATGATGATGTCGCCGCCGTTCCCGCCGTCGCCACCTGAAGGGCCGCCGCGCGGAACGAACTTTTCACGGCGAAACGCCATGCAGCCGTTGCCGCCGTCTCCCGCTTTGATACGGATTTTTGCTTCGTCTATGAACATTTATCTTGTCTAGTCTAGCGGATTGCGTATGCTTAGTTCACCTTTCCTAGTTTCCAGGTAAGTTTCATCGGACACTTCGCAGCACCTTTGTGGCACTCACGCGACTTTCACGCGCACTGATTGCTACCTGTATCCAGCAGGGCCGGTCCGACCGTGTCCCGCGACACAGGCAGCGTAAACATTTAACAGCCGGCGCTTAAGACCGGCGACTTGCAGTCCCTTTTCCGAGGAGTACCTGTTATGCCTCTGGTAATTGCACGTCTTGTTTTTGCGTATCACCTCATGATCGTTCGCTATTTTGAGCGTTACGCCTGGGGCCTTATCCTCCTTGCCACAGCCATGACCCTCGCCTGTCCCGTCTCGATGAGCCAGTCGACGACCGAGGGCACAATCGCTGGTACACTCACCGATCCCTCTGGCGCCGCCGTCGCGCATGCGCGCCTTGAAGCGACGAGCCAGTTGAATGCTGCGACGTACAACACCAGCTCTGACGCCTCGGGCGACTTTCATTTCGCAGGTCTCCCGCCCGGCAACTATCAGCTGGACATCCATCTCGCCTCGTACGAAACGTTCGTCGCAAAGTCTGTCCTGGTTGAGGTTGGCCGCGTGACTGCCATGTCCGCGCACCTCAACATCGGCTCAAGGCAGGAGACCATCCTGGTCAAGGAGAGAGCTCCCGGGCTCGACACCACTTCAGCCGCAATCGCGACCAATCTGGATGAAGAAGCGATCCATGGGCTGCCCAGTAATGGCCGCCGCTGGTCAGACTTCGCTCTCCTCACTCCAACAGTGACGTCGGATCAGCAGGGCTACGGCATGCTGAGCTTTCGGGGTATCAGCGCGCTGATGAATAACAACACGATGGATGGCGCAGACAACAACCAGGCCTTCTTCTCGGAAGAACGCGGCCGCTCCACCATTGCCTATTCCACCAGCGAATCGTCCGTGCGCGAGTTCCAGGTAAACGCTTCGAACTACTCCGCTGAATATGGCCGCGCAGCCGGAGGCGTCGTCAACACAGTTACCCATAGTGGCGCGAACACATTTCACGGCAACAGCTTTTTCTACGATCGCGACAGCGAATGGGGAGCGCAGAACCCATATACCCAGCTCACGGCTGAACCCCAGGCCGGTACTTTCATCTCCACGCCTTTTACACCGCGCGACTGGCGCAAACAGTGGGGAAGCAGTGCTGGTGGCCCGGTCCAGAAAGATCGCCTCTTCTGGTTTTTCGCCTACGACCAGTACCAGCGAAATTTCCCCGCAATCTCGCAGCCTGGCAACTCTGCGAAGTTCTATGCCCAACCCACCAGTAATGAACTAAGCGGACTGCGTGGGCGACTCGGTCTGCCTCTCAATAGCATGGCTCTCCAGCAATATGACAACGTTCTTTCCGGACTGGCAGGTGAGAGCGGTATCGTTCCACGCAGCGCCACGCAACTGATCCTGTTTCCTAAGCTCGACTACCAGCCGAACGACCGAAACCACATTGCACTGCAGTTCAACCACATGCGTTGGAACTCGCCCAATGGCGTGCAGACGCAGACTTCTACGCAGTACGGCATCGCCAGCTTCGGCAACAGTGTCGTCAACGATGACTGGGGTATCGCACGCTGGAACACGTTTCTATCGTCCACCCGCATGAACGATCTTCTGCTGCAGTATGGACGAGACTTCGAGGCGCAACTCAGTACGCCGCCATCGGCCTTCGAGCAGGCATCGCTCACAGGCGATGGAGCGCATACTGCGCCGCAGGTTTCTCTTCTCAGTTCGAGCTATGGCTTGCGCATCGGCAAGCCCGCGGCCCTCGACCGCGTGTCTTTTCCGGACGAACATCGGACACAGATCAACGACGTCTTCACCTGGGTGACAGGCAATCACGTCCTGAAAGCAGGCGACGATTTCAACCACGTCAACGACCTGACACAGAACCTGTACGGTGGCGGCGGCCAGTATGTGTACGACAGCATGCCCGGCTTCGTTTCTGATCTTCTGAACCCCAGTCACTGCGGTGTTTCGAGCGATAGCTACGGAAATCTGCCGTGCTACGCCTATTTTCAGCAGTCGCTTGGTCCGACTGTCTTCAACCTGAGCACCAATGACTACGCTGCCTTCATCGCGGACGACCTGCGACTTTTCCATAACCTGACTGTAACCATGGGTGTTCGTTATGAATACGAGCAGCTTCCTCCATCGAACCCTAAACTCGCCAACACGGATGTTCCGCAGACCGGCGTAATGCCGCATGACCGCAATAATTTGGGCCCCCGCCTGGGACTTGCCTGGGACATGTTTGGAGGTGGCAGCACTGTCTTGCGCGCGGGCTATGGCATCTATTACGGCCGGATTATCAACTCGACCATCTCGTCGGCGCTCGTGAACACCGGCTCTCCGAATGGCCAGCTTACCTATCGCATCAAGCCGACGGATGCCGGCGCTCCTGCCTTTCCGTACATCTTTTCTTCATCGATCGCGCAGACCATCAAGCCGGCCGCAGTGTACTTCGACCCGCGTTTTCAGAACCCGCAGGTGCATGAAGCAGAAGTATCGATCGCCCAGCGGCTTGGCCCGGGCGGTGAACTCAGTGTCAGCGCGCTCGCCAGCCTGGGCCGCGAACTGCCCAACTTCGTCGACACCAACATCAATCTTGCTGCGAGCAGCACCATTACCTACAACGTGAAAGATACCTCCGGCTCGGGCCCGCTTTCCGCGACCTACTCCACCAACTTCTTCGTCAGTCGCCTGAACCCCAACTATCAGCAGATCACTGACATCTTCAGCGAAACCAACTCAAAGTATGAAGCCCTGGTCGTCACGCTGAAGCAGCGGCTCGGGCGTGCGCTTCGTCTGCAGGCACACTACACCTACGCGCATGCGTCTGATTTCAATCAGAACGAGACCACCTTCGCCGACGCAGACGATGTTCTCGATCCGACAAACTTTGCCGCGGAATACGGCCCGTCGAACTATGACGTCCGGCAGCGCATCACCGGCTTCGTGATGGCGCGCACACCCTGGAAAATACATGGCCTGGCTGGCACTTTTCTCAACGGCTATTCGGCTGCTCCGACTGCTTCCATGCAGACTGGCCTGCCCTTCAGCATGCGGACCGGTGGGTCGGTTCCTGACCTTCGCTACCTGGATGAAGTGAATCGGTTGCAGAATTTTACCGGCCTTGGCTACAGCATCAATGGTTCCGGAGGAGATAACCGCATTCCCGGCATCGGTCGCAACAGCTACCGCTATCCAGGCACCATCAACACGGATATGCGCGTGACGAAAGAGACGCCGATCTCCGAGAAGACACGCATCGAGCTGATAGGCGAAGTCTTCAATGTCCTGAACCATCAGAACGTGACGAACATCGACTCGACCGGCTACTACATCAGCAACGGCAGTACAGCCGGTTCCAATCCGACGCTCACCTACAATACCAGCGGCACGCAGCCGCTTTTTGGAACGGTGCAGAACGCTAACAGTACAACGCTGTTCCGCGAACGGCAGATCCAGGTCGGTATGCGGCTGGTCTTCTAGTCGGCCGAATCGCTCCCGGCGAATAACACCCGCATTTGTCATCCCGAGCGTAGCGACCTGCATTTTCCAGCTCATCCGCAGCCGATGGACCAATCTCTACCGGCGCAACGCGCGTTTTTTCGTACGCGCAGTACTCGATTGATAAAATAGAAGACGGTGGCGTACACAGAACAATACGATGTGCTGATCGTCGGCGCAGGCCATGCCGGCTGCGAAGCCGCGATGGCATCCGCGCGCATGGGTCTGCGCACGGCGCTCTTCACTTTCAACCTCGATCTCATCGCGCAGATGTCCTGCAATCCAGCGATCGGTGGCATCGCGAAGGGCCACCTGGTGCGCGAAGTCGATGCACTGGGCGGCATCATGGGCGAGGTTGCGGACGCGGTCGGCATCCAGTTCCGCCTGCTGAACACCTCGCGTGGTCCAGCAGTCTGGTCACCGCGCGCGCAGTGCGACAAGCAGCAATACCGCGTCAAAATGCGCCAGGTGCTGGAGTCGCAGCCAAATCTTTTCATCAAGCAGGCTGAGGTCATTGACCTTGTAGTTGACCCGGCCAGCGATGGCGGCCGCGCCGTCATTCGTGGCATCAAGCTCCGCGATGGCCGCACCATCCATGCGAAAGCCACTGTCATCACCACCGGCACATTTCTAAATGGCCTCATCCATTGCGGAGAAGAGCGCTACTCTGCCGGTCGTAGTGGTGAGCCACCGAGCATTCTTCTCGGTGAATCGCTTAAGCGCCTCGGCCTGCGCGGCTGCCGTCTCAAGACCGGCACACCGCCGCGTCTCGACGGCCGCTCGATCGACTGGTCGAGCTTCGAAGAACAGCCCGGCGACGTTGACCCGACGCCTTTCAGCTTCCGCACCACGAACCTGCCGATGCGCCAGGTGTCCTGCCATATCGCGTACACTACTCCGGAAACGCTGCGGATTATTCGCGAAAACGTGCATCGTTCGCCCATGTACTCCGGGCAGATCACGGCAACCGGCCCGCGTTATTGCCCGTCGATTGAAGACAAAGTCGTCAAGTTTCCGGACAAGGAACAGCATCAGTTCTTCCTCGAACCGGAGGGCCTCCATACGCACGAAGTCTACGTCAATGGCATGTCGACTTCGCTGCCCATGGAGATCCAGGCACAGGTCGTACATTCCATCCCCGGCTTAGAGAATGCCGAGATGCTGCGGCCCGGTTACGCCATCGAATACGATGCAATCGACCCCACCGAACTCGATCGTTCGTTGAACGTAAAGCTCTTCGAAGGGCTGTACCTCGCCGGCCAGATCAACGGTACTTCGGGCTATGAAGAAGCCGCGTGCCAGGGTCTGATGGCTGGCATCAACGCTGCACTCTTCGTCAAACAGCAGGCGCTGTTCACGCTCGATCGCACAGAAGCGTACACCGGCATCCTGATTGACGATCTCATCAGCAAGGGAACCAACGAACCCTACCGCATGTTCACTTCGCGCGCAGAATTTCGTCTACATCTTCGCATCGATAACGCCGATCGCCGACTCACACCGCATGGCCGTCGCCTGGGCCTCATCGACGACAAAGCATGGGCCGATTACGAGGCAAAACAGGCGCGCGCCGTCACCCTGGAGAAGCTGCTCGCGACACGAAAGATAGACATTCCCGCACTGACACAGTTGCTGCCGGATATTGCAGCTAACCTTGGCAACGTCGCCGGTCAGACCTACGCGCACTTGCTCAAGCGTCCCGAGATCACCATCGAAGCACTCTTCCCGCTGCTACAGCATGAGGTCGCGCAGCTCATTGCGCGCGATATCGAAAGTGCCGGCTCACTCATCGCCTTCACCCAGCAAACCGCGTTGACTTCGACGACCCGGAACGAGCTCAAGTCAGTCGAGACAGAGATAAAATTCGCCGGCTATCTGGATCAACAGCGCAGGTCGATCGAGAAGCTGAAGCACGCGGAAGAGCGATCGATCCCTATCTGGTTCGACTACGCGAGCGTCAGCGGATTGTCACGCGAGATGCAGGAGAAGCTCATCCGCATTCGCCCGCAGACCATCGGGCAGGCCAGCCGCATCCCCGGCGTCACGCCTGCTGCGCTTAGCCTGATCAATGTATTCATCGAGATCCAGGCTAAACGACGCCACCAGGCCGAAGCGCTTCAGGCATAAATAAACAGAAGATCAATTTTGTGGCTGAGGCTGGTTCGGCGAAGCGGGCGGCTGTGTTGGCTGCGCCCCTTTGTAGAACAGCGGCACATGGAAAGGCTCGGCCGCATTGCTTTTAGCGCGCGGCGCGGCCGTCTTCACTTTCGCCTGCGGCATCTGGTCCGCGACCACTGTCCGCTGCGAACTGACGCACATCCAGCGGCCATTGACCGCCTGGAAGATCTGCGTGAAAACGCCCTTCTCGTCGATGGTGTCCGTGCTGTTTCCATTTGCACCATCCGGCCAGCGCATGGAATAAGTCCCATTCACGAGCACAAAACCGTCGTTCAACGTTCGCACGGCAATCACTTTTTGTGAGACGGCAAGCGGCAGCGCACCCTTGGTATACAGCTTGGCCAGGTCCTGGTTGCGCGTCGTGACGTCCCCAGTCGCGGCGATATCCACGAGTTGCGGTGCGAGAACGTTCTCAAGCCCGAACTGGTCATGCTTGTTGACCGCCGCATCCCACGCATCTTCCACGCCCTGCATCTCGCGCATCTGCGCGTTCATCCGCACGACATCAGGATTCGCCACAGCCTGGCTGAGAGCGGGAAGCGCAAGCAGTAAAGCAGCAACGCAGAGTCCAACGTATTTTG
>CAXTNK010000050.1:24870-29892 GCA_964245665.1 uncultured Acidobacteriaceae bacterium
AGAGAGAGCCATCACTTCTTCTAGGCTACAGGAACGCAGCTCATCCTTGAAAGCAGCGCCCGGTCGCTGGCCGTCGCTTTTCCTCTTTTCCTGCAGAACATCCCTTGCTACCTTTGCCTCCACAGCGCTATCAGCATGAAGGCAGGCGTATGCGTCGCATTTTCACCATCATTCTTCTAGCCGCAGGAATCTTTTTCGTAAGCCCGGCCTTCGCATCTCCAATCTTTGCTCGTCCAGCCCTGGGCCCCATCCCTAAAGGTGCGCAGTTCGACAGCGCCGGTCACCTCGACCCGGACGTCGCCACACGCGCGTATCTCGACACGGTACCCGCCGACAAACGAGCAGCCTCCAATAAATACTTCGAAGGCGGCTATTGGCTGATCCTGTGGGACGCGATCTACTCCATCGCCATCAGCCTGCTGCTGCTCTTCAGCAAGGCGTCCGTTCGTATGCGCAAGCTCGCTGAAAAGGTGACGAAGCTGCGCTGGATTCATACCTGGATCTACTACATTCAATTCAGCCTCGCCACAGCTGTGCTCAGCGCGCCATGGGTCTGGTATGAGGCCTTCTATCGCGAGCACATCTACAACATGTCGCACCAGGCCATCGGAGGATGGCTGCATGACCAGTTCACTGATCTTGCCATCAACCTGGTCCTAGGGGGATTGCTCGTAGCCATCCTCTACGCAGTGATTCGCAGGCTGCCGCATACCTGGCACGTATGGGGAACTGTCGTCACCATCCTCTTCGCCATCCTCGGCGTTATGATTGCGCCGGTCTATCTCGCGCCCCTGTTCAATACCTATACGACTATTCAGGATGCGGATGTGACGGAACCGATCCTGCGCATGGCTCATGCCAACGAGATCGAGGTCAACAAGCTTTTCGAAGTGGACGCCTCTCGACAGACCACGCAGGTGAGCGCCAATGTGAGCGGACTGTTCGGCACCACCCGCATCACGTTGAATGACAACCTGCTGCGCACTGCGAGTCTGCCGGAGATTGAGGCTGTCACTGGTCATGAGATGGGACACTACGTCCTTAACCACATTGCGAAATCCATGCTGGCGCTGGTGATTGAAGTTTTCCTCTTCTTTGCCACACTGCGGGCATGGCTTGGCAGCATGCAGCGGCGCCATGGTGCACGCTGGGGGCCGCTCGGTATTGATGACGTCGCGCTGCTGCCGGCGGCTGTTCTCGTCATCACAGTGACCGGTCTTCTTGCCACTCCGATCGATAAGACGCTTACCCGTACACAGGAGTACGAGGCAGATATGTATGGCCTGAACACCAGTCGCCAGCCGGACGGCTTTGCCCAATCCATGCTCAAACTCGGACAGTACCGCAAGCTCGAACCTACGCCGCTGGAGGAGTTCATCTTTTTCGATCATCCCAGCGGCCACACCCGCATCCTGGCTGCCATGCGCTGGAAGAGCCAGAACCAGAATGCCGTAACCCGGTGCGCCGGCTATCCGGAACCCGAATGACCGCAATGCATTTCTCCATCATCACAGCGATCCATCTCCTCAAAGTCGACTGTGTCATCCTGGGCGAAGCCGAAGGACCCGCGTCTACCTGACGCGACACCCATTCACCTCGCTCTTGCAATCTGCGTCAATTTCCGAACCTTCCACAGATGTACACCTTTCCCAGTGGCACGAATCTGGAACGGAATAGCGTAGCCAGATTGCGTCGCCTACAATCGACAAAGCGCCATGGCCACTACTCACGACATAACTTTCGAACGCGGCCTTCCGGCTTCCATTGATGCCGAGCGCTCTATCCTCGGCGCCGTACTGCTCGACAACGCGCACTACAACGAAGCAGCAGAGAAGCAGCTGCGCGCCGATGACTTCGCACTCGATTCGCACCGGCGCATCTTCGGTCGCATGGCCGACATGATCGATGCCGGCATCGCCGTCGACATCGTCACCCTCGCCGAAGAACTCTCCAAGCGCAAAGAGATTGAAGCCGTCGGCGGCGTCGCCTACCTGGCCTCGCTAACGGAAGGTCTGCCGCGCCGCATCTCGATCGAAGAATATGTCCGCATCGTTCGCGACAAGTCGCAGCTGCGGCAAATGATCGGCATTCTTTCAACCGGGGTCGCGGACGCATCGGACCAATCGGACGAAGCCATTTCGGTGATCAACCGCACTGAGACGGCTCTGCTTGAACTTTCTGAACGCGGCATCACGCGCGGCTTCGAAGATATCCCGCAGATTGTCCGCGAATCTTTCGGCACCATCGATGCCATCTGGCGCCACAAACGCGAGGTCACCGGTCTCGCCACGCACTACAAAGACTTTGACGAAATGACGAGCGGCCTGCAGGAGTCGGAGCTCATCATCATTGCCGCGCGCCCGTCCATGGGTAAGACTGCGTGGGCCATTAACATCGCGCAAAATGCCGCGATCAAGAGCGACAAAGTCGTCGGAATCTTCTCACTGGAAATGTCGAAAGAATCGCTACTACGACGTATGCTCGCGTCTGAAGCCTTCGTGAACATGCGCAAGATCCAGACTGGTTTCGTCAGCCGCGACGACCAGGATAAGTTGATGGAAGCCGCGGCCCGTCTGACTGAATCTAAGATCCATATCGATGACACACCCGGCATCACGCTCGCAGAAATGCGTGCGAAGGTAAGACGCCTGAAGCAGAAGATGGGCAGGCTTGATCTCATCGTCGTCGACTACCTGCAACTGATGTCGGGTTCGACACCGGGCGGCAAACAGCGCCAGGAAAATCGTACGCAGGAAGTCGCTGCGGTTTCACGCGGCCTGAAAGCACTGGCGAAGGAAATGCGCGTGCCGGTCATTGCACTCTCGCAGCTTTCGCGTGCTTCCGAACAGCGCGGCGGCGATAAAAAACCGATGCTTTCTGATCTTCGCGAATCCGGCTCCATCGAACAGGATGCTGACGTCGTGGCCTTTATCCATCGCGAAAGCTACTACAACAAAGATGAAAACGGCGAAGAGGATCCAGAGTCGAAAGGCAAAGCCGAGATCATTATTGCCAAGCAGCGTAACGGCCCTACTGGCTCTGTGCATCTCGCCTATCTATCAGAATTCACCCGCTTCGAGAACCTTGCGCATGCCTTCGAAGGCGACAATGGTTCAGCGGTCCCTTATTAGGAATTCTCCGGAAGGTGTTGGGCGAATAGTTGGATCTGCGGCTGGCTTTTTCGCCGAAAAATGCCAGCTCGTACGCAGTTAGAAACACCCTCGCATCGGGAGAATTGCATTCGTGTCGAGAGATGATCTCCAACTCGTGTCACTGAACCCGCTGCCTGGGCCGACGCGACCAGCCTGGGCGGAAATCTCGGCGTCAGCGCTGCGCCACAACTATGGCGTTCTGGATGCCCAGGCCAGTGCTTACCAGGCGCAGATCATCAGTGTCATCAAGGCTAACGCATACGGTCATGGCGTCGATGGATGTGCGCGCGTGCTGGCTGCAGCCGGCGCCCCTTGGCTTGCCGTTACTTCTGTAGACGAGGGGGTGCAGGTTTCAACCACTCTCCGCCATGCGAGCCTGGGTGCGCCCCGCATACTCATCCTCGGCGGTCTTTTCGGCACTGAAGACGCGCGCCGTGCAGTGCGTCATCACCTGACGCCTGTCATTTTTTCCATGCAGCAACTCATGTGGCTGGCCGAGGCGGCAGATCGTGAAGGGGGCGCCCGCCATTTGCCCTTTCATCTTGAAATCGATACAGGCATGGCACGCCATGGCACTCGCTGGGATGACGGCCCTCAGCTGGACGCGATAGCCGATTTTCTCAGCCAGCAAAACCTTGTTGGCATAGAGGCATTGATGACGCACTTCGCCTCTGCTGACGATCCCTCGTCGCCCCAGACCAGTCAGCAACAGCAATACTTTACCACCGCCATCAAGCGTCTGTATGCGCTTGGGATACGACCGCCGATGGTCCACGCGGGTAACTCTGCAACTCTGTTTGACGCTTCGATTGCAGGGGCACTGGTGGAACTGGCAAATACGTATTCGACACGATTACTATTGCGCCCCGGCCTCGCGTTGTATGGTTACGGGCCGCCGAACCAGGATCTGCAGCCAGTGCTCACCTGGAAGACCCGCATCACCGGCATGCGCCGACTGCAGGCGGGGGATGCTGTCAGCTACAACGCCACCTTTCACGCCATGCGCTCCAGTACCATCGCGACCATTGCAACCGGCTACGCTGATGGCTATAACCGTCTGCTGTCGAATAAGGGATCAGTGTTGATCCGCGGCCAGCGTGCGCCGATCGTTGGGCGTGTCACCATGGACCAGACCATGATAGACGTCTCCGCGATTGAGAACGCTGCCATCGGTGACGAAGTTGTGCTGATCGGTACCCAGGGAGACCTGGCGATCTCTGCTCAGCAATTAGCAACTCTCACGAGCACGATTGCATGGGACGTTCTATGCGGCATTGGTGCTCGCGTCTACCGGCTCTTCGTGGAGTAGCCGGGGTTTACACGTAACGAAATCATCATGGTTACATTTATATTCGTAAACATCAAATCTCTGCACGCCTGATCGGCCTTACTCCCTACTTTGTCATCTCCACCGTAGAGAAGCGCAGCGGGAGGGATCTGCGTTTTTTCCACGCCGCAGGTAGTGCGTATCTTGCCTCTTCCAGCCAAAACGCTCGCCTGACTGCTCAAACCCACCCTTTATGCTGCTAAACAGCTAAATTCCTCCGCAACCGCAGTAATTTATTGACTGAAGAAAATGACTGTAGTAACACCCTCCTAATTACTTGAGTTGTAGGCCGGTGGTCGCCAACCCGATCGAAGAAGTCAAAATCCATCCCCTCTTCCAGGAGATCCCTTGATCTGTAAACCAGCCTGTATCCTTCTTTCCGCCGCAGCATTGGCATGCGGCGCCGGTTCTTCGCAGGCCCAGTCGGTCATGACGCGTCATGTCAGGGAAGTGGTGCAAACCGATGCCGTCGCCGCATCGGGCCGCCTCGTCTCCAGCCAGGTCATGAAACTCGACATCGTCCTTCCCCTGCGTGACGCAGAC
>CAXTNK010000050.1:29902-33416 GCA_964245665.1 uncultured Acidobacteriaceae bacterium
TCTACGATCCGAAGAGTTCCTCGTATCACCAATTCCTGACTGTGTCGCAGTTCACCGCCAGATTCGGTCCGACCCAGGAGGACTATGACAGCGTCGTCGAATTCGCCAGGAGTAATGGCTTCACCGTCACGGGCGGTACGCGCGATGGCATGGAAGTCCAGGTAAGAGGCCCTGTCTCTGCGATTGAATCCGCCTTTCATGTGAGCATGCTCACCTATCACGATCCGGATCAGAACCGTACGTTCTTCAGTCCCGACCGCGAACCTACAACGAACCTGCCATTCGATTTATGGCACGTTACCGGTCTTGATAATTATTCGATTCCGCATCCGCTTTATGTGAAGAAGAGCGAGTACGCGGCAGCGCACGGTATTGCTCCTGAAGATGTAGTGCAGCATGCCACCACTGGTTCCGGCCCTTCTGCTTCCTTTCTCGGCAGTGACATGCGCGCTGCCTACTATGGGGGAACTGCGCTCACCGGTTCGGGACAGAACCTCGGTCTCTTCGAATATGAAGGGACTGACCTTGCCGATCTCACCACTTACTTCAAAAACGTAAAGCAGACCAACAAGGTGCCCATCACTCTCCTGTCGACAGACGGCACCAGTACCAGTTGCACCAATGCGCAGGGCTGCGATGACACCGAGCAGACGCTGGACATGACACAGGCCATCGGTATGGCGCCGGGATTGAAAAGCCTGGTCAACTACATCGGCTCGCTTGATACGGCCATCATCAGCGCGATGACCACGCACAGCCCTCTGCCCACCACCATCGGCTGCTCATGGGGATGGACGCCGGCTGATCCAACCACGCTTGATCCTTACTTTGAAAAAATGGCAGCACAGGGCCAGAACTTCTTCGCAGCCTCGGGGGATAGCTCTACCTGGTCGAAGAACAACGAGGCATGGCCAGCGGACGATGCTCATGTCGTATCCGTCGGTGGTACAGATCTCATAACGTCGAGCGCGGCCGGTCCATGGAAGTCGGAGACTGCCTGGGTCGACAGTGGCGGCGGTATCTCGCCGGACAAGGTCGCGATTCCGGCATGGCAGAAGTTGTCCGGCGTCATTACAACAACCAATAAGGGCTCGAAGACCTATCGCAACGGCCCTGATGTTTCAGCGAATGCAAACTTTACCTTCTACACCTGCGCTGACCAGCAGGCCTGCCTTGCGAATGAGTATGGCGGCACCAGCTTTGCTGCACCCATGTGGGCAGGATTCATCGCACTCGTCAATCAGCAGCTGGTCTCGCAGGGCAAAGCGACCATTGGCTTTATCAACCCGACCATCTATGCGGACAACGTCACGTCAAAATACAGCACAGGCTTCCACGACATCACCAGCGGCAAATCCGGCAGCTATTCAGCTGTGACCGGCTATGACCTGGTAACAGGATGGGGAAGTCCAAAGGCTGGCCTGATTAATGAACTGGCTCCATAGTTACATCCATCCAATAGCAAATAGAAAGGCCCGGACTTAGTTCGGGCCTTTTCTTTTTTTAACAAATTCAAGCGTTGTGCTTGATCACCTTACCTTCAAAGTAGGAGTTGTTCGCCATGTGGCAAGCTGCCGCTGCGTGGTGGCCGAAGACTACATCTTCGACGACCGGCTGCCGGGTCCGAACGGAGTGGAAGAAGTTAGTAAGGTGAGGATGTAGATCGTCCCAGCTGATGCCGTGCCATACCGTCGTTTCTTCAAGAGGGTGCTGGGTAAGAAATGGATCATGCTCGGCATGCCACTGCTTTTCAACTTCAGCATGCAGCGCCTCAGGGAAGCCGTTGAGTCCGTAGTCGGGTGACTGGTCGACCCCTAGCTGCGGGCTAAGGATGGTCGAGTTGTCGCTGACCTCGATGATGCCGTGGCTCCCCATGATGCGCGTGACCTCCGGCGTTTGCGTTCCCAGGGTCAGTCGGACGACCACCGGAACCTTGCCATATTGGAAGAGCGTGGTCATCACATCAGGCATGTTGCGGCCGTCTTTCCAGCGTTCGATGCCGCCAATGCTGAAAGCCTGATCGGGAAACGCATTGATGCCGGTGATGAACTGCATGCCGCTGACAAGGTGGACCATCAGGTCGCCCGCCATGCCAGTGCCGTATTCGTGGAATGCGCGCCAACGATGGAAGGCGACGGGGTCGAGCGGCTTCTTGATAGGCGCGAGGCTCTGCCACGTGTCCCAGTCGAGGGTGGTGGTGGAGAGGTCGGGCAGGAACGGATACTCCCATGCACCGCCGGGACTGTTGCGGCCCAGCTGCAGTTCTACCTGGAGCAGGTCGCCAATCGCGCCCTGGTCGAACAACTGCTTGCCCTTGATGAAGATATCGGACGACACGCGCTGCGAGCCGACCTGCACGAAGTTGTGGCCGCTGCTGGTCTGGACGGCCTTGACCATCGCTTCACCTTCGGCGATCGAGTGCGACATCGGCTTCTCGCAATAGACGTCCTTGCCCGCGGCGAGCGCGTCGACAGTGATCTGCTTATGCCAGAAGTCGGGCACCGCGACGATAACGGCCTCGATGTTCTTGTCTTCGAGGATCTCGTGATAGCGGCGCGTGGTGCGGATGTCGGGGCCGGCGATCTCTTTCGCCAGGGTGTGGCGGCCGTCGTAGAGATCGGCGGCGGCCACGCACTTGCCTCCAGGCAGAGCGACGGCGGCGCGCAGTAGTGACGAGCCCTGGATACCCACGCCGATGCTGGCGAAGCGGACCGGGTCACTGCTGGCGGCGCTGGGTGTTTGCGCGGCTAACGTGAAGTGGCGGGACTGGATGAGGGATGAAAGAGCGGCGCCGGTGCCGACCTGCAGGAAACCGCGACGTGAAAATTGGGGCATGGAATTCCTCTGCGTGGAATGACCGACCCACTATAAAGGATTACGTTGTTGCCCGGCCTGACTGCGCAGTTCTCTTCTGCAATAATCTGGGCATGATTTCTTCCTGGGTTGGTGCGACGTGGATGTTGGTACTGGTGGCTGTTCCGGCCGTTTATGCGCAGCAGGCCCTGCCGCCGCGTGTGAAGCAGGCGACTGCTGCCAAGGTGGTCGAGGAGCATATGGCGGCGTTCAGCTCCTGTGACTGGAAGCGGCTGATGCAGCAGTATCCCGATAACGTTGAGTTCTTCGGGCCGAATGGGCAGGTGGTGCGCGGCCGCGAGGCACTGGGCAGGATGTTTGCGCAGGTGGTAAAGCCGCCTGCGCAGGGCGGAACGTGCGGGTTGAACGTGACGGTCGAGCATGAACTGGTGGTCGGCGGTACGATCAATATCCAGTGGAAAGCTGTGGCTCCGTTCCTTGCCGAGCCGTATCGCGGCGCGGATGCGTACGAGACGAAGGATGGCTTGATGGCTGCGCAGGTGACGACTTTTAATGCGGCTGATTTGAAGATGAAGAAGTAGGAGCGACATGATGCTGAAAGACTGGCTCAAAAACAGGTACAAATGCAGCATTTCGATGTCGTTTTGTATGGTTTTCGGTGTCTTTTCTGCTGTTTTCGCGGGGGGAATTCAGGCGCAGC
>CAXTNK010000051.1:0-33149 GCA_964245665.1 uncultured Acidobacteriaceae bacterium
GGCTGGTAACTTGGCCCCTATCGGTTCCCGCCCGTCCGTCCCGGTGGCGGCGCTTCGCTGCCCTTCGGGAAATAACCGGGACGCGTGCGCACGGTCAGTTTGCCCATGCCCTTTTCCTTCGCATCCACATGCACGGCACGATAGCCGCCCTGGCTTGCCGGCTTGGTCGAGTGGTAGCCGATGGTGTACTGCGCCCGAATATCGCTCGCGACTTCGTGCGCCAGTTCGTCGACCTGGTTCAGCGACTTGGGGAAATAGGCAACGCCGCCTGTCTCGTCCGACAGCAGTTGGAGGGCGCGCTTGGCGCGGCGGCCTTCGCGGCCTCCGCCATTGTCATCGAAGAGCAGGCCGATCGAGTAGACGACCGGGCCCTGCAGGTTCTGGATACGGCGCACAGTTTCTTCGAGAGTGCTGCCGGAGGCATTGTCTTCGCCATCCGTAATAATCAGGATGACCTGCTTGGGACGCCTGGCGGTCTTCGACAGGTAATCGGCCGAAGCGATCACGGCGTCGTAGAGGGCCGTGCCACCTTTCGATTCAATGTGCGACAGGCCTTCCTGCAGTTTCGGGATACTGGAGGTCAGGTCGGTATCCTGGTAGGCCTCATCGGCAAAGTTCACGATGACCGTTTCATCTTCCGGGTTCGAAGCCTTCACCAGGTCGAGGGCTGCTTCATTCACGGCCTGCCGCTTGGTGCGCATGGAGCCGGAGTTGTCAACCAGGATCGCCAGCGAGATGGGAAGATCCTCGTGCTGAAAAGAAGCGATGGTCTGCTGTACGCCGTCCTCGGCAACCTTGAAGTTGTCCTTCTGCAGGTTCTCGACCAGGTGTCCGTGATCGTCGACTACGGTCGCCGTCAGAACCACTTCTTCTACATCGCGCGACAGGGTGAACTGACCCCTTTCGCCGCGACTGACCTCACCTGCACGGCCGCCCTGTGCCGGAGGCGCCGGAGCGTTTTCTGCCGGCTCACCATCGGGCGAACGAACCGGGTCGCGGTCGACCGTCAGCGGCTGCTGCTGCTGGGAACGCGTGTAATCCGGCTGCTGAGCGCTTGTTGGCTGCTGGGCAGAAGGCGCAGGCGCCTGTGCCAGGACCCCCAGGTGCAAGCTCGCGTACAGGACTGCCAGACAAAGACTTCCCTTACTGCAAAGGTGCATAGTATCCAGTTCTAGCGTGAACCGTGAGCGGTGGCAACCCCGGTGGAGGCACCAGCTTCACCTTGACCTTCCGCCATTTTCCATCTTTGCGCGTGTCGTCCGGTTTATAACCGATTACATACTCATTCCGCAATTCGGCGCTGATCTTCGTCGCGATATCGCCCATGTCGGAAATATCGTCCACCCGGTAAAGCTGGCCGCCGGTTTCGTCGCTGATGTCGTTCAGCAGGATCGGACCCGTCCGCTCTTCCGGGGTCGCCGCGTACTGATCGAAGATACCGATCGAATAAATCTGCACATCGGATTCGCGGACGATGTTACGGACCTCATTCTCGGTGTACCGACTGCGGTTGTCGCCGCCATCCGAGACCACCAACAGGGCCTTGCGTTCGTTCTTGGCCTGCTTCATTTTGTTGACGCCAAAATAAATGGCGTCGAGCAACGCTGTCCGCTTGCCCGGCCGGACGTTCAGCAGACGTGCTTCTATGTCATCGACCGAAGAGGTAAAGTCTTCAATCAACTCTGGCCGATCATTAAACCCTATGACAAAAAATTCGTCCTGGGGATTGGCCGTCCGCAGAAACTCGAGGATCGAATCGCGTGCCCGCAGGATCTTGTTGGACATACTGCCGCTCAGATCGAAGATGATGCCGATCGACACGGGCGCGTCCTCGGACGAGAAGCTTTTGATCTTCTGCAGGTTGTTGCTCTCATACATGAAGAAGTTGTCCCGTTCGAGGCCGGTTACCAGGCGGTTCAGTGGATCGGTCACGGTCAGCGGGATCAGCACCAGGTTCACGTCGACGCGGATGTTCTCATTCTTGCGTGCCTGCAGAGCGTCTTTACCCTCGAGCGGCGGCGGCTGGATGAGCACCGGGGCTTTGGGCGGCGGCGCATCCACATGCACCTTATCGAGGGGATTGTCCTGGGCCCGCGCAGTGCTCGTCAGCGGGCCGCCCAGTGAAAGCAGGAGCAACAAGACAAGGAGGCGCGACTGTATCCGGCATGAAACAACGGGATAAGACCTGTGTGGGCCGCGTATTGCCATGGAATGAAAGACCCTTGCGACTACTTGCGTCGTCACCTTTGTCGTGAATCCTAGCACGGCGTCATGACGATCGAATGCACCTCGTTTGATCGCATTTCCACCTTTGTGACACCACGACTGCGTCATCTCAAGCGTGCGCTTATCTTCACGTCGGGAAACGCGCCGGAAGACGCCGGGTAACCTGCTAAGCAACGGCCTGATTCCAGGTTCTCCTGTGCTGCTCAGGTACAATCTCAAAGAGAAGATCAGGCTTGTGGATTGAGAGCAATGTAGCATTCTGCACACTTCGCATCGCATTTCCAGGCCTTTCCGTTCAGCTCTTTCAACCCTGACCCCGGCAGCCCTGACCTGGTTTCCGGACAAGCATCCGGGTATCCCCCACAAGAGCAATTCAGGAGCAACACCGTACCGTGGCCCGCATCTTTCCATTTCGCGCTATCCGCTACAACACCATGGATGTGGACATCGCCGATGTCGTTACCCAGCCCTACGACAAGATCACCCCGGCCATGCAGCAGGCTTACTACTCGCGCAGTACCTATAACCTGGTGCGCCTGATCCTCGGGCTGCCTGAACTTTTCGATGAACCGGGCAGAAATGATGTCTACACCCGGGCCGCACGAGACTTTGCAGACTGGAAGCAGCAGGGCGTCCTTTACCAGGAAAATGAATCCTGCATTTACGCCTACCTGCAGCGCTACAAGGCTCCCGGTTTGTCCGAGACCAGGGCACGTCGCGGCTTTATCGCGCTCGGTGAACTGCAGGACTACTCGGCGGGCGTCGTCTTCCGTCACGCGCAGACGCTGGCTCGGCCGAAGACCGACCGCAGGAACCTGCTTGACGCCACGCGCGCTCATTTCGGACCGATTTTCATGCTCTACTCCGACCCGGCCCTGACGGTCGAGCGGACCATTTTCGGCAGCCGCTTCCGCGCAGAGATCGAGCTGACCGACGAATTCGGGACTGAGCACCAGCTGGCCCGTATCAACGAACCAAACCTTATCAACATCATCGCGGGCGCTATGGCCGACAAGAAGCTGATCATCGCCGACGGCCACCACCGCTATGAGACAGCCCTTGAATACAGCCGCAAACACGCACCCGCCACGCCGCGCCACCAGGAACGCAACCTCAGCAACAGCCTGCCGACTCCGCCATATCCCGAAGCCGCCATGGTGATGATGTTCGTCAACATGGATGCCGAAGGCCTGACCATCCTGCCGACCCACCGCGTCGTCCATGGGCTCCCGCATTTTGATTCGGCGGACTTCCTCAAACGTGCCGACACATTCTTCACCATTACGCCGCTCACGGGCACGAATACAGAGCAGCATCTGCACACCCTCTCGACCGCGGAGGCGGAGGGCCCGGCACTGATCGCCGTCTTCACCAGCGGCCGCTACCTGCTCCAGGCCAAGGCTGAGCCGATCGCCCAGGCACTGTCGACGGCATCGCATCGCCAGCGCCAGTTGGACGTCGTCATTCTGCAATCCCTGCTGCTAGAGAAGCTGCTCGGCATCAGCCCGGAAGCAGTTCAGGAGGAGTCGCACCTGCGGTATCTGCGCGACGCCTACGAAGCAGTTGCGCAGGTAACCGGGACCAGCCAGGTGTCCGGCGAGCGTGCCGACGCAGCTTTTCTGCTGAATCCCTGCTCCCTCGAACAACTGCGAGAAGTCGCATTCGGCGGCGAAGTGATGCCGCAGAAGTCGACTGATTTCTACCCCAAGCTCCTGAGCGGCCTCGCCATCTATGGCATGGATTAGCGTCCGACAAGACGCACGCCGTGGCATGCGGGTAAAGGTGGCCGTGGCTGCCGTCGTCGCTGCCGGCTGCACCGTCTACTCACAGGCGCCGGCTGTTTCTGCGCAGGCGCCTATACCTCCGCCAGCCGCAGCATCCCCCGCACCGCTCAATCCCAACCGCGCATTTTCCGTGGTCATCGACGCAGCTCATGGTGGCTCCGACACTGGCGCCCACCTGACCGATCAGCTGGAAGAAAAGGACCTCGACCTGGCGCTCTCCGTGCAGCTGCGTTCGACGCTCTCTGCTCACGGCATACAAGTCACCACTACGCGCGAGATGGACGTCAACCTATCCCCGCTGCGCCGCGCCGAGATCGCCAACCATCGTGGGGCGGGCGCCTGTATCCTGCTCCACGCCACAGCAACCGGGCACGGGGTGCACCTGTATACGTCATCGCTCTTCCCTGTTGCACCGAAAAAGATCCTGCCGTGGGATACTGCGCAGGCAGTCTACGTGCAATCGAGCCTGAAGCTTTCGTCCGAGATCAATTCCGCACTTACGCATGCCGAAATCCCAGTGACCATCGGCCGGACCTTTCTGCTGCCGATGGACAATCTCACGTGCCCGGCTGTCGCCATTGAGATCGCCCCGCTCGGCCGGGCTACTGTTAAATCGGAGATGCAGCCCACCCCGGTCACCGATCCGACCTACCAGAAGGATGTCATCAGCGCCATCGCTGCCGCCATCGAAGAGTGGCAGCACGACTGGTCACCTGCACTCGAGGAGGCTCAGTGAAGCCGCGCCAGTTTTGTCATCTCGACAAGAGCCCAGCCGCTCGCCTTTGTCATCTCGACCGAAGCGACGCGCCATGGAGAGACCTGCATTTTCTTTTTCCTGAACAGGCGAACCCCATCCCGCATCAAGTGGGCACACAATGATCCCCCGCTATCAGAAAGTCTTCTTCTGGGTGCTTCTCCTCGCCTCGGCAATCATGGCGACATACCTCATCCGCCTGCATGAGAAGACGCAGGACCGTCTGCTCGCTACCGTTGAAGAGGTGCCACTCAGTGCGCCCGATACCGCGACCGTCACCCCGGTCACGCTGATGGTCGCCAATGATTACGACGGCTCGCTTACGCCACTCCAGCAGGATATCCAGCTTCCCGACCAGCCCAACACCCGCGCCCGCTTCCTGCTCAACCAGCTGCTGACGGAATACGCGCGGCCGAACGCTCTGCACCCGATCGCCCAGAATGCCGGCGTCGACGACGTCTTCCTCATGCCAATGACCACGCAGCGCGATGGTCTCGCCGGTACCATGGCTATCGTCAACCTAAGTGGCAGCCTGGCCCAGGTGCACCCGAGCGGTATCGAGCCGGAGACGATGACACTACTCTCGCTTATCGGCACTCTGCACGCGAATTTGCCGGAGATCACCGAGGTCCGCTTCCTGGTCGACGGCGAACCTCGCGATACCCTAGCCGGCCACGCCGACCTCCTGCGCAGCTACCTGGCATCCAGTTCCGCCGCCCGCGATGCCGAAGGAAGTGGTCAATAAATGAGGACTCCCTCACATTTTCATTTAGCGTCTACTGCGCAATCTGAACTCAGGAATCAGAAAACGCAGCTCTCTCCACTGGCTGCGATCCGGTCGAGATGATAAATCTGAGGCTAGGCTCACGTTAGAACAGCACGCAATGTACGGGTATGAGCTTAAGCCGAAGGCGACAGCTTCGGCGTGAAGTGGATAGGCGTCGGCCTGAAGTGTACGGGCTTCAGCCTGTACATCGACAACAACAAAACGAGCGGCTTCAGCCGTTGAGGTAGACCTTGCCAGCACCCCTGAAAATCGGCGTATTCGACTCCGGCGTGGGCGGCCTGACTGTTCTCCGCGCCCTGCTCGAAACCATCCCCCGAGCCGACTACCTCTACCTCGGCGACACGGCCCGCCTGCCCTACGGCTCCAAGTCGCAAACAACCATTGCGCGCTATGCGACGTCCAGCACCCAGTTTTTATTGGAACAGGGCGCGCAGTTCCTCATCATCGCCTGCAACACGGCCAGCGCTCTCGCCCTGCCGGAAATCCGGGCCATCGCCGACACTTTCCATGTACCAGTAATAGGCGTAGTCGACACCGGCGCCATCGCCGCGAACACCCACTCCAGAACACGCGACATCCTGGTCATTGCCACGGCCGCGACGGTCGCGAGCCACGCCTACACCACGGCGGCAAAAACCTACGGCCTCCGCGCACTGGAGAAAGCCTGTCCGCTCCTCGTCCCGCTGGTTGAAGAAGGCTGGATCGATCACCCCGTCACCGAGCAGGTGGTCGACATCTACCTCAACGAACTGCTCCGCTCCGCCGCCGACGCCCACTTTTCGCCGGATACCCTGGTCCTCGGTTGCACCCATTATCCACTGCTTCGCGACGTCATCCGACGCGCTGTCCCGCCTGCCATCGCGGTCATTGATTCGGCCGAAGTCACCGCGCACCAGGCCCGCGAACAACTGGCTGCACTGCACTTCCTGCCTGATCCAGCCGTCAACCCAGAGCCCCGGACGCAGTTCTTCGCCACCGATTCGGCCGACAAGTTCAAGGTCCTCGGCGCCCGCTTTCTCGGCCGTCGCATCGACCATGTTGAACTCATTGACCTCGGCGGCTGATATCCTAGGTCGTCGCAATACACGCACCAAGCTTGTGAAGGAGCATCAACAGGAATGATTTCGCTGCAAGGTCGCACTGCTGTCGTTTTCGGAGTAGCCAA
This sequence comes from uncultured Acidobacteriaceae bacterium, assembly GCA_964245665.1. GTDB lineage: Bacteria > Acidobacteriota > Terriglobia > Terriglobales > Acidobacteriaceae. The sequence continues at coordinate 6,717 of CAXTNK010000051.1, forward strand.
CAAACGGTCCATCGCCTGGGCCATTGCCCAGAAGCTGCACGCTGCCGGCGCTAAAGTTGCCATCGGTTATCAAAATGAGCGTCTGCGCGGAGAGGCAGAAAGCATGCTTGGCGACATTCCCGGCTCGGAAGCCTTCCAGTGCGACGTTTCCAAGGATGAAGATATCGAGGCAGCTTTCGCCGGCCTGAAAGAACGGCACGGCAAGATCGATGCACTCGTGCACTCCATCGGCTTCGCGCCCGCGGAAGAACTGCACAACGACTTTCTCTTCACCACGCGTGAAGGCTTCCGCATCGCTCACGACGTCAGCGTCTATTCGCTCATCGCGCTCAGCCGCGCCGCGACACCGCTCATGACATCAGGTGGCAGCATCACCACGCTTACGTATTACGGATCACAGAAGGTTGTGCCGCGCTACAACGTGATGGGCGTCGCCAAGGCTGCGCTGGAAGCTTCGGTCCGCTACCTTGCCGCCGATCTCGGCAAGCACAACATCCGCGTCAACGCCGTCTCCGCCGGCCCGATCAAGACACTCGCCGCCCGCGGCATCGGCGGTCTGGGCGAGATGCTCAGCGCCCACAAGGAGCGCGCCCCGCTCGGCCGCAACACACAGCAATCCGAAGTCGGCGACGCCGCTTTGTTTCTCGCCTCCGATATGGGGGCCGGCATCACCGGCGAAGTCCTCTACGTAGACGCCGGTTACAACATCATGGGCTTCTGAGGGGTCGAAGGCCAGATGTCCCAATAACTGCTGTTCTAACGCTCGATAACGATTTGTCATCCCGACCGGATTTGACGGATCTGCATATGCCATCCGTCACAGTCGCAGGTGCCCCATCTTTTGCGCTCCATGCGAAGAGTGGGCCTCCTCGAACCCCGGGCGGCTTATAGTCGGTAGTGTCTTCCCACCATGCCCTGGCAAGGATGGGGCACCCGGTTTTGTGGCGGGGCGAGAAGATGCAGATCCCTAGTTACACCCGCGCACCATTCCCAGGTACAGCAGCGACAGCACGATCGACCCCGCAATCCCGAACGCCATCAACGGAAATCCACGGGCCTGCGACCTGAAGGACTTGTCATTCTCGCGCGGGTTCAGAGGGTTGTAACAGACCGTGATCGTCTTCCCCGTATCGATCGCGACCGGGGACAAGAAGGAACTGGCAAAATCCTCGCCATGCGCATGGTAGGTAAAGTCGATCGTGAAATGGTTCGAGTCTTCGGGAAGCCCGAACGCCAGCGTCTGCAAACCGCCGAACTCGTAGCGGCAGGCCGTCACCTTCGCGTCCGTCTCCAGCCAGTTGGGCTCATACCCTTTCGATTGCGCGGCCTTACGTTTCATCTTGTATGCGATTTCGATCGCTCCAGCACGATCATATCTGCGTTCACCGTATCGCACCGGATATCCTTGCGCTACAAAGGCCTCAACGAAGCGTTTACACTCGCAAGCGATGCCTAACCTTTCCCGCCGAAGCTTCCTCGCGAACAGCTGCCTTACCCTCGGTGCACTTCAGACGCGTAAATTCTTCGCCCAGTCTTCTGGCCAGCCCGCTGTCGTACGCACACCCTCCGGAGCACTGCGCGGAGAAACCAAGGACGGCGCCCGCGTTTTCCGGGGCGTTCCTTTCGCCCAACCGCCCATCGGCCCGCTGCGCTTCCGGCCAACCGAGAAGGCGGAGCCATGGAAAAGTGTCCGCGACGCCACGCAGTTCGCTGCAGCGCCCATGCAGCCGACGCAGCTTGAAATACCGCATAGCGAGGACTGCCTCTACCTCAACATCTGGGCGCCCGAGGGCGATGGGCCGTTCCCTGTCTTCGTCTGGATGCACGGCGGCGGCTTCACCGGCGGCCACGCGTCGGAGCCCCTGTACGACGGTACGGAATTCGCACATGAGGGCATCGTCAGTATCTCCGTTGCTTATCGACTCGGCGTCTTCGGCTTTCTCAATTTCGAACCACTCCTCGGGGCGGCCTATGAAGGCACCGCGAACAATGCCGTGCATGATCTGGTCACCGCGCTCTCCTGGATTCACGAAAACATCAGCGCCTTTGGCGGCGATCCCGGGCGCGTCACCATTGGTGGTCAGTCAGCGGGTGCCAAGCTGACCGATATCCTGATGGGCGTTCCCTCTGCGCAGCCACTCTTTCACCAGATGATCTCGGAGAGCGGCGGCGCCGAGCGGATCCTGACGAGGGAGAACAGTATTGCCATATCGAAAGGCTACAGCGACGTCTGGCGAAAGCTATCCGGCAGCACGAATGCCGAGCTGAAAACAGCCGCCGGCCCGGGGTTAATCGAAGCGCAGCAGCAGTTCATGCAAAGCTGGCCAATGCATTTTCCTCTGCGCCCCGAGATGGACGGGAGCTTCATCCCGCGTCTGCCGGTTGAGACCATTGCCGGCGGATCGTCGCGCGGCAAGCGACTGCTCATAGGCACCAATCGCGAAGAGAGCGCGTTCTTCATCGGACCGCATCCGGCGAAAGATGCAACAGCAAGCCAGCTCGGCAACCTGAACGTCGCGAAGTTCGACGCCGTGTATCAGCAGTACAAAGACATTTATCCCCAACTCACCGTCGAGCAGCGACGCATTCGCGCCGTCACCGCGGAAGAGTACTGGGTGCCATCGGTGCGCGTTACTGAAGCCCACCTCAAAGGCGGCGGCAGCGCATTCGTCTACGAAGTGGAGTTCGCAGAAACCAGCGGCAAACTCGAAGGAACCGCCTATCACTCGATCGACGTCGGCATGGTCTGGGACCATCCCCATAAGCTGGTCGCCAATGCCGCAGCCGAAGCCTCACTCGGCAAACAGATGCACGCGGCATGGTCGAGCTTCATCCGAGGCGAAGCGCCATCTGCGCCAGGCCTGCCCCCATGGCCGCAGTATGACGAACACACCCGCTCGACCATGATTTTCGGAGCGGACGCCGAAGCTACCAACCGCATTCAACACGCACCGCAAGCAGCAGAACTCAAGCTGTGGGATGGTGTTCTCTAGGTGAATAAAAAGAAACCTTGTCGGATGCGTATGGCCAGGCGCACAATCAACCCAATGCCCCGCGTTCCATCGATCCGTCTCCGCTTTGGCGCTTCAGTGCTGACGGCCATGCGCAGCCTTGCCATCAGGAGAGAACGCGTGACGCCACTTGCGCCGCACCTCGAAATGGGCGAGCAGGGTGAAATGGCTGCTCTCTTTTACCTGCGACAAAATGGCTACGTCGTGGTCGCGCGCCGATGGCATACGCCCAAGCAGCGCGGCGACATTGACCTGATCGCGTGGGAGGGCGACACACTGTGTTTTGTCGAAGTGAAGACGCGTGCCTCCCGCGCGGTCGCTACGGCGGTGTCCGCAGTTGACGAGGACAAGCGCAAGATCCTGCGCCGCATGGCCCGTCATTATATGAAAGCCATCGATCCGCCAGCTGACGCAGTCCGCTTCGATGTTGTCTCGGTCTATCTCGAACCGGCGTCAACCGAGATTGAACTCTATCGATGGGCTTTCGACTGGTAAGTGCATGGAGATAACCAGCTCCAGCCCTAACTCCAATTAAAAACGCGCTGCGTGTTCGTTCGATAAATTTTCACCAGGACATCTTTCGGTAAGCCGATGCCGTAAATCTGCCACCTGCCCTGCCTCGAGGCGTGCGAAGGATAATCGAAATATTCATCGAAAGTTTCGAAGAACCTGTAATGCAGACGGTACATCTGGTCATCGGGCAACAAGTCAGTTCCAAACAGGATGCGGTCCTGGAAGCGCAGGAAGAACTCCCGGGCGCGATATGGCTGGCGGCCCAGTTCCGCGACACGCGCGCTCATGTCCACGCAGACGTTGGGGTGCTGATCGAGCATGGCAGAGACGCGTGCCAGGTTCTCGCCGCTCTCGGCAACATGCGCACAGATGAAACTGGTCTTCGGATGCCGCGCGAAGACTCGATCTCTCTGCTGCAGTAATTCATCCTTCGACATTTCGGCATCGAGAAACGCCCAGTCAGGATGCGCCGCGAGTTCTTCATAGCGTTCGTTGAAGCGATCGATCGGCCGGAAAAAGGCATCCGGGTCAGAGGTGTGAAACATGACAGGAACATTCAGTTCCGCTGCCTTTTCAAAGATGGGAGCGAGTCTTTCATCGTCGATACGGAGGAGTTTTCCACTCGCATCGCGAAGATTGAGGCCCAGGTCTTTCCATAGCTTGAGCCCACAGGCTCCATGCTCAACCATCCGTTCGAACTCGTCTGTCAGCTTGCTCCAGAAGCTCTCGCGTCCGACGCCATCCCAGTTCATCCACGCAATGGTGGCGAATCTGTCTTTATCCGCCGAGTGGTAGCAATGCAGTCTCTCGAGCGCAGCCTCGCCTGTTTTCATGGTGATATTGATGACGCGCTCGATGCCGCAGCGATCCATGATGGCGAGAACCTGCGCAGGTTCCATCGAGTCGAGATGGTTATGTGCGTCAATCGCATCCACGGTCGGCCGCTGCGGCAGATGCTCCGGTTTCGCGAGCGATGAAACAGGTTCGAAGTCACTGAGGCGGAGGTCAACCTCGGCCTTTGCGGTGACCATGTTTACAAATTTATCTGCACTCGCAAGTTTGTCCGAATGGTTGATCGTATTCGGGTTGGCAAGCTCTTGCTGCGAATTGCCTCCGGGCATTGAAGATCCTGTCTGCGTGGATTTGGCATTTGTTGCTACTGAATCCTGCGTTCGTATACAGCCAGATATAGCCGCAACGCAGCATATCGTCAAGCAGCCTTCCGAGTGCGCCTTCACTGTGCCATATGCTAAACGTTTGGGTGGAGGTCGGACAGATGAAGGCAGCCATCGGTTCAGTTTCGCAGTAATCCAGGATGTTCGTGATGAGTTACAAATAATAAAACCCGCAACATAGTTGCGAGTTTCTGAGAAGTCTCAATTGCTTGAAGAATTATTTCGCGGCGTCCTGATACTCTTCGTACCATGCCATCTGGATTGCTTCGAGTTTACCTTCGTTCGATTTTGTAGCGTCGTCCGCAAAACCTTCTAATTCTGTTACGTATTTGTGCAGCTCGGTAAACCGCACTTTAAGTGGATCGAGCTGAGGATATTTTTCCTGCAATTGAATGCCGATCTCTTCTGAATCAGCCCACATGATTTCTTTTGGCATAGTTATCTCCTACTTGCTTTCGAAAGTTTTCTCAGCGATCTCGAGGGCATCGCGGGCAGCAATTTCAGATGCGGTCAGCGGCTTGCCTTCCTGCACGTAATTCTTGTTCCACGCAGGAATTTCGACAACGTACGTCCCGGGACCCTTGATGACTGCCTGGCAACCAAGCCTTGAGTTGAGTTGCAATCCCGGTGAAAGATCAACGCGGTCCATTTCATCATCGTCTGCTTCGGTAAGATTCTGCTCACCCTGCTTTACATACAGATGACAGGTGGTGCAGGCGCAGACACCGCCACATGCGTGATCAAGAAAAATGTTGTAATTTTCTGCCACGTCCAGAAACGACATCGGCTTGCCGTGATGATCATAGGGCATCGTGCCATATTCAAATTCGACGGTGCGGTTCTCCGGTTCAAACGTGACGCGCACCATGTTTGGCGCGGGCGGCTGGGAGAGATCGATAGCGGGCTGGTTTTCTTCGTGAGACATGGTTACGTTTCTTCTCTATTTTCTTTTGTACAGAACTTACTTGAAGTCCGCTGGTGCAAATGGGTGAGGAGCATTGGGGGCCTGCCCCAGGCTGTCGCTTGCCTCGTTCATGGTCTGGCCGCCGATTGCGCTGGTCACCGCCGAGTCCATCATAATCTCGGCGAACCGGGTGGTGGCTTTGTCGAGTGAGGCTGTTCCAGCGCGGATTGCGTCCAGATTACCGCTGTCGACGATGCCCGCAAGATACTGCTGCGCCTGGTCGATAACGCCCTGCTCGCTGGCGGTGAGCTGCTGCCAAGCGGCGTGGTCGTGAGCTTTTGCAACCGCATCAAGGATGGTGTTTGCTTCATTCTTCGCTTCGATCAACTGGCGTTCTGCAAAATCCTGTTCGGCATAATCGAACGATTCGAGAATCATCGATTCAACCTGCTCATCGGTGAGCCCATAGGTCGGTTTGACCTCGATCTCTGCAGCCTTGCCTGAACGCTGCTCAGTGGCTGATACGTGTAGCAGTCCGTTCGCATCGATCAGGAATTTCACTTCGATGCGAGGCAGTCCGGCTGTCATCGGCGGGATGCCTTTAAGATCGAATCGCGCCAGCGAGCGGCAATCCTTCGCCAGTTCGCGCTCACCCTGCAGTACATGGATGGCAACATTTGTCTGCCCATCGACACCAGTGGTGAAGTTCTCGGTCGACGAAGAATCAATTCAAGAGTTGCGCTGAATGATCTTCGCGACCACGCCGCCGAGTGCTTCGATACCGAGTGATAGAGGTGTGACGTCGAGCAGCAGCATGTCCTCTGTCGCAGCAGAGCCACCGCCGAGTATGTTTGCCTGAACGGCCGCGCCAAGTGCAACCACTTCATCAGGATTGAGTTCGATATGCGGATGCTTACCGCGTGGCGCGAGTGCGAAGAGTTCGTCGACCAGGGTGCGGACTTTTGGAATACGCGTCGAGCCGCCAACCATCACCACTTCATCAATCTGTTCCGGCTTGATACCGGCATCGCGAAGAGCGGACTTGCATGGCTCAACCGTACGTGCAATGACTGGAGCGATCAACTGCTCATATTGGTCGCGGGTAATCGTCCGCTGGTATCTCTGTCCACTGGGTAGGGCAATATCAATCGTTGCGGAGTCTGCGGAGGAGAGCAGAATCTTGGCATCGATCACGGCCTGGCGCAAGGCCTGGATGGTCTCGGCGCTGGCGGATGCTGCAACGCGCAGATCGATATCGTGATCGCCCTTGATGTCTTCAATCGCGACGGCAATCAAAAGATTATCAATGTCATCGCCACCGAGATGCGTGTCGCCATTCGTCGCGATGACTTCAAAAATTCCGTCATGCAACTTGAGAATGGAGATATCGAACGTGCCGCCGCCGAGATCATAAACGGCAACAATCCCTTCCTTCTTGCGATCCAACCCATAGGCTAATGCCGCTGCCGTCGGTTCGTTCACGAGGCGCAGTACTTCGAGCCCGGCCATGCGCCCGGCATCTTTCGTGGCCTGTCGTTGCGCATCGTTGAAGTATGCCGGCACAGTGATAACGGCCTGCGTGACAGGCGTTCCGAAATACCGTTCGGCGTTACGTTTGAGCTGGCGCAGGATGTGGGCTGAAATTTCTGGCGGCGTATATTCCGTGCCGCCAAGAAGAATGCGGAGAACTTCGCCTGGCTGAATATCTGCTGCGAGCTTGAACGGGAACAGCTTTAACTCTTCCTTCACGTCCTCGATCCCACGGCCCATCAGTCGCTTGACGGAATAAATAGCTCGCTCGGGAAAAGTAAGTAAGGACGTGCGCGCGGCATTGCCGATTAAGATACTATCGCGAACAGCACGGCCAGCCTGAGCAGCGGGTACAGCGACCACAGACGGGACGAGGTTAGACCCATCCTCGCCCGGAATAACTACCGGCGTGTCGCCCTGCATAAACGCGACGAGCGAGTTGGTCGTGCCAAGATCGATTCCGACAATTTTTCCAGGCGCGTTTCCTGGTACCGCGCCATCTTGTTTTTCTTCAGGCATTGTCTTCTATCCGTTCATGCTGCTATGGCGATGGACTGCGTGGCGATGGACTGCGTGGCCAGCGTCCTACGCCTTCTCCAGTGTTTCACTTACGTCGCGCACCAGGTTGCGCAGATAGCCGCGCCGATCGAGCAGCGCAGCCAGGTCCTTCGCGATCGCGGTTTTGCCCACCTCGTCGGCGCGGTCAAGAGCGCTGTCCCAGGCCTCGCCGGTCTGCTCCAGATCATGATCGACGGCGGCAAGTTGCTCAGTGAACTGGGTTCGCGCGCGTTCGAGGTCGGTGCGCAGCTGAGGATCATCTTCGCCCATCTTGTTATTCGCACGCATTTCTTCTAACTGCATATTCAATTCGAAAACTTCTTCAAGTAGGTCGGCTGGAACACGCGGCGCGTCTGTCTTCCTGTTTGCATTGTTTTCATTGATGCGGACGCCAGTAATCTCCAGCAGATATTCGACGCGCGTCACAGGGTTTTTCAAAGTACGATACGCATCGTTCAGCTGCGAGCTTTGCGCCAGTATTTCTGCCTGCGCTTCAGCACCTGCCTGGGCATTCAGATCTGGATGTAATTTGCGGCTCAGTTTATAGAACTGCTTTTCAAGCGCAGATACGTCGATCGAAAGCTTGCGCGGAAGTGAAAAGACCGCAAAGTAGTCGGTAGTTGCGGTAGGCTGCTCGAGTTTTTCCTGAGTAGGCATAATCAATAGGCTCGAAGCTTGCTAAATAAAGCCCCAAGTCTCAGATGCGAGACATGGGGCACGCAGATCTACGGTTACAACAGCAGCATGCGACCCACGGAAGCATAAGCGCCTAGGGCGCGCCCGCCTGTAGGGCCAGTACCTAGCCTGAAAAGGAGGAGCCGCAGCCGCAGGACTTCTTAGAGTTTGGGTTGATGAAGTTGAAGCCCTGGCGCATGAGCGTCTCTTCATAGTCGAGAATCATACCGTTCAGATAGAGAAATGACTTCGGGTCGACAAAGACGCGCACATCGTCGAACTGATAAACGCGGTCGCGCTCACGCGGTTGCGTATCAAAACGGATGTTGTACGACAAACCGGAGCAGCCTCCGCCCTGTATGCCGAGACGCAGTCCACCGTGCTCAGGCGAAATGCCTTCTTTGGCCATCGCAGTGCGAATGCGGCGCACTGCCTTGTCCGTAACCTGCACACCCTGAATCTTGTTGTTGCTTTCCGGGGTAAATGCAGGTTGCGGATTCTCGGGTGCTGCTCCGGCCGGCGTGATAGACGTCAGTTGACTCATTTCTGCCTTTTGCTCTTAGTGCGCAACAGCAACTGCCGCATCGGCCGTTTCGGTTACGTTGTTTTTCTTTTTCCAGTCGCCAATCGCAGCACGGATGGCATCTTCTGCCAATACCGAGCAGTGAATCTTCACTGGCGGCAATGCGAGTTCCTTCACAATGTCGGTGTTGGTGATGGACATCGCTTCTTCAATGGTCTTGCCTTTGACCCACTCGGTTGCGAGTGAGGAAGACGCGATAGCTGAGCCGCAGCCGAAGGTCTTGAACTTTGCTTCTTCGATGACCTGGGTTGCAGGATTCACCTTGATCTGGAGACGCATAACGTCGCCGCATTCCGGCGCTCCAACAAGGCCAGTGCCTACTTCAGAACTCGACTTGTCAAGCTGTCCGACGTTGCGGGGATTGTTGTAGTGATCGATTACTTTATCGCTGTATGCCATGGGGTCTTCCTCCGGGCGTTTCTAATTCTGCAAGGGCGCTTGTTGCACGCGGTTATTGCCTAAAGCCTAGTGTGCCTGCCACTCGATCTTCGAAATGTCTATTCCTTCTTTCACCATCTCGTAGAGCGGCGAAAGTTCACGCAGCTTCTGGACGACGTCGATGATCTTATCGGCGACGTAGTCGACTTCGGCCTCATTGTTGAAGCGGCCAAGACCGAAGCGGATGGAACTATGCGCGACATCGTCGCCCAGTCCAAGCGCCTTCAATACATAAGATGGCTCAAGAGTGGCAGAGGTGCAGGCGGATCCACTTGAAACTGCTATATCGTTGATGCCCATCAGCAGGGACTCGCCTTCAACATAAACAAAACTCATGTTCAGGTTGCCCGGCAGGTGATGCTCCATGGTTCCGTTTACATGAATGTAGTCGAGCTTGGATTCAAGCTTGGCCTTGAGCCGGTCGCGCAGACGGGTGAGGCGCTCTGCTTCAACAGCCATCTCTTCGCGGGCAATCTCGCATGCTGCGCCCAGTCCGACAATGCCTGGAACGTTCAATGTGCCGGAACGCATGCCGCGCTCATGGCCGCCGCCGTTGATCTGCTCGGAGATCTGTACACGGGGATTGCGGCGGCGCACATACAGCGCACCGACACCCTTGGGTCCGTAGATCTTGTGCGCGGTGAGTGAGAGAAGGTCGATATTCATCGCATTCACGTCGACCGGAATCTTGCCAACGGCCTGTACTCCGTCCGTGTGGAAGATGACGTTCTTCTCGTGGCAGAGCTTGCCAATTTCCGCAACGGGCTGGACAACGCCAATCTCATTGTTCGCGAACATAATGCTGACCAGAATCGTCTTGTCGGTGATTGCAGCTTTCAGGTCTTCGATGTTGATCAACCCATCCGCCTGCACTGGCAGATAGGTCACCCGGTAGCCCGACTTTTCGAGGCGCTTGCAGGTATCGAGAACAGCCTTGTGCTCGGTCACCTGCGTGATGATGTGATTGCCGCGCTCGCGATACATCTCTGCAACGCCCTTAATGGCAAGGTTGTTGCTCTCGGTTGCGCCGGAGGTGAAGATGATTTCTTTCGCGGTGGCGCCGATCAGCCTGGCAACCTGCTCGCGTGCGACATCCACTCCCTGCTCGGCAGTCCACCCAAAAGAGTGATTGCGGCTGGCTGCATTGCCAAATACGTTGGTAAAGTACGGCAGCATGGCCTCAAGTACACGCGCGTCCATTTTTGATGTCGCATGGTTATCCATGTAAATCGGCAACTGGACCAGCGGCGCCGTGGCGGGCGCGTGGCTCACCGGCGAAGTCCCGCTGGCTGCTCCGTTACTCGATCCGTTCTGCAAACCATTATTAAGTTCGGTGGCGATGGCACTCATATGAATCTCCCTCACTGCTCAACACAACTACGCAATACCTGATGATGAACGGAGTCCAGTAGAACTCCAGTCTTCTTAAGAACGCGGCCTTGGTAAAACCGGCCTAGGAAACGCGATTGCCCTGTGATTCCGGCACCTTGCGGGAAAGCGTCACCAGCGTGGTTCCAAACCCGCTCGGATGGCGCTGCGCGTGCCGATGTAAAGCCTCTTCTGACTCACACAGATCAGCAATACTGAGCGCCTGCAACACGTCGGCAATGCTGTCATTTACTTTGCGCAATGGTTCTTTGATGGTGCAGCTGTCGTTCAGGTCGCACTGTCTCAGACCGTTATCGCATGACGTGATAAAAAGCGGCCCGTCTATCGCACGGATCACCTGGAAAGCCGTAATCTCTGCCGGTGACCGCGAAAGAGCATAACCACCGTTAATACCGGCATGAGATTTGAGCAGGCCGACCTTGGTCAGACGTTGCAAAATCTTTGCCAGCAGCTGAGACGGAATCCCGTAAGCGTCCGCGATGTCTTTCGCGCTGTGGGAAGCAATTTCCGGGCGCTCTGCGAGAAACTTCAGAGCCATCAACCCATAATCCGCTTTTTTGGTCAGTCTTAGCATTGATCAATGACTAGTGTAACCGAATTACGACTCGACCGGTCGCACTTCAGTATACGGCCCCAAGAATGGATGTCACAAGCCATCCGTCCTGTGGAGAGTGGGAAGGCGCGCGAACCCTTTCCGTTGCATCTGAGCTGTATTTGGGTTTACGGAGATTTCACATGCCCTGGGTGCTTTTTCTGCTTGCCGCGGCCGCCGGCGCGGCCAATCCGTTCCAATCCGGCACCAATGCGCAGCTGAACCGCCAGCTGGCTTCGCCGGTATGGGCAGGGATTATCGTCTATGTCAGCGGTCTTCTCGGCCTGTTCCTGGTGCAGCTTCTTCTGCGCGAGCCTTTTCCCAGCGCTGCGAGATTCGCACAGGTGAATGGATGGGCCTGGCTGGGCGGCCTTGTGAGTATCATCTCCACGATTGCAGGGCTGACGCTGGCACAGAAGCTCGGCTCGGGAGTCTTCACCGGGCTGAGTATTACAGCCGCCATCGTGGTCTCGGTGCTTCTTGACCAGTTCGGCTGGATCGGGTTCCGGCAGCATGCCGCATCGCCTGCCCGCATCGCAGGTTGCGGGCTGATGATTGCGGGCGTCTGGCTGGTGGCTCGGTTTTAGAGCAGAAGCACATATCGAGGTTGCGTGTTGCGCCCACACAAAGGGCCGGGCGAGCCTTTCTTCAGCAAGCTCCTAAAACGCTCTGATCGGTTGCAATAACATTGGCGCCGATTATCGGATCTGTCATGCTGGGCAGCCCCGTCTCCAGATGTCCTGCCAGTCGCTGGCTGAACGAAATGTCGGACTCCACTTCGACCACAAAGTCATACCAGCCATAGTTCTTTGTGAGCGAATAAGAGTGCTGGTAAACCTGGCCCGCTGCGAGCGCTGACGTAACCCTGTTCCCGGTGTAGCTGTCCACGATTTGCAGGGTCTGGGCTGCTTTCCCGGAATTCAATATAGAGAGCATGACGCCGCCCTGGGCAACGTTGTAGACAATTGAACAGGCAACATTTGCGGAACTGGTTGGACTGAAGCTGCCCTTGAGGGCGCGCAGGAAACCATTCGGTCCATGGACGGCGAGGTCGTAGCCCGTCAGTCCCAGCGTTGCGAAGTTCCAGATGTCCGACAGGTTCGAGGCGGCTTTCAAAGTGTAGGTACGAGGCGGCAGCAGCGGACTGCTCGAGCGAACATGGAAGCCCGCGGCCCTGGTGCCGAGGTTCACAAATCCCAGCGAAATACGGGCCGTGGCAATGCTTATGGTTGCCGCGACGTTCAGCACATACGGCACGGGGCGCGCCGGCCGCACTCCGGGCTCCTGCGCCGGCAAGGCCTGGTTCACGGGTCGCGGCGGGATATAACTGCCATGGCGCTGGGCGTCCGGTGGAAGGTAGGACGTGGTGCTTGGAAGTGCCACAATCGCGTTGTTCGGGGTGGCAAAGTTGAGGGCGGAGGTGAGATCGCCGGACACGGCCGCACGCCAAGGCGTGATGTTGGGATCAGCCAGCCGGGCTTTGCTGGTGCCGAAACGCTTCTGCACAAAGCTGATGAGCGAAGTGTGATCAAAGACTTCCGAGCAGACCCAGCCACCCTTGCTCCAGGGTGAAATCACCAGCATCGGCACCCGCGGTCCAAGTCCGTAGGGACCACCTGTAAATTCATTATTCCCCTGCAGGATCTCGTTCACGGTCGACACATTGGAAAGCCCCTGCGCGGCGTTCATTGGCGGCGTGTGCGGCACGGCGTGATCGAAGAAGCCGTCATTCTCGTCATACATGATGAAGAAGACCGTTTTGCTCCAGACAGCCGGATTGGCAGTGAGCGCGTTCAGGATCTGAGCGATGTAATAGGCTCCGTAATTCGCCGGCCAGTTGGGATGTTCGGTAAAGGCTTCAGGAGCGACCACCCAGGAGACTTGGGGCAGGTTACTGGCCAGAACATCCTTCCGCAACTGATCGAAGAAGGTGCCGCCGGCAGAAACACTGGTGCCCGTCCGAGCTTTCTGATAGAGCGAACTGCCTGGCTCTGCATTGCGGAACTGCTCGAAGAACAGCAGTACATTGTCGCAATAATTGCCGATGTACGAATCGCCCGCGCCTCCCCAGGAGCCGGCTGCATTCAGACCCAGACCGATATCCTGGTAGACCTTCCAGGAAATACCCGCCGCCTCCAGAACTTCCGGATACGTCTGCCAGGTATAAGCGTTTCCACTATTGTCCAGGGCAGGGCCGCCGCGGGTCCCATCGTTGCCGGCCCATCCACTGAACATGTGATACCGGTTCGGGTGCGTCGGTCCGAGCATAGAGCAGTGATAAGCGTCACAAACCGTGAAAGCGTCCGCAAGTGCGTAATGATACGGGATGTCCTGTCGAACCAGATGAGCCATCGTGAGGTAGCCCTTCGCCGGAACCCACTGATCGTGATTACCGCCATTCCAGGCCTCATGTGTAGTGTTCCAGTCATGCGGAAGATCTTCGAGGAACTGCAGTCCCAGGTTGGGCGCAGGAGGATGGAAGGGCAGGACATGGCCGCCGCCGTTGTCCGGCTGGTAGAAGACCGGGTTTCCCGTGGTCAGGTTGACGGCCCGTGGATCACCGAATCCGCGAACACCGCTGAGAGTGCCGAAGTAATGATCAAACGAGCGATTCTCCTGCATCAGGAAGACGATGTGCTCAACGTCTGCAATGGTTCCCGTAGCATTATTGGCGGGAACGGCCAAAGCTCTCGCAATACTTTCAGGAAGGCTCGCGGCAACAGCGCTGCTGCTCAGGAGCTTGATAAATGCACGACGATCAAACGCCATGAAGGGAAAGCCTCGAACTACGCCGCAATCCGCGCGCCCACTTCAACGAAACCAGCCATCATTGCGGCTGGTTACAAGGTGTGGGACGAAACGGTCGCCGCGCTCTCATAGACGCTATCGGCTGCTTTCCCAAAGTCTTTACTGTCGGCTGCTTTTACCAAAGTCTTACATCCCTGGAGAGAAACAGGCCCATTCGTCAGATAGCCTTGACCCAGGTAGAGACCCCGAACAGACATTATGACTACGGCCGCCATTGCACCTGATCCTTCCCTCGCTTCTTCCAGCTCCGACCTGTACTCGGCTTCGGATAAGGAACTGATCCTCCTCGAAACCGCTTCAGGTCCCTTAGATTGGACCTTTACCCTTTTCCTCGCAGCCTTCCATATCGCGGCCATTACGGCACTGTTCTTCTTCTCCTGGAAAGCGCTGGCCATTACTGCCGTGCTGTGGGTCATTGCACAGAATGGCGGCATCGCCATGGCGTACCACCGGCTGCTGACGCATCGCGGCTACCAGGTGCCCAAATGGCTGGAGTACGCGCTGACCACCGGAGCCACTCTTTCGCTGCAGGGCGGACCGATTTACTGGGTCGCTGTCCACCGGCTGCATCACCAGTACACCGACCGGCCGGGTGATCCGCATTCGCCGCGCGAAGGCGCATGGTGGTCGCATATCGGCTGGATCACGAATGGCAATCTGAACAACCACAGCCCGCTGCTGAAGCGCTATGCTCCCGACCTGATGAAAGACAGCTACTATCGCTGGCTGAGCAAGTATCACTGGCTGCCGATCCTTGTCCTTGGCGCCGTCCTGTTCGCCGGCGGCTACTACTCAGGTGGCCTGCGTGAAGCCATCGGCTGGCTGCTCTGGGGCGCCGTACTGCGCGTCGTCTGCGGCTGGCATGCTACCTGGCTGGTCAACTCTGCTACCCACATGTTTGGCTCGCGGCGCTGGGCGGTTAAGGATGACTCCACGAATAACTGGTGGGTCGCGCTGCTGACCGGTGGCGAAGGCTGGCATAACAACCATCACGCTCATCCTGTGTCCGCGAAACACGGCATGGCCTGGTATGAGGTCGACTTTAACTGGTGGGGGATCCTTTTCCTGAAGAAGATCGGGCTCGCGAAAAAAGTCTACGCCAAGGATCTACAGCCGGCCGAGGTCTACCAGCGGGTGCCGCACAACGGTTGATCGCCTGAATGTATAAAAACGCTGCAGCGGTCCGCCAGACGCCGCAGCGTTTTTGTATGCGACGAAACTTCCACTCAGCGTGGCGATGTCATCTTCAGCTAAAGCAACCGTAACCCGCGCCGATAAAGATCATGGGGACGCACTCGATGCATGGAAGGCGATGAGAGTCCGAAATGTCCCGGCCAGCAGGAGACTGACCAGTTGCGGAATATCGGTACGCCGGGAACATCGGAGAAGATCGCCATAAAGGCCGGCAAACTGACGTTAACTATGACGTTAACTATGCCGTCCCATGGGCTCTCCGTCATATTCATCCCGGCAGTCCGTTAGAGCACATAGACACAAACGCCCAACCTGGTTGAGCAGGTCGGGCGGGTCGAGCTGATTCAATGAAAACTTACGCGACGTATTGGCCGGAATAAAGCTCGGTAAGCTTGTCAATCAGGTCGCGATAATCTGTCACTTCCATCTGGACTTCGGTGCCAGAGTGTAATTGCACAACAGCCAGCTTGCGTTTATGGTCCATGGCGACGGAGGCAATCTGATCGAGTGGGATTGACCGAGTCTGTTCGAGTGCGCTTGCAAGTTGCAGCGAATTCATTCGGGGATACCTTTCCTGCAGCGGACTCATGAGCTATCTGGTTAGTCCGCGGCGATTCTTCTTTAGCCACCTGATCCTGAAGCCCCTCCCCCGAAAGGCTCCCGTTCCAGGCAGTTCAAGAAGAACCACCGCATGCATTCACCATACAGCTTAAGTGGGAGATTGCCAGACCTCTACCGTAACGTAAAGGTGGAATCTCAGTAATGACTAGTAACGTAACTGGAACCGGGGCCAGAACTTTACAGCTCGATGTTGACAAGGTCTGACGTGTGATCTGTTGCGTCTGGCGTAGCCGGCAGCCCGGGAGATGTGTGCTGATGCTGTGGAGCCCGCCAGTGATCGATATAAGAAATCTGATGCACGCAGGAGACGGTGCAGTTGGGCGCACAGCTCTTTTCTGAAAGAAATTCGCGGTCGAGGTCGGCCTGCGTGTACTCCGCGAGCGGTGTTCCCGGCCAGCCACGCTGCTGCGAGCAATAATGCACCAGCCCGTTTTCACAGATGTACAGGTACCGCGAACCTGCGCGGCAACGCCAGTCGTTCGGCTTGCCGTTCGCGATCGCTTCCTGGAAATGGTTGAAACGAGAGTAGTTCTTCTTCTCCAGGTTCACCATTTCGTAGTACACCCGGCGCTCTTCATCTACCAGCGGTTTCAATTGGCCGCTGCCATCGTGGATGATACCGATAGTCGACGTGAACCCAAGTTCGAGCGCCCGATGCCCGATCGTCAACGCATCCTGGGGATTCTTGATGCCGCCGCCAACGACGGAATTGATGTTCACGTGGAAGTCCGCAAACTCGGACAGGTTCTGCAGCTTCCGGTCGAGGACCTTCAGACTCTTCTTCGAAATCTCATCCGGCTGCACGTTATCGATCGAGATCTGCATGTGATCGAGGCCGGCATCGTTCAGACGCTTGATCCGCTCGGGAACCAGCAGGTAGCCGTTGGTAATCATGCCGGCCATCGCGCCAGTCTTGCGGATGCGCCGGATGATGTCATCCAGCTCCGGATGCAGCAGGGGTTCGCCGCCCGAGATAGTGATAATGCTGGTCCCAAGTCGCCCCAGGTCGTCGATCCGGCGTTCCATCTCGGCCAATGGCACCGGCTTCGAGACTTCGTCGTACTCATTGCAGTATGCGCAGGAAAGATTACACCGCCGCATGGGCACGATCTGCGCCATGACCGGGTGGTGCGTCGAGGCGAGCGCATGGCCTACCAGGCCGATCTCGCGGGTCTTGCGAACGGCAGCCTTGGCGCGGAACGACAGGCTCGAACGATGGGCGGAAACTGGCATTTGTATTAATTATTATAGCTTTACGCAGGACGGGCGCGGAGTCGCCCAACAGTCAGCGGCACAGAGGTTCCGCGAACGGTACTCCAGCCGTCTTGAATTGCGCGACCTGGCGATGAACTTGCCGAGTGCTTGTATTGCCGGAACGTCAAGGCCATCTGGCGAGAACAACAGGCTGATAGTAGCCACTCTCTGCAGGCATCAGCCAGACCGCTTCTGCAAAGCCTGCAGCGCGGAGTGCATCCGACAGCTCCTGCCGCTGCAGGCCCCGGTAAGCCGTTAGGAAGTGATAT
This sequence comes from uncultured Acidobacteriaceae bacterium, assembly GCA_964245665.1. Classification (GTDB taxonomy): domain Bacteria; phylum Acidobacteriota; class Terriglobia; order Terriglobales; family Acidobacteriaceae. The sequence goes on from CAXTNK010000051.1 coordinate 24,231, forward strand.
GTTTGCCAGGCGTCGCCCGCTTCGATCGTGATGTAGAGGTGCAGCGTGTATTGGGCGGGGCCGGTCCAGTCCCAGACCTGGTGAACGATCCTTCGATCTCCTTCGCTCCCGAAAAAGGAAGGCTCATGCATCGCGGGTCGTTGCTCGACGAGAAGATCATAGTCCCTGATACTGGCGATGAACAATCCACCGGGCTTCAATCTGGCTGCCATCGCTTTGACGGCGCGCGCCAACTGGCTGGATGTGAGATGAGGCAGTGCATTATCAAACGCTGCAACAGCATCGAATTGCGTTTCGGGAATCTCCCTGAGATTCGTCATATCTGCGACATGAAACTGGATGTCCAGGCCGCGCAATCGAGCTTCTTTCTCAGCCCTTGCAATCGCCGCAGAGCTCAGATCCGAGGCGACAACCTGATGTCCCCGTGCGGCCAGGCCTAACGCCTGCGTACCTATGCCGCATGCGCAGTCCAGAATCTTCAAAGGATGGCCAGGCATTTCTCGCGAGAGGATCGCGTCGAGAGTCTTCGCCTGGCGGTGAATCGTCCTATCCCAATCTTCGAAGATCAGGTGATAGTAATCCGCCAGCGAGTCATAAAAGTTCAACACCTGATCCGTCATCAACTTTGCGCCTGCCTGCACGGAAGCATATCTCCTGGAACCACTTGTGGCGCAAAGCGGGAGCTGCCTGAAAGGGTCGCAGACTGGGGCAGCATCCGGCAGGTTAGCAACATCCAGGCCTGACCAAAAGCGCGGACATGGCATTCGTCAGGGTCTTGAACTTCTACTGTTCGCCTTCGGGCAGCACCGGCCAATCGAGCAGTGCCTGCGTCTTCGGCGGTGCGACGGTAAGCGTTTCGGCCCGCTTGTTACGCATGATGGTCAACTGGATCGGCTTGTCCTCCACCTTGCGCATGGCGCGGATCCAGTCCATCGGCGTCGTGATGGTATCGTCATTCAACTTCAGAACGACATCGCCGGCCTGCAGGCCTGCCTGGGCTGCGGGACTGTCGGGGTCGACATTTTTCACCAGCATGCCGGTGCCGTCTTTCACGCCAAAATAGGCAGCAAGCTGCGGGCCAAGCGAGTCAAGCACAGCGCCTATCCGGTAGGGCCGGGTCAGCACCAACTGCTCGGAATCGTCGCTGTCGTCGTCCCCTCCTGGACTGCCTCCCTGTTTTGATGACACGCTGCTGAAGGTATTGCCAAGCTGCGGCGGAGCAACAGAGAAGTGCTGTAACCACGCCTGTTGCTGCAGCTTCAGGCGGTCCGCCAGCTTGATGGCAAACTTCATCGGCTTGCCTTCGCGCACAATGCCGAGCTCGACAATCTTGTTCGGCGGAAAAGCTTTCATCGTCTCACGAAACTGCAGGGCGCTGGTCACAGGCTTGCCATCGACGGTCAGGATCACGTCACGCAGATGCAGTCCCGCTTTACCCGCGGGCGCATCATGATCGACTGCCGTCACTTCCACACCAGTGGTCGATTTCAAGCCAAGTGCGCGCGCTGCATGGTCGTCGAGATCGCGGATGTTTACGCCGAGGTAGCTGGCCGCACTGCTCACCAGCACCAGTTCGGCGTTGTCATCCTGGGGGACAACTGCATAGGCAGTGGTCGCAAGGCCAGCGCTGGTAACCATCACTGCTGCCAGCAAACCGGCATGTCTTAATTTCAATCGCGGTTTCCATTTCAGCGGTCTCAATTTCAATTGAAGCATTCACTGGCTCCCCGGTTACTGGATCTGCAACCCGATATCGCTGGCGTCGCGCGACATCTTTTCAGACTGCGTTCGGATCGCCGGATCGTGGTCGCTGTTTGAAACATTCTGCAGAACCTCGCGCACGCTTGAGTCTGCCTCCACTGGGTGGAGCATCTCCATCGCCGTCGACCTTACCTGGTTGGAGACATCGTGAGTCAACGAGTAGAGGGCCATATCGCGTACCCGCATGTCCTCGGCGATATACGGCTCGAGGCTGTTCAGCGCCTTGCTGCGCAGCTGGGCATCGCCATCATAACGTGCCGCAGTCAACAGGGCGCCGCGCAGACGCGTGTCATCACACTCCGGGCCATGCGTACAGGAATCGGCCAGTGTACGGGCGGCGTCGTCCTCGACTTCCGGCCCGGTAGGATTCTGGATCCCCATGGCAAGCAACTGGCGGATATTTGGATCATCCGCCGAACCGGTGACCGATTCAGGGACCAGCCGGTTGTAGCGGACCATCACGCTCTTGCCGTCTGCCTGCGGGGCGATACCGCTGACGCTCGCGATGGGAGACTTGTCCATGGGCACCAGCAGGCTCGGCTTCGTCGCCGCAGTCACAGGGTGAGCTTTCACGCCCAGCTGATAGCCGCTGAAGCCGCCGGCTCCCACGCCTGCCAGCAGCATGGCGGCCACGGCAAATGGCGCGGCGCGGAACCCCTGTCCGGGAACCTGGAGCGGAGCGAAAATTGGCTGCAGATAGCGGCGGACAAACGATTCGCGCAGCGGCGTCTTCTGCAGGGCTGCTTCATCGAGAGCTGCATCCAGACGCTCGCGTGTAGCTGTCAGCAATTGCTGCGACGGGTCGGCAGCGGGCTCGGCTGCCAGCGTTTCGCCAAGCGCCCGCAGGGCCGCCAGCTCGCGGCGGCAGTTCTCACAGCCGGCGAGGTGCGCATCGAGCGTCTCTGCTTCTTCCGGCGGCAGTTCGGCGTACAGCCGGAGCATCAGCCGCTCTGCTGCCAGAGCACAGGAGATCGGTTGCTGAAACGACGCACTCACCGGGCACCTTCCCGCGCCGGCATGTAGACCGGGGCCAGGTCTGCCCGCAGCTTCTTCGTCGCCCGGAACAGCGTATTCTTGGCCGTTTCTTCAGTCGTATTCAGTACTTCGCCAATCGCCCGTAGGCGCATGCCCTGGTAGTGCTTCATCTCGAAGACCATGCGCTCCCGCGGCGTCAACTTGTCGAGTGCCGCGTGGATCTTCGTGCCTAGTTCCTTGTTTTCGAGTTCGCGCGCCGGGTTCGCCATCGAGCGTTCATCCGACACATTGCTGAGCAGGTCAATCGAGCCGCCTGCTGCATCCGAAATGGTCGCCGGCTCTTCCCGACGCGTCTTCTTCCGGCGCATCGAGTCGAGCGCTACATTCGTCACAATCCGGTACAGCCAGGTGTAAAAAGAACATTCAAAACGGAAGTTGGGCAGGTACCGATAAGCCTTGAGGAATGCCTCCTGGACGACATCCTGTGCGTCCGTCTCTGAGCCGGAAACGTGGAGGGCGAGCCGCAGTACGGCCTGATCATGCTGCCGGATGAGCGCGTCAAAGGCCGACCGTGACCCGGCCTGGGCCTCCCGGATGAGCTGATTTTCGAGCGCCCGCTCCGGATCAGCTGCGTTGACCTTCTGCGCGATGGCGTCCGACGAGCCGCGCCGCGCTATATTCGCTCGAAACGGGTTGGCCAAAACTCCCAGAACATTTGCCGACATCCTGTCTCTCCTGACCTTCACAGGTAGTGCACGAGAAGCAGTGCCCATATAGATAGACACTAGTCCTACCAGGTAGACGCACTTGGCGGAAAATGGTGAGCGAACCTTATCTCCTCCATGACTGCAAATGGTCATCCCGACCGAAGCGAAGCGCAGTTCAGGGACCTGCATCTTTCTCGCGTGCCACCAACGCCAGTCCGATCTTTACCGACCCAACGAACGTGTGGCCATACGCGCAGTATTAGACTTACCGGATGGCAGAAAGACTATTTGACGAAGCAGCAGCGGCGCCCAATGCGTCTACATCAGAGACAATTACGGCATACTGCGATGGCGGCTCACGCGGCAATCCCGGACCGGCAGGCTACGGCGTATCCATCGAGGACCCCTCAGGCCAGCGGGTCGGCGAACTGAGCGAATTTCTCGGTGTCAAAACCAACAATTTCGCAGAGTACTCAGCTTTGCTAGGAGCACTGGAATTTGCCCTGACCCAGGGCCACCGATCCCTGAAGGTCATCGCCGATTCAGAGCTGATGGTGAAGCAGATTAAAGGCCAGTACCAGGTCAAGAGTCCTGAACTTCGGCCGCTGTATGACGAAGCGAAGCGGCGCATCGCGAAGCTGGGCAAGTTCGAGATTCAGCACGTCCTGAGGAACAAGAACAAGCGGGCTGACGAGTTGGCCAATGAAGCCATGGACAGAGGCACCGGGAAGTCAGTCCGCGTGGCAGCCCCGTCTCCCGTTGCCACACGGCCAGCGGCGGCTAAGTCAATGTCAACAGCTCCAAAGATCGAGATTACCGGCCGACCGGCCCCGAAATTACCACCCCCACCCGCAGCCTCCGGCCGCATCTTCCGCGGCTTCGTCAAGAACGGCGTCGTCCACCTGCTGGAGGGCGAATTACCAGAGAATGCCTTTGTGAAAGTGACGGTCGAGTAATCAATCCTTATACAAAAAAAGCCTGTTGGCCTGTAGGCCGAATGATTGCATTCTTGGATCAACAGGTGGAAGCCGTCCTGAATGGCAGGCCGGTCGGTATCCGCTCCAATTCCTGCGGATTGCCAATCTGATTCGCGACTTCGGGTTGGAGTGTATCCGCGAACTATCTGTTGAGCCTCTCGACGGATCGCTTTGGGAGATGCGTTTAGATGGCCGGAGCGGTATTGCGCGGGCGATCTATGTCACGGCAGTCGGCAAACGCGTAGTGGTCGTGCACGTATTTGAGAAGAAGACGGAAAAGACGCCGCAGCAAGAGATCGCGATTGAATGCTTCGCTTCGGCTGGAGTGAGCAAGATAAATGCTTCACTTCGGCCGGGATGACAAAAGTGCTGCGCTGCGGGCGATGGACTGTGGACTGGTGTTTCAGCCCTTCGCCAGTTCCGCCTTCACGATCTCACTCACCAGCTTCCCATCGGCCCGCAAACCCGCGGCCACGAGCTTCGCCTGCGAAGCCTTCATGACTACGCCCATATCTTTTGCGATCGGCCGCGAACCATTCGCAGCGGCAATCTCCTCGATAGCCTGGCTCACCAGCGGACGGATCTCTGCGTCGCCGACGGCCTTCGGCATGTAGCTTTCGATCACGACTATTTCTTCCGCTTCTTTCGAAGCCAGTTCCGGACGATTGCCTTTGGTGAACTGGTCGATTGATTCGCGGCGCTGCTTGATCAGTGTCGTCAGGATCTGCTGCGCCTCGGCATCGGTCAGCGGCGCGCGCTTGTCGATCTCTTTCATCTTGAAGGCCGTCTTCACCATCCGCAGGACGGATAGCTTGTCGGCTTCGCGCGCCTTCATGGACGCGACGATGTCTTTATCAATGGTTTCAGCGAGGCTCATGACTTTTCCGGATCGCTTTCAGTTGCGATTGAAAGCGCCTTTCCTGTTGCAACTCTTCATTATAGAGAGGCCCCGGTTCGAGGCTGCACCGCTACAATAGAAGAAAAGGACCCGACAACCATGATTCGCAAGACCCGCCTGTTTACGCCCGGCCCCACTCCGCTGCTTCCGGCCGCACAATTCGCGATGGCTGCCGCCGATATTCACCACCGTACTGCCGAGTTCCGCGCTCTCTACATGCGCGTGCTCGAACAGCTGCGTGCCTTCGTTGGCTCGAAGAATGACGTGATATTGATGGCCTGTTCCGGCACCGGCGCGATGGAAGCGTCGGTCTCGAATATTACGTCGCCCGGCGACCGCGTGCTGGTACTGAGCGCCGGCAAATTCGGCGAGCGCTGGACTGCCTTGGCCAAAGCATTCGGCTGCCAGGTGGATGTCGTCTCTGCGCCCTATGGCAAGACGTTTGACATGGACGAAGTGCGCGCTGCGTTGAAGATCGAAACGCGCGCCGTTTTCATGCAGGCGACCGAGACCTCGACCGGTGTCCGCCACTGCGTGCCTGCTGTCGGCGAAATTCTGAAACAGCAAGAAAGCGATGCCCTGCTGGTGGTCGATGCCATCACCGGCCTTGGCACTACGCACATCGACATGGACGCGTGGGGCGTCGATATCCTGATCGGCGGTTCGCAGAAGGCGGTCATGATTCCGCCGGGTCTCGCGTACCTCGCAGTAAGCGAGAAGGCCTGGGCGTCGATGGAGATCTCGCTCAACCCGCGCTACTACTTCGACCTGCGCAAGGAACGCAAGAATGCTGCGAAGGGCGAGAGCGCGTACACGCCGGCAGTCTCGCTGATCGCCGCGCTTGGTGCGTCGCTGGACTTCATCGCGCAGCAGGGCGATGGCGACCTGGCCCGCGGGCGTGAACGGCTCATCGAGAATGCAGAGACCATCTCTGCCATGACACGCGCAGCCATGCAGGCGCTTGGCCTTGAACTCTTCGCACCAGATGCGCCGGCGGCTGCTGTCACGGCAGTTCTGCCGCCGAAGGGGCTTGATTCAGGCGTGATCGTGAAGGAACTGAAGAGCCGTTTTGGCGCCATCATCACGAATGGCCAGGGCGAGATGAAGGGTCAGATCTTCCGCATCGCGCATCTCGGCTTCTTCGACTATCTGGACACGATTGCGCTGATCGGCGCCTTCGAGCAGGTCGCGGCTTCGTCGCTCAAGCTGGAAGGCTTCGCCTTCGGCAAGGCCCTGACCGCTGCGCAGAACGTGTATGCGACGCGTCGGCCGGATGAGGCTGCGCAGAGCGGCTGTCCCTGCGGCCGCGGCAGTCAGCACTGCCAGGCTGTGGGCGTGCGTCAGACTATCGGAGCCCGCTAGCACGGTTCGTCGCCGGAGAGTAAGTGGGCGAAGTGGAAGGATTGGCAGAGATGCAGCTCCCTCCACTTCCCTCTACTTTGCTGCGCTTCGATCGCGATGACAAAAGGGCTCGCTTTGTCGGCATGACAATTTCCGTTTGGGTTAGGGGATAAGCCTCCGTGCAGAGGCTTTCCTTTCACGAGAAGAAGAATTACAGGAGAAACATGAAGATCGTTCTGGCAGAAAAAGTATCGCCCGCCACGCTCGCGGTATTCCAGGCGGAAGCTGGTTGGAACATCATCACGCATGACCAGATCAAAGGTTCGCTCGCGGAAGAATTGAAAGATGCCGATGGCCTGGTGGTCCGGTCCGCTGTGCAGGCAGACGAGACACTGATGGAGCATGCTCCGAAGCTGCGCGTGATCGGTCGCGCAGGGGTCGGTGTCGACAACATCGATGCAGACGCAGCCACGCGTCGCGGCATCGTGGTGATGAATACACCGGGCGCCAACGCTATCGCTGTCGCGGAGTTGACCATCGCACTCGCCCTCGCGCTGGGACGGCAGTTGCCGAAGGCCAATGCCACGATGCACCAGGGCAAGTGGGAGAAGAAATCTCTGCAGGGTACCGAGCTGCGCGGTAAGACGCTCGGCATCCTAGGGCTGGGCCGCATCGGCCTAGAAGTCGCCAAGCGCGCACAGTCGTTCGGTATGGAGATCATCGGCCACGATCCTTTTGTCGCTGCCGCACTCGCACGTGAAGCAGGCGTGCAGCTGGTCACGGTTGATGAGTTGTTCAGCAAGGCTGACTACCTGACTCTGCATGTCGGGCTGACCCCGCAGACGACTGGCATCATCAACGAAGCACGGCTCGCGACCATGAAGAAGGGCGTCCGCATCATCAATTGCGCGCGTGGTGAACTGATCGAAGATGCAGCCCTGGTTGCCGCGATCAAGAGCGGTCACATCGGTGGCGCAGCGCTCGATGTCTTCGTGAAGGAACCGCTCAAAGACTCACCCTACTTGAATGTCGAGAACGTGATTCTGACGCCGCATATCGCCGGTTCAACTAACGAAGCACAGGAAGCCGTCGGCATCCAGATTGCCCGGCAGGTGCGGGATTATCTGAAGCTCGGCGTCGTACAGCATGCCGTGAATATGCCTTCGCTCAGTCATGAAGAGTATCTCGAATTGTCCCCGTTCCTCGAAATGGCCGAGAGCCTCGGGACCTTTCTTGCAAGCATCAGTACCGGTACAGGAAGTGTTGAAAGTGTCAGCCTTTCCTACAATGGCAAACTGGCGACAGCCAAGACTGACCTGATCAAGAATGCCGTGCTGAAGGGCGTGCTCGGCCACTCCGAGAATGTGAACCGCATCAATGCGGCATCCGTTGCGGAAGAGCGGGGCGTGCGCGTGCATGAGACGAAGAAGGAACAGGCGACAGGTGGTGCTGGTAGCGTACTGCGGCTCGAACTGCATACCAGTGCCGGCCACTCGGAAGCGACCGCGACCGTTCTGCACGCTACATCGCCGCGGCTGCTCTCCTGCGATGGAATCGATATCGAGGCGCCGCTGCATGGGACGCTGCTATTCATCCGCAACCAGGATGTGCCTGGCGTGATTGGGCGCATCGGGACGATACTCGGTGATCACCGCGTCAACATTGCCAACTTCGCGCTTGGCCGTGATCATCGTCAATCGAAGAGCGAGGCCCTGGCAGTGATCCAGATTGACGGCGCGATTGCACCGGCTGTGCAGACGGCGCTCGAAGCAGTCGAAGCGATTACCCAGGTTCGGAGTGTGCAGTTGGCAACAGCGTAATGGCTCATTCTGCAACAGACTCTACAATAGAGACATAGCAAAATCCTGCAATGGCAACAGGGAGCAACAGCAGTGCCGCTTTACGAATATCAATGCAAACAGTGTGGGCATCGCTTCGAAAAGATCCAGAGTTTCAGCGCACCGGAGATCAAGGAATGCCCGGGCTGCGGTGGTGAAACCGAGAAGATGATCTCGGCGCCGTCTTTCCAGTTCAAAGGCTCAGGCTGGTATGTGAGCGACTACGGCAAGGGCGGTGCAGCGGGATCAAACACTCGACCGGATAACTCGAAGCGCTCGGAAGGCAGCAGCGAAGGTTCATCTGCAAAGAGTGACAACAGTTCGAGCGAAAGCAAGAGCAGCGGTGATTCGAAAGCCGGTGGCTCGAGTTCTTCATCCGATAGTGGCGGGTCGGCGAGCAATACTTCGAGCGGGGGCAGCAG
>CAXTNK010000052.1:0-2556 GCA_964245665.1 uncultured Acidobacteriaceae bacterium
TTTGAGTTCCGGGTTGACGGCTCTGTTACGTTGCGTGGTAATCCTGATCTGTCTCATGCCTGCGGGAAGATACACTTGCCTGGCGCAGCGCATTGATACGGGTTCGTCTTCTGTGTCTGCTCCTCGCAGCCTGCTGTTTGATGGGACGGTCAATCCATTAGGCATCGACGACCCGGCACCGTTCTTCCACTGGACGCTAGTGGCGCGCGGACGCCAGCTTCGCGACATACGACAAACTGCATTTCGCATAGTGGTTGCCAGATCGCGCGCGGCGCTCGATCTGGATCATGGAGACGTCTGGGATTCACGCCGAATGGTTGGGACTATCGAACCGTTCACCAGGTATGCAGGTAGTCCTTTTCTTTCGGACACCACGTATTACTGGAAAGTCCGCGTCTGGACTGGAGTTGGGCGTGCGTCTGCGTGGAGCGCTCCTGCAAGATTTACAACAGGTATGCTGCAGCCCTCGAACTGGCAGGCGAAATGGATCGCCGGTGTTCCCGATGGTCCTCGCCTGCCGCAGGCGCAGGGAGATGATGAGAGCAGGGTAACGTCTGTATCGCCGCTGCCAATTTTTCGTTATGGCTTCAAAGTCAGCAAACCTCTGGCACGAGCAACGCTATTTATCTCGGGGCTCGGTGAGTCGGAATCATTTGTGAATGGGCGGCCTGTCACCGATGCGCTACTGACTCCTGGCTGGTCTGCCTACCGCAAGACAGTGCTCTACGACACCTATGACGCTACGCCTCTGTTGCATCAAGGGTCCAATGTCATTGGAGTTCTGCTGGGCAACGGGATGTATAACGTGGAGGGACTTAAGGGCCGCTATACAAAATTCGTCGGCTCAACCGGACAGCCGAAGCTGATTGCAGAGTTACATCTGCACTATAAAGATGGAACGGTATCCACGATTACGAGTGGCGGCGAATGGAAAACATCAGATGGTCCAATCCGGTTTTCATCGATCTATGGTGGCGAGGATTACGATGCCAGGTTATCCCCACCAGGCTGGATGCAGCCGGCGTTTGATGATCAATCCTGGCGCCCCGCAGATGTAGTGGATGGTCCGGGAGGCGCATTGCGCTCCGAGCGCCTGCCGCCCGTCGTGGTGGCTCACAGCTATAAGCCGGTGTCGATCAAACAAATCAATGATCACGTCACGCTCTACGACTTCGGTAAGAATTTTGCCGGAACTCCAGAGATCGAAGTGCATGGGCCGGCGGGTTCAAGCGTGCAGATTTTGACAGGTGAACTCCTTGATGCATACGGGCGTGTAACCCAGCTAAGCGCTGATGCGACGAAAGAAGCTCCCGTCCTGTTCAACTACACGCTTCGCGGTAAAGGAGTGGAACATTGGTCGCCGAAGTTCACTTATTACGGCTTTCGCTATGCCGAAGTGACAGTTGTAGGAGACTCAGGACTGCCGCACATCGATGCGATCAAGGGACAGGAACTGCACGATGCTATTACGGTGGATGGCAGGTTTGATAACTCCAACCAGATGCTTAATGGTATTCATCAATTGATTGATGCGGCGATGCTCAACAACATGGTCAGCGTGTTGACCGACTGTCCGACGCGCGAAAAACTCGGATGGCTTGAGCAGACACATCTTGCCGGCACCGCTCTCTTGTATAACTACGACCTCTCACTGCTCTACAGGAAGTTATCGCTGGATATTCGGGACGCACAGCTGAGCGACGGCATGGTGCCCTCAATCGCGCCGGAAGTTGTGGCTTTTTCGGGGAGTTTTCGTGATTCGCCCGAGTGGGGCAGCGCAACCATTCTTAGCCCATGGACTGCGTATACCTTCTATGGCGATAAGCAGGTGCTTCGTGAGAGCTACTACGCAATGGTGGCTTATGTTGACTATCTACGCAGTCGATCGAAAGATAATATGCTGGCGTACGGACTTGGTGACTGGTACGACATAGGACCAGGGGAGCCAGGCGAGTCCAAGTTGACTACATTGGGTTTGACTGCAACGGCAATTTACTACGAAGATCTGCAGGACTTGGAGCGAATCGCGAAGATCCTCGAAAAGCCGGAAGAAGCGGCGGGATTTGCGAGTCGCGCTGCAGTTGTGAAGGCATCGTTCAATCAGCATCTATTTCATGCAGAGACAAACAGCTATGACAGGGGCAGCCAGACAGCCAATGCGATGGCGCTTGCATTGGATCTGGTACCGGACGGTCATAAGGGCGGCGTGCTCAGCAGTCTTATCCGAGATATTCGGGAACATGGAAATCACGTGACTGCAGGTGATATCGGATTTCACTACCTGGTCAGGGCTCTGAGCGATAATGGTCGCTCCGATGTGATGTACAGCATGCTGACGCTTTCTGACAGTCCCAGTTACGGTTATCAACTCAAGACTGGAGCTACGGCACTGACTGAGGCATGGGATGCGAATCCAAGATCGTCGCAGGACCACTTCATGCTTGGACATGCGGAGGAGTGGTTCTATCGAGGGCTTGGTGGTATCGATTTCAATATGAGCCGCGAAAGCGACCGGCGGATATGGATTCATCCGCAGGTTGCGGGAAATATACGCTC
>CAXTNK010000052.1:2566-3417 GCA_964245665.1 uncultured Acidobacteriaceae bacterium
ACTCTGTACTTTGAACTATCGGTTCGAATTGGCATTTACTAGGGGACGAACTAGATATCGATATTTCGATACCACCAGGTGCTACGGCTACTGTCTCATTGCCAGTCGGATTCAGGAGTAAGGTGAGGGAGTCAGGGCGAGAACTTAAGGGAGACCTCGGTGTGCTTTCGGTTGACGAGAGAAGCGATAGCGTGTCGTGTGTGGTTGGCTCCGGAAACTATCACTTGTCTGCACGGCGCTGAAAAATATCGTGGAAGTTACAGTTGGAAAGTGCTGCAGGATCCAAGCATGTCAGCGGGTGCTGCAAGAGTCGTTATGGCCTGAGCTCTTTCATGCGCTGCTTCAGTGTTTCAGTAGGTTATCCTTGTGTGCGGCGGGGTTGTTTCAGCGAGTGGTTCCGTGACGACGTCAGGCGAGTCTTGTGCGCGATGAAGCAGCTCCTCTGAGATCGGCCTCCGCTACGCCCGTGTGCTCGCGATTGGCTGTTTCGCGGCGCAGGATATCGACGGCTCAAGTTTCGCGCTGTGGCGAGCATTGGCACCATTCGCGAAAGACTCTCCCTACAACGCTATTTTGGCAATCTAGAGACCGCCGACCAAAAGCCGCAAACGAATGTCGATCAATGTGCCGTACCAGCTGCACTGGAAAAGCTCCGCCAAAATCCAGAGCCAGAAGCGGGCTTCATGCTGGTACGTCAGCAAGCTCTCTCCGCGTACGATATTCAGGCTGCCGTCGCACGAAACTTACATTGATCGTGGCACACGCCGTCGTGATTGATGTATCTGGTACGTGGTGCCTTCAACCAATTGCTGAGGCTACGAAGAGGCTACCTGGGATAGACAGTTCCAAAT
>CAXTNK010000052.1:3427-31616 GCA_964245665.1 uncultured Acidobacteriaceae bacterium
CTTCGTTCGTTGGAATGATCGGCTGAAAAGTTGTCGGCCGAAGGTCTTCGTTTAGTGCAAGCACAAGCGAGACGAGGCTCGGACCGTCGAGACGGAAGGCTTCTGCGATCTTCTGCTTGTCAGACTCCCTACGATAGCAACCGCACGTAATTGCCTCTCCGAGCTTCAGAATGTACTCGCAGGATGGAGCCCATCAAATCTCAACTATCCAGCCTTCTGGTCTTTGGCTCGTCCGACCGAATGCTCCGCACTTTCTTCCTGGTGCCGGCAGCAACTTCTTCTGTCTTCCGTTTTGCGCAGCAAGGCTCTTCTTCAATGCATCCATTATGTCAACCACGGGTGCCATCGAACGCTTCGCAGTTGTGGCGACGACCGCCAAGCCCTCCCGCCCCTTCTCGATTAACTGCACGACCTGGTCACGATAGGTGTCGGTGTACTGTTCGGGCTGGAAGGGAAGTGTGAGCTGCGAGATGAATTGCTCGGCAAGCGCCGTTTCCTGCGGCAGCATCTTGACATCCGTATCGTGACCATACTCGGGAATCTCTCGGACCTCGGACGCATAGTCCAGGATGTGCAGGAGCAGACCCTTGTCATAGCGCCGGATGATGACGACCTGCTCACGACTATGCACGCTCACCCTCGCAATCGCAGCCAGGTTCAGCCTCTTCATGCTTTGAAGGAGCAGGGTATATGGATTCCGGCCCGGCTCTTCCGCGACTTAATCATAAGAAGTATGGAAGTACAGAGGGTTGATGCCTTTAAGCGAAACGAATTGCTCGATGTTCATGGCGTCGGAGGCGGCCGAGTCGAGCGATTTCAATTCTTTTGGAGTCATCGTGGCATAGAAGTGTTTGTCGACTTCGTAGCCCTTCCAGAGGTCGCTACGCTCGACCTTCTCATCGCAGGTCGGGCAGATGATCTGCTGCTTGATCCGCGACCTTAAAATGTCCACCGAACCTCATGCTGGGGACCTGCACGACGAACCGCCCTCGGTCATGCTGGCAATTGGCATCATCCAACCTTCCGCCGGTCGCAGCGCGTCGGTGGTGGATCGCTTTATCGGCGCGGACGAAGTTATTATCAAGCCATTGCGGGGAGTTCTGGCACATATGCCCGAATACGTGGGAGCGTCGATCATGGGCGATGGGAAGACGGTGCTGGTCGTCAATACGAAACGCCTGTTCTTCCTACAGGGCGCTGCCGCTATTGCTCGAAATGCTACCAACCCTTTCCACATATCGTAACGTCGATTTAGAATCGGCGCCGTGAAAACGTCATTCATAACCTCCATTTCAACACCCGTTTCAGGTCCTGGGACAAGCGGTTTTTCAGTACTGCACAACCTTATCGGAGACGATCCCACGCGTAGCGTTCCTCGAATCGACGATCAGTTGTGATTCGCGTACGATCCTCTCGTAATCGTAATCCGAATGATCTGTCACGATCAGCACAAAATCATAATCCGAGATCGCACCAGGTCCAACTTGTCCTCTTCAGTTTCTCACTCGTCGTTAAAATTGAGCATCAGCATTTCATCTCTGCGATAGCATCCGAACCGCAGGAGATAGATGCCATTCATGTATGTCGTCAGCCCGACACCGGGACCTGCTTACCCTGCGTGCCCGTCACTATCAGGTCAGCCTGCTTTTCCTTTGCTTTTCTTGCAATTTCCGATGTAACTCCGCCATAGAAGCACAGGGCCTTCGCCCTGAAACCTTCTTCTCTCAAGACTGCTCCTGCAGTATCGATTACTTCTTCAGTCCGTTGCAATACAAAGCAGTGACTAGCCATCCACCTTCTGGAAGAGCAATGTGGCTCGGTGGGTGCGAAATATGGATCAATAGCTATTCACCCTTCAACTCCCGCGCGATGGACATGCCAACCTCGAGCGCATAGTTTGCCTGCCGGCGGAAATCGACAGCTGTAGGCATTTCGCTGAAACCTATGGATCCAGCGATAGCATTCGACATGAGAAAGCTCCTTGGAAAACAGCTGGTGCATAACCAGCCAAATCAAAGTGACGTGCCTCATGAATTGTGACTGTCATCCATTTTGCTCGCGAGTGGCCGCCTATCTGCCAACCGCAACCACTTGCTCTCCCTCACTCGCTGGCCAACCTTCATCGCCAAGCATTTGTATCTATCGATAGGATTGCCAACTGTTTGCGACAACTTTTCAACCGCTGCTATTTTTGTATTTCTTGAAAGCGGGCTTTACCATCGTCCGGGCAGCCTCAACACTTCGATTAGGCGCAACAGAAATTACCGTGGAAGCAGACCCAGCATCACCTCGCCTGACACGTCTTTGTCTTGATCGGAGGTCGTGCTGGACGCAAAAGGCACCAGAAGGGTTCATCCCGACCATCCAGGTAGGATCGGACATCAAGGCACTGCAATGGAAGGGAAATAAGAATGCGAGCTTAGTCACTTCCCGATCTGTTCGATTTATTCACGATGTTCTGTCGTAGGTGGTAAGCCGCTGCTTCAGGTCTCGTGGGAGTGGCATGTGCGCGGCTCACAGCAGATGAGCGGCCCTGTCGAGCACATTATTCTTATCCGCAATCGGAGCAACGCCGCTTACTGGATCCCGTTGCAACCAAGCTCCCAGATGAATTGGCTCATTCCGGATGCCGCTCCACTGAAGCAGATGTGGGTGGTAAAAGGAGCGGGCGGTCCCTCAAAAGAGGGCGTCCATCACGCGCTAATCGATGACCACTTTCACTGCACGGGCACATCGAGCACGTACGCGCGTCCGCGCAGCGATCCCTAACCTTCTGGTGTTCCGCCGAACAGAAAAATGGGCCGGTCTATGGGAAGCGAATTCAGTGACCGAACACAGATAAACCTGCATAGACATGCGAACAAATTAAAGTTTTCTGCTGGCTTGAATCCGGTACCTGCACCATTCAGGACTTAGCTTGCGAAGGGAGCATCCTTCATCACTCCCACTGTCTTTATCAGCGCAATTCAAGGCGACGAAGATAATGCTGGAAACATCCTTCGACGATGGGTGCTTACCGTCCTGAATAACGATCGAGTTATTAACAATCCGCAATATCCACTTATAGTGAATAACGGTTGGGTTAAGCGGCATGGCAGTGGATGTAAAACATGCGCAGGCCATGATTCGGGATTCCGCGGCCTTGGGACTTCAAATGTTTCACCTGGACGCTGGATGGTTCGCGGCGTCGGCGATTGGCGCGGAGAATGTCCTTCGTCAAGGGAGTGTCTTGCCAACAGCATCACCCGCCGCAGAGACAGTCGGTTCCTCCGATTCGAGTCAGAATCTCGTTCTAGCCTGGTAGGGAGATATCGGATCGTTAAGCAGAAACGCCACCGTCGGATTTAAGCAGCTGACCGTTAATCCATGAACCTGACGGGGACAATAGAAATGCAACCAGATTTGCAATGTCTTGTGGCGTTCCGAGCCGCTTGGACGGCTGGCGTTCGACGAGTAATGTGCGAAGGCTTTGGTCCATCCATCCTGTGTCGATGGGTCCAGGATTTACGACATTCGACTGGATGTTGAGGTGGGCCAGCTCACGTGCCGCTGCGAGGACGATGCGATCGAGCGCTCCCTTACTCGCGCCGTAAGGTAGGTTGTGCACTGTGTGGTCACTTGTCAGCGCCACAATACGGCCACCTGTCTCCGGCACCTGCAGAGCGAACTCTCGTATGAGTTGCCAGGTGGCGCGGGCATTCACAGCGAAGTGACGGTCAAAGCTTTCCACTGCCGTGTTCAAAATTCCTGAGTCTACCGATTCGCAATGCGCCATCACGAGCGCAGTGACGGAACCGAGAGCTTTGTTTGCAGCCTTGAAGATCGCACTCGCGGTGTCGGGCTTTTCCAGATCTCCTGGAAGGCATTGCACCCGCGCCCCGAGTGCAACAAGTTCATTCTCGAGGATGGTGACATCATCAGGTTGCTCGCCCCAGGGCATCCTGGAGTCATAAGGCTGCCAGTAGGTAAGCGCAAGATCCCAACCTTCAGCCGCCAGCTTCCTGGCAATTCCTGCACCGATGCCTACTCTACGGCCAACTCCTGAAACCAAAACAACTGGCGTGTTCATGTCCTTACTTTATAGCGAGTAGGAGGACTTCATTCCGACCGAAGAGCCTGCATGGGCTGGACCGATGCCGCCCGGCGTGCCGGCAGCACTCCTGAGAAAAACACAGTAATCAACAAGAGAACCGCGGCCAGGCAATAACTTGCTGGATCAAGTTGCCATGCCAACACTGGCCGTCCAACCCGCCAGTGCGCCTGCGAGCCGTCATAATGCCTTTGATCGTTGCAACGAGCCTGCCCCAGCGCTCATAGTAGGAGGCTAATTGCTTCTTGCCCAATGCGGTTATTCGGTAGAACTTTGCTCGCTGATTACTGTCGATTTTCTTCCAATCGCCTGGCAATACTTTTGAGGTGTTTCCCAGCGTGGTCATGTCTGCCCTCTGCGAAGAGCGTCCAAGCCTCCGCCTCGGTGAGAGCGACTCCCAGGATGTTTCCCCGGCCGTGTTGCTAGGAGGCAGTTGGGTGCGCTTCCGCGCTTGTGCCTCCTCTATGATTCGGTCACGACGCGGGCGCTGGGGTGGAAACGACGAGTCAGATGCTACGGATGTTCGAACGCGATATGCCGGTATTGTTTCTTGGTTCGGCATTCGTCATCATTGGGGATCTCGTTCTGGTTGCAGCACTGCTGTGTCGCCAATTGGATGCCATGCTGCTCTGGTTCGGGCTCTTCTCATTGCTGCGGTTTGTGCGCGAATGGCCTAATTTTTCAAATGAGATGAACCTTTATCCCATGCCATTTACGCAATTAACAGTAAGCCATAAAACAGACCAGCAAGATCTGCCTAAGTCCCGCATCCGTGATCTAGGCATGCTCAAGACCGTTGGTCGCCAAGGAGAACCAGTATGAACTTCATCTGCTCACGTAACCTCTTGCTCCTGCCATCCCGCTGCGCCCGGAGAAAAACACCTTTCACGCGGTCCAAGCTTGCTTCTATGCTCACCATTTTCGGTGCAACGTTTGCTCTTGTCGGCCCTGTGTCCGCGCAGAGCGACTTTGACATTGCAGCCAGTACATCGCCTGTGTCCTTCGTGTACGTCTCCAGCACTCCTGCTGGCAGCAGCACGAACGAGATCCAGGCATTCGCAGCGGATGCCAGCGGTAAGCTCACTTCCATCCAGGGTTCACCCTTCCGCGACGATGTGACAAGCATGGCGGCGAATGGCAAATACATGTTTGCTTCCACGCGGAACGGTATTTACATCGCGCAATTTGCTATTGAGGCAAGTGGTGGGCTTGCATGGACACGAAGCACGGATGTAGTCCAGTACAACCCAGGCGAATGCGGAGACTCCGGTCCCCTCATCCTTGATCACACAGGCGCGTCGCTCTACGACTTGGAACCGCAGGGCGGATGCGGGGAAAATAGCCTGCAATCCTTCAGCATAGAAAAACCATCCGGTATTTTGAAAAACCTGGGAACCGCAGGCTCGGGCAAGTACCTGGACGCACCACTCAGTTTCACCGCCAATAACATGTATGCCTACACTTTTACGTGCGTGCCAGGCGTTTCGTCTGAGGCCAATGCGTTCAAGCGCAATGCTGCCAGCGGCGCCTTGACCGCTGTAGAATTCAAGATGCCTATCCCAGCGGCAAAACGAGGTGATGCATGGTGCATATCCTTCGCTGCAGCCGATCCGTCAAACCACCTTGTAACCACGCTTCAGCCGGTGCTGGACCCCAGCGAGCCCTATAGTTCGGGTCTCGACGGTCCTGCGCGACTGGCAACCTACACTGTCGATGCCTCTGGAAATCTAAGCACCAGCAGCACGCTTACAAACATGCCGTCGACCGCAGCGGGCATCCTCACCGCTATAAACATGGCACCTTCCGGCAAGCTGTTGGCAGTCGGAGGCACCTCAGGGCTGCAGGTCTTTCACTACAACGGAGCGAATCCGATCACTCAATACACTGGTTTGCTGACGAAGGACGTAATAAGCTCGGTGTCCTGGGACAATACAAATCACCTGTACGCCCTGGGCACAAACCAGCTCTACGTGTTCACGATCACACCAACCAGCGTAAGCGAAGCGCCGGGTTCTCCATACGTAATACATAATCCACAAGGGATGGCAGTTCAGCCGAAATGACATGGACATACCTGAAAGCCGGAGGACTTCCTGGTACATCCGGAAGAATCCCGGCTTTCTTGAATGAACCAGCGATCAGCAACTGGTGTCGATCGTGGCGCATCTCGACGCGCCGCTTCGGCATAAATGCCACCTCGATCTCTGCTGATGATTTCGACACCAGGGTGTTGCTTGAGCTACGCTGCAACGATACAGGCCGCACGTTCTGTCAAAAGATCGATCACTCTGTGCTCCTTCAGATGACATAGGATTGTTCCGTAACGATGACCTTTTCGCCATGCCCAGTCGTCGATGCCAAGTACCCGTGGCTCTTGAGTGGATTGCGCGTGGTGCTGTCTACGCACCGTCCGCAGCAAAGTAGAACCGCTGACCAGCAATCCAAGGCGCTGCGTCGAAAGAGAGCCTGCCGTACGACGCGCGACGATCGCGCAAAGTTATACCGAAAGGTAGTTTGGTCTGCAGGCGAATATGGTTGCCGTGTTTCCATGTCCGACGCAGCCCCGCCGGGCCCCGGCACGTCTACCTGGGACGGCGTCTCCCTGGTGACCATTCGTTGGGAAATCAGACCGGGCGCGGGATGGGAATGAAACCTCCCGAGTACAGTTATTCGATGTAGCCCCTACCAATCTGCGTCCTTTCCCAGTTGTGTCACCGGAAGAGCAGCGCCGAACTGAATTGCCGTTGGACGCTCTGCGACTGTGAGGTTGAGAGCAATCCAGCTTTGAAGGGCCAACAGCAATGCTCCTTCATCTTCGTCACCCTCGGGAACCACAAAGGCTTTGAGGCGATTTCCCTCTGAGGCACGCATCAGTCGAACGGCTGCACTCTTCACGCCCGGTCGAGCCCCGATTAAAGCCGCTACTCTCGAAGGAAATACGTTTGTACCGCCGACCTGGACTGCAGAATCTTTCCGCCCCACAACAATGAAGGTGTCCTCTTCATCGACCTCGACTGTATCCATCAGCGAGACCTGCCTTCCCAGCGATGAGGTGAGTTGCAGCGCATCGCCGTCATTCACCCGCAGGGTAGAAATCCAATGTGGCATCAGGCGATAACGTTCGGCTGGCCACTTCCTGACGCCAACTCCCGAGGTTTCAGTCGATCCGTAGATCTCGGTCATCCCGCTTAAACCTTTGCTGAGAAGTGACTCAATGAGCACGGCGGGGCAGGCCCCGGTAGACGTTACGCCTTCCACGTCTTCCGGCCATATGGATATCGTTCGATCGAGCCAATGCCAGTAAGCCGGGGAGGCGACTACAAGATCCCCGGGGCGCAGCGTCCGTGCCAGCGACTCCAGAGTCCCGCAGGACGGATGCTCCAGGTCTCCCAGCGCATCCGCCAGCATGGCTCCAAATAGGAATCCGTAGATATGGTGGGCCGGCGTGAGACAAAGTACTTTTCGACGTCTGGAAAAGAGCTCCGCAAGGAAGGCTACTTCCAGCTGAAGGTGCGCGAAAGATTGCGCGCAACGCTTTGGAACACCTGTGGATCCCGAGGTAGAAAACGTAACAGTTTCGACACCATGAAGCCAGGCTGCCTCAACACAATCGATCCATTGGCCAAACGTATTCGCGTCCAGGAGGTCGGAATCAGATTCCGCTTCATGAAGGTGGAACATCTCATTCGTCGCCGCGGAAAGCCATAATATTTCAAGCGAATCGCACCCGAGAGATGCGCACTCCAAAGGCGCATGGCCGGCAAGCAGCAGATCTTCTGGCCACGGAGACGCGAGACCAAGCGGGGCCTCTACCCGCTGTCCCTGGGAGCGCCGGTTCACGGCCAACTCCGCAGACAGCAAGCTTTGTAGAACGCGGGCGATAGCAGGTCGGGAAAGCAGTGGACGGCACATACTTATGCGGCCTCAAGAGTCAATGCCGCCTCAACTCGATTTCGGCCGGCATCTTTTGCCTTGTAGAGCAGGGCATCAGCGACAGCCAGCATCGCAGCCAGGTTGCTTGCCTGCGGATGCATTTGCATACAGCCAAAGCTTGCGGTTACAGCTATCGTTTGGTCGTCTATGTTAAGTCTCATGGCAGCAAGCGCAGAACTGATACGCTCTGCAATGTTGGCAGCCCCTTCAACATCCGTCGAGGGTAACAGGACGGCGAATTCTTCTCCTCCCACCCGGGCAAACATGTCGTTCGGCCGCAGAAGAGTCCTGCATATTTGCGAGAAGGCTACCAGGACCTTGTCACCCACAGCGTGGCCGTACTTATCATTAATCTTCTTGAAGTGATCAAGGTCGATGGCGATGATCGCGAGAGGCTGACGGTACCGTTCTGCTCGTATGCACTCTGCCTCTCCTGCCTCAAAGAAAAAGGCCCTATTCCAGGCTCCGGTCAGGTAATCATTTCTCAACATATGAAGCAGCTTGGTCGTGTCCGACTTATGCTGGGTCACATCTCTGATAACTGCGGTGTAGACCGCCGGTCCTGTGTCGGCAGGATCGGCATCATTGCGCATGGAGATAAGCCGCTGCGACCAATAAGCTTCACCGCCCTTCTTCCTTTGCCAGCCCTCGCTGAGGTACCAACCCTGCTGTTTCGCGATAGCAATCTGGTCAACCACACTGATGCTTGTGAAACCTTCCGAATGCGCTGTAAAGCTTTCGAGTTCAAGTCCGATCGTCTCTGAGGCGGTAAAGCCGCTTTGACGAAACATGGAACCGCCTGCGTCGATGATGATTCCATCCTCGTCAACGGAAAGCGTCGCGAAATCGTTAATGCCACCCAACAGGGATGCAAACCAAGTCTCAGCCTGACTCAACCGCTTTGCCTGAGCTACCTGCTTTGAGACATCAGCGAGGGAAGCGATCAAACGGTTAGCCGCGAGTTTGACGATAGTGCACGAGAGCACCCTCGCTTCCGTGCCGGTCTGTTTCGAGCCGGGCCTGACGAGAATGTGCTGGTTTTCACAGATCGTCCCTTGATTTGGTGAGAAATTGTCGACCATGTTTCGCAGTTCTGGCGCGTATGCCTCCGCGAGGCTATAGAAGTTGGACGCAAAGCCCTCCGGGCTCAGGGGAATAAGCAATTGCATCGCCAGGGGATTGATCAGCGCGATGTCACCATCCCGCGAGAATTCCATCAATCCAACCGGGCAGGCGTACAAAAATTGGAGGAGCTCAGTCGTTCCAGCTTCCTGACCAACATCCATGACTTGCCCTCCCATACTTCGCCTCTCCTCCTGCGCGCTTCTCAGCCAGATTCGATCTATCTCTGGATCAATATGTATTTCAAGGGAACTGAGCCCTGAAGCAACCGCAGTCGTACCCGCGTGGGTTTCATGCGGAATGTCAAAACATAAGGAAGCTCCGCATCGAGTTCTGGTTCATCCTTGAACCGTTGTGCCACCATGAAATTGTTCATGCACTGCGCAATACTGATGAAGAAGTCGTTCCCGATCACTGTGCTGACAGGGAGTCCGGCAAGCTCAGACTCTGTCCGGTTATATACCTGTACGAGGTTATCGGAGGACAGGCCGACAACTCCGAATGGAAGTTGATCCAACTCAAGGGCACTGATGGAGCTGAGTTGATTCAAAGAGATTTGGCTAAAGTCTAGCCCTTCGGAATTTACCGCAGTCATATTCGCTCCGTCTGTAACACTTTCCCGTAGGACACAGGTCTGGTACTTTCTTGTTTCCGTCGGCTCACTGCAGCCTTGTGGTTCCAGATCTCTATATCGGCTCAAGCCAAAATTTCTTCACTCAGATTTGTACTCTATGAGACAGAAGCTTCTCTTTTTGCTCCTGGCAAAACACAAAAGGAGTTCCTGCTTTAGCCTGGTGCCTTGCTCTTGACTTCTATCAATTGTTCGGGATGGTGACAAGCGTGGCCGCAATATGTCTTCATGCCTGCACGCATGAAGCAACTCGGCCGCGAAGATTTATTGGGCGCCTCGGTGCCGCTCCGTGGAACAAAGCCAATCGCTAACCGTCGCCATATGCTGCGGTGTCTACTTCGAGAATGCCGCGCGATCGACGGGCGCGCATTATAAGGCTCATCTTCAAGTTCGTTAGGCTATGCATATCGCTGCCGTCATTTTTATACAGGCATTGCTCAAGTGGTCAGAAGACGGCGATTCCGGTAAAGTCATTCGGCGTGACGTTGCAAAATCCAGCTTCAGGTCTCGCATGCTAATAGTTATTATCGTGCGTGAAAACAGGCTGAGCGCCACTTCCACAGATAAGAAAGCTACATCTTCCTGGCAGCTGTCGTTGGTTCGCCCCGCGGCAGTATCGCGAAGCTCGCACGGTCAGCTTTCGCCAGTTTTCGCTCAAGTCTTTGCTCACCCGCTCGTATGGCTGCTCCACTCCGGCCGATCTCGATCTGGTACAACGTACCGTCTGGGGACCTAACCCAAGCGCGTGCGAACTTGCCATTGGCGGCCGGCTTGAAATCATAAGAGTAGGTACGTCCGTCAGTCAGAGTTTGAGCGACAAGGTGGCCGCGGTCATAACGATTGGTGATGAGCGTCACCTTCGGTTCACCTCCGAAACTTGCTCCGACGCTGAGTAGGTTCTGATTGCCGTCGTACTCATAGCTCAAAACCTCGCCTGAGGGATATGCCACCTCCGACAGCTGACCTTTGTGGTTATAGGCATATTTCACCCGGTGTCCTTGACTATCGGTAATGTCCGTGATGCGGATCTTAACCTCAGGATTTTGGTCGTGAGTTACTCGTACCCAGTTCCCTCCTGGAGCGCTGAGACTGAGCAGATTTCGTTGCTGGTCACGCTCTACGATGAGCGTTTGCCCGGTGGGGTCCTGATAGCCGCTCAGGTAGCAGATGTCGGCATCGGTACAAGGCAGATACGATTCAATCTCGCCGTTGAAGCGGGTCAGATCAAAGTGTTCCGTCGGTCTTGCTTTCCAGCGTAGCTTGAGTGCACTGCCCGAGGCTTCTGAATCAACCCATGTGCTAAATGCAAACAAAGAAAGCCACGAAGGACGTCTTGTCAATCCGACGTCCGTGGATCCGGCGCTGGCGATAGAGATGTGCTTCATTCCGTCAGATGAGATGAGATAACGATCATAGTTATGGCTGCCGCTCATTCCAAACGCAGAGACCATTTGCCAGTTATTGCTGGTCGCACGTTCCAGCCTGATCGGAACAGGGCCAGGCAGAAAGAAATCGGTGTGCTTTTCGATCAGTAGACCATTTGCCAGGCGCAATTCAACACGCTCCTGAGAGGTGTCAGACGGATGATCGGAACTCACGAGCGCAGATTGCAATGAGCCGGCGCTTCCTGAATCATTACACTGCTGGATGAGCGGGCTTGTGGCGGTCAGCGCCGAGCCTGGGCTATGCGTGAAAACGATGCACGGGTCGCCGATGTATTGACCCCAAGCAGAGCGCACAGGATCAAGATCAGATTGGAAGATGTCACTATCAGGAAAATCCGGATTCAGCCGATAGTAAAGCACGCTACCGGGGTCGTTGTTGAGCGGAAGATGCCAGAAGAGGACGGCTACATCCTTTAGAAGAATTCGCCGCAAACGATTTTGCAGCAAGACAGAAGCGCGAGCTGCTCCTTGAAAGAACCAACTCCTGTCCTGCATGCCAGCGGAGGAGATGATGGCGGTGCGGCGGTAATCGCGCTGAGAGAAAGTATCGCTGTAGCTTTCGGTCGCCGAGTACATCGCGGCGTCGGTAAATCCAAAAATGAAAGCATTCGTATCTGCGGCTAGGCGAGGGTGAGTACGTTTGATCTGATCGTTGATGCGCTCTGCGATATAGCGATGACGAGAGTGGTCATAGGTGACATCGTCCAGTGGCTCTGTTGGCAGAACCTGGGTGTCGAGGGAGTACTTCTCGCGAAGCCAGCTGGCCATCTCGACCACGGCGTATGGATCCTTATGGGAGCCAAGCTGGAGCAGATAGATCCGCCCCGTCCCCGAGAGTTGGCCCGGAAGAGCTACCGTGCCGCCATGATGCACGAGTTCGGGTTGCGAGTGCGAGCGGTCGCTCACGACCTGGTATATAGTGGCGGCAATCCTAAAGACAACTACAAATCTGATGAAGCCCACGCGGAGCGATTTAAGAACTGAGGATCTCGCGGACTGAGACCTGGAGGTGAGGTCGTCGCGTGATCGTAAACGGTCATTGGACTTTGAGTTCTCCCACGAGGCAGACGTGTAGCCTCGTCCAGAGATGTGATCGCCGTTGTGCCCAGCCCGCTCTGTCAAGCCTGGAGGAACAACCGAGTTCTGCATACGTTTGAGACTAGAATCCGCCTTCAAGGCCGCGCAATAACACGGATGCGCCAACAGCTTGTCCGGAGCGCCTAGAATCAGGGCTTCGGCAACATGACGGCGGTCTACTAAGGCAGATATTGTAGGGCACTACCGCCATCGTGTTGAGCAATCCCGCTCATGTTCACCCACGACAACACCGGTGGGCAAAGGCGACTGCCGAAGCGAAACTGCGTGATCAACGTGTATAGACGGTTCCATCAATTTTCGATCTTAGAGCACCCAAAGCAGAAGCAAACATCCTTGCCAAGCGCGAGCTTGGTGAGGTCAAGCCTCCGCCAATAATGAACTCCTACGGGACACAAAAGTCCAGTTCTATAGCAATCGCCTCGTACTCTCTATTGGGCTATAGCCGAGCTAAATAGAGAGCCAATTTTGCATCACTGGAAGCCGTTGCCAGAGGATCACTCGTCATAGGCTCTTGGACACTGATAACATCGCGGAAGTTCCAGCCCGCTATAGGCCGGGCTGCTCGGTTCTGATCAACTCTGCAACTCGACTCTTGATCTCATCTCGGATCCGAAAACGCTTCAATAAGCATGCTGCGAGGCCTGTTAGTGTCGACCGCTCCTTTTACGCAGGAGCAGATTTGCGCGCCTCGTGGAATTTCGGGCGCGGGACGTCTTTTCTTACGTCGCGCGCTTTGTTCTCTACAACTTCCGCGTTAGAAGGCCCTGCACCACAAACGTTGCACGTTGACTTTGCCCCTATAGTAGGCGCTATGCTTAGGCCAACAGTAGCGAAGAAAAGGCGAAGAAGCTATGGGCTACCACTCACCGAGCGCAGTGCTGAAACGAGAGATCGAAGCGAAGCTCGCATCGCGGATTCCTGCTGCTTTGTCGCCCCAGGTGGCGCCGACGCCGCGACTTATTTCGTCCGGTGTTGCTGAGATCGATGGCATGCTGGGCGGAGGACTGCCGATCGGTGGAGTCACAGAGTGCACCGGCCTGGCAAGCTCCGGCAGGACGTCGCTGGCCTTCTCTCTGCTGGCAGGAGCGGCGGCTGACTCTGCCTGCGCGTATGTCGATGTGGACGACGTAATGGATCCGATCAGCGCTGCCGCTGCAGGAGTCAATCTCAGCAACCTGCTCTGGGTCCGCGTGGCGAGTGTGATTGCCATCCCGCCCACAGCTCGCTCATTGCCCGAGACCAGGCTTGAAGCACTTCGAACCGACACGGGAAAGATGGTCGGTGGCCACTGCGGGAGCCATCATCCGCGAACGGAGACTAGGGGCCTTGATGCTGCTCTCGGCAAGATGCTCACACAGAAAGCAGAAGCGCGACTCAAGAAGGCCGAAGGCACTCCCGGGTATCCCAACCGCAAACTGAGCCTCGCGTCTGCTTCGGATGAGCAGGTGGCTTATGACCACTTCAATGCGCGGCATGCTGATGATTCTGATCCCATCCGGCAAGCGGACAAACGAGCTGCCAAAGAAGCTCGTGAGCGTGCTCATGCGGCGCTTGTTCTGACTTCGTCCCGAACGAAAGCTGAAAAGCCCTGGAGCCGATTAGAGAAAGCAATTCGCGCGGCTGATCAGATCCTTCAGTCAGGGGGCTTTCGCGTTATCGTTCTGGACCTGGCCTCTGTTCCTTCGGATCAGGCACTTCGTATTCCGCCGGCAACCTGGTTCCGTTTTCGACGGGCCGCGCAGGAGAGTGACGCCGTCTTTCTGTTGCTGACGCAGGTGGCATGCGCACGATCGAGCGCTCTCTGCGTGCTCGACTGTTCCGCAGGTGCAGCCAGCATATCTGGCAATCTCCTCAGCGGCCTTTCCCGCACAGCAGAAGTCGCTCGACAGCGTTTGAGCAATTTATTTGTCAAGAAATCCCCGGGCCGTGCGGTGAGTTGGGACGTAACAGCGCCGTGGATGCGGGCAGCGGGGAGGTAGACACATGGGATACGCGGCGATCTACATACCGGAATTTCCGACGCTCGCATGGCTGCGTCTCGAGAAGGATGCGCGCTGCCACGCGGTTGCCGTGGTCGAAGGCAAGACGCCTCTCGAGCGCGTTGTCTCGTTCAATCGAGCTGCGAAAGACCTCGGCCTATGTCACGGCATGACAAAAGTGCAAGCCGATACATCGGGTCGGATCCTGTTTCATGAGCGTTCTGTGTCGGCAGAGAAGGCAGCTCTCGAGACCCTGTTCGCAGCAGCAGAGCGGTTCTCACCGCGCGTGCAAATTATCGCTTCGCCGCTAAACAACTATGCCAACAGGCAAGAGCTGGCAGCTGTTCTATTAGTTGATCAGACTGGAACAGAGAAACTGTTTGGCGACGCCCGCAACTATGCGGTGGCAATCCAGAGAGCGCTTGATGTACTTGAGTTTCCGACCAACGTCGCTGTCGCGCCGAATGCTGAAGCAAGCCTGCTGTTGGCCCGTAGCTACAACGGTGTGACAAACGTCGGCGAGCTAGAAGTGCAGGCGAAGCTCGCGCCGTTGCCTTTGTCGATGTTGAGCCTCGAGTCTGCCACACTGGCAACATTACAGCGCTGGGGCATCCGGAATCTCGGTGAGTTGGCTGCTCTTCCTGAGACAGCCCTTGTCAGTCGCATCGGGCAACAGGCAAAACGATTGCAGCGCATGGCCGTAGGACGCGAAGAGCATCTGCTTGTGCCTGAAGTCTCCTCCCTCGTGCTGTCCGAGCATGTTGAGCTTGATAGTCCGCTTGAGTCGCTCGAACCATTACTGTTTATCTTCTCGCCCATGCTTGAAAGCTTGCTGCGGCAGGCGATCAATCATGCCTACGCATTGCGCAGCGTAACGGTCGCGCTCGAGCTTGAGAAAGCAGCTCCTCATTCGATCCAGATACGGCCAGCTGTTCCAGTCCAGAGCAAAGATCTGCTCTTGAAGTTGCTCAATCTGAAGCTGCAGGCTGATCCTCCAGTTGCCGGCATCCTTGCCGTGACTATTACTGCTGAGCCTGCGATTCCACAAGTGGCGCAGCGTGGATTGTTCCAGGCACAGTTTCCGGAACCGGACAAACTCGATCTGCTCGTAGCGCGCCTCAAGGCCATTGTTGGTGAAGAAAATGTCGGCTCGCCGGTATTAGCGAACAGCTTCCGTGACGATGAGTTTCAACTGGCGACTTTCCAGCCAAATGTGGGTGCCACAGCCTTCAGACAATCGATCGCACCGCGAGCCGCTCTGCGACGCTTGCGCCCTGCACAGCAAGTCAAGGTGATATGTCACGACGCTGTGCCTTCGATCCTTTTCTGGAAAGGGGAGCGCTTGTTGCTCGGTGGTGTGAGTGGTCCCTGGCAAACGAGCGGCTACTGGTGGGACGGCAGGCGATGGCAAGCGAACGACTGGGATGCGATCGTTTCACAGCCGCCACAGGCACTTCGTTTGCGCCACGAGCCTGAACCAGGAACCTGGTACGTGGCAGGGCAGTATGACTGACGGCTACGTGGAACTTCATGGCCGCTCTGCCTTTTCGTTTCTTGAGGGCGCGTCGATGCCGGAAGCGATGGCTCAGCAGGCGGCGAACCTGGGCATGCCTGCACTAGGGATCCTCGATAGAGATGGTCTGTACGGAGCGCCGCGGCTCTACATGACGGCGGCGAAGCTTGGGCTGCGATCGCATATCGGTGCTGAGATCTCGACCAATGAGTTGGGAAGCCAGGTTCTTCCCGAGCCATGGCAACCGCACACGATCCCGGAACGGCCGGTCAGGCTGTCATTGCTCTGCGAATCGCAGACAGGCTACAAGAACCTCTCACAGTTAATCACTGGTTACAAATTGCAGCAGAAGACCAAGGGTGAAGGCCTGGCACCGTACCGCATGATCGAGGAGCGGGCTGAAGGACTTGTCTGCCTGACAGGAGGAGACGAAGGTCCGCTGGCGGCTGCTCTTGCGCGTGGCGGCATGGACGAAGGGCGAAAGGTTTTGACGTCTCTGATTCGTACCTTCGGGCAGGGAAGTGTGTATGTCGAATTGCAACGGCACCGCATTCGCGAACAGGAAGCGCGGAACCAGGCTGCTATCGCGCTCGCGCGTGAGTTTCATCTTCCACTGCTCGCGACCAACAGCCCGAATATGGCAACAGCGTTTGAGCGCGAGGTACTCGATCTCATGAGCGCGATCCGCCATGGCTGTACGCTTGATGAAGCCGGTCTCCTGCTGCAGCAGAACGCAAATCGTCAGATGCTTGGTGTAGTAGACATGCGCGCGCTCTTCCGCGATTTACCGTCAGCAGTTATTGAAACAGCAGAGCTCTCGTCCCGGTTGCAATTCGTGATGAAGGACATGGGCTACCAGTTTCCGCTCTACCCGATTCCGCCAAGCGAGACCATGGACACCTTCCTCTGCAAACGGACGATGGAAGGCGTAGCGAACCGATATGGCTGCAAGGCAAGCGCGAAGCTGAGAAGGAAAGCCGAGAAGCAAGTTGAAAAAGAACTCGCCATGATTGCGCGACTCGGTCTTGCCGGTTACTTCCTGATCGTCTGGGATATCGTCGAATACTGCCGCGAAAATGGGATGCTGGTCCAGGGGCGAGGTTCAGCCGCGAACTCGGCTGTCTGCTACTCACTCGGTATCACGGCAGTCGACCCGGTCGGCATGGATCTCTTGTTTGAACGCTTCCTCTCAGAAGTGCGTGGTGAGTGGCCCGACATCGATCTCGATCTTCCGTCGGGAGACGACCGTGAACGAGCCATCCAGTATGTCTATAAACGCTATGGCCAACTTGGCGCTGCGATGTGCGCCAACGTCATTACCTATCGCGGCAAGTCTGCTGCCGGCGAGACAGGCAAGGCACTCGGCTTTGACGTCGATACTACAAAGCGGCTCACGCAACTCGTCGGCTCGTGGGAGTGGAAGGGCCCGACCGACACGATGGAAGAGCAGTTCAAGAACGCCGGCTTTGATCTTCATCACCCGCGGATTGCCAAGTATCTTGAACTCTCGATCCGCATGCTCGATCTGCCTCGTCATCTCGGTCAGCACTCTGGTGGCATGATCATCGCCCAGGGTCAGCTAGCTTCCGTCGTCCCGATCGAGCCTGCCAGTATGGTTGGTCGCAACGTCATCCAGTGGGACAAGGAAGACGTCAGCGATATGGGGTTGATCAAGGTCGATCTACTGGGCCTTGGCATGATGGCAGTGTTGAAGGACTGCGTCGAGTTGATCCCTCGCTACTACGGCGACAAGGTCGACATCGCGCAGATTCCGCATGATGATCCCAAGGTTTATGAGTCGCTCAAAAGAGCCGATACAGTTGGACTCTTCCAGGTCGAGTCGCGCGCGCAGATGGCTTCTCTGCCGCGCAACAATCCAGATAAGTTCTACGACCTCGTCGTGCAGGTCGCCATCATCCGTCCCGGTCCCATCGTCGGCAAGATGATGAACCCGTATATGGAACGCCGGCAGGGAAGGCAGGAGATTCGCTACCCCCATCCGCTCCTCGAGCCCGTGCTTCACCGGACCCTGGGAGTACCGCTCTTCCAGGAACAATTGTTGCGCATCGCCATGACCATCGCGAACTTTACCGGCGGCGAAGCAGAAGAACTGCGCCGTGCTCTTGGCAGCCGACGATCAGCAGACAAGATGAAAGCGCTCGAGATCAAGCTCCGCGCAGGCATGGACGCGAATGGTGTCGGACCTGAAGCACAGGAAGAGATCGTGCAATCGATCAGCTCCTTTGCTCTGTACGGCTTTCCGGAATCTCACGCTGCGAGCTTTGCTCTCATTGCGTATGCGAGCGCGTGGCTCAAGTTTCACTATCTTGGCGCCTTTACGGCGGCCATCCTCAACAATCAACCGATGGGCTTCTACTCGGCTGCTGTGCTGGTCAAGGACGCGCAGCGGCACGGCCTGCGGATCAAACCAGTCGATGTCCTCCGCTCCAGCTGGTCCTGCACGCTTGAGAAAGAATCCAATGGCAAGCTCTCGCTGCGCCTGGGTCTCCGGTATGTACGTGGCATGCGAGAAACAACGGCAACCGAACTCGAGGCGGCACGGGCAATGCGCCCATTTGCAACGGTCGACGAACTGGCGCGTCGTGTTCCTTCGCTTACACGCCCTGACCTCACCACGCTTGCTGAAGTGGGTGCACTGAATTCAATTGGTGAGGGCATCCATCGCAGGGAGGCGCTCTGGCAGGTAGAGCGCGCTGGTCGTAAGCCGGGACCGCTGCTTGAAGCGCTCGACCGCGATGAAGAAGCAAAGTCTCCACTCCGGGCGATGGAGCCACACGAAAGGATGGTTGCCGATTATGCTTCAACCGGCGTTACAGTCGGCCGCCATCCCATGGCGCACTGCCGGCAGGAACTTATAGCCCTGCAGATCATCCGGGCAGGAGACCTGTCACTTCTTCGGCATGGTGTAAAGGCGCGGATTGCTGGCTGCGTTATCGCCCGCCAGCGGCCAGGCACAGCTCACGGTTTCATCTTCCTGTCGATCGAAGATGAGACCGGTATCGCGAACGCGATCATCGATCCCGATCTTTACGAAACGCATCGCTCACTTGTCACCTACGCGAAGTTCCTGCTGATCGAAGGCGCTCTCCAGCACATCGACAAGGTCATTCATATCCGTGCCAGGCATATCGAAGAATTGAATGTGACGGCTGCTCCCATGCAGTCGCATGACTGGCACTAATGAGCAAACACATGACCTCGCCCCCCGAACGGGAGCCGCCCAAGGATTGGTGGCTCGAGAATGCTTGCCGGATAGCTGCGTACCGGCTGCGGAATTCGCCCTACCTCAGCGCAAACACCATACCGATCCGCGAGCAGCTGAAAGACAGCGTCGAGTTTGTCCGCCTGGTCTGGGAAGCGATCGAGAAATCGTTGAGGGAAGAAGAGTCATGATGAAAGCCACTCGGCACTTCAGCTTCTGTCTTCGAAGAGTGTTGCGCTTGATAGCTCATATTTCCAAATGCCACAACCCTTAGAATAGATGTGGCCATGATGCTATCCATGAAGAAGCTTCAAACTCCCCAGAATCTGACGTCTCTCGCATATCACAGCATCAAAGCCCATATTCTTAGAGAAGAACTAGATGAGGAGACCAGGCTGACCGAAGAACTGCTTTCCAAGCAACTCGGAATCAGTAAGTCGCCGGTACGGGAAGCTCTCAACACTCTGCATGCCGAAGGACTCACCCGAATCGAAGCCCGCAGAGGCGCTTAACCTGCGACAGTTCTCGGTGAAGGAAGTAAAGGATCTATACGGTCTGCGCGAAGCGTTGGAGCTTTACGCAGTGGAAGTTGCGGAACTGACGCCAAAGTTGATCATCGGTCTAAAACAAAGCACGCAACGGACAAAGAAGCTTCTCAGGGCCGGCGATCAAGTGGGCCATATCGAAGAAGATGCCATCTTCCATGGACTCATTGCGAGTGCGACTGGAAACACGGAACTGATGCGCATATTGGCTAATATATAGAACCAGATATGGATCTGCCGACGCAAGACATACGCATTATCGTCATCTACTGCGCACGATGCGCACCGCGCGATTATTCAAGCATTGGAAACGGGGGATCGAAAAAAAGCCCAAGCTGCCATGCGAGATCATATTGCTTTGGTTCGCGCACGCCTGGTCGAATTTATGGAACGCGCAGGTTAATCCTCATCGTCTGGGAATTGTGTTGAAGAAGCTCTCCGGATACCACTCCGGCTTTGTTCTTTCATTGGCCACTCTTAATGCCAGGGTCAAGAGAACACGATCGAAATGGACCACTGCCTCGCGATCGATCGGTTGATTGAGATCGTCGTTCGGATGGTGATAGCGATTTCGAACCCATTCGTTGAAAGTCTTCTGTTCGGGAGTGTCAGGCAGCCAGCCAAATTTGAAGGCAAGGGCAGGAATCCCATATTTCACGAAGCTGGCCTGATCAGAGCGAATGAAACGATTTTCATCCGGCTGCTTATCGAACTGCACCTCTATATCGTTCAACTGTGCGGCAGCTCGTGCGTCGTTGCCTAGCGTCGATTCTCCTAGCCCTTGAACTTCTAGAAAGTGCAATGGAAAGAGTGGAAGATACATGTCCATGTTGAGGTCAGCGATTATTTGCGAGCGAGAAACCGTCGGATAGTGAGCATAAAACTGTGAGCCCAGTTCGCCGTCGTCTTCTCCAGTGAAGGCGAGAAAAATGATGGAGCGTTTCGGATGAGGTCCCTTCGCTAATGCTTTTGCCGTCTCGATTAAAGATGCGATGCCGGCGGCATTATCCATGGCGCCGTTGTAGATCGAGTCTCCATCGACGGCACGGCCGACGCCGAGATGGTCAAGATGGGCACTTAGCAGCAAATATTGATGCTTTAATTTTGAGTCGCTGCCTTCCAGAAGTCCTACAACGTTGGGAGACTGAAACGAGCTCGCCACCTGCGTCGCGGTTGTAGCTCGAATTGTTACTGCAAGCGAAAAGGTAGGCAGTGGGCGACCGTCTTTCTTGAGATTCTGCAATTCATCGAAAGGGTGCGGCGAGCCTGCGAACAAAGCGGCTGCAGATGCGACAGGGACCGTTGCATTTAAGCGGAGGCCTTCCAGGGGGTTGAGCGCAGGATCTGAAAGTTGTGTGATCGAATTAGCAGGCTGAGAGCCGGGAGCGCCGCTTCGTTGAGGACTTGCTGCCGACTGCGGCCTGGGTTCAGGAATGGTGATAAGACCGACAGCTCCTGCATCCTTCAACTTTTGCCAGCGTATCGCCGCTGTGCGAAAGTAAGCTCTAAGAGGGCCGTGAATCTCTGCAGGTGCCCCTCCAAAAATGACCGCGATCTTACCCTTCAGGTCCAAGCCTTTCAGGTCATCAACGCCAAGGCTGGGCACGACAAGGCCGTAACCTGCAAAAACCACCGGGGCTGTTACGTTCCCCTCATCATTTGGACTCAGGGTAACTTCGGGTCCGACCTTGAGAGTCTGCCTATGCCCGTCTGCGCTAATCAACCCAACGCTCGAGTGATCTGCATCTATCACTGCGGTGCGAAAGCTAACCGGCTGAAGATAGTCATTAGTGCCTGCTGGCTTGAGGCCGATTCTTTTGAATTGAGATTCGACATACTCGGCGGCCTGGATAAATCGGGTGTGCCTGTTTCCCGTCCCTTCAGGTCGTCGCTTGCGAGTGCTTGCAGATGACCAAACCATGCGTCTTCCGCAGCCTTCTCTGTTTCAAATGACGCGGTGGCCGGATGAAGAATCCCGGGTTTGTACACATCCGACGACGGTCGCTGCGAGAGCATGATCGATGTGGTAAACGCAAAGACGACTACAGCAGAAGCCACGGCAAGAACACGATGCGTCATTCTCTTCTCCCTCGAATTGCGCTCCTTTTCCAATCGCCGGAGCACTTAGTCACGGCTGCATTACTGAGCCACTTCGGGCTTCAGATACCTATTGAGGAATGCCAGCTCACGTTCGTCAGCATCTTTGCGATGCTCCTTCAACTGGAAGCCATGTCCTTCATGCGGATAGGTTATGTAGGTAAACGTTTTGCTATGCTGCTTCAGCTGCGAATTCCTGTGATTCCTGTGGCGGAACCTGCGGGTCTTCTTCGCCATGCAGGATGAGCAACGGCGTTTTGATGTTCGCTACCTCGGGAAGCACGTTTGCTTTGCGATAGACAGCCGGTTTTTCATCCGCAGTCCCTCCCATCTTTGTCTCCCACCGGATTGCCGAGTTGCGATTGGTGTAGCGGAGAAATAGTGCGCGGTCGCCGACTCCAAACTTCTCAATCCCCACCGAAAAAAGATCGGGATACTTGGCCACAGCATTTGCCACGACGGTACCGCCATGACTACCACCTGATATACTGACACGTTTTGGGTCTGCTAGCCCTGTATCGACGAGATACTGCACTGACGCGGCGATGTCATCAATCTCACCACCGCCGGCGTCTTCAACATTGGCATTGCGAAAGCGCTCGCCATACCCGGTGCTGCCGCGGAAGTTGGGTTCGAGCACGATATACCCTTGATCAGCCAGAAAGGCTGACCAGGGCGCGCAGCTTAGCGTCACCTGTGCCTCGGGGCCGCCGTGGGCAAGGATTACTGTCGGATAGCGAGTGCCGCCCCGATAACGAACTTGGAATGATGTATTGTGCCAAGCAGACGTGGATCTTCTTTTCCACTGACTTCCACTGAGTACGAAGCTGATTCACCAAGCGTTGAATGCCATTGAAAACGTAGGCTCTCACTGTCAGTTGTCCAGACTGGGTCGAGCTCAAATCCCTGTAGATGCGTTAGACGATGCGGTGCTCCCCCAGAGGTTGGAACGATCCAGATATGTCTCTCTTCGGCAAGATCGCGATTGGATAGAAAGGCTATCCACTTACCATTGGGGAATAAACAGGCTCTTCATCTTCACCCGCTCTAAAGGTCAGCTCCTTTGGCTTTCCGCCGCTCGACGGTATAAGCCATATTTTGTCCCAGTGAGTCTCTTGTAAAACTACTGCTAGTGTGGCCCCGTTCGGTGACCACGCGGCTGTATTGATAGCCCAGGCACCTCCAGGATCATTCTTCGCAGTATAGATATCCAGCACCGGACCCGCCGCAGTCCCTGTCTTCTGATCGAATGGAAGGACTTTCAGCTTGCCCGAGAAAAATTCTCTCGATCTCTCAGTGTAGGAGAGCCGAGTCCCGTCAGGAGACCAGAGGGGTCGCGGGTCGAAGCGATCAGAGGAGACCGCATCACCTTCATCATGCTGTGGGTTCGCGATGACGTCCTTACCTCGAAATATCTCAGTGGCGGCGAGCTCGTTCGATGTTCTTCCATCTGTGCTTACGACATATAGCTCGTTGTAGCCCTTTTGCCCTGACTCATAGAGTATCCAGCGGCCCTTAGGGTTCCATTGAGGATGGTGATCCGTAGCTCCGCGTGGATCACCGGGTCCTGTTAAGTCATGTGTCAATTGCAGTGGTTCAGCACCTGACAGCGCGACAATCCAGATCTGACCCTGGCTCACATATGCGATGTTTTTCCGATCCGGAGACAAGCTTAGTTCAGACTTGGAATCCTCCGATGAGGTAAGCACCTTTTCGGGACTTCCATCCATTGGCTTCAAAGCAATCTGCCCGTGTTCCTGGGTAATGGTGTACTTGCTGTCAGATGTTGCCTCATCCTCCACGGTCCTGCCGTTCGCGGAACCGCCGGCGGAAGGTCCCGGACTCAATAAATCGTCAATTGTGAGTCTGTTGGACTGCCCCATAAAAAGCGTGGGGTAGAGCAACAGCAGTGCTAAAGCGTTCTTTCTCATCGTCGCTCCGATTTGTTCTTCCGAGGACGAGCAGTATCGTCTGCCCGGTAGGTTATGGTGCACGTTCTGGCCGGCTTAGAAGTAGAACTTTCCGAAGACAACCAAAACTCGGCCAGAAACAATTGCTCCCTGTCCGGTGCCATAAATGCTGGTCGGAACGCTTACGTCTGTCGTAATGGTTCCGAGAGTCTGCCCTTGTTTCACATCTGAATTCGGCAGGCCGAAGTTTGGATGATTGAGCAGGTTGTAGGCGTCAGCGCCAACCTCGAATCGGGTATGCTCCGTCACCGTGATTTCCTTCGCGAGCTGGGAGGAGATCGAGAAGAAACCTGGACCGTAGAAGCTGTTTGGTTTTGTGTTGCCCCAGCCTGTTTGCGTAGTGGCCGTTACGAAGTCGCTGCTACTTAGCCAGGGCGTGTGGACCGCCGACTTGCCACAATGAATCCCAACTACGGACGAATTTGTTGTATCTGCGAACTGTCCCGCTGAATGAGCTTGAGAAGACATTCGTTGCGCTGATGCCGCTATCCGTCACGGTAAAAGGACGTCCGCTGTAGAGATAGATCTTACCCCGAAGCTTCCATCCACTGAGTGTTCTCTTCAACAAGGCCTGGTTCAACGTGGGGGTGGTATAGACAAGGTTCCCAGTGAAGTTGTCTCGCGTATCCTACGCCGTAGGACCATAGTTGTCCGTGATTTTGCCCACAGATGAAGAGCCATTCAATGCGTACAAGGTTGGGTTGTAGATTGCTCCTGAAGCTCCCGTAGTTCCGGCACCCGGTCCGAGCTGCAGGGCCTTGCTCCAGGTGTAACTGGCTTGACCCTGCAGGCCGCCAGAGCCATTTGCGGCCCAGCCATTTGCGGCAGTGTTCGCGAGCGGCTCATCGTAGCCATGATTACCTGCGTAAGAAAACGTCACCACATCATGTCGCGTCAATGGCTGCTCGAGCTCGAGACTCCACTCCAATGTTTTGATAGTGTGGTAATTGCTCGGGTTCACGTAGAGGGTCGGAGTGGAAAATGTGACGCCGGCCGGAACAGCGGCTTGTAGTTGATTGAGCGTGTCTCCTGCAGAGAAGCCTGACTGGAAAGCAGTGTTCGAAGCAACAGCGGAAGCCTGCGATGCGCCTGCATTACTCGAAAGCCCGACGATTCCGTTTGTCACCTTGGGAGCGAATTTATTCGGAGGGTCACCGTACACGTTCGCGGCAATATAGGCCGGGATTGTATTCGCAAATAAGCCGACCCCCCGCGCAGCACTGCCTTACCCTCGCCGAGCGGTGACCAGGCAGCGGCCGCTCGCGGCTCGACGATGACACCCTCAAAGGCTTTGAAGTCTTTCTGTATCCCTGTCTGAAGGGTTGCGTTGTAGGGAACGGTGACACCGGTCTGATAGCCGTTTGCGAGGAACTCAGTGTTGGTTCGGGAGTAGCAATTTTCCTTGCACCATGGATTGCCTTGATATTCGAAGCGCGCACCATAGGTCAGGTTTAGGTTCTTAAGAATTTTCCATTCGTCCTGGCCATAGAATCCGAGCGAGTCCACCCGCAAATGAACCGTGGGAATAAGAGGAAATGATTGCGTGAAGCTGTTGTAGTTGTTCGAGTCTGCTATGTTGCCGTGGGCAAAGTCAGAGACGCTGCCGAAGTTGTAATCGCCAATGATGCTGCCGGTCTGATTGGCAGTGCTGGTGATGCGGTTGTTTCGATTGTTCACTCCAAACTGGATTGTGTGACGGCCATGCTCCCACGAAACATCATCGATGATGCCGAGCTGTTGGCCGCGTCTTCCCTCGGGCGCAGCAGGGCCAATATTTTGAAAGCCCGCATCGCCCGCGCCGCCATCGGTGAAACCTGTGCCGGCACTGTTGGTGAATGACAACGGGAGGAGATTCTGCGCTCCCGCAAAGTTGGTTGAGCCATAGAATATGGCGGAATAATAGTTGCCGTTTAAGATGAAGTTATTCACGATTCGCGGTGTGATCACATAGGTGTAGTTCAACTGTGGTATCACCCATGGTTGAGGGCTGATGCCGCTGAAAAGCGGGTTGATCGGACTGGTCCCGCTTGCCTGTACACCAGCGTCCCGGCTGATCCGGAAGTAAAGCTTCTGATTGGTGTTGATGTTGTAATCAACGCGCAGGCTCGTCAGGTATTCCGTGTTGATGCTCGAAGCCGTCGACACAAATGCGACTGCGCAGGAAATGCCGCTGGTACCCCCAAATGTTGTTCCACCGCCACCCACAACCGGAGAGCCGGAGAGTCCGTTATTCTTACCGCAACCCTGATTGCCGGTGCCGTCCCGGAGCTGCCCCGAACCATTTGTTACAGCAACCGCTCGGCTAAGTCCTGGCGCATTGTTGTAGAGGCTGAAAAGCTGCTTATAGTATCCCAGCGACGAGGCAGGGACATTTGCCAGTACGTATGTCTGTAGCGCCGGGGAGGGAATCGACACTACCTGGTTGGTGGGCAACGCATAGCGCAATCCTTCGTAGTTGAAGAAGAAAGAAAGCTTATCTGTTATTCTCGACCAGATTGCCGTGAAACTTGTTCGTGCCGGATTTGCTGATGTAATTCACCTGCGCGCCGGCCATCCGCCCATATTGAGCGCTGTAGGCGTTGGTGATGACAGAAGCTTCGGCCACATCGTTTTGTCCAAGTGTATTGTTACTGGAACCGGATTTGTTGTTATTGCCATATGGCTCGACGATGTCTGCGCCGTTGTAAGTGAACAGCACAGAGCTAAACGGTAAGCCGTTCACATTCAAGTTGTTGTTCCCTCCGCCGACATTCACACGCACACCTGGCGTCGAGAACGCCACATTGGTGATGTCGCCTCCATTTACGGGAGTGTTCTCGACGAAGTGCAGGTTGTAATCCGTTAGATTGTTGCCATTCTCTGTTTGCAGCAGGCCGCTCGAAGACTCAACCTCAACGGTTTGTTGTACCGCCTGAACGCCGAGCTTTACGTCAACCGACTGCTCCTGGCCGACAATAAGGTGAATGCCGACAGTGGCTGCAGAGAGCCCTGCCACCTTCGCAGTGATCTCGTAATCCCCAGGTTTGAGGAATGGGAAACGGTACTGGCCAGTAGATTCGCTGGTGGTGGTGCTCACCGCATCGGTTTCCGGTTGGCGTATCTGGACGGTTGCGGACGGTATGACAGCGCCGCTTGCATCTCGTACTGTTCCGACTACGGTTGCGCTTGTGAGCGTTTGTGCGGCCCCCTTGTGCCATGGCAGCAGGGGGAGGAGGACTGCGAGAAGCAAACCACGAGACTTACGGAGTTTCATTATTGTTCCAGTCGCGCTTGTACAGCGCAGGCTGCGCGTGTGAAGACACGCAAGGTTTAATGTGTCGATTTGCACCCATCCGACGCCTGATAGAAAGAAAAGCGTGGAATGGCAGCAAAGTCTTCAGCAACTCAACCGGCACGGACATATCAAACAATCCGCGAAGGATGAGTTACGGCACTTAATCTGTGAGAGGATGCTGACGGGATACTTTCAACAGCTTCGACAAGGACAACAACACACGCTGCTCGCGATCAATGGAAAGGAAGTGATGGGCGCGCGGTTCATACGTCTGATGTATCACATATCAAGCCGGGTTCTACGAGGAATCGTGATCGGTCTGAGCTGTTCCAATCATTTAGACTTCTCGATCCAGCGCCTTGGGAACTGAGTCTTACTCGGCTGGCTACAAAACATGGAGATGGCATGAGACATTAGTCGGACCCATCGGAGCGAGTGCAAGGCTATGCAAGTATCTTGGTTTATTCCGACTACCGGCGACGGGCTTTACCTGGGCGATAGCAGGTATGCCCGCGAGAGGAATCTTTCCTGCCTCCGCCAGATGGCAACGGCTGTTGATGAGCCGGGATTTGAAGGTGTGTTGCTGCCGACGGGCAATCTTTGCGAAGACGACTGGGTTGTGGCTTCGAGTGTGATGCCGGCAATACGAAGGCTAAAGTTTCTCGTTGCCGTTCGTCTCACAATTACATCAGCAACACTTGAAGCGCGTATGGCGGCTACGTTTCATCGTCTTTCCGAGGGCCGCTTTCTGATCAACGTCGTAGCTGGCGGCGATCCTGCAGAAGCCGCAGCCGATGGTGTCTTATCAGTCACGACGAGCGGTATGGAATGACAGATGAATTCCTATTTGTCTGGAAGAAAGTCCTAGCCGGCTGCAACACAACTTACTTAGTTAAATACTTGCGTGTAGGAAGCACAAGTACACTTCCCCGCCGGGCAGAAGCCTCACCCGCCGCTCTACCTCGGGGGGCCTCACATGCTACATTCGCTGTCGCTGCTAAGCATATCGACGTCTATGTGACGTGAAGCGAACTGCCGCAGCAGGCCGCTGAAAAAATTACTCGTGTGCGCGCAGCTGCAGCGCTGCAGGGTCGGATCGTCCGCTACGGTATCCGTGTCCATTTGATTGTGCTTGAGGCAATCGAACGTCTCGTTCCAAAAGCCGATGTCAAACAAGCAGAGAATAAGACTCCCCTGTGAACAGACGCCGAAGCGGGCGCTGGACCCAAATAGCCTGGGGGCAAATGAAGCGGCTTTTTTCGGGATCAG
>CAXTNK010000053.1:0-26268 GCA_964245665.1 uncultured Acidobacteriaceae bacterium
GATAACCACCACCGCCGGGATAGCCGCCTCCCTGACGTTGGCCTGGCTGCTGCTGGCCGCTCTGGTTCTGATTATCACCTTTGAGTTCTTTGGCAGGAAAGCCGATGGTGTAGACGATCGCATGTGCTCGCTGGGCTGCTTCGATGGCGCTGAGAATCGACTCCTTGCTGCCGCGATCGACGCCGTCAGTGAGAACGATGACAACCTTGCGACCGGGTTGATCCTTGATCACTTCATCCGACGCCAGGAAAAGTGCGTCGAAGAGTACGTTACCGTTGACATTCCGGTCGTCCCCGTTCCCCGAAGCACTGCCCGATGAGGCCTTTGCATGGAGTTTCTCAAGCGATGCATGAACTTTTTCTTTTGAGTTGGTAAGCGCGAGATCAAGGCCGGCATCATCATTGAAGTCGACCACGGCTGCGCGGTCCGCGGGGCGTGTCATTACCGATTCGACAAATCTTTCCAGGGGAGCACGGCCTTTCTCTAGGATGCCGTTATCGTTTGCCCGCGTGTCGACCAGTAGGCTCATGACCAGCGGCTGATCGCCGGCATGCAGAAGCTTCTGGATAGTCTCGGGATGACCGTCTTCCTGGACCGTGACGCCATCCGGTGGAAGATTCGTCACCGGCTGCTCATTCTTTGCCAACACGAAAAAGGGAAGCATGACCAGGGAACCCGCTTCAACGCCGGCTGTATCGGCCGCCGTGAGACCTCCAGTCTGCGCGGCTGCGGCTCCAGTCTGTGCCGCAGGAGCCGTCGCGGCGGTTGCGGGCCGGGAAGGGGAAGCGTTGTTTGATTGAGCGAGAAGCCATGGCGCCGTTAGAAGTAATCCGCCGCCGACGGCGCGACGCAGCACCGCCCGGATCGCCAGGTGTGGTGGTCGGAGTTTGCAGTCATTATTCGGCGGCAGAATTGGGTTATTGTTTCCTGATCTCACGTTCATCACCATCTCAATGCTAGAGCATTACTCATGTCACCAGTCCCATCTGTCGATGAGCAGGTTGGCCTCTCCCGGGAAAAGAGACAGGAGTAGCCTGCCACCTCCGGGTAAACCTACAGGAGAAGTCTTCTAACGGACGGTGATGGAATGCATCAGGACGCGCCGCAGGCCGGCATTATGCATTGCCATTTAGCGGGTAAACAAGAGCGCTGACGACGGGCGCCGGCAGGTACATGGTATCGAACACTGTCTGCGCAATGGCGTAGCATTCGCAGGCTATCTCTTCGAGACGATCCCGTTTGAGGATCTGGAGAAAGCCGTGCCTGTAATGGATGATGCCTTCGCGCTGCAGGGCCGCGGCGACGATCGAGAGCGTAGGACGCTGCACGACCAGCATTTCCGCCAGAAATTCATGAGTCAGGGCATAGCCGTCGCTCTGCATCCTGTCCTGTACCACAAGCAGCCAGCGCGCGAGGCGTTGCTCGATGGAATGCAGAGCATTGCAGGCGGCGAGTTGGCCGGTGAGGATCGCGACCGTCTGCACGAATTCGAGCACGCCGGTATGCATCGGCACTGAAGACTTGAAAATCTCTTCCAGTTCAACCATGGGCAGGCGTCGTGCGCTCCCGGCAATCTGCATGAAACATTGCGTCTGCAGCGGATGACCGCCAAGCAGGTGGATGGCGCCCACGAGACCCTCGCGGCCTACGATACCGATCTCAGCGATCTGGCCGCGCGCCGTGTTCAGGACGACTGACGCGATGCCGTTGGTCAGGAAATAGGCGTATCGGGGCCGTACATCAGGCTCATACAGAAGACTACGCACGGGAAGAAGCACTGTCTCTGTGACGGAGAGCATGTGAGCCAGGGTCTCCGGCGGAAGGGCTTCAAGGAGAAGGTTGGTCGGATTGTGCGTCATGTTTGTCCTTAGGGCAATGCGCAAAGGACAATCGGCGATGCGGACCGACTGAGACTAGGACCAGGTTTCTACCCGGCATGAAACAACAGTACTCCTAACGGGGGCGCTTTGTAGGACTAATTACAAAGCGAATGATCAGGTCTGCCGGCCAGTTGTCAGAGTAGGACTAAAGTCGTCCGCTCGTGTTCTCAATCCGAGCGAGTACTGTGGCGAATGTAAAGACCGTGTTGTTTTACCGTGGATGACGCAGGTGGGAGTGCTGGTCCGCCAGTATTAGCACGACAGCAACTGGGGGCGCTTCTTGGTGACCGGCGTTCTCGGGCCCTGCTAACTGTCCTGGAATCAACCGACGTCAGTCGGATTCGATGGCGGCATTTTGATCCCTCTGTGTGATTGCCGATAGCTTTGCCGTCGTTAGAGACTGCTTGTTGTAGGTTTCAAGCTGTGCTGCTCAGCCTGTGATTACATGGGGTGTCTTATGCGCGCTTCCTACCCGGTTGTTCTTTGTGCTTCCATAACCTTCCTCGTATGTCCTCTCGCGTACGCGCAGGCGGCTCTCACGGTGGCGATTATGCAGACATGGGATTACCTGACGCTGTTACAGGGAACGGCGGTGATGCTGCTCCTGGATCAGACCGTCGACGGCGAACATTCCAGGCTGGGTCAGCAGGTAGAGTTTGAAGTGGCGCGGAATGTCGAAATCTCGAACAGGATACTGATTCGGCTGGTTCGCTGGCCCTGGGGACGGTCACGCATGCCTCGCACCAGAGATTGCTGGGTCACGCCGGACGGATCAGCGTAAATATCGATGCAGTGCGACTGCCCGGTGGCCAGGTGGTGCCGCTTTGTATCTCCCCGGACGTGGAAGACGAAGAACAGTGCACGCGCGATGATGCCATCGCTGCGAGCCTGGTGCCGCCACCGGCAATGCCGCATTTTCCAGAACTGCATCGACGCGACGAGGTCATCCCGCAAGGAACGGAAGTGCGTGCCTTTGTGCGAAGAGACACGGTCGTGGTCGAGCGCACGGCATTGGTAACTAACTGATCCTGATTATTCGTTAAGGAAACATCAGATCCGGTCGATAGAGCGGAGAGGCGTTTGCATGCCTGTGATGGCACTTTCGACGTTGGACCCTACGTGCGGCCCATGTTATGGGAGTTTGGGCAATGCGCGGTTTATCACAAGAGGCTAAAGATTAGAATGCAGTGCCAGATGGATTGCTGGGTGCGATGCTCTTTTCGTATTAAGTAGCTGTTTCCGACTCGATAGCTGTTCGCGCGGTTTGCGAAGGCCGGCTATCGCTATGTGATCTAACGTTAAATGCCAGTAAGAAAGCACTTTTGTAAGTAGTACCTTCAACGAAATGTAAGAAACCACAGCCAAGATATTGGTAGAGCACTCGTCTATCAATACGCTTACAGGATTATCAATCATCAGGGCGGATA
The DNA here is from genome assembly GCA_964245665.1 of uncultured Acidobacteriaceae bacterium. Lineage (GTDB taxonomy): Bacteria > Acidobacteriota > Terriglobia > Terriglobales > Acidobacteriaceae. The sequence goes on from CAXTNK010000053.1 coordinate 3,308, forward strand.
TGTGCTCTAGTTACTATCACTCGCAACACAGATGCAATAGGTTTTAGATGCTGGCGAGAGACAGCTATTGTTTGCCAACCATAGTCGTGTTGAACCAGACAGAAGTTCAATCCGGTTCCCATTCATGCGGAGAAACGTCAGTTACGGTAATGACCAAGAAGTTGAATCAATCACGTTGCATGCTAGGAAGTCATTGTAAGTCCTACGCTGCATGGTATTAGGTCTAGACAGTGTTACGGGCTTGCTGAAGTAGTATGTATACCACTTAATATGGTATGGCAGATTAAGTGGGACTTATTAATATCGTTATCCTTCGAATATCACGACCATATTTACGACTCACGGTTATCGATTTGCAACCTCCGGGGAATGGTGATTGCTCATCAACAACCTTATAACCTCATCAGTTGTTGCTCTTCACACGAGTGGCACCTATGAAGCGAGCTAAGCAGTCATAGCAGGAGCACATGCTCATAGTCTGATTCAGGACTATCGGCCTTGAATAAAAGGCTCATCTAGCTCGCCGACTGAAGCACTCTGCCGGTCCTCTTGAAAGCACAGAGGATTCCGCCGAGAAAGCGGCAGGCGTCAAACCGAAGGTCACTCTGATAGTGTTTGAAACCATTTGCAGCATATTCGCCCAGATGAGGAAAACGATGACGAGTCAATTGATCAAGAAGATTCTCCCGGTGTTCACCCTTTCGGTAGCAACCTGCAGCATTCTCCCCGCTTACTCGGCAGTGCTTCCAGACGTACATTTGCATGCCTACGAGGCTGCTGAGACGGCTGATGTGGCGACGATGCATGACAAGTGGCTGGCTGGCGCCGCCTCAGCGGCAAAGCAATTCGGCTGTACAAAGGTGGCAGTCGAACAGCAGCCGAATGAGACGATCACGGATGCGGTGAAACTCTTCGGTCTGGTTGCGACGGAAGGAAGTTGCCTCGTCTTGAATCCGCTTTCCAGCAATCTAGCTTCAACACGATATTCGTTTGCAAATGGCGGCAAGATAAATGGCATAGACATTCTGTATATTTCCGATCTTCCACGACCGAGAATCTGGAATGGCGTCAGCCTCTCCAAATAGCCAATGAACAACTGCTGTTTGTATTCATAAAGCTGCAGAGATCTTATGGAGGAATTATGAGTCATGTTATCTCGTCAAGCCGGATGCTAGGCCGAGGAATGATGCTCCCGTTCATGGCCTTGGCTGCTACACTTTCGGCATCCTTATGCTTAGCCGAAACGGTAACTTTGAATCCCGGAGAAAGTATCCAGGCTGCCGTTTCTGCTCACCCTGCTGGGACAAACTTCGTCCTCAAAGCAGGCACCTACCGTCTTCAATCCGTCGTTCCCCTGAATAATGACAGTTTCATAGGTCAGGGCAGTGTGATCTTGGATGGGGCGACTGTATTGAACTTTGCAGCCGACCCGTCAGGAAGCGGGTTGTGGGTGGCGAATGCAACATACATCAAGGAAACACGAGGGGTGTGCGATTCCGATCACCCGCTCTGCATGCAGGACCAAGATGTCTTTATCGATTCTGTTTTACAGACTCCGGCTACTTCGGCTGCCGGGCTCGTTGCCGGTTCATGGTACTTCGATCAGGCAAACGGCAAGGTATACCTGCCTGTTAACCCCAGTGGGCATTTGATCGAAATGAGCACAGCATCGGTAGCGTTCTCGGGTAAGGCGACAGGGGTGAAGATTAGTCACCTGACGGTGGAGAAGTACATCACGTTGGCAGAAGCGGGTGCCATAGGCGGGGTGGAAAATGGGGCCGGCTGGAGCGTGAACGACGTCGAGTCGTGCTGGAACCATGGTACGGGCGTTGCTCTTGGAACAAATTCTCAACTGTCTAACTCTTTCATTCACAACAATGGTGAAACGGGTATAAAGTTCGGCGGATCAAATGGCAAGGCGATTGGGAACGAGATCTCATGGAACAACTATGCTGGTTTTTCAACAATATGGGAAGCCGGAGGCAGCAAGTTCTGGGCGACCACAAACCTCCTCATCCAATCCAATTATGTACACGATAACAACGGAAAGGGCTTGTGGACTGACACCGACAACGTTGGAACATCCTACATATCAAACACTGTATTGAACAATTCCGGGGTGGGCATTCAGCATGAAGTCAGCTATGCAGCGGTGATCAGGAACAATATTGTCGAAGGAAACGCGCCTGCGCCTACAACCTGGCTGGGCAACGCACAAATCAGAATCATGAACTCCTCAAATGTCGAGGTTTGTAACAATACAGTAGAAACTGCGGTCAGTGGAGGGAATGGGATTGCTGTTTACAATCAGGACCGCGGCAGCGGAACGCTAGGTCTGTGGGTTTCGGCAAACGATTACGTACACAATAACAATGTGACCTATCTAGGGGTCAATGGCGAATCCGGCTTCCAGAACGATGGTAATATAAGCCAGGCAACAGGTAACAGATTCGATTACAACAGTTATACTCTCGCGGCAGGCGGCACAGCGCACTGGTTCTGGTACGGCTGGGCAACATGGTCGTATTTTCATCAGCAGGGTCAGGAACTGCACGGCCATGCAAACCTCTGACCTTCTTGGTGCAAAGGGATCTTAGGACTTCAGAAGTTTTGCACCCTGGCAGCTTCGCTCGAACTATGACAGAGAGCAGCTAGGTTCACCGAATCTCGACGCATGATGGAGTAGCAGTTCCCGCGTTGAGATGCCGGACATTTCAGACTACGGGCACGATCTGCTTGCTCTTAACTAGATTGAGGAACGGATTAACCAGCGTACGGATGCGTATTTTCCTGCCAGCGTACTTTTTGTAGGCAGTAAAGAATTCTTCATCATCGGGCGCGCCACCGGCCATCGAGGCGAGGAATTTCTTATCTGCCGGAAGATGAAGGACATCGCGACGCCATAAATCGCTTAATTTCTCTTGGGCAATGAAAGTTCGCGAAGAATGCCATCGAGCAATGATCTCCAACTGTTTACCCGCGTCTACAACAGCGAATCCCTGGTTCGTCAACTGGTTGAGCGCTGCGGACACGGGTGTCTCATCACTCACGTGGATGAAGGAATTGATATTCTTCAAGTACTTTGGTAGCAGCGCCTCCACGTGTTCTGCTAGCAGAGCGAAAGACGCGGAGGTTCCGGAGATAAACTCGCCGCCAGCCCACCACTGCCTATGACCTGCAACCGGCGGAACAAGAATTGCCAAGTCATGTGATAGATGCGCCGCTTTATGGGAAACATCATAGGCGACCAGCTTATGTGACCGCACTTTGTCGAGGAAACTTTTCCGGATGAAAATATCACTGTCGACAAGAGTCGGGTGTTCTCCAAAGTCTCCAGTTCCAAACGATTTCATGACACTGATCTTGTAGTGAGCCTGAAAATAACGAACCCCTTTAGGGATAGCCAGTTCGAAAGCGATCTCACGAACATTGAAGGGGGGGATATGTGCTTTGCTGGCGGCGTCCATCAACCTAGACCCATTGTTTGTAAGAATCGTAAAGTCGATCCCGGCACGACGCGCGGAATTCGCCACGAGCGAAGCGCAGCTTACGTAGATTGAAAGAGCAGACTTAGCCGCCATGTCCTTGTTATTGTTATGTTGATCGTTGACATAGAGCAAGGAATAAACTTTGTCTGGCACGGTCAAGTTCTGCAGTGGAGTTGATTGCGGCTTAATTGAAGCTTTCATGAAGTTTGTCACTCCTCATTTAATTGACGCCCATCAACGGATTAGGCCTATCTGTTGCGGAACATGGGACAGTCTGTTCAAAATGAGCGCCAACAACAAGATGAGTGTGCCCAGGCTGATTTCGTATGAGCATACTGATGCTAGTGTGCTAACGCGTAGATGGTGCCATCAGAAACTATGTGGGCTGTTTGTCCCACAACGAGGGACATACTGAAGTTGTTCTTGCCTAAAACGCGGACCGTCCGAGGACCGAGATTCTTGATATCTAAGGACCAGAGATGTCCTGGCAGCTGCGGGGCGGGCGGGATGACCGGTAAATTCACGATGGTCGGGCTGTTTGCAAGTTCTAGTAACTTGCCACCGAAGTCCGGCGTAATAGAGGCACTATTCGGAGCAAGGTGCACAACTGTCTTGATTTCCGAGGTTACCATTTGAAACATGAGCATCGCCATGCCGAGGAGTAATGCATTCATAGATCCCTCTCATTCCTTGCAGTCACCAAACACTCTCACCTGAATATACAATCGGGCCACGTATTGAGCCTTAGCCCAATAGAGTTTCGTACACGCGATAGTAGGGTTGTGGCAACCAAGCGTGTCGATAACCGGAAAGAAGTAAACCGGGCGCAACAGACCCGTTGTGTAATCGAAATGCTGCAGTATGGAAGAATGTAGATTCCAAAGTCGCAAGCCTAAACCGTGCAAGCCTAAACCGTGATTGTGGGAAGCAGGTTGCCGGGCCTGCCCCGGGAGGCAGACGTACTTGCGTTTATTGAATACTGGCTTCTATCAACGCGAGAGTATGGAACACAACCTTCCCTCTCGATGGTGATTTCATTCGCGTCCACAATCTGGATGTTCGAAGGTCGAGCAAACGATCGGGAGCTGTGTGCGCGTTTTTGCTCGGACGAAGCAGTGCTGATGCCTCTGCATCTTCGACTAATGTGACTAGCCCAAATCCTATGTGTATTCGAATCGCCGCCCCATATGCTAATTCCTACAAGTCCGCTGGCTAACCGTGCCGTCGCGGTAGGTTCGACAGTATGCCTTGAACCGCAAAAAGTTACAAATCGGTGAGTCAGGATCTCCAGTAGCGTATTGACGGGTGGTATCATTCGGCTGATTTCTCTAAACTCCGTAACTTTCCTTGTACTTTTCCACAGTGCTCAGGATAGAATTAGACAAACTTGTTGAAATCGATTTTTTTCGCTCTGGTATGAACAAATCGCACTTTGGTTTACAGGCAGACTACAGGCAGGGGTCACATGTCACCTGCTTCTGACTCAGTAGCCATGAACAGCTGCTCTCTGTGTTCCGAACTGAGTCGAAACCGAAGTTCATGATTGAGACGGAGATCGCGATCATTTCTCACGATTGGCGCGTATGTTCGCGAAGGTCAGCTACGAGGTTACTATCGTGAGTCGGGGCCCGACAAAGATGCCTTTAGTTTTCTTTCCAGACGCTTAAGCCCTCGAATTTTGCGCTTGAATATGTTGTGATCAGCTTGTTCACAGAAAACCGAGGTTTGTTGAGATTGATCTACGTATACTGATCGAAACGCGCCTGGCGAGCGAAAGTGTCCGGGTTGCAAGTTCAGGCAGGTGCGGGTGTCTGCTTAACCGCCTGTAATTTAGATCAATGGTTCACTCAGGTGCCCGAATTTTGTATTAGCTCCTTGTTTTCGAAGACTTGATTAAGGGGCGTAAACGGAGAATCAGGTCCTCCGGGGTCGGCATGTGGCGGACCATTGCAAAACGGGGTGCGTCCGATGCGAACTAAACAAGAAATTAACGTTAGTTGTCGCTCAGATGAAAGTGCAATAGGAGTGATCAGATGATGAACAAGAGGCTTTTAGGTGGTTTAATAGCCTGCGCTTCAATTCTTGCAAGTGTCGTGTCTCTTAACGTGCAAGCTCAGGCTGGTCAGGGATCACAGGGCTCCGGACCTCAGCTTGAAGAGCGCCACCCCCGGTATGTTCTTCAGCGTGAAGACTCCATCATGCTGTCGTTTCCCGTTTCGCCAGAATTGAATCAAACAGTGACGATCCAGCCGGACGGCTACATTGATCTCCAGTCGGCGGGCAGTATCTATGTGCAGGGCCTGACAGAACCTGAATTGATAGTGGCGGTCAAAAAGGCTTATGTCGGGATCCTCCATGACCCCATCATCAATGTGCAGGTTGAGGATTTCCAGAAGCCTCTCTTCACGGTGAGTGGCCAGGTGGCTAAGCCTGGCCAGTATGAATTGAGGCAGAATATTACCGTAGCCGAGGCTCTTGCGGTAGCCGGAGGAATGACCACGACATCCAGAACCCAGGTGCTGCTTTATCACCGCAGTTCCAAGGACTGGTGGGAGGTAAAGCAGGTGAACATGAAAGATGTTCTGCGCGGGAAGAATGTAAACGAGGATGCTTACCTGCAGCCTGGCGATATGTTGTTCGTCCCTGAAAAGTGGATTGTAAACTTCCGCAAATATATCCCATACGGTTTATACACGGGCTACAACATTACTTACTAACGACACTTATACGACGAAATAAGTCAAGTGTTTGATTTGGCAATTTTCGAAATATAACTTGCTTCGAGCAGAGGGAAGAACTGATGAAGGAAAATATAGCCGGACACCGCGAGGCTGAGAGTACACAGGATTTATCTCTGCGGGGGTTGGTACTGCCACTTTTCCGTCGCAAAAGGGCAATCCTGATCACATTCCTCTCAGTCTTCGCGCTGGTTTTCCTTGCCCAGTTGCTTTCTGGGCCGACTTACAAATCGCAGATGGAGATCCTTGTAAACCGCGAGCGCCTGGATCCGCTAGTGTCGACCGAAGCAACTACGCAGACCACGACAGCGATCACGCCGGTCATGCCCGAGGAGGTTAACTCGGAAATGGAACTGCTGACGAGTCGCGATGTGCTGGAGAAGGTGGCCATTCAGAATGGGATGGATCAGCCTACACCGGGATTCTCATTGGGCAAACTGTTGCACCCACATCAGACTGAGCAGGACCGTCTTGCCCGTACAGTTAAGATATTGGCAAAAAAGATCAAAGCAGAAGTGACGACCAAAACGAACCTGATCCAGGTTAGTTTTAGTTCTGGCAGCCCACAACTGAGCTATGGCGTGCTGAACTCACTGGCTGAAGCCTATGCTGCGAAACATGCGGCCGTGCATCGCACTGCTGGTTCTTACGATTTCTTTTCGCAGGAGACCGACACATATAGAAAGAAGCTGGCGGATGCCGAAGACAAGCTAAAGCATTTTAGCGACACGACCGGGGTAGCAGCACCTGACATTCAGCGGACAAATCTTGCCCTGCAACTGGCGAACTCCATCGGCTTGCAGCATCTTGCTGAACAGAATATTGCAGCGGATGAGCAGCGAATACAGAGCGATCGCGACCAAATGAGAACCGTCCCCGCCCGCTCACCCACCGTACAGACATCGGCCGCTGCGGACTCACTATTGAGCAGCTTGTACGCCAGCGAACTCGCCGCAGAGACTAAACGCACTCAGTTGGCATTGAAATACGATCCTACCTGGCCTCTGGTGAAAGAAGCCGATGAGGAGATCGCGCAGACGAAAAAGGCCATTGCGCAGGCGGAAGCCGAACATTACTCCACTCAGTCGACCGACCGCGATCTTACCTATGAAGCTTTGCGCGGTGACCTGGCAAAGTCACAGGCCGATTTGGCTTCCGGTAAAGCCACGCTAGCCGCGACCGAACGCAGTGTGCAGAGCCTCAAGAACCAAATGGTGTCACTCGATAAGGACGCCATTTTGCAAAATGATCTTCTGCGGGAACAGAAGGAAGATGAGGCCAATTACCTTCTCTATCTGGGTAAGAGGGAGCAGGAGAGGACTACGGATGCCTTGAATAATACCGGCATCGCCAACGTGGTGATCGCGGTGCTGCCCAACATCCCTGTTCTACCAGTCGTAAGCTTTCCTTTATCTGTCGTGATCGCATTCGCGCTAGCACTTTTTCTTAGCATTGGCCTTGGATATACGCTCGATTACCTGGATTCGACATTGCACAGTTCTGCAGAAGTGATCGAGTTCCTCAACATTCCTGTGGTAATAAGTGTAGCGAAGAAGACTGCGTAAAAACAAATGACGGTTCTTCGTCACTTCGGGCTAAAGGAACAGCCATTCGGCGTCACTCCCGATCCTCGATTTTTATATGCCAGCTCGACACACCGTGAGGCACTGGCATCATTGTTGTACGGGCTTGAATCTGGCTTGGGTTTTGTCACGCTCATTGCTCAGCCAGGAATGGGTAAAACCACACTCTTGTTCGAGGCGTTGCGAAGAGTCGGACATTCAACCCGTTCTGTATTTCTATTTCATGCAATTAATTCACCGGATGACCTGATCCAATCGCTGCTTCTGGATCTAGGTGTCGACAATACAGACGAAAACCCTGTCCGAATGCAGGCAGTGCTGAACCAGGTTCTTATGCAACATCGAGCGACTGGAAAACGTCTAGTGGTGGTCATTGACGAAGCACAAAATCTTGATACACAAGTGCTCGAGTCCGTACGAATGTTATCCAATTTTGAAGCGGCTGGTGAGAAGCTCCTGCAGATCGTGCTCGCCGGACAGCCGCAGCTAGCTGAAAAGCTGGTTTCTGCTGAGCTACTTCAGTTGCGCCAGCGTATATCGATTTTTGCCCGTTTGGATCCTTTGTCGGACCATGATGTGTCGTCATACATCAAATATCGACTGAGTGTTGCGGGATACCAGAATGCCGATCCTGTTTTTACTGAGCAGGCGGTGGCTCTTATTACGCAGGCAAGTGAGGGGATACCACGTAATATCAACAATATTTGTTTTAATTCTTTGTCCATAAGCTACGCGATGCAGCAGCGAACTGTCGGCGTGGATGTAATTCAAGAAGTAATAAGAGATCTTGATGTTAAATTGGTATATGGAATCGGTGAATCACGTCAGAATGAAGACGATTTCACGACTCAATCACATACTCAAGAGCGCGGCAGGCTGAAGCTGCCAGCCTTGAAGATGTTAGCCTTAGTAGGGCTCGCTTCGATTGTCTTTGCGATCTACAGTGGAATTCGCCTTGGTGTCTTGCGGTCAAGCCATATTGAGCGACCTGTCGAGAGTAAAGGAACCAGTGGAATCGCAGTGGTAGGCAGTCAGGGTTCCGAACTCACCAGTCCACAGACTGCACCACCAACGAGTGCACCACTAATAATTGCGCCATCAACACCTGCACCATCAACGACTGCGCCTGTTACAAGTCCTTCCGCTTCCACAGCGCCGAAGTTATTGTCAGTACGAGCCAAGCGCGGCGCGACCATATATGGAATCTGTGTCGAACGGTTCGGTAAGTGCTCGCCTAATATGCTGAAATATATGCTACAGCTCAATCCAATGATTACTGACCCAAGTCGCATTAAACTCGGTCAACAAATCGCAGTACCACTGCTCCGTCAGGTGCAGTGACTCGCAACTGACGTTTGCCGCAAAGCGGTGATCAATGTCCAAGGAGAAAAGCCACTCATGAGTAGACATTTCGAATTGATGGAGCAAATGGAACGCGAACGGATTTCGCCTGTTGCGTCCCTGACCGATCCTCATCATGGCCCCTCCAGAAGACTAGGGGCGGTAGGTAGTAAAACGAGGTGGGCGACAGATGAGGCGTTTCGTCTGGTGCAGCAAATATTCTTTTTGCAGACGCGAGTTGCGCCACGCCTGGTGGTCTTCGCGGGTGTAGATCATGGCGTAGGTTGCAGCGAGATCTCCAGTGCTGTTGCGGAAACCCTAGCCAAGAATTCGCGCAAGCCGGTTTGTCTGGTTGAGGGTAACCTCCGAGATCCTGGCCTTCACTCACTCTATGGAACATCAAATGAGCAAGGCTTAACCAATTCGTTGATGACGCCAGGTCCTATTTATTCGTTCACTACGCGGACTACATTGGGGAATCTGCTTCTTTTACCTTCAGGGCCTCTTACTTCTGATTCGGCCAATCTGCTTACGGCGGAGGTATTAAGCGAACGCTTACAAGAACTTCGTGAATTGTGCGACTTCATCATCGTGGATGCGCCGCCACTCAGTTCGTATGCAGATGCAGTTCTGCTGGGCCAATTGTCTGATGGAGCTGTTCTGGTCCTAGAGGCAGACGCTACGCGCCGCGAATCTGCCGCGAAAGCAACAGCGGATCTGCGCGCTGCCGAGATTCCCGTTCTTGCTGCAGTATTGAACAAACGTAAATATCCCATTCCGAAGTCGATCTTCAATCGGTTGTAGTTACTAAGTAACTCACTCGAACCACGTTGGAATTATCAAGCAGCGGAATGTGTCATAAAAATCAACCAAGAGATGCTACAAATTATTTAGTGGAGACCGCCGCCCTGGCTAAACGCTTGTATATTTCATCACTCGTGTAGAGGCTAGCTGATGCCACATAGTAAAGTTGCTTACCGTCCGATGATAGAAAGGCGAAGATAGCTGCGGGTTCTGATGCTCTGTACCAGAATTGTACGCCGTGCAGGGACTTGCCAGCGCTGCCGCTGAGTTCAAGCAACTTGTCAGTGCAGCGTGCCGAATGCAACGGGGTCATTACTCATCCACCAACCAAAAGAGGCCGATGCAGTGTTAAGGCCGCTCCAATAGAAGAACTGCTATTTATCAGGAGGCATTGATTGAAACTAAAAGGCGAGAAGGTACTCGTTTGCGGGGCCGGTGGATTCATTGGCGGACATCTAGTAAATAGTCTGATCAAGGATGGAATTGATGTCATACGGGCCGTGGATTGCAAGCCACTCGACGAGTGGTACCAGGCGGCCCCGGGCACTGAAAATCTTCAGTTGGATCTGAAGCATAAAGAAGCCTGTGAGCAGGCCATGATGGGCGCGACGGCCGTATTCAACCTGGCTGCGGACATGGGTGGCATGGGCTTTATCGAAAACAATAAGGCTCTTTGCATGCTGAGCGTGCTCATTAACACCCACTTGCTCATGGCAGCTAAGCAAGCTCAGGTATCGCGCTACTTCTTCTCCTCTTCAGCCTGCGTCTATAACGCGGAGAAGCAGAGAGACGCGAACGTGACCCCTTTGAAGGAGGCTGATGCCTATCCTGCCCTTGCAGAGGATGGGTACGGGTGGGAAAAGCTCTTCAGCGAGCGGATGGCGCGGCATTTCGAGGAAGATTATGGTTTGCAGTGTCGGGTAGCTCGTTATCACAATGTTTACGGTCCTCTCGGTACCTGGACGGGCGGACGGGAAAAAGCGCCAGCGGCAATCTGCCGGAAGGTGCTGGAGGCAAAGATCTCCGGCAAACATGAAATAGAGATTTGGGGTAACGGAGAACAGACTCGCAGCTTCATGTACATCGATGACTGCACAAAGGGTTCAAGGCTGATCATGGAGAGCGATATTCACGAACCTATTAATCTGGGCAGCAGTGAAATTGTAACCATCAATCAATTGGTAGATATTGCCGAACAATTTGCAGGCATAAAGCTAAAGCGTAATTACAATCTAAGTGCCCCACGGGGGGTGAACGGGCGCAACAGTGATAACACGCTCATTCTTGAGCACCTAGGTTGGGAACCCTCGACTCCACTGCGCGAGGGCCTTCGCAAAACCTATGATTGGATCAGTGAGCAGATGGAGGTCAATGTCTATGCCAGCCGGAGTGCTTAAGGAACGTCGTTGGTCACCGACCAACAAGTTTTTAGCGGGCGAACGTCGTGCGAATGTTCTGGGGGTTGGGGTAAGCGCCATCTCGATGACGCAGGCTGTCCACTACACGGATAAACTTTTAAAAAGTGAAGGCCACGGTTACATCTGCGTGACCGGGGTCCATGGCATCATGGAAGCGCAGCGCGACGAGCAATTGCGCTCTATCTTGAACGACTCCTTTCTCTGTACGCCTGATGGCATGCCTACGGTCTGGGTAGGTCACTTGCAGGGGTTTGACAATATGACCCGTGTATCCGGACCTGAATTCATGCTTGAAATGTGCGCGCTGTCAGTCGAACGTGGTTACAAGCAGTTTCTTTATGGGGGCAAACCGGGAACCGTTCAACGACTTAAGCGGGCCCTTGAAGAGCGTTTTCCGGGTCTACAGATAACCGGGACTTACACTCCTCCATTCAGAGAGCTGAACCCTCACGAAGAGGCGGATCTCGAGCAGGAAATTGCGATGGCTGAGTCTGATATTCTCTGGTGCGGTATCAGTACGCCGAAACAAGAGAGATTCATGGCGAAGTATTCTGGTCGCTTACCGGTCAAACTCATGGTGGGTGTGGGTGCTGCCTTCGACATTCACAGTGGCAATACGAAGGACGGCCCCGATTGGGTCAAGCGCATCGGGATGCATTGGTGCTACCGCATGATGAAGGATCCCAGGAGACTCGCCGGAAGATATCTGAAGAACAATCCGCGATTTCTTGGACTGCTAACTCTGCAGATGCTCGGCATAAAGAAGTTCCGTCTAGATGATCATAGGGTGGCTACCCTAAAGTCGACAATTCATATCGACGGCGCTGAGACTGTAGCTGAGGAAGAAACCTTAAACCAGCCGAACCAGCGGTTCGGCTAGTCATCGTACAGCGCGACCAGAGATCAGGATGCATAACAAGGAAAGCATCTGGATCTCATGATTGTGATTAAACAATCCGGTGCGGCCCACTTGAAAACATGAGCGTGAGACTTCTGGATCAAGAATTCAGAATGCTGTGGAAGGGATGCCCTAAAACTCTTGTCAGCATGTTGGTAGGCAAACTCGCTCATTTTAGCCGCTAGATTCTGTTTCTTCTGGCGCATCTCTTCAACGATGTTGGGATCATCCAGCGATCAGCACAGAAGTCAGTGAAACGTATCATCTTGCACAGCGAGGTTAGCTCTTCCTCTGAAGCCTGCATCAGGCAAAGAGATAGCGTCGGCCTACCATAAAGGTGAAGCATTCCGTGTTCAAGCGTCTGATGAGTAGCTCACTGGTGCGCAACTCTTCCTGGCTGATGGCCGGTCAGGGTATGTCAGTCGTGGTACAGGCCACCTACTTTATTTTCTTAGCGCGTTTGCTCGGCGCACATCAGTACGGCCTGCTGGTGGGTGCGACAGCGCTTATTGCTTTGGTGAGTCAGCATAGCTCGATGGGATCCGGCTTTATTTTTCTTCGCTACGTGAGCCCCGACCTTTCCAAATTTGGCACCTACTGGGGATACGTTCTTACCTCGACCGTGGTGGGCGCGTCGATCATCGTGACTGTAATCACTGTACTTTCTCATTGGATCCTGCCAAAGATGGATCCAACAGCAGTGATCTGTCTAGCGATCGGAGATTGCCTTTTTCTGCAGCTAACCAATGGTGCGGGCCGAGTCTTTCAAACGTTCGAACGGATGCATTTCAGTGCGGCCAGCAGCCTCATCGTAAACACATTGCGTCTATGCACAGCAGGCTGCATGCTTAAATTCTGGCACCACGCGACCGCGACGAACTGGGCTGTGGCTTCCATGCTAGTTTCGGCCGTTGGTTCAACGATGGCGATCATTCTGATCAGCGTTGTTTTCGGCAGACCAAGATGGTTTGGGCCTCTGCTCAAGAAACATACCATTGAAGGACTGTTGTTCTCTTCATCCACCACGACTTCGTCTGTCTTTAATGACATCGACAAGGTGCTCCTCGGACACTACGGCATGACTGTGGCAAATGCCATTTACGCTATGGCCTACAAGGCTATCGATACCAGTTTTATGGTAATCCGGTCGATCTACAACGCTGCCTTTCCCCGGTTTTGCCGAGAGGGTGCATCTGGTGTCGCAGCAACAAGAGTCTTCGCTAAAAGTCTGCTTTCGAAAACATTCTGGATCTCAATTGCAATCTCGGTACTTCTGTTCTTCTGTGCTCCCCTTATACCAAAATTCGTCGGCGAAGCCTTTGCACCAAGTGTCCTCGCATTGCGCTACCTGTGCATCATCCCAGTATTACGTTCGTGCCATATGAGCGCAGGAGACGCGATCGCTGGAGCGGGTTTTCAGCGCATCCGTTTCTCGTATGAGCTGGGCGCTGCAGTCGTCAATCTGGGACTGAACCTATGGTTAATTCCGCTGTACTCTTGGAAAGGTGCTACTATCTCGAGTTTATTGACGGACGGCGGTTTGGCACTCGTCAGTTGGAAGGCGGTCGGCATGTTGGTCGCGCGCGAAAAACGGCAGGTACAAGAGAAGACGCTGGTTTGATCCGAAGTCGCTTCAAGGCTGGCGGCTGCGTTTCTATGGTGGGCCACTCAGATGACAATCATTAAAGCTTGGGGGCTTGTTTAAGGTGATTATTCCACGCAAATTCGTCAAATGGGCTATCGATTTTTACTATATGTCCGTCCTTGTCGTGGGGACCGAGGCGTTTGGAACCATCATTAAGGGCGGGTCAAGCAGTGGTGGTGGTGCGGCCAGCTCGCCGATCTATACGGTTTTCTGGGCAGTTGTTTATTTCGTATCACTGATTCGCGTCTTCGAGAGAAGACGAGCAGTCGCGCCGATGCTAAAAGCGAATAAGGCTCTATGTTTCATGATAGGCCTGATGACGTTTTCTTATTATTGGTCTATTAGCCGAGCTGACACTCTACATGCAGTTGTGACGCTCATCCTGACGACTGTTTTTGCTATGGATTTCAGTCTCAGATTCACGATGAAGCGACAGCTGGAACTGGTGGCTAAAGCGATGGCCTTCCTGCTGGTTGTGAGTGTGATAGCAGAAGTGGTTTTTCCCGGTTATGTGCCTGTAGAGCAGGCCGAATCGGCAAGCGCCTGGCACGGGGTCTTCGAATTCAAAAATAACTTTGGCCGCGTAATCTGCCTGGGAGTGATTTCCTGTTTAGCCTCCTCTCGTAAGTCGCGTTTAGTTAAAGCGGGGATCTTTATCGGTGGTGTGGGCTTAGCCGTAATGTCCAGAGCTATGAGTTTCGTCGGATATACGATCCTCCTCTCGGGGGTTCTGGCTGGGTGGTCCATTCTAAAGTGGCGACCAAGACCAAGGCTGGTCGCTATCCTTGCAATCGGCATAATGATCGTTGGATCGACTTACTACGTAGCTCAGAACATTGTGAAGGTCACTTCGATGATGGACAAGGATCCTCACATGACCGGTCGGGTTGAACTATGGCAATATTCCATCGTCTACATCGAACAACGACCTCTCCTGGGATACGGTGCTTCTGCTTTCTGGAATGTAGACTCGCAGCAAGCGCGCAGAGTACGAGAAGCTACCTTTTGGGATGAGGCACCGCACGCGCATAATGCCTATATCGATACAGGCCTAAGTCTTGGGTTGGTCGGCCTCGTCGCTTACTTCGTGATGTACTTCACTGTTTTTGGAAGGGCGTTCCGATACTTCATGGACGGAAAAGAAGATTATCGAAGATGGCCCCTGACTTTTCTTGTCTTTGTCTTTATCTATCAATTAACCGAAAGTGGCATCCTCGCTGGAGGAAATGTTCTGTGGATGATCTTCTCGAGTCTGGCGTTTTCGCTCGCGATGGAGAAACAGAGCTCTACAATCGTTCTAGATACTCCCCTTCTGGCCGAGAGCGCGGCCTGACTCAACCCTGAGTCAAGTTCAGCAGAAAGGCTTCGCAGGAAGCAAATGAAGCTCTTAACTCGTCGTGAACTAGCTGTTGATCTGGAGACCTATGCATGCTGACTTGTTGAATCGAACCATCAACATGGATCAGGTCAGTCGTGTTCAAAGATTCTGGCTCTTCCTCCAGCGGCAGGACATGCGGCTTATGCGATTGGGGATCAAACACCTTCGGCACATCAACCTTACATCGAAGGCAAGCGTTATCGGGAACCGGGGACCTGTGGTCTCACTGACCACCTTTGGACCGCGCCTTGAAGCCGTCTACTTAACAATTGAATCAATCGCCGCCGGATCGTTACTTCCTTCCCGGTTGATTCTCTGGTTGCAGGATGTGGAGACATACAATCGCCGGCCCGATACCCTAAGGCGACTCGAAACCCGAGGCCTAGAAGTACGACTTACGAGGTCTTATGGGTCACACTCGAAGTATTATCCCTATCTTCTCTCCCTTGACAAGTTCACATCACCATTAGTGACTGCGGATGACGATGTGCTCTATAGCCGATGGTGGTTGAAAGGTCTGGCAGAGGCTCACGCGCAAAATCCGGAGTTGGTGAACTGTTACCGCGCACGAGTCATTCATCTGGGCGATGGCTTTGTGAGATCATACTTTGACTGGACAGACTGTCTCACGACTCAACCTAGCGTTCGTCACCTCGCAACTGGCGTTGCCGGATGCATCTATCCTGCTCCCCTATTGGAGAGTCTCAAAAACGCCGGAGACGGTTTTATGGATATTTGTCCGAAGGCAGATGACGTATGGTTGCACGTCAACGCATTGCGCGCAGGATTTGAAGTGCGGCAAATCACCAGGCAGCAGGTAGAGTTTCCGGTGATCCCTGGAACTCAGGAAAACGGCCTCTTTCAGGAGAACATCTGGCTCGGGCGTAATGACGAACAAATCAAAAAGACTTATACGGCGGACGATATTAGACGGCTCAATGGTCATGAAAGCCATACCCGCGAGCAGGTTGTTCTGCCTGCGCGGTGATCCTGCTGAGTCGCGACTTCAATGTTACTGACAACTTGCATGTTAACGACAGAGCCCGTGCGCTTGCTTTTCTTATGTCTTGCTCGAGATTGCGAGGCCACTATCAATAAATTCTTTTCCTATTTGGATCGTCTTAATGCTGAAGGCTTCGTGTGCACCGTTTTGATCGGGGAGAATGGTTCACAAGATCAGACGCGCGCCATGATCCTGGGGGCAGTTTCGAAGAACGTTCATCTTGTTGATACAGGAATTATGAGTGTGCAGAAGGGAAGACTGACCCGGATGGCGGTCGGTCGACAGCTTCTATTAGAAACAAGTAGAAATATGGCAACTCAAATGGATTATGTCTGTGTAGCTGATCTGGACAACGCCATGGAGCGGCCGCCCGACCCTTCGTCCGTACGATCATCGGTTCGTAGCCTGCAGGAAGACCCCGGGTTATTCGGCGCAGGAGCGACCTCTACGCCCTTCTATTATGATCTCTTATCGCTCAAGAGCGATACGTACTACAATCCTCGGCTGCCACAAGAACTTGCGGAAGCCAAACGCAGGCCCCTATCGTACTATCGGTATCATGAAGATTCTATTTATGCTCGGCAGAGGGAAGTTACAAGTCCGAATCCTGTATTCTGCGAATCCTCTTTCAATGGTTTTTGCATTTATCCGGTGAGTAGCTACTACGTGGGCACTTACCGCTGCAGCGAAGAGAATAACGTCTGCGAGCACCTGACATTTAACCTTTCAATCTCCCTGAAGACGGGCAAGAGGATGGTAATCGTTCCTGAACTCACAATCAATGCTCCGCGAGATCATGCCCCGGTAAGCTTCGGCCGATTCTGGATGGATCGCTTGAAGAAGATAGTCACCCGGTTCCTTCGGTGAAAGAACCGGCTAGTCACCCAGACCCACCCGGCCTGTGTATCGAAGCCACCGCTTTAATGAGTAAGGATTTGAACAGGCTGCCCATTGCAAGTGAACTGAATTGTGAAAGACGGCATAGGAAGCATGAAGAAAAAGAAGAGACTGGCGATTGCCGTGAACACGATCGCGCCATATCGGCTGCCCATCTATTCCGCACTTGGAGAACATTTCGACACACTTATTCTGCATGGTGGGAGTGAAGCAAACCGCAGCTGGCAACCTGATGTCCCGCAGCACCTTCAGTCTCGCAAAGTTTTTACCTGGCAGCTACGACTGAAGAAACAAACCGGCGTGCCTGGTGTCTTTGACACGCGGTACTTTCACGTTAATCTCGGCCTGCTGTGGGAACTACCACTCTTCCGGCCAGATATCATCATCTCAAATGAACTTGGCCTGCGCACTTTGATCTCGATTGCGTATGCAAAGATCGCGCGGGTTCCGCTCTGGGTATGGTGGGGCGGAACTCTGCATTCTGAACGGAACATAACAGGGTTGAAGAAATACTTTCGGTCGCTGATGGTTCACCTTGTAGATCACTGGATTAGCTATGGTGCTACATCGACAGAATACCTGCAGTTCTTAGCGGTACAAAGGGACCGGATTCTGCAGATTCAGAACTGCGTTCCGCACGAAAACTTTCAACAGAAGCCTAATAGCCAGAATGCATGGTTTGAAAGTGAACCGCATCCTGTCCTGTTGAGCGTTGGGCAGTTGGTCGCTCGCAAGGGTCTGGGGAAGCTTGTGGAGGCATGCGGTCGTCTTGCCCACGAGGGATACAAATTCACCCTTGTTCTCGTTGGAAATGGAGCAGATCGAGAGAAGCTGCACAAGCAGGCAAGTGAGGCGGGTATTCAGTACTTTCATCTTCTACCTAACCAGAGCCAACAAACTTTGAATGAACTCTACAGGGCCGCTGATGTTTTCGTTTTCCCCACTCTCGAAGATGTCTGGGGATTAGTTGTAAATGAAGCAGTATGGGCAGGAACTACTGTTTTATGCTCAAAATATGCTGGTTGTGCATCGGAGATAATCGAGCCGGAAAATATCTTTGATCCGAATGATCCCGAAAGTTTCGATGTGGCGCTCAGGAAGAGTTTTGCTGGAGGGCTGAAGCCAAGCGAACCGGCCAAACTTCTGACGTGGCAGCAGGTTAGTACTATGATCGTCGAGTCTATAAGCAGCTAGTCCTTCTTAAATCTCGAGAATTTAGAATCCGGTGTAAGGACAGTAGCGCGAGAGTGACGGTGCCTACATCCCGTCAGTTTGACCTCTCCTTTATGTCTGCTCCAGGAAGCATCAAGAGCGTAGGCTGCTACCAGGTTTCACCTTTTGTTTTTGGCCCGTCCTGAACGTATTTTCAACGTTACTAAGGTGACTATGGATGGTCAAAATTATTAGCCTTGGGTTAGCGTTTGACTTAAAAGTCTTCCTCATTTAGAGCAACAAAGCTTACAATCAAGCTCTGGAGACTCATCTATGAAAACGGCGAGCGAAGATAGAACAACCACTGTCCTGTCGTACCTGCGTTTGCAGTTAAAGCTCACCAAGAGCGTTGAAGAACTGCAGGACATTTTTAAAACAGCAGCTCCGTACCCCCACCTCGTGCTCGATGATGTATTTCCTTCGGAAACATTGGACGCGTTGCTCAATGAGCTGCCGCCATTGAACAGCGACAAGTGGGTCCACGAACGCCATGACAGGCTCGTCAAGTCTAACCTGCGCTCAGCCGTCGATCTCGGAGATCATGCCTTTCAGTTCGCCGCCGTTCTGCACTCTGCAGGTTTCCTATATTTCCTTTCAGAGATTACCGGAGTTCGACCACTGCTCCCCGATCCATATCTGAGTGGCGCCGGATACGCCGTCGTCCCGGAAGGTGGCAGGTTTGACGTTCATGCTGACCGAAATGTCGATCAGCATTCTGGACTTGAGCGTAGACTTGCGATGCTTATCTACCTCAACAAGAATTGGAAGACCGAATACGGTGGCCAACTCGAGCTTTGGGATCAGAATGGAACCAAATGCGAGAGAGTAATCGAACCAGTCTTCAACAGGACTGTTTTGTTTGAGATCGGAGACAAGAATTTCCATGCGGTGCGACCCGTAACAGACGGTCTTGGCGTGCGACGCCACTCCTTCCAGATCTATTTCCACTCTGTAGGAAACAAATTTCTCGGGCACAATTCAATTTACGCCCCCCCTGTGTATCAGACTAAAGGCCCGCTCGGCAGGCGTATCGCACGTGAGACTCTACCACCGTTCATCATGCGCAATTTAACCAAAGTTTTAAAGAGAAGCTAAACTTTTACGGTGGCCGCTATTTACTACAATCCGAGGGCAGCCTTCGCAACGTCGTGATTAGCTTCTGGCTCTGCAAGACAATGGCATTGCAAAGAAGGCGACCCGGCGCACAAGGATAGTGAGAACAGCATAAAAGCTTCTCTTGAATTAATTCCACAATTCAAGCCCTCAGGCACTGCATGCATGCGGTACGCAGTGTCTGGCTACATACGATAAGCTGCCACTTGGTTCAACTCCATCTCCTAAAGGCTCGCATCGTAAATATGCTGGATAGCACTGTTAGACCGAATGGCGAGAAGCTGACGGCGAAAGCAAACATCCTTGAGACCTCTGGCAGCGGAACGAGGTTGTGGATATATCTCCTACCTATTGTCAGTGCACCGCTCGCAGTGCTGTTATTTGCTTTGCTGATTGTGCCGACTAATTGGTTTCTGCGTAAAGCCGGTGCCTCGTTTCCGTATCTGATGAACACCGGATCGGGAGCTGACGTTCGAAATGCTGATTGTCAGGTCGTTATCTATGGCGACTCGACTGCTATGTACGCAATCAATCCCGAGATAATCCAACGGAGGACCGGACTTACTGCATGCAATATCGCCGACATCGAAGGTGAAACCATAATCAATGGAACGCTGATCCTCGATCAATATCTGCAGAAAAACAAGCGGCCGCAATTTATCTTGTTCTTCTATACACCTGAAGGGATGAACCCGCAGGCGTTGCGCAGCGACCCTGTGATCACAAAATTCGAAGCTGTAACTTATCGTCTGCGACAACCTCATCGCTTCACTAGCCTGGTGGTGCTTATGCGCCATCCTGAGGACGTTTTTTCTTGGGCCGAGCATGGAATGTTGGTTGCGATCGAAAGCGTGTTCTCTAAGCCCCCAAAATCGAAGGGAAAGCATTTTCAATACAGACCAATGGGGCAGATAGATGCGGGCGCGAAGCCACTACTCGGCTGCACCTATGGTTCGCACGCGGACCATCCAGACAAGGAGTGGGTGACCGGATTGCGATCCGAATACGGGACGCAGGGGACCATTGTTCTGGTCGACGCCATGTATCTGCCTGAGTGTGATCCAGATGTATCGTACTTTCAGCACGAATTGAGTGGCGTGGTCGATGATTCTATCAAAACACTCCCGGTAAGCGACTACTATGTCGGTGGTCGGCATGTAAAAATTCCCGGTTCGGTCCCCATATCAAATATGGTAGCCGACCAGATTCTTCAACGACTTACCCCGACCTCATAGGACAAGGTTTTCATGTTATTTTCCTCGGGCACCTTCATCTTTCTTTTCCTGCCAGCGAGCTTGCTTGGCTACCAGCTGCTTAGCTTTGTAGGGCGCAGGGCCTTGTTGACTTGGCTAGCCCTAACTTCCTTATTCTTTTACGGATATTGGAATCCTAAGTACCTAGTTCTACTTGCGCTCTCGATTTTGCTTAATTATTCTTTCTCGCAGTTAGTCGGAAACGAAAAAAGTGATAAGCGCAGTCGCTGGCTAGTGATAGCCATCACCTCGAACCTGCTTTTGCTCGCGTGGTTCAAATACGTTTTTCCTCTGCTTGGCTTCTTTACTCGTGAGGGTTTGATTAGTCATAGCTTCGGGAACATCTTGCTGCCGCTAGGGATTTCGTTCTTTACCTTCACGCAGATAGCGTACCTGATCGATCTGCGTCAGGATGTTGCCAAGAAGCAGGATCTGCTGACATATACCGTGTTTGTAACATTCTTCCCTCACCTGATAGCTGGACCGATTATCCATCCTCGGGAGATTATGCCTCAGTTGGAACCGGGACGGATCGGCGGATTGAAAGCGCCTGATCTGACGATCGGTCTGTCATGGTTTGTGATGGGCCTGACGAAGAAAGTACTGATTGCTGATCGGGTCGCTCCGCTTTCCGATGCTCTCTATGACCACGCCACCGCTTTCGGGTTTACGGCAACTTGGCTAGGCACTCTGTGTTACGCGGTGCAGCTTTATTTTGACTTCTCAGGGTATTCAGATATGGCCCTGGGGTTAGCACGGATGTTTTCGATAAAGTTTCCTTTGAACTTCGACTCTCCGTATAAGTCACCCAGTATTATCGTCTTCTGGTCCCGCTGGCACATGACGCTTTCACGTTATCTCGCCGAGTATCTATATACCCCTATTCTGCGCAGCGTAAATAGTCGCCGCATGGATGCGGGAAAGAAAGTATCTCGAAAAGCTCAAGCATCTATCGAGGGATTTATACCGATGGTCGCCTTTCCGCTCATAACAACGATGTTCATAGCGGGAATTTGGCATGGTGCTGGAATGCAATTCATTTTGTTCGGAGTGATCCATGGAGTTTATCTGATTGTGAATCATGCCTGGCGCCTGTTTACGCCGAAGGGACACAAACTTCACAACAAATTGCCAAAACCTTTATCGGTTCTGATTACTTTCTTTGCCGTGCTGATAGGTCAAGTTTTCTTTCGGGCAAATGGAGTTAAAGACGCCTTATACGTCTTGGCTTCTATGACGGGCCTGCATGGGATGGGACCATCATTTATAGGAAATACATGGGTGCAGGATATTGGCAAAGACTCATCATTCCTGCGAGATCCGCGCCAAGCAGCCGTGACGATCGCATTTTGCTTCTTTATTCTCTGGGCAATGCCGAATACACAAGAATTACTGGGTCAAATAGGACGAGATGAAGTAAGACATCCAAGCCTGCTGCCAAGATTGATGTGGAGTCCCTCGATGTTATGGAGCCTCTCACTTAGCGCGCTGTTTTTTATCTGCATAGTGATGTTAAACGCCAACGCGAAGTTTTTGTATTTTCAGTTTTAATACACTTATTTAGAGCTGCCAAAGAGGCGATCGGTTCTCAGTTCTTGGCAGCGAGCTTCACTTCAATCATGTGGATCATATCGCCTACGTTCTTCAAGGTCTGTAATTCTGCCAAACCAAACTTGATTTTGTATTTCTTCTCTATGGCAGTCACCAGGTTGACGTGCGCTAATGAATCCCAATCCTCAACTGTCGCCGCATTAGACTCGGGAGTGATGACCAGATCCTGATCGTCGAAAACATCGCGAAAAATTGCTTCAAGGTCCGGCAGAAGGCTATACATTATGTTCTTTCCCTATTGATATATGCTTATTGCGAGTTTCATAGCTGGACACATCGAGCCTCCACTCCGTCGATCGTGGGGTCTCAGTATCTGACTGGAAGGTGAAGCCAAGCTTCTCATAATGATCTGCGACCATCCCATTTTTCGCGCTAGGGATGTAATACCCTATAATTTCCGTGACTGATGCCATTCTGGCTCGCTCGACCAAGCAGTCGAGCATGGCGAACTCCATATCACGCTTCAGTACTCGACAGCTCATCAGCCACAGATCCAAGTGAAGCTTGTTGCCCTTAATGTGGCCCAACACAACCGAGATCAGGCCGTTGTCTCCGAACCGGTCGGTCAACCTTCCATAA
>CAXTNK010000053.1:26278-31554 GCA_964245665.1 uncultured Acidobacteriaceae bacterium
TCGAATCTCCATCTCCGTATATCGCCGAGTCGTCAGATTAAATTGGTTCGTTTTGTTTGTGAGTTGGGCTATCCGTTCGACATACGTTGAATTAAAGCTGTCAATCTCGGCTTTCATTTCAAGCGAGTCAAGATATTCTCCATAATTTGAGAACTCTTGCTGTAGCTGAGATCGTTTCGCATTTTCTTCGTAGAGCTTTGCTCGTTTTAGATCCTCTGCTCCAAGTGAAACGGGCTCGAAGAGACGCGAAGCATCTATGATTTTTGCGAAGTTTGCTGCATCGCTGCCGACTTCAGGCACCGCTACGGCCGGCAACTGTGCACGAACAATTGCCCGCTCTGCGGGGTTGTCATCTACGAATACAAGGCTGTCGACACCCAGGTTCAACGCCTTGGCTATCTGTAAAATGTTCTCGTGCTTAGGCTCCCAGTTGGCCCGGAAAGCAGAAAAATGCTCCTGCTTTAAAATAGAGTCTGGATGCAAAAAGCCCGATTTCGCTACGTCTTCATTATTTTTGGAGCAGACAGCGAGCAGGATACCGCGCGCTCGCAACCGTAGACAGTATTCCTGAAATGAGGTAAAGGCTTCGGCTAGCGGAGTCTCCCGACCGATAACAATCTTATCTGCGCCATCGTCACCGATCACGCCGCCCCAAAGAGTGTTGTCCAAATCGAGCACTAAGACTTTCCGACTGCGTCCGTAAATTGCGCTCACCATTGCAGTGAGCGACTGGGCTATCGCATAGGATCCTTCTACCGAAGTAGCTAGCTTATAGCTAAACCAGCGCTCAGGATCAAACCAGTTTCGTGTGCCCAATTGTGCGGCGATCGCTTGTAGATCCTGGATAAGGAGCTTAGGATTCAGCGCCGCTGCACTTGCCATCCTTCGATTCATTTCGAGGATGAACCTTGTTTGCCCACCCGGGCTTACAGAATCAAGGTTTCCCAGAACTGCATAGCTGGGAAATTCAAAGTTGTTCTGAATGATCTGGGATCCTACATTCTTTTCGAGGGATTGCCAGATCGCTTGAAAGCGGCTCATCTCGCCATCGACATAAGTTGGCAGGTCTTCCTCGGAACAGGAAACGGGCGGCACTCCTCTTAGGTTCAGCGAACAGGTATGAATGTAAACGATATCCGGCTTGAAAACGGCGATCGATGCTGGATCGAGGACCGCATCTTCGTAGTATCGGCCAAATTCCGACTGATAGAATTCAGGTTTGAAGCCTCTTTCGAGTAGAAGAATCTCGAATAGGTCCACAAGTTCGTTCGTCGTTGTCCCGCCAAGGATCGCGATCCTGATTGGAGTCAACCCATCGAGCGACAAGAGGCGGCGCCGGATGCCCCTCCGCTTCAACAGTAGTTCGTCTAGAGAGTTCGGAAGAGCATTCATCGTGGCCATGTTGTTCGCGGTTGAATTATTAAACTTGCGTCAGAATTTCAAGCATACTGGATTTAACATACATCACTCTTGCAGTCTAAGGCCAGTGAGCAAGCATACCTTCAAGTGATTATTGTGTTCAGCGTTTTGCACACAAAGCGGAAAGAATGGCTATGCTCAATTTCGACGCGCCGGCAGATGTAGTCGGATGAGTTGATGCTGATTAGGATCAGAACGGAGTTACGCACAACTGCATGCAGAAGACACAGGGTTACCGCCGAGACATTGATGGTCTGCGAGCCATTGCTATTATTCCGGTAGTACTTTTCCACCTTAGTCTTCGCTACACCCCGGGCGGCTTCATCGGCGTTGATATTTTCTTCGTTATCTCTGGATATCTGTTATCCCAGCACATCTTTGCAGAAATGAAGGCCGGGACGTTCTCTATTACCCGTTTCTACGAACGCCGCATACGCAGAATTTGTCCTGCTGCATTTGTAATGATGGGCATTGCAAGTGTTTTCGCTTACCTGTTTCTTCTGCCTTCGGAACTGCGTGACTTTGCGTGGACGCTTGTTACTGCAGTCACTTCTGTATCAAACATTTATTTCTGGCTGCACACTAATTACTTCGAGATCTCGGATAAGCCGCTTTTACACACCTGGTCGCTGGCAACGGAGGAACAGTTTTATGTCGTGCTTCCTCTCCTCCTGATGTTGTTGCGAAGGCATCAGTGGAGATTTATGCGGGCTGGCTTACTGTGTGTCACTGCCGCCTCGTTTGTCGCTTCCGCTCTCACCGTGCACCAACATCAGAGTGCCGCCTTTTACCTGCTACCACAGCGAGCATGGGAGATGTTAGTCGGTAGCATCCTGGCATTGCGACTTCTGCCATTGCCAAAGAGGCGCGTGGTCAGGGAGTTACTCTCCGGCCTTGGTCTCGTTGCCATACTCACTCTTGTGTGCCATTTTCCAGCCAACTGGACGTTCCCCGGTGTTGCTGCTCTTATTCCCTGTTTGGGCGCGGCCGCTATTATCGCTGCCGGCGAGGGGTCGCTCACGCTTACAAGTAGACTGCTTTCGATTAAACCTCTAGTCGGGGTAGGCCTTATCTCCTATTCGCTTTACCTCTGGCATTTGCCTCTTATCATTTTTCAATCGTATGCTCCGAATCTGGCGTTCGAAGGCGGCCTGGTTCGCTTTCTTCCATTTTTAAGCCTTCCCCAGGCAATCACCGTCGAACGCGACACTACACTTCTCGCGGTCTCTCTGCTACTGGGTTACCTATCGTGGAAATTTGTAGAACAACCTGTTCGTTTCGGCCGGCTTCGTCCGGGGAGAGGGACGCTCTTTGCTGGATATGCTCTCGCATCGTTGATACTCATCGGCGCTGGAATTGTTGCACTGCAGGCAGACGGGCTTCCGCAGCGCTTTGACCCCCGGGTCGTCAAGATCGAATCATACAATGAGAAGACCGCCCACTATCGCGAGGGGACCTGTTTCGTTGCGGCAATGGAGCAATATGACGCTGCAGATTGTCTTCATGAGAGTACGTCTAAGCCTAACTGGCTGCTCCTGGGTGACAGTCATGCTGCTCATCTGGCATTTGGGCTCAGCGCGGCCTTTCCATCGGTCAATATCATGCAGTGGACTATCCATGGATGTAAGCCCATGCCCATCGGGCACTATGGAGAAAATCCAATTTGCACCAAATCAGTAGAGAAGCTCTACCGCGAATATCTGCCTCACCACCATCTGGACGGGATAATCCTCTCTGCGAATTGGCAGATATACGATTTGCCCCGACTCTCAGCTGCCCTCGAGACGCTTGCGTCTATGCATCAGCACGTACTCTTGATCGGACCAATCATGCACTACGACGCACCTTTACGGAGGCTCTTATCTGAAGAGGTCAAAAGTGGCAATTTTCAACTGGCAGCAGAACACCGGATTCTTACTTACGACGACCTTGACCGCACCATGGAAGATCGCGCCAGCCACGAGTGGAAGGTAGAATACTTCTCGTACCTCCAGACATTTTGCCCAAGCTTGCGCTGCATGGAGTGGAGTGCTCCAGATGTCCCGCTGCAGTGGGATCAATCACACCTGCTTGATGGAGGCTCGCTGCTGGTTGGAGAGGCGATTCGCAAGCAGAATCTTATTCCAACGAAGTAAGGGAAAGGTCACAATTTTCCTGGTTTCTAAGGTGTTCCTTTCTTGTATAAAAAGGCACACTCCATCCACTTTCAGGTAGGAATGCTCTAATGAAAGCGTGGGCCTTTTTGTAGCTTCTCGCAGATGTCACAGGCTTTCGAACTCTGTCGGCTGATCCGATGCGGTCTATCTGGTTCTCCACTTCCGACCATCGCATAAACTTAGAACATGAGCCTATCTATGTTAGAACATGAGCTTATCCATGCATGAGTTAAGGGACTTGGCGCAAGCGCAAAAAAAGGCTCCAAGAGCCTACGTCCTCATTTGTATTGGAATTATCTATGCGGTCGGACTATGGCTGGGCGCTTCGAGAGTAGGTGGAATGCAAATATTTTCCAGTACTCGAACCAGAGACCGAAATGATTTCCAGGCGATGGTAACTGAAATGTCCAACACGATTCGGAAGAAATGTTCGGGCCCGGTGCTCTTCGATGATGAAGACATCGCGACTCCTTACCTGTCCATCGCTGATGAAAAAATAGGTGACTGCCAGGTTATCCGCGAGACGGTCGTTACGCCGTTCACCGCGGCGCAACTCCGCTCAAGAAGCATGCTTATCGATGACCGTATGCACCTCAAGGCAGGCTCATCAAACGGTACTTTGCAGTTCGGTTTATTCGGATTCAAACTGATCCCGAAAGTTGAACAGGTGCGGCAATGATAAGGCGTCACTGGTATTCAATTTTCGCCCTGCTAGCGGGTGTCACCGTGTTTAGTTTCGCCTATCTCAATCGATTCACGTTCCCATTTCCATGGAATGACGAAGCCCGATTTTTCTTCCCCGCACTCTGGTGGGCTGAACATGCTTCGCTCAAACCGGAAAATCTCAATGCTCCGAATGGGATTTTCTGGGTACCGGACGGGTTCACGATACTCTTTGGATGCATCTTAAAATTGTTTGGCCACTCAATAGAAACAGCGCGTCTGGCATGCGAACTGATGGTAGCGTCAGGGGTCACCTTATTCGCCTTTGCCTTTAAAGAACTAAGTCGCTCTGCAATTTTTGGAGTGGTATCGACTCTTATCCTTATTTCACCCCCTACGATTCTTGCTTCAAACATGGTCAGGATGGAAGCACCTGTTTTTCTTTTGATTGCAGTTGCCTTTGTACTCCATGCAAACAAATATTATGTCGCAGCCGCTTCAATACTATTCGCTACGCTCTTATTCCACCCTGCAGCTATGATCGCCGCCGTCGGATATAGTGTGTCTGTCTGGTTAACACGTGCCAGAAGTCCAATTCGTATCATGACGCTCGATCTTATTGTGTGCTTCATGGTTGCCTCCGCTCTGGCGTTGGAATTTGGCCATATTTTTTCGCATCTTGGGTTGTTCCGCTCTCATATGTCCTACCAGGCAACTCGAAAGACTGCCGTTCCCATGGCCACAAAGTTTTTCAAGCCGCAGGGTGTGGTGCTTCTGCTCTCTATGTTGCCAGTCATCTTATGGCGCTCAAGGTACTGGGCAGAGTTGTTGCCACAGGCTTTGATAGCAGTGGGCCTTTGCTTATACGCGGTACTGGGCGGAGAATTTATATATGCCGTGTATAGTCTCAGTCTTGTTCCGGCTATTCTTCTCAATATTTTTGGTCAGAGGTGCGCAATATCCACCGGCAGTGGTGGCGTTTCTAGACCGCCGGCCTATCGAGTAGCGACACCAGGGGCGACCACTGTTATATAGGAG
>CAXTNK010000054.1:0-219 GCA_964245665.1 uncultured Acidobacteriaceae bacterium
CTGGTCGGCAAAGCCTGCAGCTTGATCAAGGGTCAAGCCCATAGTGCGCGCAATGGGGCGGCCGCTTTGGTCAGAGATGACGACGAAGGGATTTAGCGGATTGTCGGCTAGGTAGCCAATGGACAGCTCACCGTTGATCGAGTGACAGTAGGGTGCTTTTTGAAACGCAAGACTGCTGATAGGCTTTTGGTAGCCATGGTTGCTCCTCCCTTGAGCGAC
>CAXTNK010000054.1:361-5405 GCA_964245665.1 uncultured Acidobacteriaceae bacterium
GTGGGTGTGTCCAGCACCTTCGAGACGCGCTTTGTATTTAGCAAGCTTCTCAGCTTGCGCCTACTTCTTGCTCCCCATTTCCAGCTCGTAAAGGCGGCGAAGCCCTAGCCGGATGATTGCCGTGGTGCCAAAACCTAACTTCCTTCGAAGCGTCTCGAGGATTTCAGTATCCTCTTCGTTGAGTCGGATTGAATGGGGTACCAGCAGCTTCGAGGGCATGCGGCTAATGTAGCGCGCTACTCGCTACATGGCAAGAGCAAATAGTTTTTTTGATTTTAGGAGCTAAACTGACCCGTAGGAGCGGACGTTGCCTTAGTGGTGCGCCACGACCCCGCAAATACGGTTCGAATCTGGTGGGAGATTTGGTGGGAACGGGGATGGATTCTGGCATGTTTCCATGGAATCTATGGACATTAGCACCGCGTAAGTACAACAAAACAATACGCGGTACTAGACCATGGATGTTGCGATAGGCAACTTAAAATCCATCACCTTTACAGGAGTGGGGGTTCAAGTCCCCCTCCGGGCACCAACATTCGGAAGAATTTAGCTGGCTTAATTAACATGACCGGCCTTCGGCTTGCCCACTTACGCGCACGGCTTTGACGCTCCTACTGGCGAAGCAAAGCGGAGACGCAGGCTCGGGGGAGATGCAAAGTCTCACAGCCTGATCGCTCTTGAGTTCTTCGAGTCGCCGACCTTTACCTTTCACTCACGGCAGCGCATGAGTGACCCTGAGGCTGCCGGCTGCCCAGTCGACTTCCTTCCATCTAGAAGCGGACATCTCAACCTGGAAGCTTTCCCCTGGCGCAATCCCCTACTCCAGGAGACGGAGAGTAACGCTTTCTGAGGATGAAAGCACTGGAGGCGCCTGGTAGAAGCCGTTGATCAATATTCACCCGATGCCACCTGGAAGGAACCATTGCTGCTGTTCCACAACGCGGCAAGACTTTAGTGGATGTGAGCCGCGAGGCTGGTCAGGCATTCCAGATGCAGAGGGCGGCACGCGGGCTGGCACTTGGCGATTTCGATAATAATGGAGCGGCTAGTGTGTCAATAAGTAACAATGGCAGTGCGCCGCTCCTGTTGCACAACCAGGTGGGTGCGAAGAACCACTGGCCGGGTGTCAAGCTGGTGAGCGGCAGCAACTGCAACCTTGACGCGATCGGCGCTACAGTGACATGGACTTTCAATGGGAAGATCCGCTACTTCTCTATATAACGATCGTGGAATAGCAGGGACTTGAGAGTTGATCGATGTGGCTGCCACCAAATGGATGTGACCTGCTAAGGTCTTTGAATTTACTTTATGGGTAGGGCTGGAAAAGGTTTTTCGCAGGTGACGATGTTGTGGCCGAGCGCTTCTTAAACGAAGTTCAAGCATTGCGGAACAAGGAAAGGATATGTCGAGCAAGATGTTTTCAGATGGTTTCGAGAATCGCCGGAAGCGATCGCCGTCAGGAGCGAAGAAGATGGCATCTGAGGGCGGCGATTGGGTTCAGCTCTTGCGTGCCTGATTCTGTGAGGCGATGACTAGTTGCTCAAATCGAGGATCCTTGCGAAGCGTCTCGAGATCCTCATCCGTGCGCAAATCATTCGTATCGATCAAGCCGGTTTGCACTGCTTTATTGAGATAGTCAAACGCATCATCGGGATAGCCTGTAAGCGCAGCCACGCGTGCCATAATGTCCCAGGTTTTTAACTTATTTGCTGCAGGATGCGGACGTATCCTATCGATCGTGGCTCTGTACAAGAGCTGAGCCTCTTTCTCGCGATGGAGAATGACCAGTACCTTAACGAGAGCGTAGAGATCCTCGTGCGTTCTGAAATGCTGTGGACCCAACAGGCGAAGCTGCGTATCGAAGGCCCTCCTTGCAAACTCCTCAGCCTGCTGCGGCCGATCTTCAACAAGAAGTATTCTGGCCACCAAGTTACTGGTGATAGGAATGTCGAGATCGTTCGGATCAAGCACACGAGTTTGTTGTTCGAGTGTTTTGCGGGCGAGTTGCTCCGCCTCGGCAACTTTCTTTTCTTCAAGCAATACGTCCGCCAGGTTGTACTGCGCCAGCAGCACATCTGTATGTTCTGGCCCCAGGATCTTCTTTCGCGTCTCAATCACCTGTCGAAGAATGGGCTCGGCGTCGGCGTAGCGATGTTCATCAGTGAGCACGTTCGCCAGACCCTCCTGGTTCCGCGTGACGTAGAGACTATCCGGTCCGTTGATACGCAACTGTATCGCGAGGGCCTCCCGGTAGAGCGCTTCCGCTTCCGCCTCCCGCGGCGTTGCAATTTCCAGTGCATTGGCAAGCTGCGTGATGGTATTCGCGGTGTCCGGATGATCGGTTCCGAGGACTCGGCGTTGATCCGCGAGTGTTTTACGGTAGAGATCTTCGCCTTCATCTTCACGCCCCTCCATGTGCAACATCATGGCCAGCCTTGTCTGGGTCAACAAGGTATCGGGGTGATCCGCGCCCAGGGTGGATCGTTCATCTTCAAGCAACTGCCGAAAAACTTTCTCAGCTTCATCAAAGCGGTTCTGTCCCCGCAAAGCTGCGCCGAGCCCGTTCATTGACCGAAACAGTGCACGTTTCTCAGAACTGCCTTTGCGTGTTTCTATGGCGATCGCACTCCTTTCCAACTGCTCCGCTTCTACAAATCTAGCGCGGTGGTTGAGCAGGGTGGCGAGAGCGTCTTCGGTGTCAAGCGTTGCAGAGTCCTGCTTTCCAAGAACGCGACTTTGCAGGTCGACCGTCTTGCGCAGCATCGGTTCGGCGTCCCGATCGCGACCTTCTTTATACAAAATCGATCCGAGTAACTTCATTGAGGCGAGCGTACTCGGATCTCTTTCACCAAAGGACGCGCGCCGAAGTTCGAGCGTATGCTCAGCCAGCGCGCGGGCACGCTCATTCAATCCCAGTCCCAGGTAGGTTTCTGCCATTACCTCCATCAACTCGGACTGAACGCTCACATCGAGCCCCGAACCTCGTTCGACCTGCGTTGCCGATTTATCGAGAATCTCCCGCGCAGTCACGGTGTTTCCTCGCGACTCACTCGGGTTATTCACCTTGAACATCTCTTTCATAAAGTCGGCGATGCGATCGGCGCGATCGCGCTGCCGTCGAACATTTCTCAGCTGTAATGCCTGCGCGACAGCAAAGCCGACCAGCAGCAGCATGGCCACAAGTGCGACCAGAACACCCAGCCGGTTTCGACGAATATACTTACGCGCACGGTAGCTGAGGGTCGCCGAGTGGGCGATCACGGGTTCATTGCGCAGATAGTGCTCAATGTCCGTAGACAGCGCAGCAGGCGAGGAATAACGTCGTGCTCTGTCTTTCTCAAGCGCCATCAGCACGATCGAATCCGCATCGCCTCGCAATTGCCGAATAAGAGCTTTCATCTGCGTGCCGCGCTTCGACGCAGATGAGTGGCTATCGCCAAGCGCACGTACTCTGGTGCTTGGACGCGGCGTGTCGGTCTCGCGCAGTTGTCGCAGTACCTCGTAATAGGACAACTGGTTCGGATCCAGTGGCAACACACCTACAAGCAGTTCATAGAGCACGACACCGAGTGAATACACGTCGCTGCGGGTATCTATATCGTGGCCGTCCGAATCAGCCTGCTCCGGACTCATATAGCCCAGAGTACCCAGCACGGAGCCGATCTGCGTCAACATGCCTTCGCGATCAAGCCCCGATGAAATCGCCTTCGCGATGCCGAAGTCGATGATCCTTGGTGTAGGCTTGCCGTCAACCTCGGTGATAAGAATGTTCGAAGGTTTCAAATCACGATGAATAATCGCCTTTTCGTGCGCATGCTGCACCCCTTCGCATACATCCTGGAAGAGTTTCAGTCGCTCTTT
Organism: uncultured Acidobacteriaceae bacterium; assembly: GCA_964245665.1. GTDB lineage: Bacteria > Acidobacteriota > Terriglobia > Terriglobales > Acidobacteriaceae. The sequence goes on from CAXTNK010000054.1 coordinate 4,223, forward strand.
AACCGAGAGTCCCTTACTGTCGCAATAGTTTGTGATCGGAAGGCCCTCGACGTATTCCATGACCAGGTAGGGCTGTCCCTGGTCCGTTGCGCCTGCATCGAAGACCTTCGCGATGGCAGGATGATTCATCAAGGCGAGCGATTGACGTTCAGCCAGGAATCTCTGTGTGACCTGCGGGTCATAAAGACCGGCACGAATCAACTTCAACGCGACTTTGCGGTGTACAGGCCTCGTCTGTTCGGCAAGCCATACCTCGCCCATCCCGCCGAAGCCGATTCTCTTTTCCAGCCGGTAGGGTCCGATCTCGTTAGAGACTTCCGGGGCGTCGATTAATTCCTCGCTCCAACTTTGCGTGGCCAAACCATGTGGCTGCCTGTAGGCAGCGATGAGGGAATCGACCTCGGCGCGCAACTGCTCGTCATCGGAACACGCTTCGTCAAGATAGGTATGCAGACTGTCAGGTTCACACTCAAGGGCTGCGCCGACGATCTCCTTGACTCTCGCCCACTGCTCTGGTCTTGCCACGGGCTCCTCTTCTGGACTGTTTCGCAATTTAACGCGGCCATTTGTCTTCCGGCCAGGCGTTACGACCGAAAACTGAGGCGCCTCTGAAAGTTTCATCGCTGACGCTACATTCGGTTCTTTAGTTCACAGTGTGGCGACCGAACTGCTGGAAGCCGGTGAGCGGTAGACTCCCGAGACTGAACAGGCCATATTCGTAAACCATATACCTGTCTGATCCTCCGCCGATTCGTGTCGCGTAGGCTGGCTCTGTTGCCTCACCGAGGGCATTTGCCTGTCCATCCGTTCTAACTCCAGGCAGTGCAATTCGCCAGAGAAAAATCTCTCAGTGCCATTGCGAGGTGAATGGAGATGAATCAGGTGATGACGTGCCCGTCAGCCTGCTGCATACTCAGCAGATAGAGCGGGCGCACTGAGACGGCTGGATGCCGGAATTGGAACCAGGATTGGAACAGCAGCGACCGTATTCAATTCCGATCAGTATGGCAGCACTTCTGTCAGGCTATTCCGCCAGGGATGAGGATTGGCGTTTGCAATAGTGCCTATGAGGAACGCGCATGCAAGACCAAGCTTTTTCATGCACATGCCGACAAACCGTCATCTGTCCTGATGCATCCGACTCGCAGACCGAGGGTGCAACGGGTACGCAGGAAGGGTCCAG
>CAXTNK010000054.1:5415-31366 GCA_964245665.1 uncultured Acidobacteriaceae bacterium
GCTGGCTGGGATCCTTGGATGCCAGTCCGACTCATGGCTCGACATGGCCGCTGCCTGGCGCGCACTATCCAGAGAGCAATACTGTCCACCAGATTTTGGCGTTGAACATGCCGGCAGGGCGTCAAGACAATCGAATAGTCAAGGAATAAACAGGATGAAGCAGAGGGGAAACACGATGAAGCATGGAGTGATCGCGGGGCTGTTGCTGGCCGTGAGTTCGAGCGCCGCGTTGGCGCAGGTAAATGCAGGTGAGCAGAAGCCCGATCCGAACCTGCCCTTTACCGTCACAGAGATCACCAAGTTGCGTCTGCCCTGGAAGATTGCGTTCCTGCCTGACGGGCGGATGCTCATTACCGAGAAGGTTGGGGGTCTGCAACTGGTCACGCAGCAGGGAGCAAAAACGCCGGTCACCGGTATTCCCGCCGTCAAGTGGGAGGGGCAGGGCGGCATGCTGGGTGTGTACCTGTCGCCGCACTATGCGGAAGACCACTTCGTCTACCTGACCTATTCCGAGCCGGGCCCAGGCGGATCGGGTCTCGCGCTTGCACGGGCCGAGTTAAAGCTGGAAAACGATACGGCCAGTCTGGAAGGACTGAAAGTCATCTGGCATGATGGCGCGCCCGGCAAGGGTGGCCAGTTCGGTGCGGAAGTGGCTTTCTCTCCGGATGGCAAGTACCTGTTCCTCAGCAGCGGCGACCGGCAACGCATGACGCCGGCGCAAGATCCCAACCAGCCCGTTGGCAAGATCCTGCGGCTGACGCTTGACGGTAAGCCTGCCCCGGGTAATCCCATGGCCGGCAAGACCGGCACGGCCACCGTGCCGATCATCGATCCTCCAGAGGACACGGAGAAAGCCAAGACAGCTAAAGTAGTGCGGACGTACACCTTTCCCGGTCCCAACCTGACGCCGTCAGAGACGTGGAGTACCGGACACCGGACACCCTATGGCCTGGCTTTCTCGCCGGATGGACGGTTGTGGGAGCTGGAACATGGTCCGCGCGGAGGCGATGAGTTGAACCTGATCGAGCCGGGCAAGAACTATGGCTGGCCGCTCGTTTCTTATGGACACAACTACAACGGCGTTCCCATACCGAGTCCTGATACGCGTCCTGACCTGGCCAAACCAGTGATCTACTGGGTCCCCGTCATCGCACCGGGCAACCTGATGTTCTACAAAGGCGCCATGTTCCCAAAATGGGATGGGTCGGCCATCATCAGCGGCCTGGCATCGAAGGCTCTCATCCGCGTGACCTTCGACGGCATGGGGGGCGCGACGGCGGTTGACCGATGGGAAGTGGGCCACCGTGTCCGCGATGTAGAGGTTGCGCCCGATGGAGCGTTATGGATGGTTGAGGACTCAAAGCCCGGCGGCCTCTTCCGCCTGACGCCTGTGGGCATGGCCGTTTCGGCTCCGGCGGGTGCATCTGCTCCGGCAATGGCTGTCGCGGACTCTTCCAGTGCAACGGGCGCCGGCGCTCATGATGCGAAGAGCATCATTGCGGATAACAGCTGTCTTTCCTGCCATCGCATTGAAGCCGAGGGTGGGGAGATCGGCCCGTCCTTGAATGGTGTTGGCACGCGGCTCAAACCGGAGCAGATCGAGGCGACGATTGTTCATCCACCTGCCAAGACCAGTGCCGGCAGTCCTAATCCTATGCCTTCCTACGCAACGAAAATTACGGGCGACGATCTGACCTCGCTGGTGCACTACCTGAGCACGCTTCCAGCTCAGCCCTGAACCTACACCAACAATGACTGAACGAGAAAGCCTGCCTGCCTTCTGGAGTACTCGGAAGCTTGCAGGCTTTTGTGTCAGGAGCCGGGCCAAACTGTCAGGCGACTGGTTCAAGTTTCCGCGGAAGAGCCTCAAAGGTTATGGCACCTCTAAGAGTCAGTCGCTATTGGGTCGGCGCTGCGTTATGTTGTCCCGGCTCTTTCTCGAGTTGACGGAGATCGGCGGTTGCAGCCTCGTCTCCCGGTAGCATTTCGAGTACCTGACGGTAGAGCTGAATTGCCAGATCCTTTCGGCCGTTTGCTTGGTAGACAGCCGCCAGATCGTAGAGTGGAGTTGGATCGGCCGGGTTCAGCTTGATCGCTTTCACAAAGAGGAGTGCGGCCTTGTCTGCCTGGTCATGCTGGAACATGAGCACTCCCAGGTCACAGTAAGCGGTGTCCTCCTGTGGGTTGATGTGGATGGCACGGATAAACGCCTGCTCTGCGCCGAGAGCGTCTCCCTTGCGATCGAGCGTCACCCCAAGATTGATCGCAAGCCCGGCGTCCCCTGGAGAAATATCGAGGCCCCTGCTATAGCTTGCGCGCGCTTCTTCAAGGTCGCCACGGCTTAGGTAGACGTCGCCCAGGTTGTGATAAAGCTTCGCGCTTTGCGGGGTCGCGAGCAGCGAACTTTGGTAGAGAGCGATCGAGTCATGCCAAACATTTTCGCGATGCCAGAGTCGAATGACACTCCAAATGGACCAGGCCGCGATTGCAGCAAGCAACGCAGTGTTGAGCACGATTTTTCGATTGGTTGATCGTTTCATTATGCTGTAAGTGGTTGCGGCGAAGCTCGTCACAATCATCGCTGCGCCTGCAGATGCGAAGTAGGCAAAGCGTTCCGCCATGCCCTGGTAGATGATGGTGAAACCGCAGAAGGGAAGCAGCGCGAGCAGGAGCCATGCTATCCCTGCGCTTAACCCCGGAGCTATGCGGCGCAGCGCCATTGCGACCCAGCCGAAGGCGACCAGTCCCAACCATGCAATGAGCGCAAGGATGGAAAAGCCTGCGGGAGGAGTGCTCGATGATCGCTCGACACTCATGTGGATGGGCAAGAAAATCCAGCTGACATATTTAGCGAAGTAGAGTCCGGCAGGCCACGGATTGCCGAGAGTGAGTGGTGTCGCATCGGGCAGAGAGTTGCGCAGGACAAGAAAGCCGATGAGCGGTGCGAGCGAGGCGATTCCCAGCACAGTTGACGATCGCCTGCTTCTTGAGGGAGTCGCACAGGCGATCAAAAGGACTAGCGGAACTGTAAGTATGCCGACCTCATGGGTCAGCATCGCTGCAAAGAAGCAGAGAAGATAGAAAAGAAGAGCTGGCCATTTGCGCGAGACAAGATAACCATGTGCACTTAGTCCTGACAGAATCAGGAAGAAACCTGCCAGGCAATATGCACGGTCTGACGTCCACACGACTGCCTCTGAATTGATCGGCATGGAGTACCAAAGCAGAACAGAACCCGCGGCAGTGAGGACAGGCATACGCAGCTTGCGCAGCAGCACGAACAGTAGAAGACCAGTCAGCCAATGAAGTCCCACGTTGGTCAGGTGATAGCCGATGGCATGCAGCCCCCACACCTTCTCATCGATCGCCAGGCTGAGCCAGTAAAGAGGGCGATACATTGAACTCTTGACTCCGAGCAGATCGCTGGTGAAGGGGACGGTATGAGTGAAGTAAGTGAGGCTCTGCCTGATGGAATGGATCGAAGGATTCTGCGTGATCTGATTGGGATCATCGTAGGCCGAGAAGCCCGCAGTCAAAGCTCTACTATAGAGGATCAGAACATAGACAAAACTAATGACCGCGAAGCTGATGACGGGATGAGAAAGGAGCCAGTCGCTGTATCTCTTTGGCCTGATCGAAGCTGCTGTGCTCATGAATCTACTAATCTTTCCTAAAGCTTAAGCTTGCCTCAAAAGCTGACTTTGTTGCGGCCCATGATTGATTTTCTCAATGGTGAGACGACAAGGTCTTCAGCCATCAATTCACGGTCAGAACAGATCAGCCTGGTGCCCAGATGACATTGAGACAGGGTCGGCTCTTCCGCTTGGTACCGGCTAAAGAGTGACGACGACTCGTCCTGGCTGCACGGGATGCTCAGTCAGTTCGTGGGCCCGGGCTATCTCCGAAAGTGGAAGCTGCTGACCGATGGTGAAGCCTGACCAGCCGGCTTCGAGGGCGGCGTTGATTTCAAGTGCCGCGGCCGCCTTCGCTTCTCCAGGGAAGTCATCGCTGCCTAAAAAAAACAGGCTTATATTTTTGAAAATGAGCGGCCAGAAAGGGATGGGCGGCGTTGCAGTATTGGTGGCATACGTTGCGATTGATCCTCCCGACTTGAGGAGATTCACATCGCGTTCGATATTTGCGGCGAAGGCCACTTCGACGATGTGGTCGATGCCATCGGGGGCGACGGCCTTTACCTGAGCTGCCAAATCAGCATCATTGATGAATACTTCGTGAGCCCCGGCCTGCTCGGCTGTCTGTTTTTCCGCTGGTGTGCGGATGGTGCCAATGACGTGCGCGCCTGCATGGCGTGCGAGCTGCACTGCGCATAACCCGACTGAACCAGCGGCCCCTTGCACGAGCACGGTGCGGCCTCTGACCGGTCCTGCGACATGGACGGCGCGATGAGCAGTGATACCAGGAATGCCGAGACAGGCTCCCTGCTCCGGCGAAACGTTTGCGGGCAGAGGAGCGACCTGCGCTGCTGGCACAACGGTATATTCCGCGGCCGTGCCGAAGGGTCTGTAGGACTGCGCGCCGTAGCACCAGACTGATTTGCCTATCCAGTCTGAAGACACCCCGGGCCCGACCTGGTCTACCTGGCCAGCGCCGTCGCTATGAGGAATGACGCGCGGGTAGGGCATGCCGTAGCCAAAAACATCTTCGCGCTTCTTGATGTCTCCGGGGTTGATGCCAGACGCAACGATGCGAATGCGAAGCTCACCGGGGCCCGGAACTGGGTCGGGCATTTCTCCAACGATCAGGACTTCGTGAGCCGGACCAAGTTTTTCATACCATGCTGCTTTCATGCATTCCCCTTTGTGCTCGGCGTCATACAGCCAGTCAGGCTTGTAAACCGTCCGCAAAGACTGCTCGAATCGGGTTTGAGCTTCATGCGAATGCCATGCGGCGGAACTGCTTCCCGAGTGTCTTTCTTCTATAGTAGTAAGTGCTATGGCAAAACGTGAATTTCAGACCGAAGTCAGTCAGCTGCTGCAGCTGATTATCCACTCCCTTTACTCGCATCCAGAAATTTTTCTGCGCGAGCTGATCTCGAACTCATCGGATGCGCTGGACAAGCTGCGTCACCTGACATTGACAGACGATGCTTACAAGTCGCTGCCGTTTGAGCCGCGCATTGACCTGGAACTGGATGAAGAGAAGAAGACTCTTTCCATCAGTGATACAGGGATCGGCATGAACGAGGAAGATCTGGTGTCGCATCTGGGCACGATCGCGCGTTCGGGCACAAAGAACTTTCTTTCTCAGCTCTCAGGAGATGCGAAGAGAGATTCGAACCTGATTGGCCAGTTTGGCGTGGGCTTCTACAGCGCGTTCATGGTGGCCGACAAGGTAGAGGTAGTCTCCCGCAAGGCTGGTGAGGAGCAGGCATGGCGCTGGACCAGTGACGGCAAAACCGGCTTCGATCTGCAACCAGCGGAACGTGCGGTTGCGGGTACGACTGTGCTGCTGCACTTCAATGAAGAGGGCGCGCAGTATGCCAACAGCTGGCGTCTGCAGGAAGTCGTCAAGAAATATTCCAACCATATTGCTTTCCCCATTTTCCTGGTCTATGACAAGAGCGAATGGAATGAGGCCGATAAGAAGTCAGAGAAGAAGCGCGTTACCGAGCAGGTGAATGCTGCCAGTGCCTTGTGGCGTCGCTCGAAGAGTGAAATCACTGAAGAAGAGTACAAAGAACTCTACAAGTCGATCGCGGGGGACTGGGAAGATCCGCTGTTCTGGTTCCATACCAAGGCTGAGGGTAGCCTCGAATACACCACGCTCTTCTACGTGCCGGCGAAGGCGCCGCTCGATCTTTACCAGGCAGAGTACAAGGGTGGCGTGAAGCTCTACGTGAAGCGTGTCTTTATCATGGACGATGCCAAGGAGCTTCTGCCACAGTATCTGCGTTTTATTCGAGGCATCATCGATAGCGAAGATCTTCCGCTGAATGTGAGCCGGGAAATTCTGCAGCAGAACCGCGTGCTGACCAGCATCCGCACGGCCAGCGTGAAGAAGATTCTTTCCGAGTTGAAAAATGTCTCGGCGACCCAACCGGAGCTTTATCTCAAGTTCATCGAACAGTACAACCGTCCTTTGAAAGAGGGGCTGTATGGAGATTATGCAAACCGTGAGACGCTGCTTGAACTGGTGCGCTTCAAGTCGACCAAGGTAGAAGGATTGACCAGCCTGGCTGATGTGAAATCGCGCATGAAGGAGGGCCAGAAGAGTATCTACTACATCACGGGCGGGGCCGAATCGTTGCTGCGTACATCGCCGCTGCTCGAGATTTACAAGAAGAAGGATCTCGAAGTGCTGATTCTCGATGATGAGATCGACGAGATTGTTTTCTCGGGGATCGACAAGTATGGCGAAATCGATCTAAAGGCCGTGAACAAGGCCGCAACCAGCGAAGACCTGAAAGATGAGGCTGAGCCGGACAAGGCAGAAGAACTGAAGCCGCTGCTCGATAAACTCAAAACTATCCTGGGAGATCGAGTGAAGGATGTACGTGCCTCGGTGCGGCTCGCCGATAGTCCATCGTGCATTGTGTCTGACGAAGAAGAGCCTTCGTTGAAGATGCAACAGATGCTGCGGGCGATGGGGCAGAAAGAATTGCCAGCGTCAAAGCCTACGCTTGAGATCAATCCCGATCATGAGATTGTGAGGAAGCTGCTGGCGCGTCCGGATGATGCGACGACGCAGGATGCAGCATGGCTGCTGCTCGACCAGGCGCTGTTGATGGAAGGCGTACCGCTTCAGGATCCGGCGACATTCGTACAGCGGCTCAATCGAATGCTGAACCAGTCGATCTGAAGCAATCTGCGCGTGGCTGCGTCAACATCTGCAGCCACGCGCTGATCTATCCGGACTACGGAGTTGTTGTCTACTAGTTCTGCGCTGCCGCGATGACCAGCTTGCTTAATGAATGCAGGAAGGTGAAGCGGACCAGGGCCGAAGGCTGACGTGCGGAGTCGATGATCGCCATCTGCGCGGCCTGCCATCCTGCTGGTGGAGTTGTGTGCGTTTCGAGATAGGTAATTGCGGACAGTCCTACTTCAGCGAGCGCACCGAGTTGTTCGACGCGTGGGCCGGCATCGTTCAGACGAGGCGTTCTCCTGACGTCCTCAAGCAGTCGCGGCTCGGCGGCCTGCCACGAAAGGAATCGCTGGCGTAGTTGCTGTTCGGCTACTCCTCGCGGAGGTAGAGGACCGGCAGCAACGTCTCCACTCAGGTCAATGCGCAGGTCTTCATCTTCTACTTTCACCGTCGGCACGGTCACGTCGCCGGTAATTGCATCGACATCGCCGGCGATCTGCTGGCGCGATGGAGGATCGGCGATGGTGGCATCGACCAGGCGGTCAATAGCCGTGTAGCCATTGGTGTGCTGAGTCTGCGAGCGTTCCCCGAAGCTGACCGGCTCGAGTACCGAGGCAAGTATTTCGAGTGCCTCAGGATTGCGCTCGAGCAACAGGCTGCGACGAAGTGTGTCTGGGCCGCTGATGTGGTGAAGGCCTACATCTTCAAGCTTCAACGAATTGATGCGCAGGCGACGATACATGTCCGTGACGTCACGGTCACCCTGGGGCGACCAGAAGCGCTCAGCGATGGCCATAGTACGCGGCCAGATGCGCGAATCCGCTGTCTCACGATTGATCTGTTCGGCCCACATCGCGACTTCGCCGCCGTAAATCAACTTCTGCTGGTCCGCATTCAACTTCGTGTCTGCGGGTATTGGATCGGCGAGAAACATTTGCGCCGATGTCTTCTGTGCGTCGAGGTAATACGGAGCAGAGAGGATGCCGGCGTATCCCTGGCTCGCGCCTTCAGCTAGAGAAGCGTCACCGCGCCAGCTTTGAATGAGGATCGTTTTCGGGAGAGCCGGATTCAGGATTTCATCCCACCCGATCATCTTCTTGTCGTGCTTCTTGAGGAGCACTTCGAGGCGCTGATTGAAGTAGGCCTGTAGTTCATCCGCCTTGGTGAAGCCCTTCTTCTTCATGAACGCAGCGACGCGCGGATTATCGAGCCACTGTTTGCCTTCTACTTCATCGCCGCCGATATGAAAGTATTCATCGGGAAAAATTCTGCCCATTTCTTCGACGAGGGCATTGACGAATTTATAAGTAGCTTCACTAGTGGGATCGAGGACGGCAGTGGGTTCGCCATAAACGACAGGTAGGAGAGTGATGTGTGCTTCGCGGCTCAATTCAGGATAAGCGAGCACCCAGCTGGTGCCATGGCCGGGCATATCAAACTCCGGTATGACACGGATTCCGCGAGCGTGTGCATACGCCACCACTGCGCGCATTTCGTCCTGGGTATAGAACTCACCCTCGGAAGATGTTTCGGTCAATTTGGGAAACTTCTTACTCTCTGCGCGGAAGCCCTGGTCATCGCTAAGGTGCCAGTGAAAGACGTTGAGCTTGGCCACGGCCATGGCGTCGAGGGTACGCTCGATTGACGATACCGGCTCGAAGTGACGACTTACATCCAGCATGAAACCGCGCCAGGCAAAACGCGGCGAGTCGTTGATGGTGACGGAGGGCAGTACGCACGCACCGTGTTCATCCATTGCGAGTTGCAGAAGGGTTTCAAGTCCATGCATCGCACCAAGCTCGTTGGCAGCGGTGAGCTTTGCTGCTTGCGGAGTTACGCTCAGTTGGTAGCTTTCATCTTCATTCATGGTCTGCACAGGTGGAGTTGTGCCAGAGACCTGGATGGTAAGCGATGGCGAGGCGGGCGTGGGATGATCGATGGTGTAGCGACGCAATTCGCCGCCGCAGGTGCGATCCAGGCGCACGATGGCGCGCTTGACAGCGTCCTGTAGCAGAGGAGTGGGAGTGCCTGTATAGCCGTAGGTAAACGAAGACATGCCGTCTGCCGGCGTCACAGTAAGTGCGCCTTCACCTCGCGTAATGGAACTGGGCAAGGGCATGAGGGCGAGCTTTGGCTGTGCAGCGGGAAGTGTCTGCGCGATAGCAGCTGTCGCGAGCCCTGCAAGCGTACAAGCAACGGCTAGTTGTCGTAACTGCATCCGCGGATTGACTCTCTGGTTCCTCGGCATTCTTTCGTTCTCCTGGTGGTTGAAATGGCTGCATGTGTAAACGCGATGACACGCAGATGTCTGCAGTCAACATAATGACAGGAAGGTTCAGCCTACACGAAGCGGCCACAAAATTAGTGGTTCTTTCGCGATGAGCTTCTAAATCAGGGCGCTAACAGATGCGCACGCACGCGATGCCGAGCAGCGAAGCAAGTTTTCCAAGCTTGCTGGCCTGGTGGCCGATGCCGATTGCGCAATGGTGCGCGGCTCCCTCGTTGTTCCATGCCTGTAGAAAGCCACGGGCGCCGATGGAAAAACGATAGCGGCTGTTTGTATTACCTATTTCAAGGATCGGACCGGCGACAGATTCACCCTCGGCGACGACAAACTTCAGAGAACCCTTGCCATCTTCTGCGATCGAAAGCAGCGTAACCGTTCCGTGCTTCACTGACATTTCGATCGAGAGGCCACGGCCAACTTTTCCGTGATAGACGCCGAGCGGTCGAAGCTTGGGCTTGCCGTCGGCGATGGCGAGATGGCCCGGTCCATCGTGTCCCATGAGGATGACGTCGTCGTTGAAATCGTTCGCGTAGTACTCGGTGAAGGAGCCGCCAGCCCCGAAGCAGTCGAGAATCTTCATGGCCTGTGCGTTCTTGATTTCGAGTTCGCCGGCTACCGGGATGCCGCGGCCGGTAAGGAGACTATTGCCGACAATGATCGAACTCATCGTATTTTCATTCTCCGGAATGCCGACGCCCATGTAGTAATAGGCGAGCGAGCCGAGCCGATGTTTTTCGACCAGCTGATCGAGGGCGAGCGAGGTCTGGGCAGCGCGCTCCAGCTCTTCTACTGAACAGTCCGGTTGCACATCAAGGACTTCACGCATCTGCTGCACGCGATCGGCAATGCTGGCTTGCGAGACTTCGCGGCGCAGAGCTGAAAGTTCATCGACCTCTACGATTTCAATGTGTGTGCCGAAGATAGACGACTGCAGGGTGAGGTCCGAATAGATGTCGAGCATGCCGCTGTAGTAATGACCCATCACGCCGAGACGGTTATGTTCCATGCGATAGGCGACGCTTGAAGCGGCATACCAATCTGCGATTTCCGTCCAGGCACTATCGGCGGGGTCCATCAATCCTGTGACCTGGTGATAGGGAATACCGCAGCGCCTGAAGACGTTCGATATCTCGGGTACGGAGCAGGACTGGCAATGCGCGAGCCACTCGCCCGTCATTCTTGTGCGGTCCTTCACTTGGTTGAAGGCCTGGTAATCGATCGCTGCGAGTGGCGACAAATTCAACAGGATGACCGGTACTCCGGCGCGACGAACCACTGGCAGAACTGTCGACGAAAGTGCGTAGGTGGCTACGTGGAGATAGATCAGGTCGACATCATTCTGGCGGAAAGCATGGCCAGCCGCGACTGCCTTCTCGGCGGTATCGATCATGCCAAGGTTCACGACCTCCGCGCCCATCGCTTCCAGGCGCTTGGCTACTTCCTCGTTGTACCCTTGAAGGCGATCGAGCAGGCCATCGAACTGGGCCCAGTAGGTATCCAGTCCGATGCTGAAGAGGCCAACGCGGTGACGGGGGTTGAGGTGAGTGGATGTCGATGTGCTAGTCACTTCAGCAACGATATGCCATGTGCGGTAGCGCTGGAAAGAGGTGCGTTGTTCATAGCGCGGTGCAGGGCTGTAAGAGCAGTTGACCGAGATTGAGGAATAAGACGTGAGAGCTTTTCAGATAGAAGCGCCCGGAGTCGGGAAGATGATTGATGTTGCTGACTTGACTGAACCGCGTGAGGGTGAAGTGTTGTTACGCGTCGAGCTGGTGGGTTTGTGCGGCACCGACCTGTCTACCTTTCGCGGGGGGAATGCCATGGTGACTTTCCCGCGCATCCCGGGCCACGAAGTCGCGGCAACTGTGGTTAAAGGGACGACGGATTTGCCGGTTGGGACGAAGGTGACGGTCTCGCCCTATACGAGTTGCGGCAGCTGCGCGAGTTGCCGTCGCGGCCGCAATAACGCGTGCCAGCGGAATCAGACAATGGGTGTGCAGCGCGACGGTGCGATGCAGCAGTACATCTCTGTTCCACCTGAACGAATTTATACAGCGAAGCTCTCGCTGAAGCAGCTATGCCTGGTGGAACCGCTTACTGTTGGTGCGCATGCGGCCGCACGTGGACGGGTCAATGCCGATGATATTGTCGGCGTATTTGGCTGCGGTGGGATTGGCCTTGGTGCGATCGCTGCGGCGGCATTCCGGGGAGCGACGACCATTGCGATCGACATGGACGATCAGAAGCTTGCGGTCGCAGAGCTGGCTGGAGCAGCGCACCTGATCCATAGCGGCCGCGAAGATCTGCATGCTCGTCTGCAGGAGATCACGGATGGTCATGGACCGGATGTGATGATCGAAGCAATCGGTCTGCCGGCTACATTCCGCGCTGCGGTTGAAGAGGTGGCCTTCACCGGGCGCGTCGTGTACATAGGGTATGCAAAGGAAGCAGTCTCGTATGAAACGCGGCTGTTTGTGCAGAAGGAGCTCGATATACTTGGCAGCCGGAATGCTTTGCCTGACGATTTCCGGCAGGTGATCCAGATGCTCGAAGCCCGCAGATTTCCTGTAGATGAAACGGTAAGTGCGATCATTGCTCCGGAGGAGGCAGCGACGATGCTGGAGGAGTGGAGCGCCCACCCGCAACGCTATACGAAGATCATGGTGCGCTTCGGTTCTGAAGCTTGAATGGGTTTATGCATAAGGGTACAGACGCATGACTCGCTCTGCGCTTTCGAAGTAGAGTATGCCCAGTGAGGAGTTTGCCATCAGAATAGCCATGGACCGTCGAAGGTTTCTAAGAACAAGTGCCCTGGTAGCTGGTGGCTTCGTTGCTGCGGATTTGGCAGTACTCGCACAAGCGGCAGCTTCGGAAGTCACGTCGACATCCGCCGTGTTCCGGGTCCGCGCGGATGCGCAACGCACTGCTATTTCCAGTCACTTCATGGGACTGGGCTACGAGATATCTTCGGTTGCACGACCCGGTCTTTTGAGCGCTGCGAATAAGTCCTACGTAAAGCTCGTGCGAACGCTTGGCACCAATGGCGTGATTCGTGTGGGAGGGAATACGGCGGACTACTCGCGGTATGCGGCCAAGGCTGCTGCAGTATCCAGTCCGTATGGCACGGTCTTGAATGTTGCGCGGTTGAAGGACCTCGGCGAATTTTTAACGAGCACCGGCTGGCAGTTGATCTGGGCTCTGAACCTGGGAAACGGTTCCATCGAAAATGCTATCGCTGAAGCGAAGCGAGTGCGCGAAGCTGCCGGGACGAATCTGATGGCGTTCGAAATCGGCAACGAGCCCGACCTGTTTACGCATGAAAACCATCGGCCGCCAGGCTATTCCTATGACCAGTGGCTGGCGGATTACCGACGTAATAAAGCAGCTTTGCGCGCCGAGCTACCGGGGATTCCATTTGCCGGGCCCGACGTCGCCGGAGCGACTGACTGGGTAACTCGTTTTGCAGCAGATGAAGGAAGTGATCTGGCTGTGCTGACCCACCATTACTATCGCGAAGGGCAGAATCCGGGTAGCTCTATCAGCAAGCTTTTCGATGCTGATCCGAAGCTTTCCAGGGAGTTGAACACGCTCAGAGAAGCCTCTGAACAAAGCAAGGTGCCGTATCGGATCTGCGAAGTGAATTCGTTTTCGGGCGGCGGTCGGCCTGGCGTAAGCGATACATTCGCGGCTGCATTGTGGGTACTGGATTACATGTTTACGTTGGCGAGTTATAACTGCGCTGGCGTGAATATGGAGACAGGTGTGAACCAACTCGGCTTCATCAGTTCCTATTCGCCGATTGGTGACGATGAACATGGCCACTTTACTGCTCGACCCGAATACTATGGCATGCTGGCATTTTCAATAGCAGGCAAAGGCCGGCTGCTGTCGCTTGAAAGCGGGAGTAGTCCTGCTCGGACGAAGGCCTATGCCACCCTCCAGGATGATGGATCGTTAATGTTGACGCTAATGAATAAGTCGGACGCGGATATTGATTTTCATGTGTCGTTGGATCACCCATTGCTGCCGGCAGGGAACTTACATGCCACGCTTCTGCGGTTGCGCGGGCCTGCGATCGATGCGAAGAGCGGCATTACACTTGGTGGTTCGGAGGTGACGAGTGGTGGTGATTGGACGCCATCCATGAGCACGCCGGTCCACCTGGAACACGGCCGAATCGATCTGAAGGTAGCGGCAGGCAGTGCAGGTATTGTGTCCATCGTCCGCCGTTGAATCGACGATGATGTATAAGTGCAGTTTAATTGCTGGGGGGACTCATGAAGGTTTGGATAGGATTGGCCGCAGTTGCAGTTATCTCCATGTCCGCTGCTGCGCAGATGACAAGCAAACCCTTACAGGGTGACGCTTCGATCCAGATTGACCTTAGCCGTCCTGCACAGGAAGAAATTCCGCGAACACTCTTCGGATCATTCCTGGAGCCGATCGGTAACTCGACTTACAACGGACTGTGGGCTGAGGTGCTTGAGAATCCGAGCTTCGAGGCGGGGTTATGGGACGCGGGTCACATCCAGGGATTGCTGCAAGCTGAGCCGGAACTGGTGCAGGCATCGGGGCTGGGCCTTCCGCTGCCCTGGCTGCCGCTTGAAGTTCACCAGGGCAATCGCTACGAGTTTCGTTATGGAGATGCTGCGAACTCATCACGTTCTCTTGAGTTGATGGGGGTTGCAGGACAGCAAACTGGTATTGTCCAACGTGTTTATCTGCCGGTGCAGCGTGAGTTGACGTACAAGGGCAGTATCTATGTCAAGCATCTGTCCGGTGGCACAGCCATGAAGGTGTCGCTGGTGAGTAGGAATGGAATGCACGCGGAACTCGCAAGCGCGGCCATCGATGCGATTGCAGATACATGGACGAAACTTCCATTTACATTGACACTGCAGGATGAAGCACTGGCACCGCTTGAGCAGGCAGAGTTTCGGATCGCGGTTGACGGCGATGCCCGCGTGCTGATTGACCAGGTGTCATTGATGCCGGCGGATGCGATGGAGGGGCTTGATCCTGACATGGTGCACGCAGCGCAGGATATGCACACGCCGCTAGTACGCTTCGGCGGTAACTTTACCAGCGGCTACCACTGGCGGGATGGCATAGGGCCCATCGACAAACGTGTGAGCATGCCGAATGTAGCGTGGGGCATTCCGGAGTACAACACGTTCGGCACGAATGAGTTTCTGCGCTTCTGTGAACTGATCCATGCAGAGCCGCAGATTGCACTGAATCTCGGGAGCGGCACGCCGCAAGAAGCAGCCGATTGGGTCCGCTATGTCGACGAACATTTTCAGTCGAAGCATGCCGGTCTGTTATGGGAGATGGGCAACGAACTGTGGGGTGAATGGAATACGGGGTGGCCGACGCCTGATGAACTGGCTCCGCGCACTCTCGCCTTCAGCAAGGCGATTCGCGCGGTCGATCCGACTGCGAGACTTATCGCAACGGGGCAGGATCCGGATCGGTTTGAACAATGGAATGCGAAGCAGCTGGCCAACCCTGTCGGGACTGCGGATTATCTTTCCACACACTTTGTCGAAACCACTTCTGATGTCGATTTGCAAAAGGCGTCGCGCGAGTTTGTGACTGCCGCGACGCTCGCTCTTCCGGTCGGCCTGGAACGAAGACTGGCGCTGATGCGCGACCAGATTGCGAGTAGTCCGCAAAAAGCCAGGATGAAGATTGCCTTTACCGAGTGGCTCTTTGTGGCTGGCAACAGCCATGCTAAGAATGCTCCGCAGTATGACAATTTCGCGGGCGCACTTACAGCGGCTGGCACTTTCAATATGCTTATGCGCTCATCCAGCTTTGTACCGGTGTCCGATATGACGGGCATCATCGAACTAGGCGGCATCTGGAAAAAGCGCGGTGTCGTTTACCGTACGCCGGCTTCCTATGTGCTCGGCATGTTTGGAGGTGCTCCTATCGATCGTTTGCTGCCGGTACAGGTAAATAGCGGCTCGTACTCTATTCAGAATGGATCGAGCCGCATTCCTTATATTCCGGACGTGCCGTATCTCGACGTGGACGCCGCTGTCAGCAAGGATGGACATACGGTGACCGTGTTTGTCGTCAACCGCAGCCAGGATGCAGATATACGGACCACGCTGCACCTGCCCGGAGTGCATGTGGGAACTACTGGTGAAGCGCAAACGCTGAGCAGCCCCAGCATCTACGCGGGCAACGATGAAGAGACGCCTGAGGCGATCACCCCGCAGAGCAGGCCCGTGAAAGCCGGCCCGGAGTTTAAATACACCTTTCCACGTACCAGCTTTACCGTGCTGACGTTGCCGGTCAAGTAACAGCTCGTAGGTCGATGACGATTATGGCAGCTGGTAGACGCGGACGTAATCGAAGTCGACCGAAAAACCCGCAGTATTCTGCGCGGCGATGCCGATTTGTGCGCTTGAACCAAGTTGATGCCGCCACGTTCCGCCCTTTGTCCATTTCTCGCCGTTGGTCGATGAGTAGGACGTGTAGAGTTCACCCGCATCGCCGCCCTGCCTGCGTTCTATACGCAGCCACGTCGTCTCAGCGGGTGTTCCGGCGCTCTCATGATCGTAGGTCGGATAGTTCGCGGGGACTGGACCAATCTGCTTACCGAACTCTGTCTGGCGCGTGTCGTAATCCGGAAACACGTCGAGCTTGATGCTGTTATGGTCGTTTAGATAAATGAAGAGTGCGCCCTGGGCGAAGTTGTAGCAGCACGAGTCATTAAATGGAACACTCGTTGTTACCTTTGTCTCGACCATCCAGTTGCCCGAGGCAGGGACCGGCTCGGCGAGGATAGAAACCTGCGGCGCATCGCTATTTTCATCCGGACCCAGCGTCTGCACTTCGTAGGCAGTCCCCGTCAGTTTGTAGGAGTTGTCAGCAGCGGCGTGGATGAAGTGCCACTGCGCGGAAAGTTTCGTTGCATTAAATTCGTCGGAGAGCGCCTTGATCAGTTTGCCCGGCCTGGCATTTTCGATCGGCGTCACTTCATGTGCAGTGTTGTCCTGCCACGGTTGCGACGCCGGCGCACGTTGGGCAATGGCTGATGCCCAACGGCCGGCGCGTACTTCGGGCCAGCCATCGACCCACTCCAGACGGTCGATGAGCGCGGGCCGTCGCGTCGCGCCCGGGAATCCATCAAAGTAGGGGGCATTGGCATCGATGGCGTGATAGAGCATGTAGTCCTGGCCCGCATCGTCGGTGAAGACTACGTTGCCGCCCGGGCCTATCCATCGGTTGCCATTTGGTGCGATGGAAACATTGCCACCGGGGGCGAAATTGGTAAGGGCCACGCCGTCCTTATCGAGGAATGGGCCAAGCGGCGTGAACGCGCGACCGACGCGCACGCTGTAACCACTCAGCGGGCCGTCGCAGCAATTATCGATCGACGCGAAGAAGTAGTAGTAGCCGTCATGTTTGAAGAAGTTGCCGCCTTCGAAATAGTTGTCGACAGCAATCTGTGTTTCGGACGACGCGTCCGACGTAAGTCCACTGGCAGAGATTTTGCGGACACTGATGCCGCCGTCGAAACTTCCATACGATAGATAGCGCTGGCCCGAAGCGTCCTGGATCTCGTCCGGATCGATAACAGAGCGGCCGGGAGAGTTGTTGTAGGGATTGTTCTCGGGCGGCACGATGGGTGAGCCGCTATCCTTCCATGGCCCCGCAGGACTGACGCTTGTGGCGACGCCGATAGCCGCACCGCCCTGCAGCGTGTTGGGGGCGGTGAAGTACATGTAGTACCTGCCGTTGAAGTACTTGACGGCGGGAGCCCACAACTGGTTGGTCGCCGTGCCCACCCACACCGGAGTCTGCTTGAACGCGTCGCCGATGTACTTCCAGTGGATCAGGTCATAGGACTGGTACTGCGTGATCAGGTGAGCATTCAACTGCCCCTGCGCATTCACGTCGCTCGAATTCAGCGGGTCGCCTGTGCAATAGAGATACCAGGTGTCGTGATTCTTTTGGGTCTGCCTGATGATGGCAGGATCGGGGCAGCTGACTGCGGGCCCGTCGCCGGTCTCAAGGGAGAGGGGATTGGTATACGTCTTCGGCCATGCTTCATTGACCGAGTAGTCTGCCGGTACGAGCGCTTTTGGTGTCGCAGAATGGGCGGCGACTGACAGCAATGATGTGAAAAATATTAGGCTGACGAATTCGCGTCTGAAGAGAGTCATTGAAGGTCCCCGGGGGAAGCAGTCTGAATTCATCGCAGACTGTAGTCGCTTGCGAAAAGGGTTGGCAAGCGCCGGGGGCCGATTGATTTCAAGACCTCGCAGCAATCTCCATTTCTCGGTTCGGCTTTTGAGGGTCGGGAATTAAGGACGACGCTTTGATAATGCAAGAAGTGAACATTTATTTCAGCTGGACGGTAATCTGTGGCAGTAACTGCAAGATTTCTGCCACTCATGATCATTTTTCTGGCAACTGTTGTCACTTTGTCCTACTGTGTTCTAGCGACATCTGTTCGTTCATCAAGCTGCTTCAGGCCGGTTGACGAGTGGAGTGAGCACGAAACGCGGAACTTTGCCGCGAGCATTGGCGATGTGAGGACTGGATGAGACCGAATTCGATGCACCGTATTTCTCTTTGTATGATGGCGACCGTGTTGAGTACCTCGGCACTGGTCGCGCAAACCGTCACTGGTTCGGTGACTGGCTCGGTGACGGACGCAAGTGGCGCTGTCGTGGCCGGGGCTACCGTTACCGCGCATGATCTGGATACGGGCGTCGATTCGCCGGTCACCACGAATGCCAGCGGCGCTTATCGCATCCAGTTCCTGCCCATCGGTCACTACCAGGTGTCGATCGAGGCGAACGGCTTTAACAAAGAGACACTGCCACCGTTCACCCTCGAAGTGCTGCAGACGGCGAATTTTAATGTGAAGCTTTCGGTAGGAAATGCTTCGAGCACGGTGAATGTGTCAGCGGCGCCTCCCATTCTGAATACCAACGACTCTACGATCAGCAGTACATTCACGGCGAATACCATCCAGAATTTCCCGTTGAATGGTCTGGACTTCTCAGCCTTGACTCTCTATGTACCAGGCTCTGTCAGCACGGTCGGCACGTCAGGAACGACAAGCATCGAACGCAGCACCTATTACACTGACTCGGTTAATCTGAACGGCAACCGCGCGCAGGCGAACAACTACACACTTGACGGCATTGACCTGAATGAGACCTTCAATAACCTGATCGCCTATAGTCCCGCGCCCGAATCGTTACAGGAAGTGCAGGTCATTACGGCAAATTCTCCGGCGGGTTATGGCAATGTGAATGGTGGCGGCGTGGTGAGCGTGTTGAAGAGCGGCACCAACAGCTTTCACGGCTCAGCCTACGGTTATGTGCAGGACTACCGGTTGAACGCCAATAGCTGGAGTAACAATCAGTCCAACCCCAAGGTTCCAATTAACCCATTCTCTCAATCGCAGTTTGGCGGCTCACTCGGTGGTCCGATCCTTCACGACAAGCTTTTTTTCTTTGTTGACTATCTCGCTGCTCGTTATCACAAGGGGGGCACGAGTTCTGCGAGCGTGTTTACTCAGGCGATGAGAAATGGCGACTTTTCGGTACTGCTGAACCAGGCAAAGCCGATACAGCTTTACAATCCGCAGGACAACTTCGCCCCCTATTATCAGAATAAAAATGTGCCGATCGTGAACCCGGTGGCAAAGTTTCTTTTTGCCAATCCGGCGCTCTATCCTCTTCCCAATGCGACGCCAACCGACGGCATTGTCAACAATAACCTGCAAGGAACCTCGCGCAGTTTCAAGGCAAACAACCAGGGGGATATCAAAATCGAGTACGATCCTCGGCAGGCCGACAAGGTCACGGGCTTCTTTTCGATCTCGACTGCCTATGACGGGACCACTGCGTTGCTACCGATCACATTTCCTGGCGCCAATGTTTTCCCGAGTAAAGTTGCCGGGGCTACCTGGGTCCATGTCTTTTCGCCTGCTGTCGTAAATTCGGCGCGCATCGGATTCACACGAGTCAACTGGAGAGAAGGTCTGCCTACAGATCCAACCGGACTTTTCGGAACGTCAGGAAATGCCAAGGTGGGCATCACGTTCCCTGATCAGGCCTATGAAGGCTTTACTTACCAGGGGATCGGCGGTGGTATAACTGGCGTTGGAACGACGGCACAGGACAACAACAGTCTCACCGACAACACCTACAGCTACATCGACAACGTGACCTGGCAGCGCGGTCAGCATACCTTTACTTTCGGAGTGCAAGCTCTTCGTTATGAGAATAACTATCCGACCAGCAACAATAACGGCTTCCTCGGTTCGTTAAGTTACAACGGGCAGTTCACCACTAATCCGAGCCCCGATGTTTCGAATGGTCTTGGCTATGGTGGCGCTGACTTCGTGCTTGATCGCGTCAGTTCGGCAGCAGCCACTTTGTCCAGCGTCAACGTGGGGCAACGACAATGGAGGGCGGCCGGTTTTGTGAACGACGACTATAAAGTGCTGCCAAACCTGACTTTGAACTTTGGGTTGCGGTATGAGTATGACCAGCCGTGGTATGAAGAGAACAACAAGACAGGGAATATCGATATCACTACCGGCCAGGTGATCTATGCAGGCCACGTCCCTGCGGGCGCGCCTGCGGGAGCTGGTGTTTGCAGCAACCGAGCCTGCTACGACGCGAACTTCAAGCAGATTCTGCCCAGGATTGGCTTCTCTTACCAGGCGAGCGATCGGGTTGTAATACGGGGCGGCTACGCGGCGACGAGTTTCTTTGAAGGAAATTCTTCGAACCAGCGTTTGACTTCGATCACTCCATTTATCCAGGCTGTGAATGTAACGACCACTGCTCCAACGGTGGGCAATCCTGGAACGCCGCGTACCGCTGAGCAGGGTTTCACTGGCGGCACGGTCAGTTCGGGTGGCACATTCAACGTGTATCCGAAAAATATTCAGCCCGCCTATGTGCAGGAGTTCAACCTGACGACAGAGTACGCGCTGACCCATAGTCTGTCGTTGCAGGCCGGCTATCTTGGAGAGCTCGGACAGCATATTGAAGATTATGGCAACCTGAACCAATACCTGGTGAACGGAGATCCGACTTCAGCCCCTTACTACAACAACAAATATCTGGGTGTTACAGGGCTTGATGCTTCGCTGGGCATTGGTTCCAACTCGCTGCTTATCACTGAATCTCGTGCAGCATCCAGCTTTAACGCACTCGAAGCAATCCTGCGGGAACGTGCGAGCCACGGACTGGAATTCACCCTGAACTACACCTACGCGAAGGCCATAACGAACAGTACTGGTAATTACGCGGTAAATACATCGGGATCCGGCGGGGCGGCCACCGGCGCGTTCCAGAACTACTATGACAGCGCAGCTGACTGGGGCCCGGCGCCTTATGACGTTCGCCATAATATTAGTGGAACCGGGGTCTATGCGTTGCCTGTCGGCCGAGGGAACGACTACTTTTCGAATGCGAACCGGGCCGTCGATGAAGCGATAGGTGGTTGGAAAATCTCGGTTGCCGGTGTCGCCTATACCGGATTCCCCGAGACACTGACAGGACCATCAAATAACTCAAATAGCTACGGAAATTCGCGACCGAACCAGTATCGGCCTTTGAAAATTGTTGGCCATAGTATTTATCACTGGTATGGCATAGATCCCTCTGCTACGCCGTGCACAACGCCTGGTGTGGATAACGGCGTATGCGCGTACGGAGTGCCAGCTTCGAATGCATTTGGTACTGCGCGCAACGGCAGCACTCGCGGTCCCGGCTACCTAAACGTAGATATGTCTGCGTTCAAGGATTTCCGCATTATTAGGGAACAATCGCTGGGCTTCCGGTTCGATGCGTTCAACGCATTCAACATCGTGAGTTATGGTAATCCGGACACAGGCATCACGGACACCACTTTTGGCGATGTGGCGAACCAGGCGGTACGTTCGCAGGAACGCCGTCTCCAGTTCTCGGCTCGCTACTCGTTCTAATTTGTTGCGTGGATGACTGCAGAGTGGCTTTCTGCGGACATCCACGCAATTTTGTCGTTTATGCATTTGAAGTTTTTTGACAGCTGGCGTTTTATGGCTGGATGGAATCACCAATGATCCTTGAAATTTGTGTGGACTCGCTTGAATCTGCGAGGGCGGCGGAGAGCGGCGGGGCTCAGCGTGTCGAGTTGTGCTCTGCTCTTTCTGAAGGAGGGATCACGCCCAGCGCAGGCCTGATGCAGGCTGTTCATGAATCACTCAATATTCCCATCTATGCGATGGTTCGCCCCCGTGGTGGAGATTTTTTTTATACGCAGGATGAGTTCCGTATCATGCGTAGTGATATCGCACAGGCTAAGTTGATTGGCGTCGATGGAGTGGTGCTGGGCCTGCTGCACCAGGATGGCCGCATCGATGTTGAGCGGACGCGGGAACTGGTCAAACTTGCAAGTCCTATGGGCGTGACGTTTCACCGTGCCATCGACTGGACACCGGATATCGAAGTCGCCCTTGAAGATGTGATCGCTACTGGTGCAGAGCGAGTACTCACTTCGGGAGGCATGCAGACCGCTGTCCAGGCAGTGGATCGTATCGGGGCCATGATCGCGCGTTCTGCAAACCGCATGCGCGTGATGGTGTGTGGAGGTATTCGCAAAGGCAATATTGCGGAGGTCGCGCAGAAAACAGGCGCAACGGAATTTCATGCTTCTTTGCGGAAGAAGACTGCCAGTGCTGTGAGTTACCGTAATCCCGGACTCCACCTGGGCGATCCGGACGTAGATGAATTTGCACGTTATCGAGTGATGGCAGAAGATGTGAGAGCTCTGGACTACGCGTTAAATGGTCAGAGTGTTTCATCTGCCAAATGAGGTGGGGGCTCATGTCATCCAAAACGGATCAGCGTGCAAAAGAGATTCTGCGGCTGTTGCTGCGGGACGGCAAAACTTCCATTGATGAACTGACAGGTGTTTTCGGGACGTCGTCCGCGAGTGTGCGGCGCGACCTGGTGCGGCTTGAGGAGCGCGGCCTGGTGCATCGAACGCACGGTGGCGCGATGCTGGCGGAGCAGGCTGTGTATGAACCATTTCGCTTCGATGCGTCCTTCCAAGTGCGCGAAGATCGCTTTGCGCAGGAAAAGCAGCGCATAGCTATTGCTGCTGCGGCGATGATCGAGGATGGAGAGACGATTGGCCTGACGGCCGGCACGACGACGACGCAGCTGGCGCGCTGCCTGCGTTCGCGGAGTAACCTGCGCGTGATCACCAACGCAGTGAATATCGGTATGGAGTTGAGTGCGAGCGCGGGGCTTGCCGTGAACCTGACAGGCGGCAGTATGCGATGGGCCGGGGCATTTTCGCTCATTGGTTCAGCAGCGAGTGAGGCGCTCAAAATTCTGGTGATGGACCGCGTGTTCATCGGCGTCTGCGGCATTGATGCTGAGCGCGGCGCAACCACGATCGAGCCGGATGAAGCATCGGTCTTCCGGACCATGGCTGACCAGGCTAAACAGGTGATCGTGATTGCCGATTCGAGCAAGGTGGGGATGGTGAGCCCTGCGGTGATCTGTCCGGCGAATGCCGTTGATATGTTGATTACTGACGATGGTATTTCCGACGAAATGCTGGTGAACTTCAGGCGAATCGGTATCGAAGTAGTAGTTGTTTAAGCCTCGCGAAGGCTGCCCGCACGGGCGCGCCAGATAGCTCCTGCAACTGGATCGACTACGCCGGGCAGGGTCTGGATGCCGGGGAAGTGTTTTTCAAGTTTCGCGATCAGCGTACTTCGTACAGCGTTGACGTTCTCGCAGATGCTGCCGGCGAAGGCGACCCGTGGGATCCAATCGGCGTCGCGAGAAGCCTTCTTCAAACGATGGATGACAAGAGTCGCAAGGTGCGCGAGTTCATTTCCTTCGCGCTCGAGAGACCGCTGGGCGACAGCGTCTCCTTCATTTGCGCACTGCGCGACGAGTCGCGTCAATGCAGAGAAGTCCGGGGCCGGCGTGCGGTTGGCGTAGTCGACCAGATCATCGATGGAAGCCAGGTTCCAGAATTTTAGAATGGCTTCGGTGAGCGAGGTCGACCGGCCCTCATCGATCGCCATGAAAACTGCGCGCAAACCTTCGTGGCCGATGCGATGACCGGAGCCCTGGTCAGCCAGTGCCGGGCCCCAGCCGCCGGCGGTCGTGATTGCGCCATCCTCGCTGCGACCGGCGACGTTGGACCCTGTGCCGGCCAGCACCAGCACGCCGGCGTGGCCTGTGAAGGCGGCATCGAGCGCGATGTCTACGTCGTTGACGATGATCACTTCGCCGCCCGTCCTGGCGCTGAATTCGCGCATGTAGAAATCATGAACAAGAGGGACTGTATTACCGGCAGCGCCGATGCAGGTCCGCTTAATCTGCTGCACGGGGATGCCGCTGGTTGCGGCGAGTTCCTGGAAAGCCTGCTCAAGGTTGTTTAACGCGGTTGACGAGTCGGTGCGCATGCGTTTGATGGTGCCGGTGCGAACGCGCGCGAGAACCTGGGTGTCATCTACCAGAGCGTAATCTGTCTTGGTACCGCCCGCATCCACTGCCAGAAAAAAACTCATCGACTACTTTCCCCTCGCGTTGCCAAGTCTTCTTCGAGACTACTATGCAGGAGCCTCGTCATTGCACTTCTGCTTGCACAAAGTGTGGTGGTAGCAGATTCTCTAGTTATGCCTGTACCTCAATTATGTGCTGCTCCGCCAAGGCCGAATGGCTCGTTCGCTGCTTTGCGTAAACGAACGATGGCTGCGATTTTCTGTCTAGGTGCTTTTGGGTTTGTGACCTGCGATGCAAGTGCGCAGGCACCATCGGCGCATCCGATCAAGACGCTTTTCTATATGCAGGATGGCGCAAGTGGCGCGCACGATTTTATGGCGCACAGCAGCCAGGTCGATATCCTCGTGCCCACCTGGTATAGCGTGGATGCTTCCGGAATGGTTTGGGGTGAGCCTGACCCGGTGGTGCTTGCAGCTGCGAAGAAGTCTCACGTATCGGTGGTGCCGATTGTTGCGCTCTTCGATAAGGACGCCGTTCACCTTTTGCTATCCGATGCCAAGGCACAGAAAGAGATGAATGATGCACTGATCCGCGAGTGCAAAGAGAATGGGTATGACGGCTTTCAGTTCGATCTAGAAGACATCATGTGGACGGATCGCGATGCCTTGTCGGCGGCGGTGAAGAACACTGCCATGGCTCTGCACAAGGAGCATCTGCAACTGCAGATTGCGGTGGTTCCGAATGCGCCGGGACATGCCGGGCACCAGCCGTTTGCGAAATGGATCTTCGAAGAATGGCGTGCTGCCTTTGACCTGAAAGCGCTGGGAGAATCCGTTGACCTGCTTTGCCTTATGACGTATGACCAGCACACACACTGGACAGCGCCCGGGCCGGTCGGCGGATGGACATGGACCAACCAGAATCTTCAGTACGCGCTGACCATGGTACCGAAGGAAAAGCTCTCGCTGGGCATCGCCCTGTATGGCTATCACTGGTACACGGGCGATCCGGGACTCGGCGAAAAAGTGAAGAAGCCGAATATTACCGCGGACTATATTTCGGAGCCGAATGCTGAGTTTCTTCGTGAAACCTACGGCGGTCATCTGCAATGGGATGAAGAAGACCATACGCCGTGGTTCTATTTTTATCGCGACCAGATGCGCGAGTGGATTTTCTTCACGGACAAGCGCGCGTTCGCGGATCGATACCAGCTGGCGCAGCAGAATGGCCTCGAGGGAATATGTGCGTGGGTTCTGGGCGAAGAGGACCCGGCGATCTGGTCGACGATCCCGGCCCGGAAAGATTAAACCGGACGCTGCTCATAAGAAAGCCCAGGTTTTCAACGCGGGCCGGGGCTTTCTTCGAGCTTCAACTTTATGCGACGGCAGGCGGAAGACTTGCTCTAGGGTCGACTGCCAGCTTCTGTTTGCGATAGCCGCTGATCGCGAAGAAGAGGACGTAGACATAGCAGACGAGCACGACTGCGTAGCTGTGCTGGTAGCCGTAGTGGTCTGCCATCCAGCCCTGTACCTCGGGGATGATGGCTCCGCCAACCACCATGGTCACCAGGATGCCGGACCCCTGGCTGGTAAACCGGCCGAGCCCTTCAAGGGACATGGGGAAGATGCACGGCCACATGACTGAATTGAAAAGTCCACAGGAGACGATTGCCCACAACGCGAGTGGTCCGTGGCCGAAGATGGTCAGCGAAACGGCGATGGTCCCGAGCACAGCTACAAAGGCCAGCGCATTCCGCGCGTTGATTTTCTGCATGGCGAAGAAGCCGATGAGACGGGCGATCATAGCGCCGCCCCAGTAGAGCGAGACGTACTTGGCTGCAGCTTCATGCGGTATGCTGCCCATCTCCGGCTGGCCCAGGAAATTGATCATGACGCTGCCGATCGCGACTTCCGCACCGACGTAGAAAAAGATGGCCGCCGCACCGTATCGCAAATTGCGAAACTGCCAGACACTTGTCTTGCCGGTGACCAGATCGGTCGGCGTCGTATCTGTTGCCTTTTCGATCAGGTCGGGCAGATGGACGCGCCACACGACGGCAGCCATTAAAAACGCCGCGAGGGCCAGCAGCATGTAAGGTACGCGTACAGATTGCAGCAGCTGTATGGTCGTCGCGCCTTCGGCTACAAAGATGAAGGCAGCGCCGAGGAGGGGCGCGATCGTGGTCGCGAATGAGTTCAGGAAGCCGCAGAGATTCAGCCGGGCTGAAGCGGTTTCTGGTTTGCCGAGTGCGCCGACATACGGATTAATGGCCACCTGCAGGAGCGCCAGTCCGCTGCCGACAACAAACAACGCGAACAAAAATAATGGATACGAGACGAGTATC
>CAXTNK010000055.1:0-4774 GCA_964245665.1 uncultured Acidobacteriaceae bacterium
CAGAATATGCAGCGGTTGTAGTCGATGTTGTAGACCTTCGCATACCGCTCGGCGCTCGAAATGCGCTGCTCTTCGGTGTTATCCGCGGCTTCAATATAAATGCAGTTCGATGGGCAGGCCGCCGCGCACAGAAAACACGCGACACACTTCTCCAGGCCATTTTCGTCGCGCTGCAGTACGTGCGCACCGCGAAAGCGATCCTGGAAATGTGCGCCCCGGTTTGGTCCCGGACCATCCGGATAATTTTCAACTTCGGTCGGCTGGAACATCTCGCCAAAGGTGATACTCATCCCCTTCGCGATACCGGCGATATTTTTCACGATAGACATAGCGTCAGTATACGACGCCCGTTCATCGATCACGCAGTCAACCCACCAGAAACAAGGGCGGACCGCACACGGTCAAACTATTAGCCCCTGCGCTCACAATCAGCTGGTATCGCGCCCGGAGGAACAAGACCAGCCCCGAGGCACGCGACCCTCTGGCCATGCAGTCCTGACCATCAGCAATCTACGTTGCCATAAAGTTCGACAGACCAGTCGTCTCGCCCAGCGCCTGCCGGATGGCTCCCAGGAACAGATGATTGTCCGGCGGTTTCTGAAAATAAGCCACCGCCTGCGCATTCAGCGCCTTCTGCTTATTGCCGGTCGGCTCGCGCGCGCTCAGCACGATCACCGGAATATGCGCCAGTTCCGGCAACTCCTTCATCCGTTCGAGCACTGTAAACCCATCGCCTCCGGGCAGTCCCAGGTCGAGAATGATCAGGTCCGGATTTTCTTTTCTCGCTACCCAGATCGCCGAAATCGCGTCCGGTGCGGAAATGACTTTGTATCCATTCGTACGCAATCTTGGCAGCAGACCAAGCACCAGGTGCTGGTCATCATCGACGATCATGATTTTCTTTTCACTCATTGCAAACACTCCTTCGCTGCGAAAGGGTAAGGAAAGTGTCGCGGCACCCAGCCGGACAAGGACAGCAGACACGGCAGCGCACAGCTCTGGTGGAGAGCCCAGTGCAACAAGAAGACGAATCGTCCAATAATTTATGTTTTTCAATCGCCGCCGAACTGCCTGCATTCAGGTCATCGGCGGTATTCAGGAGAACATCAGGTAAAACCGTCGCGGACGATCACCGTGCGTCCATCCAGGGGCGGCAAAACTCACCGTCGCTCTAAGGGTACAGCCGCTCCCGCGTCCAACTGTCCCCGACCCGGAGAAACAATACCCGATCATGCAGGCGCGCCGGACGCTCCTGCCAGAACTCGATCGACTTCGGCCGCAATACGAATCCCGTCCAATAAGGCGGCAGCGGCACTTCACCAGGATATTTTTCTTCAACTTCCCTCGTCCGCGCCTCCAGCGTCGCCCGGCTGTCGAGGAGCCGCGACTGCTGTGAGGCCCATGCCCCAATCTGGCTCATCCTTTGGCGGCTGTGAAAATACTGTTCCACGTCCTCACGCGACAGCTCGGAAATCGCGCCCTCCACACGTATCTGCCGCTGCAGAGATTTCCAATGAAAGCACAGCGCTGCCCTTGGATTCTCCAGCAGTTCCCCGCCCTTGCGGCTCTCGCGATTGGTATAAAAACAGAACCCCTGGTCATCGAGCCGCTTCAGTAACACGATCCGCACAGATGGCGTTCCATCGGGCGTCGTCGTCGCCAGGGACATCGCATTCGCATCATTAATCTCGCTTGCCCTCGCCTCCGCCATCCAGGCGTGAAAGCAGCTGACCGGGTCAACCGTGTCGTGTTGCGCAAAAGGATCCATAGCCTGAGTCTACTGTCCGGGCCTTTGGTCCTTAACCTCAATCCGCGGCCTTCTGCACCAGATGAAATTTCAACCACCCGGCCTACCATCTCCTGATGCCGACTACAGGCCCAGCCCATAACGCCAGCCGCCAGACCCGCATGGTATCCCGCATGGTATAAGGATCGCATCTATGCGTGTTGAGACCGCGACCCTCAAAAACGCGACCCTCGAGCTCGGGTCCTTAAGGCCGTCGACCGTGGCAGCCCACCATCCTCTACGGTGCCGCATACTACAACGGGTACTTGCCCGCAGACCTCCAGCCCGACCATCTCCAATCGCCTACTACGTCAAAGAGAAAGCAGTCGCGCCATAAACAAAACATCTTTTGTCATCCCGACCGAAGCGCAGCGGAGTGGAGGGATCTGCATTCTATCGCCGGGCAAGCTTTAAATCTTGAGTTGAGATTGCAATGCACGAAAGACTACAAACGGAGCGACCATGATCCACAGCAGAGCACGTGCATTCGCGCCATTTCTATCTCTCGCCATCACTGTCACAGCCCACGCACAAAGCTTCACGCTGCAGCAGGTTATGAGCGCTACCTTCAATTCGGGTTTGCAGGCAGCGCCACAGGGCGACCGCTTTTTCTGGATCACCAACCAGGAAGGCAAGCGTAATCTCTGGCTGGCCGAAATAGAAAAGACTGGCGAACTCCCAACTCCACGCGCGCTCACTCATTACGACGCCGACGACGGCCAGCAGATCGGCGACGCCACATGGTCACCCGATGGCCTCTCCATCGCCTACGTTCATGGCGGAGATTTTGAATTCCCCGACAAGACCGCTCCAAACCCCTCACTTCTACCTGGCGGCGTCAAACAGGAAATTTGCCTCATCTCCGTACAGGACAAAACATCTCCGCCGCGGAAGATCGCCGATGGCCGCGCACCCTCCATCTCGCCAGACGGCAATACCCTGGCCTACCTGCTTGATGACCAGGTCTGGACCGCCGCACTCCACGCAGTCGACGCGAAACCGCAGCTGCTTTTCCATGCACGCGGCAAGCAGGATTCGCTACGCTGGTCGCCCAATGGCAAATCTCTCGCCTTCGTCAGTCATCGTGGCGATCACAGCTTCATCGGCGTCTATTCATTCACCACCAGTTCGCTTACATATCTCGATCCCGCGACCTGGCTTGATGGCGAGCCCGCCTGGTCACAGGACAGCACCCGCCTCGCTTTTCTGCGCGAGCGCATCGATCCCCTTGCCCGCGAATTCGGTTCCCAGCGCAACGGCATTCCCTGGTCTATCGTCATTGCCAACGCAAGCTCTGGCGAAGCCCACGAACTTTGGCACGCCAACGCCGGACCCGGCAGCGTCTTTCATGAACTCCAGGCTACCAACCAGCTGTCCTTCACTGCCGACAATCGCATCGTCTTTCCCTGGGAAGCAGACGGCTGGTCGCATCTCTACACAATTTCTGCCACCGACGGCGCTCTACCAAAGGTGCTGACGCCGGGCCCATTCGAAGTCGAACACTTCACGCTCAGCCCCGACCGCCGCAAGGTCCTGTACTCCTCCAACCAGCAGGCTTCTGACAACAACGACACCGACCGCCGCCATCTATGGTCCGTAGCTGTTACAGATAGCGCGCCAAGGCAACTGACCCATGGTGAAGGCATCGAAGTTTCGCCCGCCATCACCGCGAACGGGTCCATCGCCACGCTTCACTCGGACGCCCACATGCCCATCCGACCCGCGATTGTTGAAGCCGACGGCAGCCTGCATGATATCGCCCCGCAACTCATCCCCGCGACCTTTCCAGGGGCCAGACTCGTCACTCCGCAACAGGTCATCTTCAGCGCAGCCGATGGCCTGCAAATCCATGGTCAACTCTTCCTTCCAGCAGCAGCAAAAGACGGCAAGCGTCACCCCGCTGTCGTCTTTTTCCATGGCGGCTCGCGCCGACAGATGTTGCTGGGCTGGCACTACATGCAGTACTACTCAAACGCCTACGCGGAGAATCAATATCTGGCGAACCTTGGCTTCATCGTGCTCTCGGTCAATTACCGCAGCGGCATTGGCTACGGCCTCGACTTTCGCGAAGCCCTGAATTACGGCGCGTCCGGCGCGAGCGAGTTCAACGATGTACTCGGCGCAGGACTCTACCTGCGTAATCGCACGGATGTGGACCGCAGCCACATCGGCGTATGGGGCGGCAGCTACGGCGGCTATCTCACGGCTCTCGCGCTGTCACGCGCATCCAACCTCTTCGCTGCAGGTGTCGACATGCACGGCGTGCACGACTGGAACCTCGAGAACAACTACGCAGAGCCCGGCTACCGCACTGATCTTGACCAGCAGGGCCCGACGCTCGCCTGGCAATCCTCACCCATGTCGACTTTCAAAGGCTGGCGTTCACCAGTGCTCCTCATGCAGGGAGATGATGACCGGAACGTAGCCTTTTCGCAGACCGTTCAGCTTGCCGAAATGCTGCGTGCGCAAGGCACTCCGTTTGAAGAGCACATCTTCCCCGACGAGATCCACGACTTCCTGCTGCAACGCACCTGGCTGGCCGCCTACGGCTACGAAGCCGACTTCTTCAAGCGCTACCTCATGCCGGTTCGGCCTGCTGAAACGGTTCTTCCGAAGTAACGAACAGGCAAAATAAATCTTGACTAAGCGTGTTTGTACATTGTACATGTACAAACAACAATGACGCGCAACGCCACACTTCGTATCGATCCCGACTCCCCGACTCCTGTCTACCGGCAGGTAGTCGACGGGCTGCGCTCCCTCCTCGTTGAGGGCGCGCTTCAGCCCGGAGACGCACTCCCAACCGTCCGCGAACTCGGCCTCGACCTTGGCGTGCACTTCAACACCATCGCCGAAGCCTACCGGCTGCTCGCTGCCGAGGGCTGGCTCGATCTGCGTCGCCGCCGCGGCGCCATCGTTACCGAGCGCGCTATTCCCCGACAGCAGCCGCAGGCCCAGGAAGCTTTCAATCGCAGTCTCCGTCAACTC
>CAXTNK010000055.1:4784-8095 GCA_964245665.1 uncultured Acidobacteriaceae bacterium
ACTCATCGCACAGGTCCGAGCCGATGGCCTTTCGATCAAGCTCATCAAGAAAGAACTGGACCGCCTTAATCAGGAGCTCACCGCATGAACCCGCACTTCTCTCCGCTCGTCCTGCTTTCCGGCATCTTCGCTCTCTTCGCTATCGCTGGTCTGAATGCGTGGACATCGCGCATCAATCAATTCTTTTTCTTTGCCCGTACGCTTCCGCTTGCGTTCAGAGAGACATCCGTGGCGAGAAGAATTACCCGGCGCTACCTGGGAATGATCTGTATCAGCGCAGGTCTGTCGACGCTATTCTTCACCTGTTTTTACGCGATCAAAGCACTGCCGCTCTCCATCGCGCTCGTCGGTGCCTTGCTGGTAGAAGTCATTGGCGTCACTGTCTCTTTTGCCATCGCGCACCGGCTGGCTGGGTCGGCATTCGCAGCCTTCCAGGAGACAGCCGGTACAGGACCGTCCTCTGAGACGATGTCAGTTTTAGATCGCGCAGTGTCTGTCCCGCTGCTGTCCGGCGAGCGCACCACAACTGTCCGCGCGATGCTTGCGCCTCCACTCGCAGCTGTCAGCCTGTGGCTCGCCGGCATTGCTACGAGTAATTATTCCCTGTCACGCTTCGCGAGCGCGGCCGGCGAGCAGGGTGGCGCGGTGTTGCTTGGCATGGCATGCGGCATGCTGTTCGCCGGCACCGCCATGCGCCTGATGCTCCGCTACTCCGCCCGCCCCAGGACGCCGATGGCCGGCTACATCACGCGCGTGATGGCAGTTTTATCGTGGTTCTCGGTCGGCGTCATCGGCGGTATCGTTGTCGCGACACGCATGCATTCAACCATCACCCGGAACACTGCACATGAGGTGATGCTCATCATCGTCGCGCTTATAGCGGTCAGCATCGTCTCCATGTGGGGACGAAACAATCAATTCGTTCCTGCCCCGGCCGAGCAGAATGGCGATCAGTACTGGCTCGCTGGTCTCTTCTACCACAACCGGCAGGACCCCGCGCTTTTCGTGCAGCGCCGTAGCGGACCAGGCTACACCCTTAACTTCGGCAATCTCTTTTCGTGGCCACTCGCCGCATTTTTCGTAGCCGACTTTGCCTTTATCTTCTTCGCTCGACACCACATTTAGGGAGTTGTGGATGTTGTCATCACGCAGGCTGCATCTACCCATTGATCCCGCGTAGAAGGCGGACGAGTGATCCGCGTAGGAGTGGATGTGTCATCCTGAGCCTAGCGAAGTCGAAGGAGCGCGTTTTCCCACCACCCACACATCCGGTTGCCCCAGGTCCGCTTCTGAGACCTGGGTTGTCGCCTATCCAAACCCTACCCATGCAGCTTCGCAATCGCCGCCGCGGAACGCAGTCGTCGATCGATATGCCTTTCCAGCGACTGCACCGCGAACCGCCGCAGATCCGCTGCCTGCGTCCGGTCCCATTCTTCACCAGTAAACGCCGAGATCGGCGCATGCAGGAACGCAGCAGCCAGCCGCTGGGATGCCGGTGAAAGCATGCCACTAGCCATCTGCTTATGCTCCACGCAGAACAATCCATCGCGCTCAGAATGGAAATACGCAGGCCTCCCGTCAAACGGCTCGCCGCAGCGCAGGCAGTGCAGCAGGTCCGGCAGCCAGCCCATCAACCGCGTCATCCACAAAGAAAAGTAGGCCACCGGCAGCCATACGACGCCAGTCCGCGTTGCACCGAGGACAGCCAGCAGCAGCCGAAATACAGGATCATTCGGGTCGTGATCAGCCAGCGTCTCGTCCAGCACTTCGGCGTAAAAGTCGAGCGCCGCGAGTCGCGCGTAGTCCACGGCCTCGATCAGCGGTGAGCGCAGAATCTCGCAAAAATCCAGTCGGACCAGGTCCTGTTTCGGCTTCTCCAAAAAGGTTGCGCGCACGTGGGTCATCGGCTCCAGCGCGCCGCCGAATCGTTTGCGGGATTTAGCCGACGACCGCGCAATCCCCTTGATCTTTCCCTGCTCCCGCGTAAACAGCGAGACAATCTGGTCCGCTTCATGCAGCAGCCACGTTCGCAGGACGACCGCCTCTGCCTGCTGAACACTCATCGGACATCCTGTCGAGCAGGCAGCAAGCAAAACGCGCAGCCATCAGGCTGCGCGTTCACGAAACATCCGGTAAAACTACCGTCCAAAGTGAGAAGAATTCTTTTCCGTATACTCGGACCACTTTTCCGGCAGGTCGTCACCGGCATAAATCGCGGAAACCGGGCAGACCGGAACGCACGCACCGCAGTCAATGCACTCGACCGGGTCAATAAAGAGTTGCTGGGCATCGCTGAAGCCCGCTTCGTCCTTTTTAGGGTGAATGCAGTCGACGGGACATGCGTCGACGCAGGCGGAATCCTTCGTGCCAATACAGGGTTCTGCGATCACATAAGCCATGAAACTTTTCTCCAGTGCGCGATTGGGTCAAGAAGATTGTAGCAGCACAAGCCGTCAAAATTGCGTCTGCAAGACTACCTCATTGTGCATGGCCCACACACATTCGCGAGCCTTCATCCACCGGGCTACTTCGCCGGAACGCCAGCCGTCCGCAGTGCCGCAAATTCAGCTGGTGTCGGGACCGGCTCGATGCTTCTTCCAGCGAACATGTCGACAAAAAACCGCTCAATCTCTTCGCCGATCAGCCCATTGCTGGCCAGGATTTCCTTGCTGTCGAGCTTGAACGGCGAGCCGTCGAAGGACGTCACCGTACCACCCGCCTCGGTCACCATCAGCACACCTGCAGCCGTGTCCCAGGGATTTAGGTTGAACTCCCAGTAAGCATCCACGCGGCCGACCGCGGTATAGCAAAGGTCCATCGCCGCCGCGCCGGCGCGACGCACACCATGCGATCGCAGCGTCAGCTGCTGATAAAAGTGAATGTTGGGATTGGCATGGCGTTTATGACTCGGAAATCCCGTCGCCAGCAAAGATTCCTGCAGCAGCTTCGTCTTCGATACGTGAATCTGCCGCCCGTTCAGCCACGCGCCCTTGCCCTGCTCCGCCATGAAAAGTTCATCGTGGATCGGCTGATAAATTACCCCGGCCACCAGTTCACCATCCGCATCCGCCGGCAGTCCCTTTGCACGATGCTCCAGCCCCATCGATACGCAGAAATAAGGGAAGCCATGCGCAAAGTTTGTTGTGCCATCGAGCGGGTCAATGTACCAGCGATACTCTGCATCGAGGCCGCTGCGCGTTCCCTCTTCGCCAAAAACGCCGTGCGCCGGCAGAGTCCTGCCCAGCCGCTCACCGATCAGCTTCTCACTCGCCCTGTCCGCTTCTGTTACCAGGTCCACGTCGCCCTTGTAC
>CAXTNK010000055.1:8105-22605 GCA_964245665.1 uncultured Acidobacteriaceae bacterium
GATAAGGGCGCCGGCCTCGAACGCAATTGGCGCAACCGTCGCCGCAAAGCCTCCCAGTAGCGGCTTCGGAATACGTGCTTCCAGACTCTCGCTCATTCCTTTGCTCCATCAACCGGGATGGCAACCGGGATGGCAACAGGGATGCCGGCCGTGACCTTTTTTGCCTCAGCGACACTCGAAGTTCGCGGCGCACGCCGACGCTTCGCGTTCTCAGTAATCGTCTTGATCTGATGCTTGTAGATGAACAGGTTTGCCTTGCCATCACGCGTCAGCCGGATCATCTTGTCGTCGAAATACTCAATCCATCCCTGCACGCTCTCGCCATCCCGCAGCTTGACCGTAATCGGCACCTGTTTCTCACTCAGAAAGCGCAGATATAGCGATTCCTGGCCAGTATCGCCGGGCGGCGGAGACTTCTTACCCTTGCGGGCAGAGGATGCAGGAGACATGCTCGCATTGTAGCGCGAAGGCTGGCGAATCGAATCGGCATGCTATCCTGCACGCACTATCCTGCCGGTGTTCGATCGTCTGGGCACGTTAAAATACCTACAGCAACTCATTGGCCTCTGCAACAAGACACACGGGGAAGATGCAGACATCACAAGCCAGTTGGAACTGGTCCAGATTCAAGATGTCTGTCACCTCGGTCGCGGCGATCGCTCCGCTCATGATGCTCGTCGGTTGGTTTATCGTCGAACGCGCAGGACGCAAATCGCCAGCCTGACCGTCATCCCGGTCGATGCTCCTTAGACCGAGTTATCGACTCCACCGGAGCGCAGCGAAATGGAGAGATCTGCGTTTACCATAGCCGTCAGAGGTTTCGCAGGATGGTAGACTGTGCCGGTGCCAGATCTCATCAGCAGGATACAGCGCCGCGCTCGCAGACTTTGGTATTACCGTCAGATCGAGCAAGCCGTCAGGCAGAAGCGCGGACTGGAGATCGGCGGTCCAAGCATGGTCTTCTCGCCCGAGCAGCCCAGCAACATTCTCCCGCCCGTCTACGCGCTTGCGGCCTCCATCGACAACTGCAACTTTGCTACCAGCACGGTCTGGTCCCATGGCGAGACGGGCCGGACATTCCGTTACCTGCCTGATGCCGAAATGGGTCTGCAGTACATCCACGATGCGACCGACCTGGCCTCGATCAAAGACAGGGCCTATGACTTTCTCCTGGCCTCGCACATCCTTGAGCACGTAGCCAATCCTCTCCGTGCACTCGAAGAGTTCCGACGCGTGCTGAAGCCGAATGGGTCGATTGTTGTACTGGTTCCGAACCGCGTCCATACCTTCGATCATCGCCGGCCTGTGACCACTTTCGCTCATCTATTACAGGACAAGGTCGCGCAGCAGGACGAAGGCGACCTGACGCATGTCGAAGAGATTCTCGCGCTGCATGACCTGTCCATGGATACACCAGCCGGAACCCTCGACCAGTTCCGCGAGCGCTGCCTGCTCAACCGCGAAAACCGCTGCATCCATCATCACGTTTTCAGTCTGGATGTGTTGCAGCAGGCCTTTCGCGAGGTCCACCTGCGCCCGCTCTACCGTACTGAATGGGCAAACCACCTCATGATCTTCGGAAAGAAAGCCTGAGCACTCCTGCAGTGCTTCCCAATGTTACTAAGTCAACCGCCCGGCTTGTCATCCTGAGCGAAGCCGAAGGACCTGCGGGTGCTGCGTTCTCCACTGATGTCAACGAAGCGCAGGAAAATAGGACTCGTCAGCCCGACCGAAGCGAGGCGGAGGGATTTGCGTTTTCCTACTCCACCTGGCCACAAAACCTAAGCTAATTCGCCGGATAATAACCAGGCCTGTTATGCACCGTCTCCTGTACGCCGGCCGGCCGGTTGCGCAGACTCACAGCAATCGTGCGGAAGTCGTCATTGTCCTTCCCCTTCGGCGGATAGTACCCCAGCAGGTATTGCGTGCGCAGGTCCTCTGACACCTGCGCGAACACCTTCTGCAGCGATCCGGCATCGGCATAATACGATCGGCCGCCCGTCTGCTCGGCCAGCGTGATCATCGCGTGTTCGCCGCCCAGGTCGCGCCCGGCGCTCGCCTCGACGGGTACAACAATAATGCTGTAAATCAGCGCTTCTCCGCGCACTGCCTGCTCCAGCGCCTGCTGGTAGTTCACGCCCTTCACAGTATTCCCGCCATCCGAAATCACCACGATCACCTTGCGGCCTGAGTGAGCATTCAGCGCCTGGGCCGCCAGATAGATGCCACTGTAAAACGCCGTGGCATCGCCATTGTGCAGCGAACCCAGTCCGCCTTCGAGCTGCCGGAGATTATTGGTAAACGGCACCACCTCGCGCACCACATCACTGAACTCCATCAGGTCCACCCGGTCAATCGGCCGCACCAGTCCTTCCAGAAAACCGCGCGCTGCATAGCGGACCAGCTCCCGGTCGATATGCACACTGCCGCTGGTATCGATCGCCAGCACAACATTCAAAGGAAGCGCTGTCTCGCGTTCGAACAGCGCGATCTTCTGCGGCTGGCCATCTTCTTTCACAACAAAATTGTCTTTGGTCAGGTCGGGCACAGGGGCATTATGCTCATTCGTCACATTCACGAATACATTAACCAGGTGCACATTCACATGGAACGTCGGAACATCGCCAGCAGGTGCAACAGCCTGTTGCGCACTCACCATCATTGAGGCCGCGCCCATCAGAGCAGCACCTATCCATCCACGAAGCTTTTTCAACTGGATTCACCAGCGCGCAGTGCCTCAGGAAATGGTTCGCCGTCGGCCCACACAGCGCCATCTTCGAAATACTCTTTCTTCCAGATGGGCACTGTCTTCTTAAGCGTGTTGATGATCCACCGGCACGCATCGAACGCCGCGCCGCGATGCGCTGACGCCACTACGATCAGCACCGAGGTCTCGCCAATCTTCAACTTGCCCAGACGATGGACGAGCGCTACTTCGCGCACAGCAAACTGCTGCTTCGCCTCGTCTGCCAGCCGCCGCATCCCGGTAAGCGCCATCGCTTCATAGGCCTCGTAATCGAGGTAGAGTGTACGCCGGCCGCGCGTGTTGTTGCGCACAATCCCGTCAAACACTACCAGCGCGCCATCTTCACCCTGCTTAACTGCAGCGACGATTGCCTCTGTCGCAATCACCTCGCGCGTAAGCACAACACGCTCGTTGAGTTCAGCACCGAGCCCGCCTGATACCGGTGGAAGAAGCGCAACTTCATCGCCATCCTTCAGCAACTCGGTAAGACCGGCATATTCATGATTGACCGCCACGGCAAGGGACTTCCAGATAGCACCCGACTGCGTATGCTGATGGAGCAGCGCAATCTGCCGGCATTTGCTGACCAGGTCAGCCACGGTGGCGCCGGCGGCGAGGTCAAGATTCTGGCTGTCCTGGTGGAAGATGTCCTTCAGCTGCCCGAAGAACAAAACGCGAACCTGCATACTGCAAGCATAGACGACCGCGTCGTTCATTTAGTTGAGCCAGCTGTTGTTCTGGTCAAGTTGACGGAATGCAGCAATCCTGCGGATCTAGCGAGGAACCAGCACCCCGCCCACCGGCACAATCTCATCCGAAGGCTGCGGCTGGTTCAGTCCGCCATACCGCCGCTCACGCTGCTGGTAAGCAGCAATCGCCTCCAGCAAATGGGCCCCGCTGAAGTCCGGCCAGAGCCGGTCGGTCACGTAGATCTCGGAATACGCGATCTGCCAGAGCAGGAAATTAGAAATCCGCATCTCCCCACTCGTCCTCACCACCAGGTCAGGATCGGGCATATCAGCCGTATAAAGATGCCGATGCAGATCTTCTTCTGTAATGCTATCGAGTGACAAGCCTTTGGCCTGCACTTCGGCTGCCAGTTGTCGGAAAGCGTCGATGATCTCGCACCGCGCGCCATAATTCAGCGCCAGCGTCAGCACGGTACCATTGTTGTGCCTGGTCGCATCCGCAGCCCACTCCATCGTCTCGCGTACTTCAGCAGGCAGTTCCTGTGTACGACCGATGTAGTTCATGCGCACGTTGTTATCGTTCATGCGTTTGACGTTGCTGCTTAGATAGCTGCGCAGCAACCCCATCAGGAAGGTGACTTCCGACTTGGGCCTGCGAAGATTGTTTTCAAGCGAAAAGGCGTAAAGCGTCAGCCACGGCAGGTTGATGCGCGAAGCCGTCTCGACCACGTACTGTACTGCCTCCGATCCCTGCTTATGGCCAAGGAACCGCTTCAGGCTGCGCCGACCCGCCCAGCGTCCGTTGCCATCCATAATGATGGCGACGTGCTGCGGCATCCGACTTAGATCCAGCTGTCGGTAAATAGCCAGTTCCTCGGAAGAAAGCTCATGGGCGCGGCTCGGTTGCGTCAGTTGCAAAACTACTGCCTCTCAGCCTTTGCCTTCAGGCTCGACTCAAGAACGACCGTAGCATAAGCCTTTGACTGCTCGCAATGCACACAACAACAGCTCTTTAAAAGCATGCACATTGCACCCGGCCAGCCCTCGCCTTCGACCTTGATCCAGCCTTGGGCTGTTCTAGGCGATCCGCCGCCGTCCCAGCGCCATATCGCGTGTCTGGTTCAGGAACAGCGAACGCTGATAGCCGTCCAGTTGCGAGACATACAGCGCCACTTCGGCCAGGAATGGATCAGCCAGTACTGCGGCCGTCTCTTCCAGCTTCCGGCTGCG
This sequence comes from uncultured Acidobacteriaceae bacterium, assembly GCA_964245665.1. GTDB lineage: Bacteria > Acidobacteriota > Terriglobia > Terriglobales > Acidobacteriaceae. The sequence goes on from CAXTNK010000055.1 coordinate 12,771, forward strand.
CGTATCCTGCAGCAGCGCGCAGATATCCACCTCGAGCGCAGTCGCAAGACGGCTCAGCGAAGACAGCGTCGGCATCGCTTTCCCGTTTTCGATCTTCGAGATGTACGTGCGCGGCACCTGCATACGGTTCGCCAGCTGCCGCTGACTCAGCGCCTTGGAGCGGCGGATGTCGCGGACAGTTTTGGCCACCTGCAGACCAGACTGCTGGTTCGCCGGCTGTGAGACTGCTTCTACCGGTTGCGGCTGCAGCATCTCCGGCTCATCAATTTCCAGGGTTTTGTGACAGCGCCTGCAGAGCGAGTTGATCGTCCTGAATTGGACCAGACTGCAGTGGTCGCAACGTAATACCTCGCGTGCCTCTACGGTTGCTAAGGTAGTTGCCATAAGTTGTACGGAGGCCAGAGCGGGCGTCCTTTGGCGGTGTCCTGCCTTGATTCCCTCTAACTTTGAAGCAATAGCAGCGAGGTGTCAACAGGAAAACTATGGTAAGAGGTACGCCACCCGGCAAAAAGCGGCTAAAACCCGCAATAAGTGCCAACTTATTTATGTGCCTTACTCTAAAGTTGTAATAGAAGCGACTGGGAGAGACACATTGGAACAGACGGAACATGCCTACACGCGTCAGGCCGCCCTGCAACTGCTGGAGCAGTACACGCAATCTGCCAGCCTGATCAAGCACGCGCTCGCCGTCGAGACCTGTCTGCGCGCCTACGGCCAGGCCGAAGCTCTCGCCCAGGGCTGGGATGGCCAGCAGGAAGAGCGTCTGGTCGAAACGTATGCCATCACTGGCCTGCTGCATGACTTCGACTACGACCAGCATCCATCGCTTGAAGAACATCCCTACGTCGGCAACAAAATCCTGACCGAGCAAGGCTGGCCGGAAGACATTCGTCACGCCATCATGGCTCACGCCGATTACACCGGGACGCCCCGCGAATCGCATCTCGACAAAGCACTCTTTGCCTGCGACGAACTCGCCGGCTTCCTCACCGCCTGTGCACTGGTCAAACCCAGTAAGTCGATCCACGATGTCGAAGTCTCCGGCGTAAAGAAGAAGCTGAAAGACAAAGCCTTCGCCCGCGGTGTCAATCGCGACGACGTCATCAACGGCGCCGCCGGGTTAGGCATCGATCTCGACGAACACATCGCCTTCTGCCTCAAAGCCATGCAGCGAAACGCCGAAGCATTAGGCCTCTCAGGTATCTAACGCTTTTCGCTTTGCCGCGCACCATCACCGACGTGTCATCCTGAGCGAAGCGTCGTGTAGCCGAAAGACCTGCGTTTTTCCCACGCGCCCGAGAGATTGTTCCCGCACGCCCTTTGGTTTGTCATCTCGACCGAAGCGCAGCGTAATGGAAAGATCTGCGTATCGCCTGGTAATCTGACGGCGCGCACAACCTGCTATCCTTGCAAGTTTGCTATGCCTGACCAACAGAACACTCTCAACACTGCCCTCCCTTCCGCGCTCAGCGCAGCCACACCGCGCGCCCGCAACAATGCCACGGGTGCCAAACTCCTGCTGGCAACTATCCGCGCCCAGGAAAAGACCATCGCCGAAGGCGGTGGCACGAAAGCCACTGAAAGTCAGCACGCTAAAAAGCGCCTGACCGCACGTGAACGCATCGCGCTTCTCCTCGATCCCAACACAGAACTCCTCGAACTCGCGCTCTTCGCTGCCTTTGGCATGTACGAAGAATGGGGTGGCGCACCATCTGCCGGTGTCGTCACCGGCATCGGCCACGTTGCGGCGCGGCTGGTCATGATCATCGCCAACGACGCAACCGTAAAGGCCGGCGCCTTTTTTCCGATGACCGCGAAAAAGGTCATCCGCGCCCAGACCATTGCGATGGAGAACCGCATCCCCACGCTCTACCTGGTCGATTCCGCCGGCGTCTTTCTGCCGCTGCAGGAAGACGTCTTCCCCGACCAGGACGACTTCGGCCGCATCTTCCGCAACAACGCTGTCATGTCCGCGCAGGGCATTCCGCAGATGACCGCCATCATGGGGATGTGCGTCGCCGGCGGCGCGTATCTGCCGGTCATGACCGATCACATCCTGATGACCGAAGGCAGCGGATTATTCCTCGCCGGCCCCGCGCTGGTGCAGGCAGCCATCGGGCAGAAGTACACGGCGGAAGAACTCGGCGGCGCGACCATGCACGCCGAGATCTCCGGCACCGTCGATTACAAAGAGCCGAACGATCATCTCTGCATCGCCCGCCTGCGTTCGCTCGTCGGGAAGATCGGCAACTTCCCGAAAGCACCTTTCAGCCATCTACCTTTCGACGAAAAACTCGACGCACCAAAATACTCTGCCGACGATCTCTACACACTCATCGATCCAGCTCCACCGAAGGAATCGAGCAACAGCTATGACATGCATGAAGTCATCGCCCGCATTGTCGACCGCTCCGAGTTCGACGAATACAAGCCCGGCTTCGGCCGCACCGTCATCTGCGGCTACGCGCGGATTGGTGGATTCGCTGTTGGCATCGTCGCTAACCAGAAACAGCACCAGTCCGCCACTGCACCGAATGGCGAAAAGCGCACAGAGTTCGGCGGCGTCATCTACGCCGAGAGCGCTGACAAGGCCGCCCGCTTCATCATGGATTGCAACCAGAACCTGGTCCCCCTGATCTTTCTCCACGACGTCAACGGCTTCATGGTCGGCCGCGACGCCGAGTGGACCGGCATCATCCGCTCCGGCGCGAAAATGGTCACAGCCGTCTCAAATTCCGTCGTCCCGAAGATCACCGTGCTGATCGGCGGTTCTTTCGGCGCAGGCCATTACGCCATGTGTGGGAAGGCCTACGACCCGCGCTTCATCTTCGCGTGGCCGACAGCGCGCTATGCAGTGATGAGCGGCGCCTCCGCTGCCTCGACCCTGGTCGAGATCAAGATCCGCCAGCTCGAACGCGGCGGCAAACACTTGACCGACGAAGAAAAACATCAGGTCGTTGAAGGTATCAAGGCCTCGTATAACGAACAGACCGACATCCGTTACGCCGCGGCCCGCCTGTGGGTCGATGCGATCATTGATCCCGCAAAGACCCGCGACGTCCTGATCACCGCTCTTGAATGTGCAGCATTGAACCCCAATGTCGCGAAATTTCACCCCGGCATTTTGCAAACGTAGTAGCCTGCGCAAGGCGAACAGCCGTGGAGCAGCACCGATAGCGTGGGCCAGTGAGTCGTTGATGTGCTTGAAACTGTCCACTCCAACGACAGGATTGCTACTTTCTTCCCGTTGCGGGCGGCCAAGCTAACTGCTTGTTGAATACGATCGCGCAGAAGCCGCTGTTGGGCAGGTCAGTCAGAAAGTCGTGCTCAGCCAGATGAGTGATCGCAACCGGACGGCGGCGCAACTCGTCCTCGGCATTCTTTCATTTAGTCAGGTCATAATTCACACCGATGACGCGGCAAACGATGTCAGACGGGTCTCTCCGCTGCGGACAGGTACCGCAACGTACCGGCAGCCTTCATTCTCTACATACTCACAACCAGTCCGTCTGTATGACGGAACCGGGTCTTACGGCCAGCCGGTGTCACTTGAATCGGCTCCAGCTGCGCCGCTCCAGAGTGGAGCAGCGTAGCAATCGTCTGCTCTTAAAGCCTCGACCCGGATAGTAATGCGTGTTGCTTCGAATGACCGGCGGTCGTTCGCAGATCCCGCAATGATGAGAACTGACAGGTGGGATGAGGACACAGCGGCGAGTCTGAGGCCAGCCTCCGGATAAGCGAAACGCAGGGTCTCACTCCCGCCAAGAAGCCCTTGATAGAACGTGCTGGTCGTGTCAAGGTCATTCGCCTCTACAAATACACGCGTGTAGGCTTCAAGGACTCGTACGTTCATGACGAACAACCTTTCAACGTTGATGAACACGTGGGTCAGACCCGAGATCAACAGCGATGGCGCACGAGTTAGAAATCGCAAGCGCAACTAACGAAAGCATATGCCTTCATCGTCTGACCGAAGCCGTCCTTCCTGGCCCGAGATTGAAAATCAAACCAGCTCTAGAGGGGAACGTTGATCATTGCAGCAAGCGGAGTTGTCAGAGTTTGAGCGATCTCTGCGGAGTCGTTCAGACATAGCGTGACTCCCACTCTTCTGCTAAACGTCCCTTGTATAGTCAACGTCCACCGGATCGCGATAGAAGAGCATCTCGCCGCCATTCGCCTGTGCCACGGCTTTTGTCATCAAAACCCATGCTTTCAAACGAAGCTCGGCTTCTGCCTGGAACCGGAGATATGCCGATGAGTGTCGATGATGCTTCTGGTCGCCTTAGAACCAGACATTGGAAGTACCTCTGCTCGAAGTCCCCATGAAAAATCAGGGCTAGGGTGCGTCGCATTGCTCATTACCAGGAGGATCACCTGGACATTTCAACCCCGGGCAGTGTCCTCGAACAAGCAGGCCAACAGAGGAAGGATCAACGGGTGAACATTCCGAAGGCGGGTGCAGTAAGCGCCATCGTGGGCTTACTGACTTGTGGGAAAATTGCGGAAATATCTCGAGAGGGCTTATGTTGCCGATATGGCGACGGATTGCATTATCACTCAGGTCCCATATATTCCGTAAGTGCTTTGGAATGTATGGCGGGGACGACGGGGCTCGAACCCGCGACCTCTGCCGTGACAGTTACGCTAACTGGTTGCATCTAAATGATTTCATGGGCGTTGATGGCTAACTACAGCACCCTTAAGCATTCAAAAACACTGGAGAAAACCCAGTTGCAGAATTTCAGCACCCTCGCCAGCACCCTCGCAGAAACCAGGGGGCGAAGAGCCTGACCTCTGCCGTGCATAGGCAGCATTCCGGACTAAGGCAGAGGTCTAGCTAAAAGCGATGCCCTGCACATTTGCGAGGGTGCGGAAGGGTGCTCAAGCACCCCTAATGGAAAATGGCACTATATTTTCAGTCGGATACAGACCCCGTTTCTGCCCTGAGTGATGTCTACTGAGTGTCAGCTCCTTTCAGATCCGTGGACCCGATGCTCCCCAAAGGAGTAGGATTCAGTCCTATTCCTGGCCCGGAGATTTCCGTGCGCTCGACCCAACAACTGAGCATTACGCTGCCCTAATGAGATGGCCGATCTTATGCGTGCCAAGGCCGCCACAGGCGAATACGCGACGGAAAGCGAAGTCATCCCGTAAGCGAAGTCATCCGTGACGGTCTGCGGACCCTTCTGGCCCGTGACCGTGCCGTCGCATCGCGAATGCCTTCGAGGCGAGCGCCGCTCTGGATGACATCGACCTCGCTCCCGAGGACGACATTGCGCCCGGCTCCGTTCAGCCGGTCGTCTCCGTCACTCCCGAAGGCGAACGCCGGATCGAACTCATGCGCTGGGGATTCAAGCTGCCCGACCGTCTGCTCTTCAACGCCCGCTCCGAAGGCATCGAGACCTCGAAGTTTTGAGGGACGCCTTTCGCACAGGCCGCGTCATCATTCCGGCAGATGGGATCATCGAGTGGAAAGAGATGCCGAAGGGCAAACGAAGCCAATACGAATTCACCCTGCCCAGTCAGAAACCCCTCGGCATGGCTGGCGTTTGGAAGCTCTGGAAGAACCCGAAAACCAATCTGTGGGAGCGCACATTCGCGGTCATCACTGGCGAGGCAAACGAACTGATGGCTCCGATCCACGACCGCATGACAACATTCCCAGAACCACGCGACTATGCTGAGTGCCTGGAGTTGACGGAGAGGTCGCCTGTGCATCTTCTTCGCATTTTTCCATCGGATGAAATGCAAACGATATTCGTTGAGAATTCAGAAATCACCAACAAACAAGTTAGTCTGTTCGATATTAACTAGACCGTCGGTCAATAGAGCGCATTCCCTACAAGCAGAAGCTGGCTAAATTGTTTACACTTTTGCTTGGTAAATAATGGCCTCTAAGTTGCCCACCTCTGGAATCCGGGTCAAAAAAAACGCCACGCGGCTGGCCGAGCCGAAGCCAGTAAGCGTGGCGCGAAAATGAAACCTCGTGCGCTCAAATCCGCGCCCCGCGCTGGAACAAATCCCCGCGAAAAAACTCCCGCGCAAGATACAACTTTTCCCATCGTCGCCATTGGCGCGTCGGCTGGCGGCCTGGAAGCATACACAGAGTTTTTTCATGCGCTACCAGCCGATACCGGCATGGCGTTTGTGCTGGTGCAGCATCTCGACCCAAGCCATCACAGCATGTTGGCGGAGATCCTTGCCAAAGCCACCAGGATGCCGGTTGAAGAGGTCAAGCCGCAGGTCAAGATAAAGCCGAACCGCGTCTACGTGATTCCTTCCGGTGCGTTCATAGCCATCGCCGACGGCGCTCTGATTCTGACGCCGCGGACCAAAGGGGCTTCCCAGCACTTAGCGGTGAACTTCTTCATGCGCTCTTTGGCGGAAGAGCGAAAGAGCGGCGCGATCGGTGTCGTATTTTCGGGCACGGGAGCCGACGGCACTTCCGGCATGGAGGACATCAAGGCGGAGGGCGGCCTTACCTTCGCCCAGGAACCGGCCACGGCCAAATACGATGGGATGCCGCGCAGCGCTATCGACTCGGGGTGCGTGGACTTCATCCTACGACCAAAAGAGATTGCGAAGGAACTCGCCCGTATCCAGCACCATCCCTATGTGCTGGGACAGGAAAGAGCCAAAGCCGAACGAGGCAAAGAGCTGGGCGACTCCGTAGCTCCCCAGTCTCGTTCTGAAAAGGATTTCACCGCCATCCTCGATCAACTACGGAAGACGAGCGGAGTGGATTTCAGTCAGTACAAGCCCAATACCATCCACCGGCGTGCCTTGCGGCGCATGGTGATCCTCAAGCAGGAGTCCCTGGGCGAGTATGCGAAGCACTTGAAAGCGAATCCCGAAGAGGGCGGCAAGCTGTTTGACGACGTACTGATTCCCGTGACTAGCTTCTTTCGCGATTTCGAGGCATTCGAGGCCCTTAAGGCCCAGGTCTATCCAGCCATTGTGAACGACAAGGGCAATAAAGGCACGATCCGAATGTGGGCACCCGGCTGCTCGACGGGCGAGGAAACCTACTCTCTGGCGATGACCCTGCTGGAATTTCTGGGCGACAAGGCATCCAGCTTCCAGGTGCAGATATTCGGAACGGACCTGAACGAAAAAGGCATTCAACATGCACGCACCGGAGTGTATCGGGAGAGCATAGCAGAGGAAATATCCCCGGAACGCATGTCGCGCTTCTTCGTCAAGGTGGAGGGAGGATATCGCGTCAACAAAGCGGTGCGCGACATGTGCGTCTTTGCGCGGCAAAACCTGGCCAACGATCCGCCCTTTTCACAAATGAACCTGGTCGCCTGCCGCAATCTGCTCATCTACATTCAGCCGGTGTTGCAAAAAAAGATCATCCCCATCCTGCATTATGCGTTGAAGCCTTCGGGGTTTCTTGTGCTCGGCAGCTCGGAGAGCGTCTCCTCTTTTCCCGATCTGTTTTCGGTCGTGGACAAGAAGCACAAAATCTATGGCAAGAAGTCGGTTGCGTCCCGGCTTCACTATGACTTTGTGCAAAGCTACTATCCCGCCTATCCCGCTGGCAGCAGGCTGGATGTTGCGGGCAAAGGCCTAAAATCCGCGCCTCCGGCGAGAGATGAGTTGGACCTGCAGGCCGAGGCGGACCGTCTGGTGCTGCAGCATCACGCCCCAGTCGGAGTGGTGATTAACAGCGCGATGGAAGTAGTTCAGTTCCGGGGGCGAACGACTCCCTACCTCGAACAATCAGGCGGCAAACCGAGCCTGAACGTATTGAAACTGGCGCGAAACGGTCTGGCAATCGAACTGCGCACACTGATCGCCGCTGCGACGAAGAGCGGCGCTCCGGCAAATAAGTATGGTGTTCGGTTTGACGGCAACGGACATCCGCGAACCCTGGACTTATCGGTCATGCCGATGGGGGAAGACGTCAAAAGAGAGAAAGGATCGGTTGGAAGCCGTTTTTTCTTGATTCTGTTCGATGATGTTACATCGCAATGGACTCCAACTGATGTCCCGGCGCATAAGGGGAAAGCAACCGCGCCGAGTCTACTGGCCCAGCAGGAATCGAAACGGCTGAAACAAGAGGTTGCGGGCGCGAGAGAGGCATTGCGTTCCGCCATCGAGTCCGAAGATGCCTTGAAGGAAGAATTCCAGTCGGCGAACGAAGAAATCCTTTCCGCCAATGAAGAACTGCAAAGCACCAACGAGGAACTCGAAACCTCGAAGGAAGAGCTACAGTCGGCGAATGAGGAGTTGAACACGCTGAACGCCGAGCTTCGCAATAAAAACAACGAACTCCATGACGCGAGCAACGATATTTCCAATTTCCTGAACAGCACACGGATTCCCATTGTGATGCTGGATCGCAGCCTGCGCATCCGCCGCCTCACTCCCACGGCGGACAAGCTGTTCAAGGCGCTCCCGTCCGACATTGGCCGTCCCCTTGCCGACATCCGGCCCAATATCGAAGCGCCGGACCTGGAACAGTCGGTAGCGAAGGTTTTGGAGAGCCTCCAGCCATTGGAGCGCGAAGTGCGGGACTTGCAGGGTCACTGGCATTCCTTGAACATCCTTCCTTACCGGACGCAGGACAACAAGATTGACGGCGTCGTCCTTGCGCTCCAGGACATCGATGTCATCAAGGCCGCCAGTCAGCAATTGAAGAAATCGTCTGATTTCTTCCGTGGCGTCATCGATACGGTCCGAGGCCCGCTGCTGGTGCTCGATCACGAGCTTTGCATTCTGTCCGTAAACAAGTCTTTTCTGAGCACTTTCCAGGTTTCTTCGGAAAAGACGATAAACAAGTTTATCTATGAGCTTGGCAACGGTCAGTGGAACATCCCTCAACTGCGAGAGCTGCTTGAGCGAGTTCTACAGAAAAAAGAGGCGATAACCGACTTTGAAGTGGAACACAACTTCGAGAGCATCGGCAGCAAAACGATGGTGCTGAATGCCCGAATTCTTTTTTCGGGGGATGACGCACAGCCAATGCTCCTTCTGTCAATCGACGACATCACCGAGCGCAAGCAGGCGGAGACGGCGTTGCGCGAGAGCGAAAAGCGCTACCGCGAACTCCTCAATGCTCTGCCAGTCGCCGTTTATACAACCGATGCGGATGGCACGATCACACTCTTCAATGAAGCCGCCACGGTCTTCGCGGGCAGGCACGCCCAGGTTGGAGAAGACAAGTGGTGCGTAACACACCGTCTATACCGACCGGATGGCACCTTCCTGCCGCACGATGAATGCCCAATGGCAGTGACACTCCGCACCGGTGAACCGCAGCGTGGGGTTGAAGCGATTGCCGAAAGACCCGACGGTACGCGCGCCTGGTTTATTCCTTATCCCACCTTGGTGCGCGATGCCGCGGGCAACATTGCCGGCGGCATTAACGTTCTCGTGGACATCTCTGACCGCAAACTCGCCGAGGAAGAGCTTCGCACCAGCGAAGAGCGATTCCGCATGATCGCCGACAATATGGCGCAGCTCGCGTGGACTTGCGAAGACCAGCTCGGCGAGGTCACCTGGTACAACCAGCGCTGGCTCGACTACACCGGCATGACGCTTAAAGAAATGGAGGGTTGGGACTGGAGCAAGGTTCAGCATCCCGAGCACCTCGATCGTGTGGTCCAGGGCGTGAAGCATTCGCGTGACACCGGCGAGATTTGGGAGGACATCTTTCCGCTGCGAAGTAAAGATGGCACGTATCGCTGGTTCCTCAGCCGCGCTGTTCCCATCAGAGATGCAGGTGGCAACGTGATCCGCTGGTTCGGCACAAATACCGATATCACCGAGCGCAAGCTCACGGAAGCGGCCCTGGTCAAGTCGGAAAAGCTGGCCGCTGCCGGGCGTC
>CAXTNK010000055.1:22615-30728 GCA_964245665.1 uncultured Acidobacteriaceae bacterium
CGCATGAGATCAACAATCCCCTGCAAGCGATTACCAATTTGATGACGATACTGCGGCAGTCTCCGACAATGGATGACCAGAATCGTGCCTATGCAGACTTGGCCGCAGAGGAACTTGACCGCGTAGCGCACTTGACCAGACAATCGTTGAGTTTCTACCGCGACGTAACGTCGCCTTCGCTGGTGAACCTGGAAGAGACGCTCGACAGCACCTTGAATCTCTATGCGAAGCAAATCAAAGCCCAGGAGATAACGATCACGAAGCAATACCGGTCGCACGGAGCGGAGATCAAGAGCTACCCCGGGGAGATTCGCCAGGTGTTCTCGACCTTGCTGGTCAATGCCATCGAAGCCGTCCCTAAAGGCGGCCAATTTGTGCTGCGAATCAGCGAATCGAGGGACTGGAAGAAGAGTCCGGCATCCCGTGGCCTTCGCGTTACTCTCACCGACAACGGTTGCGGAATCCCTCCACACCATATTCACCGTCTCTTTGAGCCATTTTTTACTACCAAAGGTGAGAATGGAACTGGCCTTGGCCTCTGGGTGGCGCTCGGAATTATAAATCGACTGGGAGGGTCAATGTCCATGCACAGTCGCGCGCACCCGGCGGAAGAGAGCGGTACTTGTTTTTCGATTTTTCTTCCGAACGTGCCGCCCAAATAGAATTCAGCGGTCTGTGAGGATGGTGAGAACGGTCATCTGCCGAACCAACATGAAAGTCGCCTCGGGCTCAGGATGTTGTTTCAGCTTATCGAGCGCTTCCTGGACTGCTGATTGGTCGATGCCGGCCATTTGCTCTTCATCAAGTTTTCGATCTTGTCCAGATAGCGCTGGAGCTCAAGCCGCTCGCGAGTGGCGTCGATGCTCGCAAGCGCTCGGAACTTGATCCGTCGATCGCGATCCACTCGCCGCGTATTAAGCCACACTCACGCGCGAATCGTATAAGCTCGGCAGCAGCCGCAATGATTGCGTGTCTATGGAGGCGGCGGAACTCAGCGATGCTCTTATGGTCAGGGTACAAACGTCCGAGCAGCCACATCAGCTTTACGTTTTTACGGCATTCAGTCTTCAGACGGCGTGAAGAACGGATCTGGTTCAGGTATCCGTACGGGTTAGATGCGGTTCAGTTGGGGCAGAATTCCGGCGAATATACTGGAAACGGAATAAAGACGTCGAAAAGAGTCCCACGATACGGCCCTGACGTCCTGCTCCGAACTCGTATTGTGCCTTGATGCTTACCCACCACTTCAGAACTGAGCCACAGCCCGATTCCAGACCCTTTTACTTCTTTGGTGCTGTAGAAAGCTTCAAAAATTCGCGATGTCGATTCGGTCGGTATTCCTATGCCGCAATCACTGAAGAGAAACCGAATACCCGCGATTCCACTTGGGTAATTCACTGACCGCATACAGCGAACGAGAAGTGTTCCCTCGCAGCCTCCCATCGCATCCAGTGCATTTGCTATGAGGTTGTTGAAGACCTGCCGCATCTCACCGGAGTGCAGCAGAAGAAGATCCTTAGACCTTAAATCGGACCTCACGGTGATGTTCTGCTTCGCTACGTGAGTTCGAAAAAGAGCGATCACGCTTTCCATCAGCTCGTCGGCGGCACACATGGTTGGTATCGACGATTCACGGTGAAACGCGAGCACTTGTTTCGTAATCCTGCTGATGCGAAGGAGTTCCTCAGAAGCTTGATTGACGTACTCTCGCGTCTCCGCAAGATCTTCTGTCACTCCGTTTGCTGCAAGATAAAGCAGGTTGGACATGGCTTCGAGCGGATTGTTGATTTCATGCGCAATGATGTGAGCGAGTCTTCCGGTGGCCGCGAGACGTTCGCTCAGTTTCAACATCTCCTGTAGCTTCCTGTGATCGGTGACATCGGTCAAGATCAGGATTGAGCCACTCTCCGCGTCGAGGTCCGCTTTGATCGTGTCGTATCGCACTCTAAAGTAGCGATTTCGATAGGCAATCTCTGCTGCTTTGCCCTTGCCGTTGGTACTGATGAAATCTTCCAAGCTGCTCTGAAAGCTGGCCTGAAAGACGTCTTCAAGCTGTTCTCCTTCGATATCCGCAGTGACCAATTCGAGCAGTTGCATGAAGGTCGCATTGGCTCGAATCATCCTGCCTGTTGAATCTGCGAGCGCGAGGCCTTCGTTGAGCGCGTCAAATGTTGTCTGCCATTGAAGCGCCGACTGGTGGGAAAGGGTTTCCGCACGGCGCAAGCGCAGCAACGCATCGACCTGAGCCACCAAAACCGTTGGCTCCACAGGCTGCGTGAGATAGGAATCCGCACCTTCCTTGAGGGCCTGCACCTTGCTTTCGTCGGAGACAAAAGAAGCGGAAATCTGTAGTACAGGAATGCTCGCGGTGACGGGGTTCGACTTCAGTCTTCTGCACACCTCGTAACCCAGCATGTCTGGAAGGTTGACATCTGAGATGACAATGTCAGGCAAGGACATCGCCTTTGCCAGTCCATCGCTACCGGTCGACGCTTCTTCTACCGCAAACCCCGCCCGAACAAGAATGCGCCGAAAGATGTAGCGCGTTTCCTCACGGTCATCGATGACGAGAATCCGGGCGCGGGCGTCTGAATCAGGCACGAGAGCCCTCCGCATTTGCATGAGCTGCAAGGGTCTCGATCAGGGAGCGAATTCGTGTGGCAGAATCCGCAAGCGTGAGAGCTTGTTTCGGAAAGACAGCGATGGAATTGTCACGGAAATATTGCAACTCTTCAGCGTCCAGCACTTTCGTGGAATGGAGAACGACGGGAGTTTGCATTAGTTCGTCCGAGTTTCGGATGTTCCTGACGACCTCTGCCCCGTTAAGATCCGGCATGTAGAAGTCCAGAAAGATCAGGGAAGGTTTCAACTCGTGTGCCATTCGGAGACCTTCCCGGCCGTCTCTCGCCTCAAAGATCTCATAGAGGGTTTCCGGGATATGCCCGCGCAACAGATATCTGGAAACCTCGTTATCGTCGATCATCAAAATGCGCGTTCGCTCCACAGGCGAGGTGAGCTTCAGAATCTCCGCGATCATCTCTTCCGGAACGAAGGGTTTGACGAGATAGGAATCTGCACCCGATCCGAAAATTCTTTGAGCGTCGTCGCTCACGCTCATGACGAGCACGGGGATCGATTCCTTCTCTTTCTTGATTTCGCGAAGGAAATCCCAGGTTGTCTCCGTACCGAGCAGAACGTCCAGAATGATGACGTCTGGCTTTACTTTGGCGATCAGTTCCTCAGCGCCCTTCACGGTAGACACACAATGCGTCTGAAACCCCGCGTTGACCAGGTAACGGGAATAGATGAACGCGGTTTCGGCGTTATCTTCCACAACGAGAATCAGCTTCTTGTCCAATTGCACGACAGGGACAGCAGATTCGATGGGCGTGGACGCCCCCTTAAAGACGGTGGGAACTCGCAGCAGAAACGTTGAGCCCGCACCCATAGCGCTCTTCACTTCAACTCTGCCGCCAAGCAGTTCGGCGAACTTCTTGGAGAGTGGCAGGCCTAGCCCAGTGCCTTTCACCCTCTTTTGGACTGCGCTGTCGATCTGGGAAAACTCCTCGAAGATGATTCGCTGATCAATCTCCGAAATGCCGATCCCCGAATCGGTCACTGCGAACTCGATCTCATCGCCGACGATACGGGCCGAGACGCGGATCACGCCTTGCGGCGTGAATTTGATTGCGTTTGAAATGAAGTTACGCAAGACCTGCGATATCTTCTGTTCGTCGGTGTGAAGCGAAGGCAAGCCGTCGCCGGTTTCGAACACCAGACTCAGTGAACTCTCCGCGAGCAGAGGCTTGAGCATGCCTCGAAGCGCACCCAGTAGTTCGCTTACGTCAAATGTCTTGGCATTGACTTCCAGTCGGCCCGCCTCAACTTTCGCAAGATCGAGCAAGTCATCAACCATCTCCGAAAGCTCTTTCGCGGAACGCTGGATGAAACGGATTTGCTGATCCTGCTCCGACGTTAACCCCCCATCGAGCCGTTCCAAGAGCATCCGGGTCAATGCGAGCATCGAGTTCAGAGGCGTGCGAAACTCGTGGGACATATTGGAGAGGAAACTGCTTTTGAGCTCCGAAGCTCGCCGGAGGTAATCGGCGCGCTCATCCAACTCTGCGTACAGCGCAACCACACCACGGTTCGTATCCTGTAACTCTGAGTTGATGCGGTCGAGCTCTTCTTTGCGCTCCCGAAGCTCGTTGAGGGTGCGCAGCAATTCGCGATTCTGTGTTTGTAACTCGTCGATGGGCGTCGCCGGGTGTTGGCGTGCTATATCGGCAACGAGCTTGTTCAGACCTTCTTGATCAACCGAAGCGCTATGCTGCGGTAATACTTTGCCAAACTCAACTGCAGTGCCCAGACGAGTCGAGTCAATGGAAAACTCATCCATGAGTCGTTTCGTTCCCAGGATGCCCATACCCATCCCGGTTGTTGATCGGTACGAACCCTCCATCACGACGTCTAGGTGCGGAATGCCCGCACCATGGTCCGTGACTGTAACACGCAAGAGGCGTGCTTCAGGGTCGACACTGAAAGCAACGGTTCCATCCTTCGCGTATCGGAAGGCATTTCGTGCAATCTCTGAAACCGCCGTGGCGATACGAATCTGGTCGTGATGATCGAAACCTAAAGCACCCGCGATCGTCCTGCCGCGCTGCCGAGCACTGACAACTTCCCGTTCCGTCGTAAGGTTCAAGCTGTGAATATGCCTATTCATGGGCGTTCCCCCAGCGCGGCGACCAACACCGTGGTGTCATCGCGTCTGCGGCTGAAGTCCCGATAGAGAAGACCAGCTAACAAGCCGGATGGGCGATGCATGATTCCTGGATAGGCATCCGAGCTGACCTTCGTCGTTAGACCGTCGGAGAACATGACGAGCGTCGTGCCGGCTTCAATGGGATGAACATACTGTTGCGGAGTCCGCGGCAGTATCGCGCCAACGGTTCCATTCTGTGTCACGAGCGTTTTTGAAGAAGACGCATTGATCAAAAGCGCACTGACGTTACCCACGCCCGCGAAAGTGAGCGTCTGCTTCACCGGTTCAAAAATTGCGACAGACAATGCGGCGCCGCGAGTTTTCTTCAACGCGTCATGCGCGTGTTCGAGAATCGTGACGGCGGGAGAATCAGCGTACTTGCGGACGGAATCTACAGCCTCCTGCGCCGCGTCCGTCGCACCAGCACCATGACCTAAACCATCCACAATCATGTAGACAACCCGCCCGCTTCGCTCAAGGACAACGTAAGCATCGCCCGACACGGCCTCCCCCTTGATGGGAAGGTTGACCACACCGGCATTAGCGTACGCCGGAAGTTGCCCGGTCGAGAAACGACTCCATAATGCGGTTCCCTTATCGATCGCAGTATGCAGCGCGAACGTGTCGGAGAGGCGTTGCATAGCGCCCATGCCCTGACCCGCAGTCCCAACAGTGGAGTACCCGTCATCCATAGCGCGGCTGACATCTCGAATACCCGGACCAAGATCTAAAGCAATCAGATCGAGCCAGACTCCGCCAGGCGAGACATTGGGACAAATGAGCAACTCGCCGTCCTGGGCGTGCAGCAACATGTTGGTTGCTGCTTCGGTTGCTACGATGCCGATGTTGCTTCGTTTTTCCTCGCTGAAACCAAGAGCTTGAGCGGCGCTGATCGCGAAGCGGCGCGCTTCTCCAATGGAACTGCGGTCGGTGATCGGGACCAGCTTCTGATGATGCAAGGCTCACTACTTCCAGCGGATGATCGTGACGGTCGTACCTTGCCCCGGTTCGCTCTTGATATCAAATTCATTTACCAGTCTCTTACTACCGCTCAAACCGAGACCCATACCACCGCCCGTGGTGTATCCATCCTTGAGCGCCAAACTTAAATCGGCGATGCCCGGCCCGGAATCTTGAAAGACCAGCTTTACCCCGCGCCGCGCACCGTTCTCTACGATCTCGGCGTGCATTCGGCCTCCGCCGCCATGTTCCAATGTGTTTCGAGCAAGTTCGCTGGTGGCCGTAACGAATTTAGTCTGTTCAACCAGGCTAAATTTCAGCTCTGCGCACCAGGAGCGCGCGACTTGTCGAACACGCACGACGTCGTCTGAAGTCGAGATTGGGTAAATCTCACTCTTCAGTGTCATCAACGTTCTCGGCCTCGACCTCCTGCGTTACATGCTCTCTGAGGAGTTCCATGCCACGTTCAACGTTCAACGCGGTCTTGATACCAGGAAGCGACATGCCAAGCTCGACCAAAGTGATCGCGACGGCTGGCTGCATCCCGGTCAAGACTGTTTGGGCATCCAGTACGCGCGACATGGCCGCGATATTCGCAAGCATCCTGCCGATAAAGGAGTCGACGATCTCCAGTGATGAGATATCGATCAGCACTCCGCGAGAGGCGTACTTCGCAATCTGGGCCGTCAGGTCCTCTTGCAGGGACATCGCAAGTTCGTCATGCATGTCTACCTGGATCGTTACGAGAAGGCAGTCGCCAAATTTTAAGATGGGGATGCGATCCATGGGCCTTATTCCTTCACCTTTGCAGCCACGTTTTTGACAGAGACCACCGCTTTGCCCAAGCGCTGCAATGCGATCGCGAAGGCATCCGAGAGCTTGGCCTTGGTCTGGACGTCGATCAAATCAATGCCGAGATGGACGATCGTTTGAGCAATTGCCGGACGGATGCCGCTCAGATAGCAGTCAGCGCCCATAAGACGGGCGGCGGTGATGGTCTTGATCAGATGCTGAGCCACCAATGTGTCGACCGTCGGAACGCCGGTGATGTCGATGATGGCAACTTGGCTGTTGGTTTCCACGATTGCGGTAAGGAGCGACTCCATCACCACTTGTGTCCGAGCGCTATCCAGCGTGCCAATCAGCGGCAGCGCCAGCACTCCGTCCCAGAGCTTCACAACCGGCGTTGACAACTCCAACATCTCTTCCTGTTGTCGTGAAATCGTCTGTTCGCGAATGGCGATTGCTGTCTCAACAGTTAGCATGGCAAGCTTGTCCAGCAAATCGCCGGAGAGCCAGATCTCGGTGACCAACTCAGAAGGATTCCCCTTCAACGCATCTTTGAGCGCGTCGAATATCGGCTGCTTGAGAGATAAGACGAACATCGCGGTATCGACAGGTGTGAAGCCCTGATCCATACGTGACTTAGCGATCCCCTTGAGGAACTCCCTGGTCGCAGTAAATCCCTGCGATTGGACATCCGAGGACGTCTGCGAGGCATCAGTGAACAAGCGCAGAAAATCCGCCGCCTGAAGCTTTAAGTTCGTGTCGTCCATGAGATCGGTGCGCCGGGTGGAGCTGGACATCTCCTTGATCCAGCCGGACAGTATTACGGATTCATTTGATCGGACTACTTGCTGGAATGCACTCATACACCCTCTCCTTGATACATAGAACCTCAATCTTATCCGCCCGAACTGTCTTTCGTCATTTCGAGGACGTGGGAGGTACCAATAAGCGCCCGGAAGCGTGATTCTGTAGAAAAAATGATCGTCTTACGAAGCCCGAGTCAAGCCCCTGAAGGTGCGAAAGTCAGTCCGTCCAGAAGGCAACAAAATCCGCTCAGGCGTAGCCAAACTGAAGCACCCGCTCAGGGAGCGACGGACCGAAGTCGCTTTGTTGCTCCCGATGAATCAGGTTCCAAATCAATATTCGGACGACAGTGAGATGAAACCGTTTGAAGCTCGCGGCATGAGCCTTATCGCTAGCACCTTAGCTGCTCAGACGCCTGCGACTCAAAGCCAGGATGCCTTTCTCGCCCTTCTTCACAGAGCGGCCAGGCTCTTTCCATTTCCAGAACCCGGCAACTCTGATCGCATCGGGCTTCTGTCGCGCTATCTCCAGAATGTTGCCGAGGCTGTAGTTATGAAACGGGCTCATCGCATTCAGGTAGGTGGTGAGGGCGTCGGATTGTCCTGCCTCTAACTGCTCGATGAGGCTTTGGACATTGGCGGCAATTACTTCTTTCGCCGTCTTGGGCTGGTTGTTGCTACTGGTGGTGGCTGTGTTGTTCATGGCGTCTGCTCCTTTGGTCGGCATTTGCTTTTGCACGTTCCGCGTTGAACGCGGCATGTACATGCCGAACGCCTCCTGGCGAAGGCGGGGGTA
>CAXTNK010000056.1:0-29885 GCA_964245665.1 uncultured Acidobacteriaceae bacterium
CAGATCAACTCTGAGCAGTCGAATGTCGGCAGCGTCATCACACCACAGCAGATTGAGAATCTCCCCGTTCAGGGCCGCAACTTCCTCGACTTGGCGCAGCTCGAGCCAGGTGTGCAGCTGCAGAGCGGGCAGTCTTTTGATCCGACCAAGGCAGGCTACTCTGCGCTTTCCATCGGCGGTGTCTCCGGTCGCAGCACGCGTATTCTGCTCGATGGATCGGACATCACGGATGAGACAGTCGGCACCACGATCTTCAACGTACCATCTGGCGCCATTGGCGAGTTTCAACTCAACCGCTCCACTGGCGACGTGTCGGGTGACATCACATCCTCCGGATCCGTCTTCGTGGCCACTCCTTCAGGCACGAACAGCTTCCACGGTCAGGGTTTCTACATTTTCCAGGATCACAGCGTAGGCTTCTCTGACTCCGGTGGCGGTGTCAATCCGCCCTTCCAGCGCAACCAGTTCGGCGGCTTTGCCGGCGGCCCGATCGTGAAGGACAAGCTGTTCATCTTCGGCGATTTGGAGCGCATCAAGCAGGATTCGGGCCAGTCAGTCACACTTTCGCCACTTTTCTCCGGCATTCAGTCCGCTAATCCATATTACGGCTCGCCGTTCCGTGACACGTATTCGGTGTTGCGGCTGGATTACGACGGTCCGAAGGGTGTCCACTTCTTCGCCCGTGCCAACTATGAAGTCAACAGTGACGCCTCCACCTACGGATATGGCTACTCCCGGTACGCCAACCGCGATAACACCCCTGGCATAGCAGGCGGTGCGGATTTCACGACCGGCAAGTTCACCCACAGCTTCCGTGGCAGCTACGAGAAGTTCCACAACCTGATCAGCGACGCTACCGGCGCTGGTGTGTATAATCCCCCGGCACTGGCAGGGATAGAGTTAAACATCGAAAACTCTGGCCTTTACACCGGACCAAACCTCCTTGCTCCCCAGCAAACCTATCAGTCAGAAAAGCAGCTCCGTTACGACGGCAGCTGGACGCATGGCAAGCATACCGTTCGCTACGGCGGGAGTGTAAACCGCATCCTTGGCGGCGGATTTGCTTCGTTCTTCGGCCTCGCTCCCGAAGTCGTCGCCGGACCGTCAAATGCCGGAGCCGATCCCAGTGATCCCACCGGCTACTCGGCCGCTGCTGTTGTACTCGGCAATGGCCAGGGCTACAGCACGGAAATTTCCCAGTTCAACGCACCCGGTGGCGGCCAGGGCGACTGGCGTGTCGGCGCTTACGTTGCAGACACGTGGAAGCTTACCGCAAACTTCACCCTCAACGCCGGGTTACGCTATCAGCGTGATACAGGCCGTTCCGACTCCGACCTCGCGCCAATTCCCTGCTCGGCTGTTGACACCTCTGTCTTCCCGAACCCTCCCTGCAGTGGTAACTCACCACTCCTGGATCAATTCGGCCCCGGCCTAGGTGACCGCGTTCGGCAGCCAAATAACGAACTCGGACCTCAGTTGGGATTTGCTTACGCACCCCCAAGCCTGAACGGCAAAACCGTCTTGAACGCAGGCACTGGTCTCTACTACGAGAACTTTGTCTTCAACAATGTCCTGTTTGATCGTCCCGCAAAGTTGGCAAAGGGGCTGTTCTTTGGCGACGACCAGATTTGCGGCGGTAATAACAGCATTAGTGTTGACGGCAAGGTGATCAACAGCGGTAATGGTGTGCCGATCGCGACATTGTGCAACGAGCCGGTGTCACAGTCAGCCGCAGGCTTCGCCGCAGTGGAGAAAGCCTACCAGGCTGCCACCGCTGCTGCCGGACCAGCTGCTAACGGTGTATTCGTTGGCGAGACGCTTTCAATCTCTCAGGCCAGCGGTCTGGATGCATACGCGCCGCATACTTTCACTGCGCCGCGTTCCATCCACGTGAACTTCGGGATCGAACAGCAACTGGGCACCGGCATGGTTCTGTCTGCGGACTATATCCACCAGGTCACCTGGAAGATCATGCAGTCGCAAGACTTCAACGCGGTTGGTGATGCCAGCTACTTTGATCTTGCTGGTGCAAAAGCAGGGTTGGCCAATCTTCTGGCGGAGTGCGGAGTATCGAGCCTTGACGAAGCCACAATCAGCTGCCCCGGCATTGCCTCCGACGGCATTGGTCATGGCGCCACGCTCGCCGATTTCTCCAGTGCAGGTCTCGGTTCTGGTGTGGATGTTAACGATGGCAACTCACCAGCTGGCGGAATCGCAGCCTTCCCCGGCCGCAACGGGACAGTAGGACAGGGTATGTTTCAGTACCCGAACGGCCGTTCCTCTTATGACGCTCTCCAGGTTCAGCTTAGGGACCAGAAAACTCATCCGATGCGCGGCCTGGATGCTGCAAATCTAGAGATCTCCTACAACTACTCTCGCTTCGTGACGACAGTGGCAGGTGCCAATAACTCGGACGGTTTCTTCCAGGCCACTTCCTGGAACTGGCATAACCCCACCCAGAGTATCGGGCGCGGTAGCCTTGACCGTCCGCAGCAACTCAGCTTTGGCGGCTATGCCACTATCAAACATGGTGCGCAGGTTGGTCTGATCGGTCACTTCGGTTCAGCAACGCCTGCCAGCCTTATCCTGGACAACACGACTGGCACCGCAGGTCAGCTCTTCCAGACCGACCTGGATGGAACAGGCAATACCAATACTAACTATTCTCCGGGGCAGCTCGCTCCCGAACAGTATCCGGGCTCCTACATGCGCAGCATTCATGGCAAGAGCCTGAATAACTACATCACTTACTTCAACAGCAAGTATGCCGGCACCTTCACCCCTGCAGGCCAGGCACTGGTGAACAGTGGTGTCGTTACAGCTGCGCAGTTGCGGGCACTCAATGGCGTCGTCCAGCCAATTGCGCCAGCCCCAGCGAATGCATACGAAAACGGCATGCTGAAGGAGATCGACGCGAACTTCCAGTGGGCGCTCAAATTCAAGCGCCTGGGAGAAGGTGTCAGCCTCATTCCTGCGGTTGCCTTCTACAACGTAGCCAACTTCGCCAACTACACTGGCCCGTCTAACGGCATTCTGCTGAACCAGGCAGACGCCGGCACATCAGGCTTTTACAACGGACCAAATACCTTCGTGGATCGCGGCCAGTTCCGTACGGAGCGTGGTTCAGGTACCTTCAACCTGGGTGGACCGCGTACGGCGGAGTTCCAGCTGAAACTCAACTTCTAACCTGCAGCAACCTCCACCAACAAAAGGCGGACCCTCGGGTCCGCCTTTTGCTTGCTGCAGCGAAACCACTCAGCACGCGTCTAAGATGGTTGGGGAGCTATTATGAACACGCTCAAAACCACTCTGCTGTTGACTGCCCTGACCCTCGGACTGATGTTTGTCGGCCTGCACTTCGGCGGACGAAACGGCATGATCCTGGCCTTCCTCTTCGCGGCCGGTATGAACTTCTTCAGCTACTTCTACTCCGACAAGCTGGCGCTCTCCATGTACCGGGCGCGGCCGGTCACGCGAGAGCAGCTCCCGCGCGTTTACCAGGTGGTCGAGCAATTTACCGGCAGGATGAACCTCCCCATTCCGAAGATTTACGTCATTCCCGATCCATCGCCGAACGCATTCGCGACCGGCCGCAACCCGAAGCATGCAACCGTTGCCGTTACGGAAGGCATCCTGAACCTGCTGAATGACGATGAACTGGCTGGAGTTCTGGCGCACGAACTGGGCCACGTGAAGAACCGCGACATCCTCACCAGCTCCATCGCTGCAACCCTGGCAGGCGCTATTACCATCCTCGCGCGTATGGGGATGTGGGGTGGCATGCTGGGCGGTGGAGGCGGCCGGCGACGTGGCGGCGGCATGGACGGCATCCTGATGCTGATCCTCGCGCCCATCGCCGCAACCCTGATCCAGCTGGCAGTTTCGCGCTCCCGCGAGTACGAGGCGGATGCCACCGGCGCGCACATCACCGGCAATCCCTACGCGCTGGCCAGTGCGCTGGCGAAGCTCGATGCGTACTCGCGACAGCTGCCGATGCAGGCGTCGCCATCGACGGCGCACCTGTTCATCGTGGCGCCACTGGTTGGCGGCGGCGGCATTTCGAGCTGGTTCGCGACCCATCCGCCAATAGCGAAACGCATTGAACGGCTTACCGGCCGGCCGAGCCATTTGCAGCAGTAAGCTCCGCGCTGACATCGAGGTTTCCTTCTAATTCGATGCATCGGATACAGTGGACCGGCATCGAAGGGCTTATGACAATCGCCGCCGTTAAGATGAAGCCATGAGAAATTTTCTAAGTACGCTGTCGCTGCTGCTCCTCGGCCTGTGGCTTGGCAGCCTGGTGTTCTTCGGCTTCGTGGCCAAAGTTGCCTTCGACGCCCTGCCGCCCCTGTTTCCCAATCACCCGGCAGGCATTCATGCAGCGGGACTGGTCGTGGGTGGAACACTCGGCTGGCTGCATACCCTCGGGCTCATCTGCGGGATCTTCTTCCTGCTGTTCACGCTGGTGCTCAGCCGCTTCGTACACTGGCACTCGTATACACCGCAGGCCCTGCTTGTGCTCGCAATGCTGGTGCTGACGGCGTACTCGCAGTTTTCCATCATTCCGCGCATGAATACAGCACGCGACTCCGTAGGCGGTGAAGTGGCGGCGGTGGCGGAAAACAATCCTGGCCGCGAGATTTTCGATCATCTGCATCAGCAGTCAACCCATGTTGAAGGCGCTGTGCTGATCTGCGGCCTGGTCGCGTTCCTGTTCGCCGGACGTCCGCAGAAGCTCCTCGGCAAATTATGAGGACCACGATGACTACTTTCATGACGACCGCCTTGTGAAGACTGACCCGTGAACATCGCACTTTCTTTATTTCTTGGCCTGATTGCTGCGCTGGCCGATGTTTTCGGTGGTTACCTGCTGATCCGCCGGCACTGGGAGCAGCGTTACCTGCGCTACTTCGTCGCCCTTGGCGCCGGCTTCATGATGGGCGCAGCGATGCTCGAGATGCTGCCTGAAAGCTTCAAGCTTTCGTCCCACTGGGCGCCGCTGCTGGTGCTCGGCGGATTCTGCATCGTCCACGTGCTCGAACACACTATTACGCCGCATTTTCACTTTGGTGAAGAAACGCATCACCACGAGATGGTCTCTCGGCGCACCAGCTACTCCGTGCTCGGCGGACTGGCTGCGCACTCGCTCTTTGACGGAGTTGCCATTGCTTCGGGCTTCGCCATTTCAAACTGGCTGGGATGGATTCTCTTCCTGGCCGTCTTCCTGCACAAAGTGCCGGAGGGCTTCACCATCGCCTCGGTCATGATGGCAAGTGGCCGCAGTCGGCGTGCCGCGCTGGGCTCATCCACCATCGTCGCCGTCGCCACGATACTTGGCGTGCTGGTGATCACGGTTGCGCCAAAGCTGGTCTTCGTCGGACTGCCGCTGTCCGCCGGCGTCACGCTCTACGTTGCCGCGGTCGACCTGCTGCCGGAGACGAATCGCGAGCCCGGCATCCGCATGGCTATTGTCTTTCTCGCAGGTATCCTGCTCTTTCTCCTCCTGAAACTCCTGAGCGAACAGGCTCTTGCCTGACCGATCGTGCGCTGGCGCGTACATCATCCGTCACCCGCGAGGCCGCGTCGTATCACCAACTGTTTCCGCAAGCATTTATAGTGTGAATGGATCGCTTTCTCGGTTGGACTGTTCAGGACTCACACAAACGACTGCATGAAGATCATCGTCTTTGGCGCGACAGGCGGCACCGGTAAAGAGATCGTGCGGCAGGCGATTGAGCAGGGCCACATGGTGACTGCGTTCGTCCGAAATGCCTCCGCACTCACCCCGCAGGAGAATCTGAAGATCGTCACCGGAGATATATTCGATCCGGCATCCGTCCACGCTGCTATGGGTGGCAGTCGCGCTGTGCTCTCCGCGCTGGGCGCCAGATCGCTAAAGAAGGATGACGTAATTCTTGCGCGTGCTCTGCCAAACATCCTGGCAGCGATGGACGAACATTACATTCAGCGCATCATCGTCCTCGGGGCAGCGGGGTCGAAGTATCCGGCGGGAAAATATCAGACAGGCTGGTTCCGGCTGGTGATGGGCGTAGCGAGGGCAACGTTCCTACGCCACCCATTTGCGGACCAGGCGATGCAGGAAAAACTGCTCGAGCAAAGCGGCATGGACTTCACCATTGTGCGAACGCCGCGGCTGAATGACAAGGTCGAACCGGGCGAAGTACGCGTGCTCCCGGATGGCTTGCCCTCAAGCGGCTGGAACATTCGCCGCGCCGATGTAGCGGAGTTCATGCTGCAGCAGCTTACCGATCCCAGATTTCACCGGCAGGGCGTTTACATCAGCTACTAGCTTCCTGCCGATGTAAACACCACTTGCCTGCTCTGGACCTTGCGCCTGCAGTCTAGTGGATCGCTGGCTTGCCGGCTACCTTGTCACCAAGGTTTTCAGTAGCATGCGCGGTGGCCTTGGAGGCCTTCACAGTCGCGTCCTTGGTCTTGTCAGCGGCTTTGACTGTGCCGTGCTTGGTTGCGTCGTACGCCTTCTCGGTTCCGTTTTTGGTCTTGTCGGCACCCTCATCGGTCTTGGCAGCGGTCTTGTGATACGCCTTTTTCGTGCCACGCTTGGTCTTGTGGTATGTCTTCTTCGTTGTGTGCGACACGGCATGGCCGGTGTTATCAGCCGCGTTCTTCGTGTCATGTCCGGCAGCCGACATGTCCTGTCCCGCAGTCTGCGCATGCAACGCGAATGAGGGCGAGAGCGAAATTGCTCCCGCGAAAAGCAGCGATACTGCGATCTTTCCTATTTTTTGCACCTATGATTCCTCCGTATAGCGAAACTCTGTTTTGTTGACTGCGTCGAGTGGGAAGATTCCGTTTCCTTCGAAGAAGTTCTGTCCCGTATGCTCTTGTCTGGATGATATGAGAATTTCGCAGATCGTGATGGACTTTCGAGTCCAAGCCTGCGCTTTACAGGAAAATGGATGCGCGACCGGCGAAAGCAGCACTTTAAATATTTGGCAGTACTCGCGTTAACAGGCCTTATGAGCGGACCTGCAGTCCGCCCGCTGTTTGCACAGGCGGATACGGCATCGACTGTCATAGGGTCTCCGACGTCTCCTGGCGCAGCATTGGAAGACACGCCGGTCAGACCGCCCACCACCGATCTTAATCCGGAACACATTCCGATCACTGGGCCGACCCATATCCAGGCAGAAAACGTCTCGTTCCAGGTGGTCGACGGGGTGCGCATCTCGGTCAGGTCAATCGATGGCCTCATGATTCCGACTCGCCCGAACCGGCCGGTCTCGCTCGATGTGCCGACCTCGATGCGTGTGCAGGTCTTGAGCGCGCAGACGTCGATCTCTGTTGAAGCACTCACGCGTCTGCTTAACAACTACACACTGCCTCACGCGCAGTCGTCGGTGCACGATCTGAAGCTTGATTTTGTGGACGGCCAGGTACATGTGGAGGGCAAGCTAAAGAAGGTGTTTGAAGTTCCTTTTTCTGCCGAAGCCAGCATAGGCCTCACCAGTGCCGGCGACATCCGGGTCCACTTTACCAATTTCACCGCGGCCGGTTTCGTGCACAAGAAGCTGTTGGACTGGCTGGGGATTCATGTCGATACAGTCGCTAAGCCAGGCCGAAGTCACTCCTTCCAGGTGGTGGATGACGACATGATTTTTCCCATGTACACCCTGTTTCCGCCCCCGCACTTCATCGGGAGTCTCCGCTCTGCCAAAATTGAAGGCGATCAGTTCGTCCAGATCTTCGGCGATCCGCAGCCCTTTGCACCGGCGCCTCAGCCCTCTGAGCACTACATCTATTTTCGCGGCGGTGTCATGCAGTGTGGACGGATGACGATGCAGGGGGTCGACCTGGAACTGGTCAACAAGGATGAGGGCGAGCCACTGATTTTCTCCATCGATCACAACTTCGAGCAGCTCCTGCCCGGGCGTCTGAGGGTCACGCCGACCCATGGCATGGTCGCCTATATCGCCAGTTATCCAGAAGTGGTCGCCTCAGAGAGAGCTTCTCAGTCAGCATCGCGATAGCAAGCCGCTTGGTCACCTGTCGCAGATGTTTCATGACTGCTGCCACGAAAGGGCGTTCCCGCATCTCGAGTTTGAAACGCGGTTTATAGAGCCCGGTTCCCGATCGCTCCGGCCGGTCCTCAGTCTCCGCTTGCGGAAACAGTCACTGGTGCAAACTGCGCAGCCTCTGCCATGGGCGCCTTCAGCCGCAACAGCGCATCCAGCCGGTCGAGCACTTCATCCACGTGCCTGGTTTCAAGCAGAAACGGCGGCAGGAAACGGATGATGTGGCCCTGAATCACATTCAGCAGTAGTCCGTCTCCCGGCGCAGGAGCCAGTGCTGCTTCGGCCAGCGGCCGCGCTGGTTCGCGCAGCACAAGGCCCTGGATCAGCCCGCGTCCACGCGCCTCATCCACCACCGTATGCTCTGCTGCCAGCTGCAGCAGGCCTTTGCGCAGGTGCGCGCCCGTGTGGCGGATGCGACTCAGCAGACCTTCTTCTTCCATCACCGCCAGAAATTCGAGACCCAGCCGCGTTGCCAGTACACCGCCGCCAAGCGTGCTGCCATGCTTGCCGATGGTGAAAACATTCTTCAGATGTGGCCCAACCAGGATCGCCGACAGCGGCAGCCCTCCTCCAAGCGGCTTGCCCATTACCAGGATGTCCGGCTGCACCTTGTGGTCGAGATAAGTGAACCAGCTGCCAGTGCGTCCGAGGCCACATTGAATCTCATCGAAGATCAACGCGGCATGGTGCAGATCGGCAAGGCGTCGCGCCTCCTGCAGAAACTCGGTCGAGCACTCGTGTACTCCACCCTCGCCCATCACCGGCTCGATCAGGATGGCGCAGACGTCGCCATCAACAGCAGCGCGCAGCTCCGTAATATTGTTCCGGCTGACGAAGCGCGCCGGCGGCAGCGCTGGGCCGAAGCCCTCGCGATATTTATCCTGACCAGTGACGGAGACAGCGCCGAATGTCCGACCGTGGTAGGAATTCTTCAGCGACACGAAAACATGCTTGTGCGGGCCGTAGCCATCGTGCGCAGCGGCACGGGCAAGCTTCAGAGCACTCTCCATCGCTTCGGTGCCGCCGGTCGCATAAAACGCAGCGCTCATACCGGTCAGGTCGCACAGCTTTTCAGCCAACTGGCCCGGGTAGGCACTCCCGTAGTGACCGGAAAGGTGAATCAGCTTTCCCGCCTGGTCGCGCATCACCTCGACCATCCGCGGATGGGCGTAGCCAAGCGCGTTTACACCCAGTCCGGAGACAGTGTCCAGGTAGCGTCTGCCACTCTCATCGACCAGGTAAACGCCCGAACCGCCAGTAAAGACTACGTCGTACCGGGGATACACCGGCAGCATGACCCTGCGGTCACGACTGAGGATGGCCGCTGCGTTGCCGTGCGGCTCTGATGTGTTCATCCCCTCATTCTCACAGGCGCGCTGCTTCGCATCAAGCGCGAAGAGCACCATGTATCCACGAAGCAACGAACTTTTGTGTTATTTCGACCCTCTCCA
Source organism: uncultured Acidobacteriaceae bacterium (assembly GCA_964245665.1). Classification (GTDB taxonomy): domain Bacteria; phylum Acidobacteriota; class Terriglobia; order Terriglobales; family Acidobacteriaceae. The sequence goes on from CAXTNK010000056.1 coordinate 9,509, forward strand.
GTGCCATAACGGGACTCCGCACCCAACGGATCGACGAAATGGAACATTCCGGAAATGGTATTGCCCCTATGAGCATCCATAAGCGGAAGATGGCTGGGCGCCTTCAAGCAGTGCTGCTCAACGATCCGTAAACCACATTTTGCCGCTATGAAATGCTGTCTTGCGCTGTAGAATGAGAGAGTTATCGCGACTGGCTTGAGCACCACGCTTCGATCAGCGGGTGGCACTCAGCGTGCATACATCGTTTTGGACCAGGCCCTGTTCGCCAGACTCCGCATGCAACGATCCTTCAAAACCCGGCTCAGCGTGGTCCTCATCGGTCTGTTCACCGTGGCCGCGATCGTTTTCGCCTCAGTAAATTTCAGCAAGGAAAATGCAGTAGAAGTGCCGACCGATGGCGTCCGCTGGACGGAAGTACCAGGCGGCCTGATGGCTGAAGCCGTACCGGCCAGCAGTCCTGGCGAACGCGCCGGGATCAAGCGCGGCGATCTACTGGTGGGCACAAGTCAACCCTCGGAAGTAAGCAGTGGCCCGCAGCCTGTTGTGCGCATGGCCTCCCTGGTGCGGGAATGGTTTCGGGCCGGGGCCTACGAAAAGCTCGACTACACACTGATTCGTTCGCTGGTGCGGATCGATGCCCAGGTGACCCTGGTGGCCGCCAACCGGAGCCAGTACCAGGAACTGCGGTTGATCGCGCTCGTCTACCTGCTCATCGGCCTCTATGTCCTCTTCCGTCGATGGACTGCTCCCCGCGCTGCCCACTTCTACCTTTTCTGCCTGGCATCATTTGTGCTGTATTCGTTTCACGCCAGCGGCAAGTTCAACCTGTTTGACTGGACGATCTACTGGTCGAACATCGCTGCCGGAGCCCTGCAGCCTGCGCTCTTCCTGCACTTCGCGCTGGCGTTTCCAGAGGAACGCGCCAATCTCCGCCGCCGCTGGCTGATCGCTCTTACCTATACGCCAGCCCTGATCGTCATCGGGTTGCAGGTGACGGCGGTCGCATACTGGTCAGCCACTGAGCAATTGAGCCATCGGCTGGATCAACTGGCGACCGGCTACCTGGCGTTCTACTATGTGCTGGCCGCTGCAGTGTTCTATATCAACTACCGGCGGACCGAGAATCCACTGCGACGCCAGCAGTTGAAGTGGCTCTTTCGCGGCACCTTCGTCGCCGTTGCGCCCTTCACCCTGCTGTACGTCGTGCCCTACCTCTCCGACTGGCTTACCCCCGAGTGGCTGGCCAATGTTGCCGGGCTGTCCCTGGTTATTCTGCCGCTCACTTTCAGCTGGGCGATTATCCGCTACCGGCTGATGGACGTCGACCTGATCTTCAAGCGCGGCGTCACCTACACACTCGCTACTGCTTCGCTGGTTGGCTTGTATTTCGCCGCAGTCGCGGTGTCAGCGGAAGTGGTGCATACCAAGCTGCCTACCCTCGGCGTGTGGGGCCTGATGGCGTCGATCATCATCACGGCATTGATGTTCGATCCGCTCAAGCGGCTATTTCAGGACAGGGTCGACCGGCTGTTCGATCGCAAACGCTACGACTATCGCCAGACACTGACGGAGTTCGGCCGCGGGCTGAGTTCGCAGACGGATCTGCAGGCGCTGCTGAATTCCATATGCGATCAGCTGCCGCGCACCCTTCTGGTATCGCGGGTCGCCATCTTTCTGTCTGGTCCACGCGGACGATGTAACCTGGCCGCCGGACACGGTCTGCCCCTGTCGCTCTACGAGGCTTCCACCGATCTGCATCTTGGCTTCCTCGATTTCGATCAGCCCGGCGCAGGTTCGCATATCTTTCTCGAGACACCGCAGCAGGCTTTGTATCTGCCCGAAGCTGAACGCCGCTCCGCTTCCCTGCTCGATCTGAATTACTACATTCCCTGTCGCGTGCAGGAAAAGACCATCGCTGTCATTGGCTTTGGGCGCACCAGCGAGGGCGACTTCCTGTCGAGCGAAGATGTCGAACTGCTCGAATCACTCGCCAGCTACATCGGTATCGCTATCCAGAATGCGCGCCTCTACGCCAGCCTTGCACAAAAGGTTTCCGAGTACGAACGGCTCAAAGAGTTCAACGAGAACATCGTCGAATCCATCAACGTCGGGATCCTCGCAATCGATTTCGAAGAGCGGATCGAGAGCTGGAACGCACAGATGGAAGTGATGTATGCCTTGCCTCGAATCGACGCACTCGGACGTCCCCTGGCCGACGTTTTTCCGGCAGACTTCATGGAAGAATTTCATCGGCGCAAAGACGAACCGGGTGTCCACAACCTGTACAAGTACCGCCTGAAAACGCATGCCGGCGAAGTACGCATGGCGAACATCGCAATAGCGCCGCTGGTCTCACGCAGCTTCAGTATTGTTGGACGCATCATCCTGGTCGATGACATTACCGAGCGCGTGCAGCTTGAAGGTCAGCTCACCCAGGCAGAGAAACTTTCTTCCATCGGCCTGCTTGCGGCCGGCGTCGCGCATGAAGTGAATACGCCGCTTGCCGTTATCTCTTCCTACACGCAGATGCTCGCGAAACAGGTGCGCGATGACGAACGGCTCTCCAAGCTGCTCGACAAGATTACGCAGCAGACTTTTCGCGCGTCCGAGATAGTGAATGGCCTGCTGAACTTCTCGCGCACAAGTGCGACCGAGTTCCAGGAGATCGATCTCAATCACACCATCCGCGAGACCCTGACGCTGCTCGAGCACCAGTTCAAGACCTCGCAGGTGCAGGTCGATCTTGCACTCGATATGGTCCTGCCGCCCATCATGGGCAATCCGGGCAAGCTGCAGCAGGTGTTCCTGAACCTGTTTCTGAACGCGAAAGACGCCATGCCCGGCGGCGGTCGCCTGCGGATCGGTACCGAGTGCAACGGACACGTATCCGTAGCGATTGCAGATAGCGGTTCCGGCATTTCGCCCGAGCATATGCAGAAGATCTACGACCCGTTTTTCACGACCAAGAGCGCTCCCAAAGAGGGGCAGCGACGCGGCACAGGCCTGGGCTTATCCGTGACCTACGGAATTATCCAGGAGCATGCCGGCAAGATTGTCGTTGAAAGCAAGATTGGCCTTGGCACTACGTTCCACCTTGAATTTCCACTGGTAAGGAAGCCTGCACATGCCTGAATCGGCTCCAGCGTTGCTGGCCAAGCCTCCCGCAGCGGCGGGGCGCACGAATCACAAGGTACTCATCATCGATGACGAAGCAGCCATCCGCGAATCGCTCGAGACGCTGCTCGAACTCGAAGGCTATTCGGTCGAGATGGCGCCTGACGGTCAGCACGGTCTGTCCATGCTCGATCAGACCTCCTATGACCTGGTGTTGCTCGATCTGGCACTGCCTGGAATGAATGGCATTGAACTGCTCCCGCATATCCACGAGCGCCAGCCGCAGGTACCGGTGATCATGCTCACTGCCTACGGAACCGTCAACAATGTCGTCGACGCCATCCGCGCCGGCGCGCAGAACTTTGTCCAGAAGCCGTGGGACAACGAGAAGCTGCTCGCTGATATCCGCGCCTCGATCGCACGGTTCCGCGCAGAAGAAGAAAATCTCCACCTGAAACGCGCGCTCAAACAGCGCTATAACTTTTCGAACATCGTCGGCAAGAGCGATGCCATGCTGCGCATCTTTGACCTGGTTGCCCAGGTCGCGCCCAGCCGTTCGACCGTCCTGATCCAGGGCGAAAGCGGCACAGGTAAGGAGCTGATTGCCAAAGCGCTCCATGCCAACTCACCCCGCAAAGACAAGCCGTTCATCCCGGTCAACACCGGCGCCGTGCCGAGCGAACTGCTCGAGTCGACACTCTTTGGCCATGTCAAAGGCGCCTTTACTTCGGCCATCGCTTCGAAGAAAGGCCTGTTCGAAGTTGCCAACGGCGGCACGCTGTTCCTCGATGAAATCGGCACCATGGGGCTTGATACGCAGTCGAAGCTGCTGCGCGTTCTGCAGGACCGCAAATTCATGCACCTCGGCGGTATCCAGGAGGTGCAGGTGGATGTGCGCATTGTTGCCGCCACCAATACTGATCTCCGTCAAGCCGTGCGTGAAGGCAAGTTCCGCGAAGACCTCTTCTACCGTCTGAATGTCATCACCCTCGACCTGCCCCCGCTACGTAGCCGCAAAGAAGATATCCCGGCCCTTGCCGGCCATTTCCTCAAGCGCTTCGCCGAAGAGAACGACCTGACCCCGCGCTCGCTTTCTCCCGAAGCCATGCGGGCACTCCTCGATCACGACTGGCCGGGCAACGTGCGTGAACTCGAAAATGCGATGGAGCGCGGGGTCGTATTGTCGTCCGGCTCAATCATCGGTATCGACCTGCTTCCCAGCCAGCTCAGCGGCCGCGATTACACCGCCGGTCTGCTCGAACACAACCCCGATTCATCCCTGTTCGATATCCTCGAGCAGATTGAACGCCGCATCATCATGGACAAGCTCGAGCACTGCAAATGGAACCAGACCGACGCAGCCGAGCAGTTCCATATCCCGCTGTCGACGCTGAACCAGAAGATCAAACGCCTGACCATCGAGATCAAGAAACGCAACAAAGAGGGCTGAGGCTGGTCCCTTTCGCTACTTTCGGCGATTCAAAAAAGTCGGATCGCCCTAACCTTGCATCGAAGAGTCTGTTACCGTCGAATCTATGCAGATGAGTACAATCGACAGCGCGGCCAAGCGTGGGGTCAGCGCTGTCCAGGACTACGCCATCCTTTCGGGCCGCGCCATCGCCGGCGTCTTCCGCAAGCCGCGCTATCTCGGGGACATGTTCTCGCAGGCCGATATCATCGGCGTCGGCTCCCTGCCCATTGTCGTGCTTACCGGCTTCTTCACAGGCGGCGTGCTCGCTCTGCAATCGGCATCCTCGCTTGCACAGTTCGGCGCTACTGCCATCACAGGCCAGCTCGTCAGCCTGTCCATGATAAAAGAGCTTGGTCCGGTGCTGACCAGCCTCATGGTCTCCGGCCGCAATGCCTCCGGCATGGCTAGTGAACTCGGCTCGATGCAGGTAACTGAACAAATCGACGCCATGCGCGCGCTGGGGACTGATCCAATGCGCAAACTGGTCTCCCCTCGCGTCATCGCGACTATCCTGATGCTCTTCTTCCTCACGATCCTGTCAGACACAGTCGGCACCGTCGGGGGCGCCGCGGTTTCCATCTTCATGCTTGGCCAGGATGGCTCGCAATACTTCCACACTGCATATCAATCACTCGTCTTCGCAGACATCCTGCAGGGGCTGGTCAAACCGCTGTTCTTCGGCTTCATCATCGCGACCATCGGTTGCTACTACGGGATGACTACGCGCGGCGGCACCCAGGGCGTGGGCCGTTCGACTACGCAGGCCGTCGTCGTTTCATCCATCCTCATCATCATGACGGACTTCGTGATCAGCCGCTTCATGATCGGGATTTTCGGGCGATAACATGGCTACTGTTCCGGTCGCCGAGGCAGCAGCACAGACGCGCAATCCTGACGAACCAGTTGTCGTCTTCGAACATGTATCCATCGGCTTTGAAGGCAATCAGGTTCTGAAGGATATTTCCTTCGTTATCCATCCTGGGGAGACCCGTTTACTGCTGGGTCCGGCAGGCGGGGGCAAAAGCGTGTTGATGAAGCTGGCCGATGGCCTGATCCGCCCGGATGAAGGCCGCATCTTCGTTTTCGGCCAGGAAGTCAGTGCCATGCGTGAACAGGAGTTGCTGGAACTGCGCGGCTCAATCGGCATGGTCTTCCAGGAAGGTGCGCTTTTCGATTCGTTAACTGTCGCCGACAATGTTGCGTATCGGTTAATCGAAAGCCACGTTCCCGCAGAAGAGATTCACACGCGCGTGCTTGAAGCCCTGCGCTTCGTCGAACTCGAGCAGACAGTCGACAAGTTTCCTTCGCAGCTGTCCGGAGGCATGCGCCGGCGCGTAGCGATCGCCCGAGCGATTGTCGGCAAGCCGGACCTGATCCTTTACGATTCCCCCACCGGCGGCCTCGACCCGATCACCTCGACCAACATTATCGAGCTCGTGATGAAGCAGCGCGACGTGAGCCACACCAGTTCCCTGCTGATTACCCACCGCCTGCAGGATGCCTTCGTCCTTGCGACACACCAGTTCAACCAGGAAACGAACCACATGGAGCCAAGCGAAGGTAAAGAAGGCGACCTGAACACCAGCTTTCTGATCCTGCACGACGGCAAGATGGTGTTTGATGGCTCGACACATGACCTCATCAAGTCGGATGATCCGTTTATTAGGGATTATCTGCGCTAAGGTATTGGCCGCACAGGCGGGCGCGCCTTCAGCGCCTGACTTGAATGACCTCGATATCCCTTTGGTCACAAGCAGACACTTTTCCGAGGATTTGATTCATCTGCCGATCCCTTGTCATCCCGCCCAATCCAGGCGCAGTAGCGGATGACAAGTCTAACGTAACAACCCTAATGATTTGGCGCACACGCAGCAGAATCCAGTCTAGTAAAGCCCACGGCTCAGAAGCGAGATATGGGGCACCCGATACACGCGCCACAAACGGGTACGACCAACGGGAGGATGATTCGCCGAAGACGTGTGTGCCCGGATGGCTAATCCCCGTGGAGCATGGAGGGTTCTTCGGGGGAGCGCATGCGGACCAGCCGATCAACTGTGTAAGGCGACCGGTTGTTACTGGTGTAGTAGTGCCGCACCTGCAGTTCACCAATAAGACCGATGGCGATCATCTGGATGCCAGCGAGGATCAGAATGCCGGCGATGACGAACAGCGGGCCATGTTGATCCATTACGTGTTGATGCGTCATGAGTTTGAGAATGAGCAGGAAAAACGACAGTGCGCCGCCGGCAAAAACACTGAGTGCGCCAAACACGCCAAAAAAGTGTAGTGGCCGCGACATGTATTTCAGCAGGAATCGGATCGTCAGCAGATCGAAGAAGACGCGGAAGGTACGCGAGATGCCATAGTGGCTCTTGCCACGCTCGCGGTTGACGTTCTTGATCGGTATCTCGCAGATGCTGGCGCCGTACCAGGCCGCGAGTGCTGGAATAAAGCGGTGCATCTCGCCGTACAGCGGGATGTTGTGGATAACTTCGCGTCGATAGGCCTTGAAGGTGGTGCCAAAGTCATGAATGTCAACGCCTGACAGTTTGGCCATCAGCCAGTTGGCGCAGCGTGAAGGAATGCGGCGCATCACGAAGTTGTCGATACGTTCTTTGCGCCAACCGCTAACAACGTCGTATCCCTCTTCAAGCTTCGAGAGGAAGTTTGGAATTTCGGATGGGTCATGCTGCAGATCGCCGTCCATCGCAAGAATGTAATCGCCCTGCGCGTGGTCAAAGCCGGCGGCGAGGGCAGACGTCTGGCCAAAATTACGGCGCAATTTTACGACGAGCACGCGACTGTCAACGGCCGCAATCTCTTCCATCAGGCGGTAGCTACGGTCACTCGAACCATCGTCAACCATCACCAGTTCGAAGCTGTCGCCGACCTGCTCCATGATGTCTTTCACGCGGTCATAGAGAGCAGTGACGTTCTCTTCTTCATTGTGGAAAGGGACGACAATCGAATACTTCGGCATACATAAATTATATGCGTTTTCAGGCTTTCCCGAGGAACTGCCGTGCGTCACGCGAATTCATCAAGAGTGCCGTAGCAGATTCCGGGAAGCCTACCGGAGACGAGACGCGATCACCTCTTCGACCTGGTCAACGACCGTTCCGCGCCCGCCGACGCTCGGTAGCGATAGCGAACTCTCCCGGGACCAGGAAATCCGCCAGATAGACGAAGTGGATTCTTCCGCGTTCCGGAACATGAACATTCACTATCTGCGCAACAATCCACCAAAGCTTTCTTTTGATCTGAGAGGCTTACGTTAAAGTAACGTCTACAGGCAGACACACAGGAGTTACCCAGCGGCCTGCATCGAGATCGGGCAACACACATAATGTCGAGGAAAACTCCCACCCGGATCGGGTCAATCTTGAACCATGTTCTGCTCATCGTGCCCGCCTGCGCCGCTTTCCTGGCCGGCTGCGGTGTTTCTGGCTCGCTTCCAGGGAAGCTGGTGGGCGTGGACGATACGTACAACTACTCGCCTTCAGTGATCCAGACCGGCGACATCCAGCAATTCTGGTGGTGCACCGGCGGCGAGAACCCGTTTCATAAGGGCCAGTATTCAGATGATATTCGCTACGAAACCATCAATCTTGTCACGCACCAGAGGTCCCGGCCGGCGATCGTACTTGCGGAAACTCCAGGTACCTGGGACGCAGCGTATACCTGCAACCCGCGAGTGATCCAAGGAACCTTCGTCAACCCGCTCGGCAATGGTCAGACGTATGCCTACGAGATGTTCTACGTGGGCACGTCAAACGAAGTTGGAATCCAGAATGCTATCGGCGCAGCCTTCTCCCACGATGGGCTTTCCTGGACCAAATACCCGCAGCCGGTGATTATCACAACCGACAATTACACATATGGAGTAGGACAGCCGGTTGCCTACAACCAGGACGGCAAGTCCAGCATTGTCCTGTTCTATGAGGACTCGCACACGACCACTCACCACGTCGAAGCTGTCTCCAAGGACGGACTTCACTTCATCATCGCCGGGACGCTCACGTTGAACGGCCTTGAGCAGGACAATGCCAATCCCACATGGGGAGATATGGGATACGATCCCGGCTCCGGCAATTGGTACGCGGCCTTCCAGGTGCCGACCCGCGACCCGTCTACGACTGGTGAAGTCCTGGAACGTGGAAATGTCGGGATACAGCTTTACCGCATTCCTGACTCGTCCCTGCTCAGCGGAACAACCCCGTGGACGCTGTTGACGAACATCGATACGAACCTTACCGGCTACGAGTCAAACTTCCTGCCAAGCTTTCTCCATGACGGCTTTGGCAATATCAATTTCGGCCCGTTCCCGTCGATTCAGCTGTTTCCATCGATCTCTGATCCTGCGCCAGGGTGGAGCGCCTCGCCAGCAGATGCCGGTTACTCCGCGACCGTGAATCAATGGGTTATCGGCTCCTACCAGTGGGTACCCAACCATTCCCTGCTGCCGCTTACCCGTTATATGAACGCGCACACCTACGAAGTGACGACAGGGTGGACTGATCCCTGGGCCGACTTCAAACAGGATGCTGCCCTCGGACACCTGTACGAAGTTCCGCAAGGGGAGGCGATTGTCGCACTGTACGGCTGCAAAACTGGCTCATCCGACTATTACATCTCGCTCGATCGCGGCTGCGATCACAATCGTATCCTCGGCACGGAAGGCTATGGCTACTCCAAGCCTGTTGCCGGCGTCCAGACTGTTCCGCTTTACCGCTGTTCTTCGTCAAGCCTGAACCATTTCATCAGTCACGACCCTCAATGCGAAGGCCAGGGCACGGGCGTTCTGCTGGCATATGGTGTGCCATAGGAAACTTTCTCTACGCGCCCGGCAAAACGGCTTTCAGTGCCTCAATGGCCGCTTCACAGGCAGTCCGATTGACATCGCGATGCGTCACGAAGCGGACACTATGTTCGCCAACTGTTCCGCACAGCAAGCCTTTCGCCTTGAGCGCAGCCACCAGCGCGGTAGCGTCACCTTTATTGGCGAGGGTAAAGATCACGATATTGGTCTGGACTGAATCCAGGTCGATCTCGATCCCGGGCAGTCCGGCCAGGGCCTCAGCCAGGTAGCGGGCATTGGCGTGGTCTACCGGCAGACGGCCGGGCATCTCTTCAAGCGCGATCAAGCCGGCAGCAGCCAGGATACCGGCCTGCCGCATACCTCCACCCAGCGCCTTGCGAAAGCTGCGGGCTTTTTCGATATGTTCCCGGCTACCGATCAGGATGGAACCCACCGGCGCACACAGTCCCTTCGACAGGCATACGGATACAGTGGCGAAACCGCGGGTCAGCCGGTCAACGGGGATATCCAGTGCTGCCGCAGCATTGAAGACGCGAGCACCGTCGAGATGTACCGGCAAGCCGAGTTTGCCCGCTTCTTCCCAGACCTCTTCCATCACAGCCAGCGGCGTCACTGTGCCGCCTGCCATATTGTGGGAGTTTTCCATCGAGATAAGACCGGTCTGGGCACGGTAGTAGATCTTCGACGCAATTGCCGGACGGATGTGCGCCCATGTCAGAATGCCGCGCTCAGCGGGGACAGCCCGGATCTGGCAGCCGGAAAAGGCTGAGACCATCGCCATCTCCCAGTCGAGAATGTGGCCGCGCGCCTCACAGATCACCTCCTGGCCATGCTGTGTGTGCAGGCGGATTGCGATCTGGTTCCCCATGCTGCCAGTCGGCACAAAGATAGCCGCTTCCTTGCTGAAGATCTCGGCTGCCCGCTGCTCCAGCAGGTTGATCGTTGGGTCTTCGCCATAGACATCATCGCCGACCTCGGCTTCGGCCATCGCCTGGCGCATGGCGGGAGTCGGTTGAGTGACGGTGTCGCTCCGGAGGTCGATCTTGCGGGTAGTTGCAGTCGACGTTCGTTCGTTGACAGGTGTTGTTAGTTCGCTAGGCAAAATTCTTCATCTCCTACTTCAAGTATGCGGCCGAACACCTCATTCGAAAGCAGATTACCCTGTCCGGTCAGTTTCACGTGCTCTTCGGACAGCTCGATAAGGCCAGCGTCCGCCAATTGTTCGACAGTCGGCAGATAGCGAGCAACAGCAGTTTGCCCGAAATCCTCCTCGAGACGGCGTCGGCTCACTCCTGCAGAAAGCCGCAATCCAAGAAACCACGCCTCTTCCAGTGCTGCCTGCGCCGACAGGTGATCGACGTCCAGCCAGTCTGCGGGGCGATCCTTAAATATTTTCAGATCGTGGGAATAACGAAACCGGGCGACTCTACCGTCTCGAGCGTGCCGCAGCATCGAGTGAGCATCAAGGCCGGCCCCCAGATATGGCTGCCGGGTCCAATACTTTAAGTTATGCTTTGACTCCTGCCCCGCAACTGCATAATTCGAAATCTCATACTGATTGACTCTCAACCGCGCCAGCCGTTCTGACCCGACTTCGAACATGGTGGCGATTGTGTCATCCTTCGGCACCGCGCCAGCGTGATACCGTGCGCCGCCAGCCAGCAGTTCCTTGCCCAAACGCGATCCATCGTCTACTTCGAGCATGTACAGGCTGGCATGTTCGACGCCGGTGCTGGCCAGCACTTCTAACGATTCCTGCCAGGAGGCGAGCGTCTGGTGCGGCAGTCCGGCAATCAGGTCGATGCTGATGCGGTCGATCCCAGCAGCCCGCAGACGCGCAATATCGTTCAACGCGGCCGCCCGGTTGTGCAGCCGACCCGTGGTTGCGGCTTCCCGGTCAATGAAGGACTGCACGCCCAGGCTAACGCGGTTCACGCCGCACTCAACCATCGCTTCGAGGACAGCATCGTCGATCTGCCCTGGAGCGCATTCCATCGTGATCTCGGCGTCCGCACTCATGTGCAACTCACTTCGCATCGCAGCGAAAAGCTGGTGCAGGAGTGCCGGTTCGAGGACGCTGGGCGTGCCTCCGCCGAGATATACGGAGTCCGCCAGCCGCGGCAGATGGGCGCCGATCGCCTCTGCCCGCTGCCGCGACTTCCGGAGTTCTTCGCAGACCCGCTCGACATAGCGGCCGTGGTGCTCAGCCCCATAGACATTCGAAGCAAAATTGCAGAACGAACACTTCGACCGGCAGAACGGCACCGAGATGTAGAGTCCGATCGCTTCTTCCCCGGTGAACGCCATACCTTCATTCTGACATCATCCGGAACCTCAATCACCGGGAGCCACGCTCACCGGTTGCGTTGAGAGACGATCGCCCGCCTGACCCATGTCTGCCTCCCCAAAGCCTCACACCTCACCTTTGTCATCCCGCCCGAAGTGGAGAGACCTGCATCTCCGCATCCATCCACGACCGCCGGATCCATCTCAAAACCGCACGGCCAAGTAGAATGAAGACTGGCATGGCAACCGACACCAAGGCAGCACCGCAATCCGACGCAAAGGCTAAATCCAAGCCGGCAAAGAATCCTGAAGACAAGCCGAAACAGGGCGACGAAGAGGTTCTTGGCAAAGCCTATGACGGCCGGTTGATGCGGCGGCTGCTGACCTACCTGCGCCGCTTTAACCTGCAGGCCTGAATCTCGATCGGCGCCATCCTGCTCAAGGCCGGCGCAGACATCATGGGTCCCTACCTGACCAAGGTCGCGATCGATACCTACATGTCGGCCCACCGTCCGGAACACCCCTCGTTTCTGGCGAAATACCTAGACCCAACTCCCGGCGTCGGCATTACTGAGTTGGCCGGCATCTACATGGCGCTGCTCACGCTCAGCTATCTGCTCGAATTCGTGCAGACCTACCTGATGCAGTGGACCGGCCAGAAAATCATGTTCGACATGCGCTCGCAGATCTTCCGCCACCTGCAGCGTATGGATATCGGCTTCTTCGACCGCAACCCGGTCGGACGGCTGGTCACCCGGCTCACCAGCGACGTCGACGCCCTGAACGAAATGTTTACCTCGGGCGTCTTCGCCATTTTTGAAGATGTCTTTGTCCTACTCGGCATTGTGCTGGTGATGTTCCAGATGAGTTGGTGGCTCGCGCTCGTCACCCTGTCGGTCATCCCGATCATCCTGCTCATCACGCGCGTCTTCCGCAAGCATGTGCGCGACTCCTACCGGCGCATTCGCACGGCCATTGCGCGGATCAATGCCTTTACGCAGGAGCACGTCACCGGCATGACGGTGGTGCAATTATTCAATCGCGAAGACCGTGCCTACGACGACTTCAAAGCGATCAACATGCAGCACATGGTTGCCTTCAAGGACGCAATTCTTGCTTACGCGCTCTACTATCCGGCAGTCGAGCTGCTGAGTTCCGTCGCTATCGCTCTCGTGATCTGGGTTGGCGGCGGCGGCGTTATTCGCAACACGCTGACCATCGGTATCCTCGTCGCGTTCATTCAATACGCGCAGCGTTTTTTCCGGCCGATCCAGGACCTGAGCGACAAGTACAACATCCTGCAGGCCGCGATGGCCGCCAGCGAACGCGTCTTCAAGCTCATCGATACCGAACCGGAAATTTACTCGCCGGAAGCAGTCGAAGTGCGAGCCAGCGCTGTCCCTTCTGAGATAGCCGGCCGTGTTGAGTTCCGCGACGTCTGGTTCACCTATCAAAAGCTTTCCGACGCACAGCAGGCCGCCATTGCACGGGGCAACACTGCCGAGTTGAACACTCTATCCTCTGAGATCGAATGGATTTTGAAAGGCGTCAGCTTTACCATCGAGCCGAACCAGACTGCCGCGATTGTCGGCCACACCGGCGCAGGCAAAACCACCATCATTTCGCTCATGATGCGCTTCTACGATGTGCAGAGCGGGCAGGTGTTGATTGACGATGTCGATGTTCGCCGGCATGACCTGACCAAACTGCGGCAGCATTTCGGCGTCGTCCTGCAGGATCCCTTCCTGTTTACCGGGACTATTGCTGAAAACATCCGCCTCGGTTCCGAGTGGATCACTGACAGCCAGCTCAAAGACGCAGCCGAACAGGTCAACCTGGCAGACTTTATTTCTACCCTGCCGCATGGCTATGAAGAAGGCCTGCGGGAGCGCGGTGCCGGCCTGTCGACCGGGCAAAAACAGCTCATCAATTTTGCACGAGCGCTGGCTCATGCGCCGCGCATCCTGATCCTCGATGAAGCCACTTCGTCAGTCGACACGGAAACCGAATTACGCGTCCGTTCAGCCCTCGACCGCCTGGTGACCGGCAGAACTTCAGTCCTGATCGCCCATCGTCTCTCTACCGTGCAGCGCGCCGACCTGATCCTGGTCATGCACAAAGGCCAGCTCCGCGAGGCCGGCTCCCACCAGGAACTGCTGACCAAACGCGGCCTCTACTGGAAGCTCTACCAGCTCCAATATAAAGACCAGGAAGTACTGGCCGTACGGGCGGACGCGGCTTTGCCGCAGATGCTCCCGTTGGTCGCACTTTCCGATGAGCCTTGACACCGCTTGGGCACTTCGTGATAAGTCCGGGGTATGTGTCGTTTGACCAGCCACGAGACTGCGTGCCCAATATCTTGGTTTCTGAGACGTGTGACCAGCAATTCATTGGTCCGCCTGCGGACAGGTCAGTGTGGGTACACTCATGTAGAGACCCTAGCCCATGTCTCAAACCCGTGACATAGGGCACCCGAATATTTGCCGTGAGCAAAGTATTTCTATCAGCAGGCGAGACCAGTGGCGAGCATTACGGTGCCCAGCTGTTGCAGGCCATCCGCGAAAAAGACCCCGACGCAGACTGCTTTGGCCTCGGCGGCCTGCGCATGGAGCAGCTTGGTTTTCGCCGCATCGTAAAAGCAGAAGACGTCGCGCACATGGGCATCACTGAAGTGATCCGTCACATGCCGCGTATCTATGCGGAGTACCGCAAGCTCAAAGCGAGCATCCGGCGCGAAAAGCCTGACATCGCCATCCTGATCGACTTCCCCGATGTAAACCTGCGGCTTGCGGAAGAACTGCATCGGCTTGGCGTGCCGGTCATTTACTTCGTGAGTCCTCAACTATGGGCCTGGAAGAAGCGTCGCATTGAGCGCGTGAAAAAGTACGTCACGCGGATGCTGGTCATCTTCCCATTCGAGGTCGACTTTTATCGCGGCCACAATGTGCAGGCGGATTTCGTCGGACACCCCCTGGCCGAACAGGCATTGCCGACCATCTCACGCGAAGCGTACGCATCGCAGAACGGCCTTGATCCCGCCAGGCAATGGATTGCCCTTCTCCCCGGCAGTCGCCGTAAACAGGTCACGATGAATTTGCCGGAGATGCTTCGGGCCGCGAACCTGCTGAGTGCGGGAGAAACCGGGTACGAATTTCTGATACCGGTCGCGCCTGGCCTCGACCGGTCAGTATTCGAGCTGCTGAATGCCCATTCGAAGCTGCCAATCCGTCTGGTAGAAGACGCCCGCGCCGCCCTCTTCCATGCCCGAGGCTCCATCGTTTCGAGCGGCACGGCGACGGTCGATGCCGCGATGATGGGCAGTCCCTTTATTGTCGTCTACCGGCTTTCGAAAACCAGTTACGCAGTCGCAAAACGGGTCGTGGACGTGCCGCATGTCGCCATGGTGAACTTGATTGCCAATCACCGGTTGGTGCCTGAACTGATCCAGCATGACTTTACGGCCGAAAGGATTGTCGCTGACCTCACACCGTTGCTGGTTGATGGCGAGCCTCGTTCGACCATGCAAAAAGGATTGCGTGCGGTACGAGAAGCTCTTACTACGGGTTCAACGTCTACTGCCATTCAAGCTGTTGCCGATGTAGCGCTCAGCTACACTTTAGAGAAGAGGCAGACCACCGCTTCTTCCTGAAGAGTTTGTTCCAGAGGGCCGGTATCCAACTGATGAAGGTACGCATGTTGCGCTTGTCACTCACCATTACACTTGCGGCGTTTGCGTGCACAACCCCGGGTGCCAACGCTGCGCCGCTCAAGCAGCCCATCCAGGTGACGGGGTACGTCATCGACGTTACGCTGAATCCCGCGGACCACTCTCTGCACGCCACTGCGAAGGTGAGCTTTACCGCGCTGGATGCAGTTGATCAGCCGACCTTCGAATTCAACAGCGCACTGAAGCTGAACAAAATAACTGACGACAAAGGCCACCTGCTGAATGGTGAACGCGGCCAGAATGCCACCATGCGCGTGACCCCAACCGCCGCGCTGCAAAAGGGCAACACCGCAACTTACACCTTTGACTATGACGGAACGCTCGCCGGTTCAGAAGAGAGCCCGGTCGAGGGTTTGAAGCTTGCGACCATCGGCGACCCCATTACTTACCTGCTTTACCCGGCACGCTGGTTTCCGATGGTCGGTTACCTCACCGATCGCTTTACCGCCGACATCACCGTCCATATGCCGAACGGCTACAAAGTGCTCGGTTCGGGATCGACCGGCAATCCCAAAGCTGGCGCCGGCGGGCAGGTCTACCAGTTCAACTGGGACCGGCCAGGATTCCCCGGCACCCTGGTTGCCGGAAAATTTCTTGATCCAACTTCAATCAGCGGCGCCGCGAACATACGGGTCTATACGACCGAGGCGCATAAGGAAGCAGCAGCACCGTACGCGCAGGTGGCTGGGCGGGAGTTTGACTTCTTCTCCGGCAGCTTCGGTCCGCCGGAAACACCGCGCCTCAACATCGTCGAGCTGCCGAACGACACCGTCCCGGCCTACTGGGCACCGGAGATGGCGCTCATTTCCGGATCACGTATAAACGACCGAACCGGATCGCGCTTGCTCGCCAACACACTGGCCCATCAATGGTGGAGCAGCCAGGTTTCGCCCGCAACTCTCAACGACGCGTGGATCACCAACGGGATGTCGCGCTATGCGGAGTTGATGTACATCGGCGACGTCTCCGGCTCAAATGCCCTGTCGACTGCCGTCACCGACATCTCCGCTAGCGCGCTCGCCTACGACACCATTCCGCTGACCGCGACTTCACGCTTCGACCCCTTCACGCCCGAGTTTCAGTCCATGACCTTCGACAAGGGGGCCATGGTCTTTCACATGCTCCGCTTCGAGATGGGCGATGAACTCTTCACCAAAACTCTGCAGGCGCTGCTGACCAAATTCGCAGACAAGCCGGTGAAGACGAGCGACGTCGAGCAGGTCGCTGAGTCGACTTCGCAGATGAACCTGACGCCCTTCTTTGCGCAATGGCTTGATGGCACCGGCGCACCCGAGTTCAAGGACAAATACGCAGTCTATCGTCTGGGTAACGGCACTGGCTTCCGGACCATCGGCGAGATTCAGCAGGACCTTGACCTGTTCAATATGCCGGTCGATCTTTCCGTCGAAACCGAAGGCAAGACTGAGACGAAGCGTGTCGAGGTCGTCGGGACTGACTCACAGTACGTCATCGACACCTTTGGGCGGCCGCGCAATATCATTATCGATCCCAACAACCAGGTCTTGAAGAATTCGCCCGACCTGCAGGTGCGCGTCGCCATTCTGCGAGGCCAGCAACTGGTCGCGCAGGGCGACCTGCCCGCGGCTCTCGAGGAATATCAGAAAGCGCTCGTGATCAACTCGACCAGTTCGCTTGCAAATTACCGCATCGGTGAACTGCTGTTCACACAGCGCAACTACCAGGCATCGGCCAACTCGTATCGCGACTGTCTGCGCGGCGACAACGAGCCCAAGTGGACAGAAGTCTGGAGCCATATTCAACTGGGCAAGATCTTCGACGTGACCGGCCAGCGAGACCGCGCCGTGAACGAATATCGCCAGGCGGTGCAAACCAATGACAATACGCAGGGCGCGGTGAACCAGGCGCGGGTCTATCTACAAAAGCCGTACCAAAGAGAAGAGATCGCCCAGTAGTAATAGCCGGGCGGTGCCCGCGAAGGCATGCTCCCGCTGGTCGCTCTCATTAGAAGGATTAGTTAACCCTACTCGTACCGCAGTGCTTCAATCGGATCGAGGTTGGCTGCTTTCAAGGCTGGCAGCATCCCGCTGACCAGCCCCACCACCACCAGGATCGCTGTCGCCGAGATCACGATATTCGGCGAGATGATCAGGTGAATATCAGCATCGCTCGCATTAGCAGCAATCGCGCTGTAAAACGTGATGCTGCCGATGGACAATGCCACTGCGTACGCCAGCACAATACCGGCAACGCCGCCGACCCCGGTAATCACCAGGGCCTCTGCCAGGAACTGCACCATGATGTGCCGCTTCTGCGCGCCGAGTGCCTTCTCGACACCAATCTCACGCGTCCGCTGCTGCACCGAAACAAGCATGATATTCATCAGCCCGATGCCGGCGATGCCAAGCGTCAGTGCGCCGATAAAACCGAGCAGGATGGTCAGCGCCGTCGTGATGATGTTGAACTGGCTTAACTGCTCCATCAGGTCGGCAACGAACAAAGCATTGTGATCCGTTGGACGAAAATTGTGGGCAGCGCCTAATGCGGTGCGAATCTGATGCTGGGTCTGGACGTGATCGCCGTGATAGGTGGTCCAGATGCCGTCCAGATACTTCAGATCCTTGATGTCGCCCATGGAGTTGAAAGGAATCCAGTTGGTCTTGTTGAAGTCGTCGCCAGACTCCTGCATCTTGCCTTTCAGCACGCCGATTACGGTGAAGCTGATGCCGTTGATACGCACGCGTTGACCGATCGCATCCATGCCGGAGAAGAGCTTCTTCTTCGCCTCGGATCCCAGCACGACTACGTGGTTGCGCTGCTCGTTATCTTCATCGGTGTAGAAGCGGCCCTGCGCAATGGTCAGGTTCAAGGTATCGGCAATGGCAGGGTGCGAGCCATCTACTGGCCAGGTATACGTGTGCAGATCGTTCTGTGTCGTGACAGACTTCTCGACAAAGCCGGTTGCCGTCAGGAGGCCGGGCACACTGTTCATCAGCGTGTCGACATCAGCCTGCTGCAGCCGCACCGTCACACCAGCCTTGGCCCCGCCCGCCTGCTCGCTCGTCGTGCCAGGGAACACGCCCATGGAGTTGACGCCCCACTGTGCGAAGATCGCGCCGACTGCGCGGCCAAAGCCTGCTCCATAGGCAAGCAGCAGTACTACGGTGGCGATACCCCACGCCATGCCGATCATGGTGATCATGGTGCGGCGGCGATTATGCAGCATCGCTTCCCAGGCCTGCGTTATCAAGTCACGGAACATATAGCCTCATATTCAACTCTATTCTTTGCGCAGCGCTTCGACTGGTTCCAGTCGCGCAGCCTGTCGGGCTGGATAAAGGCCGGCCAGGATACCGCTGAGACTCAACGAACCGATGGCGAGCGCGGCCGACCAGGGCACCAGCCGCGGCGGATCGAAGCCCTGCACATTGCCGCCGGCCAATGCCTGCAACACTGCCATGAGCGCTGCTGCGCCGCCCATGCCGATCAGGCCACTGACGCCAGTCAGGAACAAGCCTTCGAGCAGAAACTGTAGTTCGATACTGCGGTTGGTAGCGCCGAGAGCCTTGCGGAGGCCGATCTCGCGGGTGCGTTCCGTCACGGCCACCAGCATGATATTGATTATGCCGACAGCTCCGAGTGCCAGTGTCACAATCCCAACGCCGCCCAGAAAATAGTCCATCACGTTAAAAATGGTGTCGACCATCTGCTCGCTTTTGATCGAATCCCACTCGTTGAACGCGTCAGGATTCGATCCGTCGAAGCCATGGTTTTGCGAGATGATGCGATGTGCTTCGGCGACGGCGGCCTCGTT
The DNA here is from genome assembly GCA_964245665.1 of uncultured Acidobacteriaceae bacterium. GTDB lineage: Bacteria > Acidobacteriota > Terriglobia > Terriglobales > Acidobacteriaceae. The sequence continues at coordinate 28,719 of CAXTNK010000056.1, forward strand.
GCCGCCATGTGTCCGCGGCTGATACTGGATCGACCCGACAGCGTCGAGCGGAATGTTCTCACCCTTCATGGGAAACATTTCGAGCATCGTCGACAGCGGTATGTAGCACTCCTGGTTGGACGTGTCGTTATTGCCATGGCCGACCTTGTCGAAGATCCCGACTACGTCGAAACGGGAGCCATTCAACGTCAAACTCGAACCCAGGGCTGCGTGGCCGGGAAACAATAGCGTCGCCGCTTTCTTACCGAGCACGACCACGTGCCGACGTTCGGTCAGGTCGGCTGCGTCGAGAAACCTGCCCTGCGCGATTGGGATGGCGCGAATACTGGGATAGTTGGGTTCGGCGCCGTTCACCGTCCCGCCCGACGACGCATACGCGCTCACCTGTTTGACGCTGTCGTTCTCGAGGATCGCGGTCGCATCGCGGATGCTGGCACTCTTCGTCCGCATATCGACCGCATCCCGGAGCGTGAGTTTGTAAGGACGCATGCCCGTGTGCTGGCTCGGTACAGCCGGAATGTTGCCGCCGGACATGAAGATGACATCGTTACCCAGAGTGGCCATCTGCCGGCGCTGGCCGGAGCGGAAGCCCTCGCCTAGTCCCACCAGCAGCAGCAGCGACCCCACCCCCCATGCAATACCGAACATGGTCAGAAATGATCGCAGCTTGTTTGACCAGATCGCCGCGAAGACCTGTCCGAAGATGTCACCAAGATTCGTCATTGCTTTCCTGAGAATACGCAAGGATAGTCAAGGACGTTCCCAGGCACCGAAAAGAAATCTGTTGACTTCCCCCTGTACCCTAGCTAAGCTAAGTTAGCAACTCGAGGGTCGCGCGCAATGTCCACCATGGCAACAATGTTCGAAGCAAAGAGCAATCTATCCGAACTGGTAAAGAAAGCGCAGAAGGGCGACGTCGTGATCATCACCAGCGGCCGTGAAAAAGTGCCGGTAGCACGCATTGAAGCGATTGAACCGACGCTCAAGAAGCGTCTTGGGGCGCGCGCAAATCCAGGCTTCAAGTTGACCGATGCTTTCTTCGAGCCGCTCTCTGACGAAGAGCTCAAGTTCTGGAACGGCGAGGGTGAGTGAAGGTCCTTCTGGATAGCCGGCAGGGCAACATTGACGATGGTGTGCAAACGCTTAGCTCACTCATTACTGTCAACC
>CAXTNK010000057.1:0-16768 GCA_964245665.1 uncultured Acidobacteriaceae bacterium
GCCGGGCACGGTTGACCCCGGCTATCCCGCTCCGATCTCGAACTGGGGTTGGGGCGCGTTCGGCGCAGAGGGCAGTGCGTCGGTCGTTGCCTGTGCCGCCAGGCTCGAGACGGGCGCCGGACCGGCGAAGGCAACGCAAAGGGAAACTAGGAGTCCGAAACGCAGCGAGCGGACGCTCTGGATGAATGGCATACGAAGTTGACTCATTTTATGCGAAGGCACTTATTTCTGGCTGGTGTCGGGTGCGATTGGCGGCAGCAGCTTCTCCATGAAAGCAACAAGGTCAGGCGGCAGGGGTGCTTCAAAGGCCAAGGCCTTGCCGGTCCGCGGATGGGCCAGCTGCAGCTTTGCGGCGTGCAGAAAATTGCGCTCCAGCTTCACCCGGGCCTGTTCTTCCGACGTAGGGCGCTTACCCTTCTTGTTCAGCGTGGATTGCAGCGGAATACTGCCCTGTGCGCCATAGAGCGTGTCGCCCACGACGGGATGGCCGATCGAAGACATGTGAACGCGGATCTGGTGGGTGCGGCCCGTCTCGATGCGGACCTCAACCAGCGTGAACCTGCCGTAGGGTCCGTCGATGAAGCGCAGCTCCTTGTAATGCGAGATGGCCGGACGGCCGCCCTCTCGCCGGGTCGTCATGCGGGTGCGCCGGACGGCATCGCGCGCGATAGGCGTGTTGATGGTCCCCGCTGGCTGCTTGAGCGTCCCCTGCAGCAGCGCGATGTACGTCTTCTTGACCTGTCGCCTGGAAAACATGTCGGACAGCTTGGCATGCACCTCGTCGTTTTTGGCGACCAGCATCAGGCCGCTCGTGTTCTTGTCCAGCCGGTGCACGATGCCCGGACGTAAAGGCGCGCTGCCGTCACCTCCACCGGAAGACAGCTTCTGCATGTGGTGGAGCAGCGCGTTGACCAGCGTGCCGCTTTGCCGTGGGTCATCCAGCATCTCGTCGGAACCTGCAGACGAACTGCCGGCGCCGGCGTGGACCATCATGCCCGGCGGCTTGTTGATGACGGCGAGGTCTTTGTCCTCATAGACGAATTCGAGCGGGATATCTTCCGGAGTCGCGCGCAGTGGCGCTGGTTCCGGTGCGGCCAGGATAGCTATCAGTTCGCCGCCCTTCAGCTTCATGGAAGGCTTGGCGGCGGCTTTTCCATCGACCGTGATGCCGGCCTGTTCAAGCAGCATCTGGACGCGCGCGCGGCTGATCGCCAGCTGCTCGGTCAGGTACTGGTCGAGCCGTCGGCCGATAAACTCCGGCTCGACGACGATCGATTCGCCGATAGCCGGCGGCCTGGTGCCGTCCGCCTGGTCTTCATCGATAGTAGAAACAGGGCCGACGGTCGAGACCGTACTGTCGTCTTCCGGGATGGTCTCGCGAATTTCAACGGCAGACTTCCTACGAGACATCTGCCGCACGCCCTGTACTTTGATTTTGGCTCACACTCCAGAGTACCCCGCCAAGCACCACCATGGTGATGGCAACCAGTTGGACGCCGGTCAAGGCATCCTTAAAGAACGATCCGCGACCGGGATCGCCCCGATAAAATTCGAGGAAAAAGCGGGCTATTCCGAAAAGAAAAAGCCATGCGCCGGCGACGTCGCCATCCTTATGCGGACGGGCAAGCAGGAAGAGAAGGACGGCGCAGACGAGCAGGCCGGCTGCGCTTTCGTAGATCTGCGTCGGGTAAAGCGGGATGCCGAGAGGAACGCCCGTGGTGCGCGCTGCGAACCGGCTGTTGAAGAGGATGCCCCAGTGATTGCCGGGGCCGCTGATCGGCTGGCCGTAGCCGTAGCCGGCCATCAGGCAGCCAATGCTGGCGATGCCCTGGCCCATTGCCAGCGCGGGTGCGACGACGTCGAGCGTGAGGAGCAGGGGCAGCCTGGCCCAGGTGAGATACGCAGTGCAGACCACCAGGGCCAGCAGGATCCCGGCGTAATCGACCCCCTGCGATTGCAGTGCGGGGAGACTCAGTACCATGCGCGGCGAGGCGATGAAGCTGCTCCAGTTGCTGAAGAGGCCGAAGAGTTTGGAGCCGACGATGGCACTGAAAACAGCCAGCAGGCCGAGCGTCCAGATGCGGTCGCGATCGAGGCCCATGCGCCCGGCGAGTGCCATCGCGAGCAGCAGGGCTGCCATGACAGCGAGTGCCATGAGCGCGCCGTATGTGGGGAGGGTGATGTTGCCGAAGGTGAAAAGACGTGGATACACAGAGGGTGAGTTTCAGTTTCGTCTTTCCATGTCGATCCGTAAAGCGGGGTGCGGCTCAGCGCCGGCCAGAGCGAGACCGAGAGCGTCAACTTGGCGTTGTTTACATCCAGGCGACTAAACCCATCATCGCCAAAAAAATGCACTGCCAACTCCCCCGAGATGACAGTGCAAAGGGCGATTAGCAGAAGAAGCGTCGCCTGCGATCACAGACGGCACCATCTTCTACTGATATATGCGCGATCTGCGGCCAGAAAGTGTCATGGCGGCTCAACTCATTCGGGTAAGTTACCCATAACGCCGTTTTGCAGGAACAGCGCGGATTAGTGACGATAAGCCGACATATGAGTACCAATCCCCCGGCAATTTCTGGAAACGCCGTCTTACGGGACCTTAGTGTTCCTTGAACGCAGTTGCCACTTGGTACGGGTGTAGGCGATGCGAAAGCCATTCCGTTCAGCATTCCGCTGCGATTGCCCTCCGGCTTCGGCGGCCATCATAGCGATGGTGCATCCCGCCGCGCTCGCTTTGCGCAGTCTTTCGGCGAGCAGCGTCGATTGCAGGCCCCGTCCCCTGAACTCCGGGAGTGTGGCCGCACCTGCGCAAAGCGCGACACCCTCATAAATGGAAAGTGCACCGGCAGCCGCGGGAACCATATCGCCGTTTTCCTTCACGAACGCCAGGAAGCACGGGCTGTTCGCACGAGCCGCGGTGACAGCGCCGAATTCTCGAAGGATGGAGAGGAACTCCGGATGATCATGCGACCACGCCTTTGCGCTGACGTCGCTCCACACCTCGACCTGATCCGGTGTAATCAGATCGACCCGATGCTCCAGGTCATCAGTTCCCGGCTTCGGGACTGACTGATGCAACACACTCGCGATTTCTACCGGGCGATAGCCGCGAGCGCAGAGAAGATCCAACGCTTCGACGCCGACGAGTGGGCAAATTTCGTGCTGGACGGGTGCGGCGCGGCTGGTAAACCAGGCTTCGATCTCATCAAGAATGCCGGGCGTGAGCGATTCGAACAGGCCGAGTCCGAAGGTTTGCGTGACAGGAGAGTCGATACCGTCGAAGACGACGGTTGCGCCACCGATCTGTGTCCACTCCGAGTTGCAGTCGGGATATAAGTTTCGCCGAGCCTGGGCGAATTGCGCGCAGGCGTAAGCCTCGGCACCTTCCAGTTGACGAGCTAGAGCAAGATCGGCAAATTCCATTGAGCCCCGCTTACTGTACCTGACTGGAAAGCTTACACGGATGGCGTTCCCCAAAAGTCGTGTTTTCGGAAACTGTCGGATTGATAAACGAGAAACGCCGTTCTGTTGATCAACAGAGGTTCCGGCCTGCAACGTCAGCTTTTCGGAAACGAAGAAAGCACCGCTCGCCAAGGGGTTCGGTACGGCAGAGGTTGGAGAAGAAAGGAAGGCATGCGGCGATCGATGGCGGTATCCTTGAAGGAATCCATCCGAAGACTCCAGCCTGAGTAGAAACAAGATCGACCCACGGGGCCGTGCGGTGAAGCGCTGGTGAACCCGTCCTAAGACGGCGGAACTCTCCGAAGCTCGTTAGGCATTCCGGACTGGCGGACGCTGCACACGGAGCTAATTGTCGAGTCGAGTCCCTTGTTCAATGATTAAAGGTTCAACCAGCGTAGATCACCAAACCTGCTTTGCAGGCCGATCTCTGTGTTGGATGCTAGCGAAGCCTCGCCGGCTTTGCAAGTGACCCGTTCGAACGAATTGTGTATTGGAGCAAAGCAAAGTTTTCTCCAGCGTGCAGGCCCATTATGGGAATCTGGTCGCCTCCATCGCTTGCCGATGGCCCGTCGCGTATCTGTCCCGGTCACGCTCCTGTTTTACTGGGAGAGATGGCAGACACATTCACACCTCAAACCCCGACACAGACGACGCCCTATCTCGCACTCGTGATCGGCATCGTTGCCATTGCCTGGTCGGCGATCTTCGTCCGCTGGGCGCCCATTCCCGGCCCTGCCTCTGCCTTCTACCGCATGCTGGTTGCGGGCGTGCTGCTGTGGCCTTACCTGTTGCTGCGTCATCGCGACACACTCAGGATGCCGCGGCGAGCGTTGTGGATGGCGATGCTGGGCGGCGTCTTTTTCGCCGGCGACCTGGCCTGTTACAACACCGCGGTCCTGCACACATCGGCTGCGAATGCCGTACTGCTCAGTAACAATGCGCCGATTGTTGTCGGCGTGCTTTCGTGGGGGGTATTGCGGCGCGGGATGCGGCCGATGTTCTGGCTCGGATTGGCCATTGCCGCCTCCGGTTCGCTGCTGATTGTAAGCAGAGACCTGGTGCAGGGTGCGAGCTTTGGCCGCGCCGATTTTCTTGCCATCGCCACTTCAGTATTTTTTGGCGGCTACCTCATGGTGACCGAGCATGTGCGCAACCAGGTGGCATCGCTCGCGTTGCTGGGCCTCTCGCTCTTCTCAAGCATGGTCTGCCTGGGATTGTTTGACCTGATGCTCGGTATCTCGATGAAGGTGCCGCACGATGGGAGGGTATGGGTCGGGCTGCTGGGCATGGGCATCGTGAGCCAGTTGATCGGGTACTTCGCGCTGACGTACGCGCTCGGGCATCTGCCGGCTACCGTCACGTCGGTCACATTGCTGGCACAGGCGCCCGTGACCGCGCTGCTCGCCTTCGTGATGCTGGCGGAGAAGTACAGCTGGCTGCAGGCCGCGGGAGCGCTGCTGGTGCTCGCGGGTATTTTTACGGTGAACCTGCAAAGTACGTCACAGGCACAGATGCTGAACGGAGATTAACGCCGTTCAGCATCGGAGACTTCGTCCGATAGTGCGAAAGCTTCGCTAAATGGTGCAAAGCTCGGCGGCCTGCTTCAGGCCTGCGACGGGATCGCCGGCAGGCACGAATTCATGTGCGACGTAGCCTTTGAAACCTGTATCGGCAATGCCGCGCATCACGCCATCCCACTGCACTTCCTGCTGGTCGTTCAGCTCGTGACGGCCGGGCACACCGCCAGTGTGGAAGTGGCCCAGCCACTGCGCGTTCGCACGGATGGTGGCGATCAGGTCGCCTTCCATGATCTGCATATGGTAGATGTCGTAGAGCAGTTTCACGTGTGTTGAATTGACGGCGCTCATTACTTCAACGCCCCAGGCCGTGTGGTCGCACATGTAGTCGGGATGATTGACCTTGCTGTTGAGCAGCTCCATGCAGATGGTGACGTTGTTGTCCTCGGCAATCTTTTTGAGGCGATTGAGGCCGGTGATACAGTTCTTTGCGCCTTCTGCGTCGGACATGCCCATGCGGTTGCCGGAAAACGTAATAACGTTAGGCACGTTTGCTTTGGCGGCAATGGGGATGTTCTTGCGAAACGCATCTTCGATGGCCTGGTGATTCTCGGTGCGGTTAAGCGCCGACTTGATCGTGCCGCCGCCAGCGTATCCCATCGTGCAGCGCAAGCCATAGCGAGCGGGAAAGTCGAAGTCTTCAATCTCCAGCAGATCGATGCCAACGAGGCCGAGTGACTGGGCCGTTTTACAAAGATCGTCCATCGACATCTTGGCGTAACACCAGCGACTGACGGATTGATGGATGCGGCCATCCCGCGTTTTCTGTGCCATGGCGTCAAGCGAAGCGCCCCCGACAGGGGCCGGTGAAGGACTGCTTTGCGCGAAGATGCCAGTTGCGCCCAGGGCTGAGCCGGCGGCTACACTGGCGGCGGCTTTCAATACGGTGCGTCGTTTCATCGGTCCCATATACTCCGTTCTATGTCTGTTACGTTTGCGTGATTACTGCTTGGGCGCATCGGTTGCGGGGTCGCCCATGGAATCGCGGATTTCGATCGGTCCGAGGTTCAGATCTTTAAGCCCCGGCTCGATTTTGGCGCGGTCGCCGACCGCGATCAGGATCATCTGGTCCGGGTGAATGTCATTCTTCGCGACCTGCTCGACTGCCTCCGGCGTGACGGCTTCGAAGGCAGCCGGTAGTTTGGCGAAGTAGTCGACCGGCAGGCTGTAGTTGAAAATTTCTTCTACCTGCGAATCAACTTCATCTACTGTTTCGAACTGGCCAGGAAGTGAACGCAACTGCCCATCCCGCGCCAGTTTCAGTTCTGCGGGAGTGGCCGGATCTTTGCCAATGCGATTAAGTTCGACGAACATTTCTTTCGCGGCAGGCGCCGTCACATCCGTGCGGACCTGCGCGCCGGCATAAACCGGGCCGCCTTCACGGAAGAAGCTGAAGCGCGAGCGGGCGCCGTAGGTATAGCCATGCTGCTCGCGGAGGTTCATGTTCAGGCGGCTGGAGAAGAGGCCGCCTAGAATATCGTTCATGACAAGAGTGGCAGGATAGTCCGGCGTGCTGCGCGGCACGCCAAATCCGAATGCGTAGAGTACTGTCTGCGGCGAGCCTGGCCTGTCAACGATGATGACCTTGCGTTGGAAAAAGCTACGGTTCACTGTCGGAAGCGGTGTTACCTGCGTCAGTTTGGGCGCGCTCCAATCGCTGAAGTAGCGCTCAGCCATCTGACGTGCTTCTGCTTCTTTCACATCGCCTGCGATGACGAGCGCGGCATTCTTAGGTCCATAATGCTCCTGCCAGAAATTCGAGAGGTCGTCGCGTGTAATGGCCTTGACTGAGGCCGCAGTGCCAATGGGCCGGTAGCCGTAAGGCTGGTCGCCATACAGCGCCTTGTCGCCTACACGGATGACGGCCTGCGTCGGCTGATCGGCCTCCTGCACGATGGAGGTAAGACGCTGCTTGCGTACGCGCTCCACTTCTTCAGGCGAGAAGGCGGGATGCTGCACGACATCGGCGAGCAGATCGAACGAGGCGTCCGTCGTGTTGCTCAAGCCGGAGAAACCAGCCACCGCCGCATCCATGGTGCCGAGCGAGGTCAGCTTGATGCCGAGTTCGTCCGTCTGGTCAGCGATCTCGTTGGCGGAACGCTCTTTCGTTCCTTCGGTAAGCAGCTGCGCAGTGAAGGCAGAGAGACCCGGCTTGCCTTCGGGGTTGGCTTCGCCGCCTGCGCGATCGACAACCGTGGCGCTGACGACCGGCAGCGCGTGGTCCTCAACGAGGTAGACTTTCATGCCATTCGAAAGCGTGAAAACTTTCGGAACAGGTAGATGCAGAGTTGGCGGTGGACCGGCTTTCGGCTGTTCCTTGCGCCAGCTCTGCGCGTCTTCGAAAGTCTGCGGATAGGGCGCCGTGATCTTGACGTCTGCATCGGTGTCAGCCGGACTGCGCGGGACGTCGTTGACGACCTTCTTGCCGGGAATGGCCGTCACGACTACGCGCTGGTCCTTGCCCAGCATCGACTGTGCGAAGCTGGTGACCGATGCGACGGTGACGGCCTGGTAGCGCTTGATGTCTTTCGGCAGATAGCCCGGGTCGCCGGTGTAGTAGTTGTAATAATCCATCGTGTCAGCCACGCCGCCGAAGCCGCCGAGGCTCTGGAGGCCACTGATGAGCGCGGTCAGCATCTTGTTACGCGCGCCGTCAAGTTCGGCTTGCGTTGGACCCTTGGCGCGCAGTGTCTCCAGTTCTTCATCCATGGCAGTCTGCAGTTGCTCGGCCGTAATGCCGGGCCGCGCAGTCACATTGCAGGAGAAGACAGAGCGCAGTTTGAGATTGAAGTCACTGCAATCGACGGACTGCGCGATCTGCTTCTCGTAAACCAGCTTGCGATAGAGCCGGCTCGACTTGCCGCCTCCAAGGATGTCGGAGACGAGATCAGCTTCGGCATCCCCCGGCTGAAAGGCCGGCGCAACCAGCCACGCATAGGTGACGCGCGGCAACTGGACTGTGTCGGTTACAGTTACGCGTCTCTCCGCGGTGATCGGCGGCGTGTCGACATTGACGGGCGGCGCATCGGGACCGCGCTTGATGGGGCCGAAGTATTTCTCAACGAGCGCCTTGATCTCGGCTGGCTTGAAGTCTCCGGCGATGGCCAGGTTGGCGTTGTTCGGCGTGTAGTAGTTGTGGAAAAAGTCGCGGACATCATTCAGTCGGGCTGCTTCGATATCGGCATGCGAACCGATGACGTTGGCGTAGTAAGGATGGGTCTTCGGAAAGAGCTGGTGAAACATCTCTTCGCGCGAGAGCCGGTAGGGCGAGTTCTCGCCCTGGCGGCGCTCGTTACGGACCACGTCACGCTGGTTGGTCAGCTTTTCGCGGTCCAGTGTTTCGAGCAGGAAGCCCATGCGGTCGCTCTCGAGCCACAGGCCCGTTTCCACCTGGTTGCTGGGCAGCGTTTCAAAATAATTTGTCCGGTCAAAGCTGGTCGTTCCGTTGATGCCGGTCGCGCCCGCGCCTTCAAGATATTTGAAGTGGGCCTTTTCGCCGACATGCTCCGAACCTTCGAACATCATGTGCTCGAAGAGGTGCGCAAAGCCGGTGCGTCCGGCAGTTTCATTCACCGGGCCGACGTGGTACCAGATGTCCATCGCGACCAGCGGCAGCCGATGATCTTCATGCAGCAGGACGGTGAGCCCGTTCGGCAGCGTGTAGCGTTCGTACTTGAAGTCCGGTACGTGCAGTGGCTTCGTCGGCGGCAGTTTGGGCGCAGCAGAATATGCAGGCGTCGCGGCAAATGGAAAACTAACAGCCGCGGTGCAAAGTGCAGTGGTGAAGATGCGACGCATCCACTGGGTAGATTCGAAACGCATGACTCTCCTGGCATAACGCAGAACATTTGGGTGCCGCAGATATAGCAGCGAATATAGACGAGTTCGCGAAGAGTTGCAGCAGGAAGAGCGCTAATACACTAACTGGCTGCGGTTGGTATTCCCGGCAGTGCCGACGCCAGCCAGGGTGAAGTTGAAGCTTTCCACATTTTCATCCTGCGACGAACCGGCCACATACACACGGCGATATTCAAGTGTGACGCCGCAGCAGTTCCAGTTATAGGTGGCCTGGGCGCCGCCGTATTCGAGACGGCTGTTGACAAAGTCGTAGCCACCATTCAGGCCGGCGCTGAGGCCAGGCTTGATGTCGTACCCATAGCCCAATAGAAACTGCAGCTGACTGTAGGAGGTAAGGGGCTCGTGGCGGCTGACCTGCTCGGCCAGTACAGCGAGAGTCGCCGGCGGCTGCGCCAGGAACGCATTGCTCTGCGACTGCAGGGCGTTCAGGCGGTCCTCTGCAAACGATGCGAAGTAGTTGCCATTGCGCAGGGTGGAGTAGACATTGCTGTTGTCGAGATGGCCCGCCTTGGTGTCGTAATCGATGTCCCAGCCCAGCGTGACGTGCTCGCTGCTGTGATAGGCCAACCGCGAGACGATGGGCGAATAATCACGCGGCGCAAACAGGAACGAAATGCCCGATAGGTCGAGCGTCGAATCGAGCACATTGCGGCGGAATGAACCGACAGCGCCGCCGAATGTCGGGTCGAAGAAGTGAGCGGCCGTCAGGTCCCAGCTGATCCACGCGTTGGTACCCGACGTGCTGCCATCCGCAGGGGTGGCGCACTCGCGATAGTCGATGGGCAGGTAGATTCGGCCGGTGACCGGCGGCGGGACAGGCTTGTTCTCGCAGGCGGGAGTGGGGTTGCTGCCTGGCGCAGGAACGGCATTCGCCCGGCGGAAATAAAAGCGCTGCGCGAGGGAGAACTTGAGCTCGTTGGTATTACTGACGACATCCGTCGAATCGAAGCGCAGGATGGACGGAAAATTGCCGATGCCGCTGCGATAACTATAGGTAATTTCCGGCGCGATGACGTGCCGCATCTCGTTGCCGAGATACTTCGAGAGCCAGGGCGTGCTGAAGTCGCGCTCCATCACCGGCGGGCGCAACTCAAAGCCGCCTTCGAGAGCCTCACGGTTGGCGCTGCCATTGCGATAGATCGGAATGTCCAGCCCCGGCGACTGGCTTCTGGAATAAAAGGTCTCGCGCAGACCTACCTGGGGACGGAAGTTCCAGCCATCGAAGTGCAGGGGAAGTGCGATGGTCGGATGAGCATCGATACGGCCGACCTCCTGCGCCGTCTCGAACTTGGCTTCGCCTGGAACACCCGGTTCGCGCCGGTTCAAGCCGCCGACTGAGCCATCGAACTGCCAGGTGAACGGTGTGCGTCCGAGGTAGCGGGATAAAGTGTTGTAATCCAGCTCGGGCTGGTGCGAGATCAGAATGTCGTTCCCGGCGGCGGTGCTCTGGTAGCTGGTGTAGCGCGAGAAGTCGAAGCTCTCCGAACTGCCGTTGTCTTCGTTGCGGGTCACGAAGGCCGTCGAATCCACCTGCGAGGCAACGGAGGCGGCGAAGCTGGTCGCGAAGGTGTTCCGGTAGAGGTAGGAGCTGAGATATTCGAGGCTCGAAACGGCACGGGTGTTGAAATCGAGTTGTCGCCGGCCATTCACAACAACGTCCGCGCCACTCACGTTCAACTTGTCATCGAGGGCGGTAAAACGGATGTCGGCATAGTTTTCATCGCGACCCTTGTAGCGAAACTCGCCGCTGGGCGACCAGCCACGTTTAGACCAGTAATCAAGCCCGACGGTCAGGTCCATACTGCGGTTCAGCACCAGGAAGAATCCCTCGCCAAGCACTGTGCCCTTGATGGTCGAGTTCTCATAGACGGGGACAAGCAGGCCGCTCTGGCGATCACTTTCTCCCACTGGATGCGTGACGTACGGCAGGTAGATGACCGGGAAATGGAAGAGGCGGAAGGCTCCGTTCTTCGCGTAGGCCTTGCCATCGCCTACAAAGATTTCGCCGGCCGTGATGGTCCAGTCCGGCCGTGGCAGACTGCAGGACGTCATACTGCCGTCGATGATCTTGAACTTCCTCGGGCCCTCCTGGATGACCACGCGCCCCTGGAAGATGAAGGGATTGATGCCGGTGTAGACCGCTGTGCGACGGACTGCGGCCGTCCGCATGCCGACGCTGCCGATCACTTGGTAGAAACGCGCCGAGTCCACATCCACGTTGACGGTGCCGTGGTCGGCCTGGATCATCTCGTCGCCGGGCGCCTCCAACTGCAGGTGGCCGCTGGCTTCGATATCGCCCGTGTCCTGGTTGTAGTTCACCTTGTCCGCGCGCAGAACGTAACTGCGATAACGGACGGTAACTTCACCTGCCAGCGTGTAGGTATGGCCATTGATCTGCTGCTGCGCTGCTTCGACATGGACGGGAGTGCCGGTGGGCGAGGCCGGTACCGGCACTGCCTCGGGGATAGGATCGCCGTTGGCATCAAGAACGGGCGGGACATCCGGCAGCTGGTCGTCGTTCATCGACACCGGATTTGTAGATCCCGAATTTGTAGATCCCGCATTTGTAGATGGAGTCGAGGCCGGTGGTGGGTTTTCCGATGAAGCGTTTTTCGGGGAAGCAGACGAAGAAGCCGCGGTTGCCGGGGATTCCTGCCGGGGTACTTGGTTGGTCAACGCGTGCAGGTTACCCGGCGAGTGACACAGGCAGAGCAGCGTGATACACAAAAAGGTGCGGAGACTCATTAGCGGGGCTTCCTCAGCATAGCAAACGCTGGGTGCCTTTGCCGGACGAGCAACCGCCGCTCTGGTAAGAAGAAAACCTGTCTGCTACGACCGCCGTCGCGCCTTTGCGCGCGCCAGAGGGGGCAATGATGACTTGGTTTCTCCGCTGCCTCATTTTCGGCTTCAACCGCGTTGCGGGATATCCCACAAACGTGGCTGAGGAAAACATAACGCGCACCAGAGATGCGAACCAAAGAGGATGGGGTCAAGCGTGAGTACTGTTCCCAGTGAACTGGAGCAAGCCGCGAATGGAACGACGGGAGCAATCCCTTATGCCGAACCAGCCTGGAAACAGGAGCTGAACCATAAGCTGGCGGCTGCGCGTGCCCGCAGGCAGGGTCATCAGCCGCAGGGCGATGTCCACCAGGCCAGTGAAGATGCCGTCGCGGACGAGGCGAAGTCCAGGGCAGCGCGCGTGGCCGCGGCAGTGGCTGCCCGCTATGCGCAGGCTCCCAGCTACAAGGAGTATCTCGCTTCCGAGGTGCGCGCAGCCATGATGGCCGCCGTTGCCGCCCAGGCCGCGGCAAACCATGCCCGTGCCGCCGCTGATGCCATCTATGAGGAGATGAACAGCGCGCAACTGGCCGCCCCGGCAGTAGAGTTCAGCGAGAACGAAGCCGCTGCTCCTGTCGCTGCTGCCACGCGTGCCCTGCCCGCGCCCGAGAGAGCGCAGGCCGGGGATTCGTGCCCGCCGCGCGTCGACCACGGGGCCTCCGGCTTCCGTTACGCCAGGCCAGCAGTACCAGCCGAGTTAAATTCGAATGAAGTCGCACGTTCCTTGCAACCAGCGGCGCCAACTTTGTCAGACCCGGTGCAGGAAGCCCTGGTGACACCGGCGACGCCTCTACCAGCCAAACTGCTGGAGTTCCCTCGTGAACTGGTAGCTGCCAGGAAGGCGAGGCCGCGCCACGCAGAGGGACCGCTACGTGACCCTGCGACCCCCGAGCCTGGCCAGTTGCGCATCTTTGAGGTGGAACAGTCTGCCACATCGACCAGGGGAGAGGCGCCACCAAAGGCGACGGAGTGGAGTTCCATCCAACTGGACGCCTATCCCGACGAAGCCTACGCACGCAACGGCCAGGCAGAACGAAATGCCACTTTTCAATCAGCGGCAAGTCATACCTCGGCAACCCCCAGAAGACATCCCCAGCCGTACAGTGGCTCGATGGCATCTGCTTATGGTCATGCCAGCCGTAGCCAGGTTGTGGAACATACCTCGCTTCCGGGAGTAGCCGGAATTTCCGACCGGATGATGGCCGGCATCGTTGACGCGGCACTGGTCGGCATCGCCTTCGCATTGTTTGTATTGGTATTCGCGACCAGCACGGAGCATCCGCCAACCGGGAAACCAGCGTACATCGGGGCGGCAGTGCTGCTTGCAGCTCTGTACCTGCTCTATCAGTTTCTATTCTTCACCTTTGCCGATGCGACACCGGGTATGCGCTACGCGCGGATTGCCCTGTGCACCTTCGACGACGACAACCCGACGCGCGACGCCATGCGGAAGAGGGTATTTGCGCTGGTGCTGGCTGCCGCGCCTCTCGGCCTCGGCTTCCTCTACGCCATGTTCGACGAAGACCACCTGGGCTGGCATGATCGCATGACGCGGATGTACCAGCGCAGCTACAAGTAGCCGCGCTGGGTCAGGCAGCCGAATAATTTCCGGCCTCGGGAAGCCGATCACTGCCTGCTGCTTTGACATACGCTGTCATGGCCTGCGCCAGCTGCGAATCGACTTCATCAGCGATGGCCATCACGCCCAGCAGCAACAGGCTGAAGTCGATTCTGAACAGGTTGTTCTGCAGTGTCTGGAAGATGCTGACCTGCAGCATGCGCGATTCCTCCACCATCATGGCGGCGCTGTAGCCCTGCTTCCTGCGCAGGTTCCCGTGAAGCGCAGCAGCAGGAGACAGCAGCGCTTTTGAACCCAGCGGCAGGGGATGGCGCAGCCGGGCGATCAATTCTGCGAACAGTGGCTTCAGGTGCGCGCACCGTTGTGCATCAGTGATCTGGTCCCGAATCACGGCGGGTTCTGCCTTGACGAGCTTCAGCCAGTCATCAATCGTTTTCTGCGTTTCTGTCTCAAGGATATCTGCGATGTTTTCCAATTTTAGCCCTGCCGGTTTTTTCTGTGCCAACCTGCTCCTGATCGCGGCAATCAGCGCGTCAGGATTGATAGGCTTGGGAAGTACTTCATCCGCCTGTGCCCGGATTGCCTCGGCGGCTTCCTTCATCTCCGGATAACCGCTGAAAATGAGTGTCACAGCCGCTGGATTAGCGTGCCGCATGGCACTGACGACAGTAAGGCCGTCGCCCGCCTGCGGCATATGAAGATCACTCAAGAGCACATCAAAACGCTCCGTACTGATGTACTTGAGAGCTTCATTCACGCTGCCGGCACAGACGACGCTAAATCCGTTGAACGTCAGAACGGCGCCCAGCGTCTTCAGGATCATCTCGTTATCGTCCACCAGCAGCAGCTTCGCAGGAAGTTTCTGGGTGACCAGCTGTAGCGGCAGGTTCACAGAAGGATCATCAGCAACAATCGTCATTTGTTTCCACCATGAGCGCTAAGTACGCTACCTTACATTGATTCTCCGCCTGAATCTGGTACGGCGTTGTTACAAATTGCTCACTTCGCGAGATTATCGCGTTCCTACAGTGGGTGTAATGCCAGGAGAGGCACTCGGCTGGCCTACCTCAAGAACAGTCAACTTGTATGCGTCTGGAGATACCGCAATGACTGCGAAAGGCGCTCGGTGACGCTGTGGGCAGGAAAGACCGTCGCTTAAATCGAGGCAGAGCGAGTTTCGCGGAAAGGTTTGCAGAGGATGAACACAGACAGTCGAAGTTCTCCTAAATAGTATTGATATATCGTTTAGAATCGCATGATGTCGCTTATTACGAACTTTTTCAGCTTGGCGTGCGGTGCCTCTGGCGCCTGCGTCCTGCTTGGCCTCTCTCTCGCTGGATTCGCTCCAGTTGCCGCCGCCGCGCAGAATGGCGGGCCGGACACTCCTGCTTCCGCGGCGTTGCCGGTGTCCACTTCAGCGTCCATCCCCGGCGCTCAGTTTTCGGCACCAGGCACGACACGTCCGAGCCTGGTGGCTTCGCTCGATCCATCGGCGGCGCTCGTTTCTTCATCGGATGTGCAGCCCGTGGGTGCGGGGACGGAGGGGGCGGCGCAGGCGACTTGGATGTCGCCGGTAATGCCACCGCCACCACACACCTTTATCCAGCGCTACCAGGCGCGCGTCACCGCCACGCAGAACGAGCAACCGCACTGGATTACGCCACTCGTTACCGTCACTCCCCGGCTGGAACAGGAGTTGCGGACCGACTTCGTACACCAGTACAACCCGAAGGCTTATGCCGTCTGGAACTATGGAAACAGCAAGGGGCTGGAGTTTATTCCGGAAAAGCATGTCGAGATCCTGATCAACGTACCGCCCTTCTTCAACCGCACAAATGGCGAGCAGGACGGCTTCGGCGACCTGTCGTTCAACTCGAAATACCGGATCTTCGCGCGCAATGAGGAGCACGGCAACGCGATCGTAACTGCGTTTTTCGCGGCAACCGTCCCGACGGGCAAGAATGGCAATGGCAGCTGCTGCGCCGTGGTGACGCCGACGCTGGCGGTGGGTAAAGGGTTCGGTAACTTCGACGTCACGTCGACCGCGGGCGGTTCGCTGCCGATTACCAACTCGGCCGGCCTCGGCCACACCATCACCTGGAACAGCGTCGTCCAATATAAAGCGGGTTCCGGCTCAACATGGCATGTCTGGCCCGAAGTGGAAGCCAATACCAGCTTCTACAAGGGTGGTTCGACAGATGGCGATGTTGCTGCCTTCATGACGCCGGGCGTCGTGATCGGCCGTATTCCGTTGTCCCATGATGCGACCGGGAAGCCGGGCCGCTTCGGGCTCACCTTTGGCGCCGGCGAAGAGATCGCTGTCAGTTCCTACCATCCTGACAACCATGCGCTGGTGCTGACCGCCCGCCTACCGTTCTAACGGAAGCGCTGCTGCCTGACCGAAAAACGGGTGTCCCAGGTCTAGTATGTGAGACCTGGGATTCTGCGGCAGCTTGTAGCCTTTTAGAGCAGTCTTTGAAAATGTCGAAAGTGTTCGTCCTCCTATAATGTTTGCAGGACAAACCATGACAACGACCGCGCCGACTCTATCCGCCCAGGCCCACACTCGCACCCACGAAGAACGACTCGATCGCCTGGCTGCCGTCGCCGTAAAGGCTGGCCTGAATATCGCGCATGGGCAGGAGCTGTTGATTACCGCGCCTCTCGAAGCCCTCCCGCTGGTGCGCCGCGTGACTGAACATGCCTACAAAACAGGCGCATCGCTGGTCACGACTTTTCTGATTGATGAAGAATCCACGCTGGCGCGGTATCGGTTTGCGCCGGATGACGCCTTCGACCGCGCCAATGTCTGGCTGCAGGACGGGATCGCGAATGCCTATCGGTCGGGCGCCGCCCGGCTCGGCATCACGGGTGGTAATCCGGCGATGCTGGCGCAGCAGGATCCGTCGAAAGTGGGCCGCGCGAATCTGGCTGCGTCGAAGGCCAGCCGCCCGGCGCTCGACCTGATCACGCGGCATGAAATCAACTGGAGCATTATCGCGGCGGCGACTCCCGCATGGGCTGCGCTTGTGTTTCCCAACGAGACGCCGGACAGCGCACTGGCGAAACTCTGGGACGCAATCTTTGCGGCAACGCGCGTTGATGCAGACGACCCCGTCGCAGCATGGAAGGCGCACAGCAAGCATCTGCAGCAGCGGGCCGCGTTGCTCAATGAGAAACGCTTCGACGCGCTGCATTTCATGAACGGCGGCACGGATCTGCACGTTGGCTTGTCGGACGGCCACAAGTGGCTTGGCGGTGGAACAGTTGCGGGCAATGGCGTCGCCTGCCTGCCCAATATGCCGACAGAAGAAGTCTTCACTACGCCGCACAAGGATCGCACTGAAGGCACGGTCGCGAGCACCAAACCGCTTTCATATCAGGGTGTGTTGATCAAAGACATCCGCGTGCGTTTTGAAAACGGCCGCATTGTGGAAGCGAAGGCCAGCGA
>CAXTNK010000057.1:16778-29831 GCA_964245665.1 uncultured Acidobacteriaceae bacterium
AGCTTGGCGAGGTTGCGCTGGTGCCGCATTCGTCGCCTATCTCTGCCAGCGGATTGCTGTTCTGGAATACCCTGTTCGACGAGAATGCGGCCTGCCACATCGCCCTTGGCCAGGCCTACAGTACCTGCCTGGAAGGCGGCGACACGATGACGCCGGAAGAACTGGCGAAACGTGGCGCGAATGACAGCCTGATCCACGTGGACTGGATGATCGGTTCTGGTTCAATGAATGTCGACGGCGTGCGCGATGGTAAAGCCGAATCGCTGATGCGCAATGGTGAGTGGGTCTAAGTGACATCACCCGAGCCGCCGGACCGGGTGCCCCCGGTCTCGCTTTTGAGACCGGGGTTTTGTAATCACCACCGGTGGGTCGGCGTCTATCCAACTTGTCAAAACTCTCTCGAATGCATTGCAGTCCTGATACCTTGAACGGAATAATCTTTCGAGGAATCTGCATGAAGAAATGGATTGCTGCTGTTGCTTTCATGAGTTGTGCCGCTACTCTCACCGCGCAAAGCACAACACCCGACGCTGCTACGAAGGCGCTGGCCGTCAGCATCTTCAAGCAACTGATCGAGATCAATACCACTGACTCGGTCGGCGATGTTTCGACCGCTTCGCTGGCCATGCAGCAGCGGCTCCTCGATGCCGGCTTCAGGAAGGAAGACATCTTCATCGGCGGCCCGAATGACCGCAAGCAGAACCTCGTCCTGCATTACAAAGGCACAGGCAAGGCGAAGCCGATCCTGTTTATCGGCCACGAAGACGTGGTAGAAGCGCGGCGTGATGACTGGACGACCGATCCCTTCAAGTTCACCGAGAAGGATGGCTACTATTACGGCCGCGGCACGCAGGATATGAAGGAGTCGGTCGCGATCCTGGTGACGACATTCATCCGTCTGAAGAAGGCCGGCTATGTGCCCGACCGCGACCTGATTCTCGCGTTGACGGCGGATGAAGAAGGCGGCAAATCGAATGGTGTGGAGTGGCTGGTAAAGAACCATCGTGACCTGATCGATGCCGGGTATGTACTGAATCCCGATGGCGGCGGCGTGGACCTCGAAAATGGCAAAGCTGTCTCTGTGGACATTGATGCAAGCGAAAAACTTTACGGCGACTTCCAGGTGACCGCGACCAATCCGGGCGGCCATAGTTCGCTGCCGCGGCCGGACAATGCCATCTACGAACTCAGCAATGCATTGGTGAAGCTCGAGAACTACAGATTTCCGTTCGAGCTGAATGCGATCACGCGTGCCTATTTCGAAAAGATGAGCACGATCGAAAAAGGCGAAGTCGCCGCGGACGAAAAAGCCATTCTGCAGACGCCGCCCGATCAAGCAGCGATTGCCCGGCTCTCGAAGGACCCCATTCATAACTCCACCCTGCATACGACGTGTGTCGCCACACGATTGCTCGCCGGGCATGCCAACAATGCTCTGCCGGGAATGGCGCAGGCCAATGTGAACTGCCGCATCCTTCCCGGGCACTCGATCGAAGACACGCGGCAGGAGTTGGTGCGCATCTTCGGCGATAGCAAATTAACGGTCAAATATGTAGATAATGCCGGCGTCGTCAGTGATACGGGCCCATCCCGTTCAGCCCTGCCGCCCGCGGCCCTGCAGCCGGAAGTGCTGAGTGCGGTCGAAAGACTGAGCGCCATATTCTGGCCTGGTGCGCCTGTCATTCCCACCATGGCCGATGGTGCGTCCGACGGTGTCTACACCAACGCAGCAGGCATGCCGACCTACGGCGTTTCCGGCATTCAACTGGAGACGACGGACGTGCGCGCGCATGGCAGGGACGAGCGTCTCCCGATCGATTCGTATGACAAGGGCGTGCAGTTTTATTACGCGCTGGTCCGCGATCTGACCGGCGGCTCGGCACAATAAATCGACGCAATTTAGCGGTCAAACTGGCGCAGGTGATGGTCGGCATGCAGATAGCCCCAGCGCATCCAGTCGTCGCGGGTGAAGCGGCCAAGCAGTGGATGCTCAGCCAGCAGGTCCTTGTCACTGCACTCGCAGAATTCGTCGATAAGTCCGAGCAGCCTGAGGCGCTCCGCCGCGAAGTCGACGGTGTAATTGCCGCGTCGCATGATATCGAGTTCAGGGAGAGTCGGAATACTTTTGCCCCATTGCATCGGCAGACCCAGCGCGAGCCAGCGGCCATGCGGCCCGCGAAGCAGACTCATCGCCGGCCTGTCCACTTCGAACTTGCGCATGGCCATCTCATGCGATTCCACCAGGTGCCTGACCATCGCTCCGGCGTACATGCGGCCCCATCGAGGCCCGTCCGTGGCGCGAAAATGGTGCAGCCGATCGAAGATTTCGACCTGGTCGCCGCGATGGCAGAAGCTCTTCATCGCCACCCTTGTACCAGACGCGACCGGCATTGCAAAATGGCAAGGGAATCAAGTTTGTCGTGGACAGCATCAAACATTGAGTGTTGTTCGTAGGAGGAAATCATGCCAGTTGTTCGGAGCTGTTCACAGTGCGGTCAGAAGAATCGTATAGCGGCGAAGCACCTTGCCGATACGGGTCGGTGCGGCGCGTGCAAGGCTGACCTGGCGCCAGTCTCTGAGCCGCTGGCTGCTGATGTCGCCATGTTTGACGACGTGATGCAGAACGCAACCGTGCCCGTGCTGGTGGATTTCTGGGCTGCCTGGTGCGGCCCCTGTCGAGCCGCTGCTCCGGAAGTTGCGAAAACTGCGACCGATATGCAGGGGAAGGCGATCGTGCTCAAGGTCGACACGGAAGCGCATCCGCAACTTGCCGCGCGCTTTGGCGTGCAGGGGATTCCGAACTTCGTGGTGCTCCACCAGGGACGTGTTGTGCAGCAGCAGGCAGGTCTCGTGGGGCACCAGCAGATGGAGCAGTGGCTTCGATCTGCGTTGCCGGTAAGTGCATAGCCTTAATACCTGAGACGCGACCCATCCCAATCTGGATACCCGGGTCCCGCACTGGGACCCGGGCCACTTCAGCTCCGCCTTGTTAAACCATCAATCAAATTGAACCGCTGGAGATAAAAATGGCGTCCCACAAGCATGCGAACGATCACGCTTGAAGAACATTTCGTCACTGAAGATTTCCTGAAGGCCACTGGCGCGAATGATAATGCCAGGCCTTCGCCACTCCAGCACATGCATGCGCAACTTCTCGATCTGGGCGACAAGCGCATCGCTGCCATGGATGAAGCTGGCATCGATCTGCAAGTCCTGTCACTGGCATCCATGGGCTTTGACGCACTGGATGCAGCAACGGCCACCAGCCTCGCCCGCGATGTGAATGATGAACTGGCCGCAGCTGTCAAGAAGCATCCCGACCGTCTCGCCGGCTTTGCGCAACTCGCGCTCAAAGATCCGTCCTCTTCCGCGAAAGAGCTGGAACGCTGCGTGCAGACTCTCGGCTTCAAAGGCGCACTGCTTGATGGAACAACTGGCGGCAAGTTTTTAGATCAGCCAGAGTTTCTGCCTGTCTTCGAAGCAGCACAGTCGCTCGGCGTTCCCATCTATCTGCATCCAGCTCCACCGCCGAAATCAGTGATGGATACGTATTACTCGGGGCTGCCAGGCGACCTGGGATTCGTCCTGTCCATTGCCGGGTGGGGCTGGCACGCCGAAACCGGCTTGCACACCTTACGACTCATATCCACAGGGATGTTCGAAAAGTTCCCGAAGCTGCAGTTGATTATCGGCCACATGGGTGAAGGTCTCCCCTATGCACTCGCACGGTCGAGCAAGGTGATCAGCGGCATTGCAAAACTGCCGCAAAGTGTTGCTGACTACTTTCACCAGAATATTCATGTGACGACCAGCGGTTACTTTACCGAGCCGCCTTTCGAATGCGCGCTAGACGTTGTCGGCATCGACCGGCTTATGTTTTCAGTCGACTATCCCTTTAGTCCGAATACCATTGGCCGCGAGTTTCTCAGCGCAGTCCAGCTAAGTGAACTGGACATGGCAAAGCTGAGTTACCAGAATGCCGAAAAACTGCTGAAGCTTTAGCCTGTTCCGCCCTACAAAATAAAACGCCACCGGACCTGGTTCTCTCCGGTGGCGCTCATCATTACCCGGCTGCAGTTATGCAGCGTTCGGATGCAGGATGACCTTGGTCCAGCCCTTGTCGCGAGCGTCAAAATGCTTGTAGGCATCCGGCGCGTCTTCAAGCGGCAATTCATGCGAGATGATGAAGGACGGCTTCGCCTTGCCATGGTGGATCAGGTCACGTAGGCGGCGGTTATAGGCCTTCACGTTGCACTGGCCGGTACCCATCTTCATGCCTTTGAACCAGAACTTGCCGTAGTCGAATGCAATCTGACCCTTCTTCGCGAGAGCATCAGAAGCACCCGGATCCTGCGGGACAAATACGCCGACGACACCGATAGTTCCGGTAGCCTTGACTGAATCGACAAGTGAATTCATGACCAGATTCGGTACTTCCTTGCCGGCAGTGTTGTGGCATTGATAGCCGATGCACTCCGAACCACAGTCTGCGCCGAGCCCATCGGTAAGTTCACGGATCTGGTCAGCAACTTCGCCATCCTTCGTATCGATCGGCGTGGCGCCAATCTGCTTCGCGAGTGCCAGGCGATCCTGCTGCCCGTCGACGATGAAGATCTGGCTTGCGCCCTGGATCTTCGCCGAGAGCGCGGCCATCAAGCCAACCGGGCCTGCACCGTAGATGATGATGGACTCACCCGCTTTGAGATCCGCCAGACGCGTGGAGTGCCAGCCAGTCGGGAAGATGTCCGACAACATGACATAGTCATTCTCTTTTTCATCAGCGTCTTCGGGAAGTTGCAGGCAGTTGAAATCCGCATAGGGGACGCGAAGATATTGCGCCTGGCCGCCAGCGTAGGGACCCATGCCTGCAAATCCATACGCCGCGCCTGCCATACCCGGCATGACCGATTTATCGGAACAGGTGAGACAGAAGCCGGTAAGTCCGCGCTCGCAGTTGGCGCAGAAGCCGCAGCCGATGTTGAATGGCAGCACAACCTTGTCGCCCTTCTTGACAGTGTCGACAGCCTTGCCGACTTCGACTACTTCACCAAGATTTTCATGGCCGAGGATCTTGCCCTTTTCTACATCCGTGCGGCCTTCATACATGTGCAGATCAGAGCCGCAAATGTTTGTGGTTGTGAGCTTGATGACGACGTCGGTCAGCTTTTCAATCTTCGAATCAGGTACAGTATCGACCGAAACCTTCTTGGGTCCGTGATAAACGAGTGCTTTCATTGTTCTTCCTTGGGGACTGCTGCCGTATGACAACTATCCGGTTTTGATACATGAGTCGGCTTCATGCGCGTAAGTGCAATCTTCTAGTAACAATCGCGACCAGAAGCCTGGTAGAGGAGTTGAACCGTTATTGGCTGTATATGGCCGCAGTTAGCGAACCTGGGTAACAGCACGTTTCAACTTAGTGAGTGATGAGATGCAGAAGTTTATAAAAGTCTATCAACTCTGCAATCGTGAGATGAAAACACGAGCGAGCCAAATAGAAAACGCCAGGGAAGCTGTTTAGCTTCGCTGGCGCTTCTATTCCTGCTGGTCTTATGTTCGATCGAAAAACTACCGGCTCTTCCAGTTCATCAGGTCGCCCAGGGTTGTGGTCGAGCTGGATACGGGTGCCTTGTAGGCTTCCACATCGGCGCGGCTGCCCTCTTCGCCAACGGCGCGAAGACTGAGGCCGACTTTCTTTTCTTCAGGATTCATCTTGATGATCTTGAAGTCATACTCGGTGCCGGTGTCAAGCTTGACGGGCGAACCGTCCTGCTCGGTGGCTTCCGAGATATGGCACAGACCCTCGATGCCTTCCGCAATCTCGATAAAAGCTCCGAACTGCGCGGTGCGCAGAACCTTGCCCTTCACCACATCGCCCACGCGATGCTGTGCGAAGAAGGTCTCCCAGACATCCGGCTGCAGCTGCTTGATACCGAGCGAGAGACGGCGGTTTTCCGCTTCCACGCCCAGCACAACTGCCTTGACCTTTTCACCCTTCTTCAGAATCTCTGAAGGATGTTTTACGCGCTTGGTCCAGCTCAGGTTCGAGACGTGAACCAGGCCGTCAATGCCGTCTTCAATTTCGATGAACGCGCCGAAGTCGGTCAGGTTGCGGACCCGGCCTTCGACGAGCGTGCCTGCCGGGTAACGCTCGGACAGATGCTCCCAGGGATTTTCCTGAAGCTGCTTCATGCCCAGCGAAATACGCCGGTCAGATGGGTTAACGGCGAGGATGGTGGTCTCGGCTTCATCGCCTGGCTTAACCATCTTCGACGGATGCTTCATGCGCTTCGACCAGGTCATCTCGGAAACGTGCACGAGACCTTCAATTCCCTGTTCGAGTTCGACGAAGGCACCATAGTCGGTTACGCTGAGTACGCGGCCGCGTACCCGTGCGCCGACAGGATACCGCTCCACTGCGTCAAGCCACGGATCCGGCGTCAGCTGCTTGAAGCCAAGCGATACGCGCTGTTTCTCGCGATCGAACTTCAGCACCTTGACCTGGATCTCGTCGCCGACGTTGACCAGGTCGCGGGGATGCGTGAGCCGTCCCCAGGACATGTCGGTGATATGGAGCAAACCATCAATGCCGCCAAGATCGACAAACGCGCCGTAGTCGGTCAGATTCTTGACCGTTCCGGTCAGAATCGCGCCTTCTTCCAGGTGGTCGAGGGTCAGCGTGCGCTTCGAAGATTGTTCTTCCTCAAGAATTTCCTTGCGGGAGACAACCACGTTGCCACGCTTCTTGTTCAGCTTGATGATGCGTACTTCAATCTGCTGGCCGATATAGGCGTCAAGATTGCGTACCGGCCGGATCTCCAGTTGTGAGCCCGGCAGGAATGCCTTGATGCCGACATCGACGGTGAGACCGCCCTTGACGCGGCCAAGAACCGTGCCCATCACAGGCGTCTTCTCGTTCGCAGCCTTTTCGATCGTATCCCACACCTTGTGCCGCAAAGCCTTTTCGTAGCTCACCAGATAGCCACCTTCGGCCTCTTCGCGTTCTACGACGACTTCAACGGTATCGCCGGCCTTCAGCTTCGGCTGACCAGTGTGGTCAAGCACCTGCTCGAGCGGGATCAAACCTTCCGACTTGAGACCAACATCCACGACAACATGCTTGTCGGTGATCTTGATCACGGTGCCGGTCACGACATGCTCGTCGCTCTGCATCGCCGCGGCTTCAGCAGCCTGTTCGCGGTCGAACGATTCGAGAGCAGCGGCAAAATCGTCCATGCCTGTCTCGTCGCTCTCTGCGGACCCGCTGAGGTCAACAGAACCATAATGCACAGTTCCGTCATCCGTCTCAGTGGTGGTTGCGTGTGCTGCGTCGGTTGTCGTCGACGTGGCTTGTTCGGGTTCGTGGTGGTGGGTGGATTCGAGTGACGGGTCGTTATGATCCGTCGCGGCTTCTAGCGTCGGGGTTTCGAGTTCGGTGGTCAGGGGTTTGCTCTCGGTTTCAGGATTCAAGACGTTTGGCATGGCAGCAGGCTCATGGATTCACATGGCGGGGTTTCCGTTGCCCCATATACGCATTCATGCGTTTCATCAGCGTCGCTGCGGGAGACAAAGGCCGGTTGGGCCGGTATCTCAATCTGCGCTGCTGATATGATTCGCCTGCAAGGTCAGTGGTTTCATTTTCGGCTGGGTGGGATGGTTGCACCCTGTCCCGGCTTGAACCACGGCCATATGACGAAACGTTCGGACACCGTGTCACTTGCTCTTGGGTCTGAACAGCGTTTCGTTAGGAGCGGAAGAGTGAGACGCTTTGTAGCGCGACACCCCGTGGCTCTCCCTGCATTTCCCGGTTGGCGAAAGCAGGCAGACGGCGCAAGCAAGATTGAGTGGTGGGGCTTCTGCGTGTGAATCCCTGCACAGAAGCTTCTCTTTGAATATAGCAATGTGATAGGGCTCCGTCAATGCGAACCATCATTGACAAATGGTGAATTTACTTCGCTTTCCGGCCGCGTGAACAGCCTGTAAACACAGCATGAACATACGTTTACATCGCACGCGCACGCGGAATAGACACGCTTGTGGTGCATTCCCGTTTTGGGGCTGCTCCACGCATTTGAACCGACGCAAATGCCCGATCACAGCTAAGATCAAGATTCGAGCTCGCGTCTCTTAACCATTTGCCCCGATAGGTTGACCTGGAAACTTTAGAGAAAGGCATCTAAACCGCATGGATTATCTATGGACACCATGGCGGTATGCGTATGTCACCGGCGCCGACCATCGGGAGACCCGGCCGGGCGTTCCGGAAGCCCTGCAGGCGTGGCCAGATGACTGCGGCTGCGTCTTCTGCAACCTGCATACCTCGGCCAGCTATTCTGCACAGAATGGCATGGATGCGACCGAAGCAGACAAGGCGGCGCACATCGTTCTTCGCGCTGAATATTGCTTCATCTGCCTGAATGCGTATCCCTACTCATCCGGGCACGTGATGGTCATTCCCTATGAACACCGGCATGAACTGAACGCGCTGAGCGAAGCAGCGACAGGCGAGATGATGCAGATGGCACGGCGCGCCGAGGCAGTGCTTCACGAGGTTTACAGACCGCAGGGCGTCAACATGGGCATCAACCTGGGAAAGGCTGCAGGAGCCGGCGTGGCTGAGCACCTCCACATGCACATTCTGCCGCGCTGGCTGGGCGATACTAACTTCATGACCGTGATAGGCGAGACCCGCGTATTGCCGGAAACGCTGGACATTACCTGGGAGCGACTGCGCGAGGGTTTTCTTCAAGACAAAGCACGTTGAGAGCAGATGGAGCCTGGTTGCACTCTGCTGCATCTACCAAATCAGGTAAGGTGAAATACAGGATTCCTACTCCTCAGCCGTTATTTTCAAGAAACGATGCTCAACACCGAATGAAGCGGAGGGTTCAACCGATGGCAGATTCTGAGAACCAGAGCAATGCAGGCAAAAACGGGGAAGTAAAGCCCACCGCGCAAGCACCGGAGTCGGCGCCGACCACTGTGCAGTCGAAGGAACCGGAAGATGCATATCTTACCGGCGGTCAAAGGAACCTGCAGCGTCGCGTTCTGGGTTTGAATAATGTAGAAGGAAAGTCGTCCCAGCGACCTGCGGACCAGTCGCCAGGATTACACTCGACCGGTAGTTTTACCGGCACGGCGAATGGGGAAGACGGCAAGAAGGATAGCTAGCTATCGCTTCATCTCACCGCTCCCTGGGCAGCTGAAACCGCGTTCTGCAGGGTAGGGTTATGGCGGGACTGAAGTCCCGCCCCTTCAAGATGGCTTAGCGGCTCCGGCGGCTACATTCAAGCGGCGTCAGATGCCTCGATAATGATCTTCGCCACTGCTTCCGGTTGCGCCATCTGCGGCAGGTGACTGCTGGCAATTTCATGAACCTGCGCGTTCATGCGGCTGGCCATAAAACGCTGCGTGCTGATGTGCAGCATACAGTCCTCGGTCGCGGCCAGGTACCAGCTGGGCTTTCGTTTCCAGACCGGGTCCGATACGGTGGACGAGAAAAGGACCCCACCGAACGACTTCCGCGTAGCCCATAAAAGAGCCTCATCTGCAGGCTCGGCATCCTGCGCCACGCCATTCGTAAATACATCGCGCGGAGGCCACAACCAGCCGGCCTGGTCTGTGATGGGCTCAAGCGTGTAGTCTCCCGGATGTTTGGTCATCAGGTAGGCGACTGTCTCATTCTCGTCCGGACCCAGAGCCGCGATGTAGACCAGGTAGGCGACCGTTTCATGCTTGCCGCTGCCACTGATCACCATGCCGGCGTAGGAGTGGCCGACCAGTGTGACCGGGCCCTGCTGCATATCGAGCGTGCGGCGCACAGTGCCGATATCTTCCTCGAGCGTACTGTTCGGAAGCTGGGCTGCTGTTACTTCGAGACCGTGTGCCTGCAGCAACGGAATGACCTTCCGCCAGGCGGATCCGTCGGTCAGAATGCCATGCACCAGCACTACGCTCTTCTTGCCATTTCCTTCTGACATGTCAATCTCCTCAAGCAATGGGAGCGTGAATGGGCTGGTCAGGATGGCCTCCCAAAACAGCGGGAGGCAAACAGCTTTTACCGCACTACATCTTCGACGTCTTCATTACTGCCGGCGGCCAGGTCGAGAAGGCCGCGCTGCGCCTGCGATGACTGCGCCAGGCCGATACCGTTGAGCGAACTCAGATCACTGGCATCCTCAGACGTATCGTCAACCTGTTCTCCAGATGACTCGGCTGCTGCACGAACAAGCTCGTTTGGCAGCTGTTTCGACACTTTAATGCCCATTTTGCGCAACTTTTCTGCGCGATTCACGAGATTTCCCTTGCCGGATGCGAGTTTGTTCGCAGCCGCGTCGTAGGCTTTCTGGGTGCGCTTGAGCTGTTCGCCGACGGTGTTCAGGTCAGCCACGAAGGCAGCGAATTTGTCATAAAGTTCGCCGCCCTGCCGCGCAATCTCTTTCACATTGTCACGCTGCTGCTCCTGCTTCCAGATGTGCGACACCGTCCGGACCACGAACAGCAACGTGCTCGGGCTCACGAGCAGGACATTTTTCTCCCACGCCTGCGTCCACAGGTTGGGGTCGCGGCTGATGCCGAGCATGAAGGCCGGCTCAATCGGGACGAACATGATGACGAAATCGACCGTATTGAGCGTATGCAGCGACCGGTAATCTTTCTCGGACAAGCCTTTGAAATGGGTCCGGACGGAGTTCACATGGCGCACGCCGGCGGCTTCGCGATGCTCGTCCGTGGCGCCGTTGACGTGATCGTTGTAGTCCAGCAGGGAGACCTTGGCATCGATGACCAGGTGCTTGCCTTCCGGCAGGTGCAGGATCACGTCCGGGATCACGCGCGAACCGTCTTCCCGGGTGTGGCTCTCCTGCACGCGGTATTCGTGGCCCTTGCGCAGTCCGCCGGCTTCAAGAATGCGCTCGAGCACTATCTCACCCCAGTTGCCCTGCGTCTTGCTGGAACCTTTCAGAGCGTTGGTGAGGCCGACTGCATCACTCGAGAGCTGGGCGTTGAGGGCAGCCAGCTGCTTCACCTGCTCAGACAGGGCTACGCGTTTTTCACCCTCTTCGACATACACGCGCTCGACAGTTCCCTTGAAGTCGGTCAGCTGAGTTTTCAGCGGGTCAAGCAGGTGACCGAGGCTGGCTTTGTTCTGCTCGGTAAACTGCTTGGATTTCTCTTCCAGGATGTCATTCGCGAGTGAACGGAACTGATGTGTCAACTGGTCCTTGGCATCAGTCAAAATCGCCAACTTCTCTACCGCGCCTGCCTTCTCGTTACGAAGATCGGTTTCCAGCCGCGCGACAGTGGAATTGAGGCGCTGTTGCTCGGTCACAAGGCTTTCACGGATGGCCCGGGCCTCAACCAGTTCTGCCTGCAGACGAATAACCTGGCCGCTATGACCCTTCGCTTCAGCCAGGATTTTTGCTTCGGCGACACGCAGATCGCCAATCGTCCGGTCGCGTGCTATGACGTCCTGATCACGCGCCCGCAGCTTGGTTTCGAGGTCCTGCTGGACGACTTTTGCAGCAGCCAAGCGCGCTTCGGCCTCGGCCAGACGCTCGGCATCGCGCACCTGCCCGGCACGGCTGGCAGTGGCTGCCGCACGGGCCCAGAGCATTGCCAGCAG
Organism: uncultured Acidobacteriaceae bacterium; assembly: GCA_964245665.1. Lineage (GTDB taxonomy): Bacteria > Acidobacteriota > Terriglobia > Terriglobales > Acidobacteriaceae. The sequence goes on from CAXTNK010000057.1 coordinate 28,402, forward strand.
CATGCCGGCCACGGCGCAAACGATGGCGAGAACGATTTCTGTAGTGAGGGACATACTCAAACTTTACTCGTTCGTCCCAGCTTGTCGAAGGCGCCCCGCGCTCCACGATGAACGGCTTTCCAGGCTGGTGCGGGAGAAAGTTATGGTCTCGATGAATCCTGCCGGCGCCTTGCCGACTCCAACGTTTGCAGTTTGGGGCTGCGCTTTAGCTGATCCGCTTTACACCCCACATCGTGGTCGATAGACTTGGAGTTTTGGAGCCACCGTACGGCAATCCACGCCCATGACCACATTTTGTAACGGTCGGCAGCGGGTAAAACCTTCGCTGTGCTGGTAGTCTCATGGGTGCACGCAGCATCAAAAGCGGGATAAGCATGCGGCTGGCGCAGGTTTAGATTTTGAGAAGTTACGAAAGAGGAGATCAGGCATGGCAGCAGTAGATGAAAAGGTAAAACAGATCATTGTTGAGCAGCTCCAGGTGGATGAAGCCGAAGTGACGCCCAACGCCTCCTTCCAGGAAGACCTCGGAGCCGATTCGCTCGACGTGGTTGAACTGGTAATGCAGTTTGAAGAGGCTTTCGATCTGGAGATTCCGGATGAAGACGCCGAGAAGATCAAGACTGTGAAGGACGCAACAGAGTACATCGAGAAGAACGCGAAGGCGGGTAAGTAATTTGCCGGCAGGTGGTCCAAGAAGAGTCGTAGTCACCGGAATCGGCCTGCTCTGCGCAATCGGGAACACGACGCCCGAAACCTGGCAGAATCTTCTTGCCGGCAAGAGCGGCATGGCCCGGATTACCGGCTTCGATCCTGCGGATTTTCCCGTCACCTTTGCCGCAGAAGTAAAGAACTTCGATGCGTTGAACTTTATGGAGAAGAAGGAAGCGCGGAAAGCCTCGCGCTTCATTCACTTCGCCATCGCCGCAACGCGCGAAGCATTCACGCAGTCGGGCCTGAAGGTCACGCCTGAAAACGCTGAGAAGATTGGCGTGCATATCGGCTCAGGCATCGGCGGGTTCGATGTCATCGAGCGCGAGCATTCGAATATGCTTAAAGGTGGGCCGCGCAAGATTTCTCCGTTCTTTATTCCTGGCTCCATCGTCAACCTGGCGGCTGGCCAGGTAAGCATCATGTTTGGCGCCAAGGGACCGAACGAAGCGATCGCGACCGCATGTACCACCAGCGCGCATGCGATCGGCGATGCCTACCGAATCATCGAACGCGATGACGCGGACGTGATGATTGCCGGCGGATCGGAAGCAGCCATTACGCCCATGGGCGTCGGCGGATTTGCGGCCCTGCGTGCACTTTCGACGCGCAATGACGATCCGGAACACGCCTGTCGGCCTTTTGATAAAGACCGCGACGGTTTTGTCGTGGGCGAAGGCGCGGGCATCCTGATCCTCGAAGAACTGGAGCATGCAAAGAAC
>CAXTNK010000058.1:0-20270 GCA_964245665.1 uncultured Acidobacteriaceae bacterium
CGGCCTTTGAGGTTCCACGACCTGAGGCACACGTTCGGAACGCGAATGATCGCCAAAGCGGATATCCGGCGGGTGCAGGAATGGATGGGGCACGCGGACATCCAGACGACGATGAAGTACCTGCACTACGCGCCGATCATTTTTCTCTCGGCCATGCAGCGGACGAACCTGCATCTCGTGCTATCGAAGGTCAAGCTGGTCGCTGCCGAGCGTCGCAAGCGCGTCACCACCGGGCAGATGAACCGGTTCCTCGAACGCGTCGATTTCCAACGGGCGCCGGTGCCTATGGCGAAGCGCGTCAAGATTTATTACATGACGCAGGCTGCAGTGGCGCCGCCAACTTTTGTCCTGTTTACGGATCGCGATATCAAGCTGCACTTCTCGTTCGAGCGTTTTCTGGAAAACCAGATCCGCGATTCCTTCGGCTTCGAAGGAACACCGATCTGGTTCAAGATCAAAGCGAGAGGCCGTAAGGGCAAATTGTTATAGCGATTTGCCATCGAAGCAGACGCGTCTTTGGCGCTTATGCTTCCGTTGGTCGCATGGATTGACGTCAAACGAAGAGATATTTGTTCCAGCTGTTTTCTCTTCTCAGACAAGCCTCTTCCGCGATAGGTTGGAGCGATGATGTCTACAGCGCAACAGGCACCTGCGCTCTCGATCCGAGGTCTGCGTAAGGCGTTCGACGATGTTGTCGCCGTCGATGGTCTCGATCTTGAAGTAGATCGAGGCGAGTGCTTTGGCCTGCTCGGTCCGAATGGCGCAGGCAAAACGACGACCATCGAAATCTGCGAAGGACTGACAAAGCCCGACGCGGGCACTGTTGAATTACTTGGCCTGAACTGGAACAAACAGGCCAACGAACTACGGCAGAAGATCGGTGTGCAGTTACAGGAAACTCAGTTTCCCGAGAAGCTGAAAGTCGAAGAAGTACTCACTCTCTTTCGCAGCTTCTTCAAAGATGGGCTGACTGTCGAGCAGTCGATCAGGATGGCACAACTCGAAGAAAAAAGAGGTGCGCGCGTTGGCGGTTTATCCGGCGGACAGAAGCAGCGGCTCGCCATGGCCTGCGCGCTTGTTGGCGATCCCCAATTGCTCTTCCTTGATGAACCAACCACCGGCCTCGATCCGCAGGCGCGACGCAATCTATGGGAACTGGTGGATGAACTAAAACGCTCCGGTCGCACGATTATCCTGACGACGCACTACATGGATGAAGCCGAGCGCCTGTGTGATCGTGTCGCCGTGATGGACCACGGCCGCATCATCGCGCTCGGCACGCCAAAAGAATTGATTGCGTCAATCGGCGGTGAACAGATTGTCGAGTTTGCAACCGGTGCCGCGACCCCTCTCGATGCTGCAAAACTAACTGGCCTGCCCGGCATTCACTCGTACAGGATCCATGCAGGCGTGCATCAGCTCTCCGTGTCCGAGTTGCACACAGCAGTCCCGCAAATCTTCGCTTCTCTGGCCGAACAACAGCAGCCGCTCACAGAATTCCGTACGCACTCCGCAACTCTCGAAGACGTCTTCGTTTCGCTGACAGGAAGGAATCTGCGTGATGAGTAGCCTTGCTAACAGCTCGCTCTACCAGCTTACTGCGCAGCGCTTCCGCCTCTTCTTTCGCGAGCCCGAAGCCGTCTTCTGGATATTTGTATTTCCGCTCCTGCTTGCCGTCGGTCTGAGCATAGCCTTTCGCAATCGGCCGGCTGATGTATTGCAGGTCGGCGGCACGACGGCGCAGATCACGCAGGCATTGAACGCCGACAAGGGCCTGACGGCGACCACGCTTGATGAAGCCGATGGCCGGAAATCTTTAGCGCTCGGAAAGATCCTCGTACTCGCCGTGCAGCAGCCGGGAAGCGTCACTTTCTACTACGACGACACGAATCCGGACGCGCGCACAGCGAAGCTCATCGCCGACCATGCGCTGCAACAGGCGAATGGGCAGCATGATGCCGTCGCTACGAAGAACGAGCAGGTGCATGAAGCTGGTGCGCGCTATATCGACTTCGTCATACCGGGCCTGCTTGGCATGAACCTGATGAGTTCGGCGATCTGGGCGCTGGGCTTTGCGATTGTCGAAGCGCGGCAGAAGAAACTGCTCAAGCGGCTGGTCGCGTCGCCGATGCCGCGCTGGCAGTATCTCGCGTCGTTTCTACTGTCGCGTTTGCTCATCCTGGTCATCGAGGTCGGCGTCTTCCTAACTTTTGCGCGGCTGGTCTTCGGTGTCCCTTTTCGCGGACCAATCTGGCAGCTTGCGTTGCTCTGCATCCTTACCTCGCTGAGCTTCTCCGCGCTCGGCCTGCTCCTCGCATCGCGCGCGAAGACGATGGAAGCCGCATCCGGGTTGATGAATCTGACCATGCTGCCCATGTGGATATTGTCCGGCGTCTTCTTTTCGGCGAGCCGCTTTCCGCGGGTCATCCAGCCGATCATCCATGCCCTGCCGCTCACTGCAGCGATCGACGCGATTCGTGGCAATATGCTGCAGGGCCTGGCGTTTTCCCAGTTACTCATTCCTATCGCCGTGATGGTTGGCTGGCTGCTCATTTGTTTCTCGCTGGCGCTAAGGATTTTCAGATGGCGATAACTCTGTACTTGCCACATAAGTTGTCATCGTGGTGTATGTGCTGCCGTCGGGATAACTCATGGGTAAGTAGCTTCGATTGAAGATCAGGATAAAACCTTGTCCCTGGTTGAGGTTTGTTCGATCATCGCCGTAAACTCTAGTTATGAGTGCAACAGCAACCACCGAAGACCTGAGCAGGCAGTTCGGAATTCCTGGTATCGCAGAGATCGTCCCGGGCACGAAAGGCTTGCCGAAGGTCCGAGTCACGCTGCCATCCGCAAGCGCCGAAATCTATCTGCACGGCGCCCAGGTCACGTCCTTCAAGCCGGCAGAATCTGAAGACACAATCTTCCTCAGCGAGCATTCGAGCTTCGAACACGGCAAGGCCATTCGCGGCGGGATTCCTGTCTGCTTTCCGTGGTTCCGCAATAAACTGGATGATCCCAAAGCTCCTTCGCATGGCTTCGTGCGAACGAAAGCCTGGACACTTTCGGCACTTAGCCACAATAATGGCACCGTTACGGTGACGTTCTTTACAGAGAGCGATGATTCGACCAAGCAATGGTTCCCTTTTGACTTCCGGCTGGTTCATCGCGTAACAGTTGGCACAGAACTGAAACTCGAACTTATCATGACCAACCTCGACACGAAGACACTGCGATTTGAAGAAGCACTGCACACCTATCATCATGTTGGCGACGCGAGCAAGGTCAGCGTGAGTGGGCTCGATGGCGTGGATTTCCTTGACAACACCGATGGCAACAAGGAAAAACTTCAGCACGGCGACCTGCATTTTGCCAAAGCTACTGACTATGTCTACCTGGATACCACGCACACGGTTGACCTCATCGATCCGACATGGAAGCGCCGTATTCAGATCGAGAAAACGTGCTCGAACACGACAGTTATCTGGAACCCGTGGCAGGAGGGCGCGGCTGCGCTTGCCGACCTGGGCAATGATGAATGGACAAAGATGGCCTGCGTCGAAGCGAGTAATATCCGCGCATACGGCGTCGATTTAGCCGCGGGAGCAGAACATACCATGACTGCGACGATACGCTTCATCCCGGACTAAATTTCAGTCAGCGTTTGGAGTTGATCCGGCGATCCAGCTGTTGCAGATTTCTGGCAGCAGCTGCAAGGTCGGGAGTAATCGTCAATGCCTGCTGAAACTCTTTGCGCGCGGCTTCGCTGTTCCCTGTGCGAGCATGCAGGACACCAAGATTATTCCAGCCATCAGCATCCTTTGGCGCAATAGCTAACGCAGCCTGCTGCTCGCGGATAGCATCCGGCAAGCGATTCGAAGCGCCATAGATCTGGGCAAGCAAAGAATGCGCCTCGGCTGCTTTCGGATCGACCTTCAATGCTGCCTGCAGCTGCGCAACGACCTCGTCTGATCTGTTCAATTGCGCATACGCCATCGCGAGCGTCTCGTGTGTGCCCGCGTCCTCGTGCACCTTTTACTCTTTCGTCAGCAAACGGATCGCCATCCAGTCTTGTTCGAAGAGGAGTCGCGCATCTTTACCATTCTCGGTTTGTTCGACTGGCAATACCTGCAGCCACAGGTGACCCATTTCATCTTCTGAACGGTTGCCTGCCTTGACCCGCACTGGCGGGGTGTGCGGGTTCCGCGGATTTCCGGTCGAATTGTCATACACATAGCGCATATGCAGCTCGCTGCCTGCTGGTAACAGTAGTGGCGACTTGTAGCGGTCGATCGACTGGCGATCGATCGACATCCCGGCCGGCGATCACGCCTTTGCCGGCGAGTCGGGTTTCCAGAAGAGAAAATGGCTGTCGGGATCGAACGAGCTTCCCGCATCGACGACCAGCTCCATACCCGGCACTCCCTTCTGCCACTCGTGCGGATACTGTTTTTGATACGAACCTGTGCGATTCCAGGTCATGCTGAGTGGCGGCAGGTTTTTTCATGGCCGAAGCTGATGTACCGGTCGCCAATGCGGCTGCGGTAAATCTCATGCAGATTGCCATCGCTCGATCGATTGAAGACAGCGGCCTCTGGAGTCATGTGAACGCCGGCGCAGGCAGTCAGCTTTTGTTGTGGGTCAAGGAGCGGCGACAGCTGCAGATGGAAATCTGCGAGCTGCCCGGTGACGATGGACGCCGTCTCGGACGGGTTGGGATAGATCACCCAAAAAGCTACCGGGCTGGCGGAGAACTCGTCCTTTATCCTTTGAATCTCCGGCAGATAGCGCTTCGAAATGGGACAGTCCGACGCTACAAAAAATCAGGACGACGACCCGCGCGTCACCGGTAAAAATCAACTGAGAATGGCCATCGAGACCTACGCCCGCGGGAGAGCTCGACACCCCCCCTCGACACTAGAGGCATCGTGAGCATAAGCCCCGCCGGAAACGCGCGCTCAAGGAACCTTCGCTGCACTCTGATGATGATAGCCCACTGGAATCGCCATCGGCACCTTGATTCGGGTGACGATGGGTCGCGCGCCCAGGCTCAGAACCAAGATTATTCATCCTGGTGAACAGCCAAAGCTTTGCGCTTTGAATCATAGATGTCCTATGGCGAGACCGTATTGGCAAGGTTCCATCCAGATTTCTCTTGTGTCGGCGCAGGTAAGTCTCTTTCCTGCCAGTAGCTCGGCGCGGGCGATCGAGTTCCACAGGATTCATCGCGACACCGGTGAACGGGTGCGACAGCAGAATGTGGTGCCGGGCGGAGATGACGGCGACGAATCGCGCGAAGTCGACAAGAGCGACATTGTGAAGGGCTACGAATACGAAAAGGGCAAGTACATTGCCATTGATCCGGAGGAGATCAAGCAGCTTCGTTTGAAAAGCCAGAAGACCCTCGAAGTGGCACAGTTTGTGGGCCACGACGAAGTGGACCTGGGTTTTTTCGAGAAACCTTATTATGTTGTGCCGAAGGATGACAGCCAGGCCAAGGTGTTGGCAATCCTGCGTAAGGCGCTTGAAGACACGGATACGATCGGCCTGGGAGAGATTACCTTTAGCGGCCGCGAACACCTGGTGGCACTCGCTGCCCCGGTCAGTACGGAAGTTCGCGGGTTGATGCTGTACGTGATGCGCTATGAAGAAGAACTGCGCGATCCGGCAGATTATTACAGCGGCATCTCGGAGGCGAAGATCGACGAGAAGCAGGTCGCACTCGCCAAGCAGTTGATCGAAAGCTACCGCGAACCGTTCGATGCCAGCAAGTTCAAGGATGATTACGAAGCCTCTCTGCGCGAACTGGTTGATGCGAAGCTGCACCACAAGAAGCCGCCTGCGCCTGAAAAGGAACCGAAACGTGGCAAGGTGATTGACCTGATGGAGGCGCTGAAGCGAAGCGTGGCCGCGAAACAGGGTGGAAGTGGTACAGCTTCTGAATCGGCTTCGGCGCGAACAGAAATCGCGGCGCACCGATCGGTTGCCCGCGGCAGGAAGCCGGCTGCGAAGAAGCGGCAGGTCGCGTAGGCCCTCATGGCGGTGAAGAAAACAGCTGCAAGGAAAGGTACGCGGAGCGAAGCGGCGTCCCCTGGAACCTCGAAGAAAGCAGTGACCCGGTCGTCATCCGTTTTGTCTGATGCTTCGTCTGCCTCGTCATCAGTTGACGAGCAACTGGCCAAATACCGCTCCATGCGCGACTTCAAGACCACTGCCGAGCCATCCGGCGGCGGTGGGAAGTCCAACGAAACCGGCCCTCTTCCATTCGTCATTCAGAAGCACGCAGCGACACGGCTTCATTACGACTTCCGCCTTGGCTGGCGCGGTGTGTTGAAAAGCTGGGCAGTCGCCAAGGGTCCGAGCTACGTGGTCGCTGATAAGCGGCTGGCAGTCCAGGTGGAAGACCATCCGATGGAATACGGTGGCTTTGAAGGGACGATTCCCAAGGGTCAGTATGGCGGCGGCACCGTAATGCTGTGGGACGAGGGAACCTGGGAGCCGGTCGGCGATGCCGATGAAGGATTGCGGACGGGCCGGCTGAAATTTCTGCTCCATGGCCACAAACTCCAGGGTCATTGGACGCTGATCCGGATGGGTGGAAAGGCAGCGCAGGAGTCGAAGCCGAACTGGCTGCTCATCAAGGAGCATGACGAGTTTGAGCGAACCGCCAAAGCAAAATGCATTACTGAAGAGGCTCCGCACAGCGTCGTGACTGGCCGCGATCTGACGCAGATAGGCGAAGCAGAGGACCACGTCTGGGATTCGCGCACAGGCCTGGCAGCGGATGAGCGGAAGGCGGCTGCCTCAAAATCACAGGAAGCTCCGGCTGAAAAAGTCCGGGAGCAGAAGAGTTCGTCCAAATCTGCAGGCTCAAAAAAAAAACCTGAATCCAATCCCGCTGCGCTAAAACTGGCGGATTTTCCGGAAGAAGCAATGCCCGGATTTATCGAACCGCAGCTTGCCTCTTCGAACCCTACGCCTCCTGTTGGTCATGCATGGCTGCATGAACTGAAGCTGGATGGCTACCGTATCCAGGCGCATGTGCGTGATGGTAAGGTCAAGTTGTTCAGCCGCAACGGGTTGGATTGGACGACCCGCATGGCCAGTGTGGCCGAGGCGCTAAAGACTGTTCAAGCGACCAGCGCTGTAATTGATGGCGAAGTGGTTGTGCTTGACGAGCAGGGCCTGAGCGACTTCGCCAAACTGCAGGCTGCTTTCGACGAAAAGAAGCCGACCGCGCTCACCTATTACTGTTTTGACCTGCTGCACCTTGACGGCCACAATCTTCGAGACGCGAAGCTGACGGAGCGCAAGAAGCTGCTTGGCATCATTTTGGAAGCAGCTGATGACGACATCCTGCGCTTCTCAGAACACCTCGAGATCAGCGGCAAGGAGATGTTTGGCGAAGCTTGTCGGCTGGGCGCCGAAGGCATCATCTCCAAGCGCGCGGATGCGGCTTACACGTCCGGCCGCAGTGCGACCTGGATGAAGACAAAGTGCATCCGCCAGCAGGAGTTTGTGGTCGGGGGTTTTACTCCGCCGTCCAAGGGCGGCGACGGGATCGGCGCGCTGCTTCTCGGCTATTATGACGGCAAAGTTCTGCGTTATGCCGGCCGCGCGGGAACAGGTTACACCCAGAAGACAGCTCGCTCGCTGCGGCAGCAGTTGGATGACCTTCAACAGAAAACAGCGCCCTTCGCAGAAGTGCCTTCGATGGCGCAGAAGGACGCGCTATGGGTAAAGCCGCAACTGGTCGCGGAGATCCAGTTCCGCACCTGGACGGATGATGGCATGCTGCGCCAGGCGTCGTTCAAAGGACTGCGCGAGGACAAGGCAGCCGGCGAAGTCAAGCGTGAGAATGCGAATCCCGGAGATCCGGCGGATGCCCTTGCCCAAGACGATACATCCGCTTCTGAGAGCCCTCAAAAAGCGTCGAGGCCCAGCAAGCGGCCAGCACAGAAACCTTCCACGAACAGCAAGCACGCTAACATCCGCCTGACCCATGCGGATAAAGTGATTGATACCGAGTCGGGCCTGACCAAGCAGATTCTGGCTGACTACTATGACGCGATCGCGGACGAAATCCTGCCGCATATATCGGATAGGCCGCTCAGTATTGTGCGCTGTCCCGATGGCAGCACCGGCACCTGCTTCTTCCAGAAACACGTTAAGCCGGGGCTGCCCAATGGCACTGGCTCCGTCGATGTACCGGACAAGAAGACCGGGAAGATAGAACAGTACATTACTATCTCCACCACCGAAGCGCTGGTCGGCATGGCCCAGATGAATGTGTTCGAATTTCATCCCTGGGGGTCGCGTAATGAAGCACTCGAACAGCCGGATAGGCTGGTCTTTGACCTTGACCCGGATGAGTCACTTCCGTGGAAGGTGCTTGCCGAAAGCGCGGAAGAAGTTCGGAAGCGCCTGCGCAGGCTCGGTTTGCAGTCTTTCCTAAAGGGGACCGGTGGCAAAGGTCTGCATATTGTTGCACCCATTGTGCCAGAAGCGGCTCATGACTGGCAGTTGATCAAGGCGTTTGCTCACGCCTTCGTCGATAGCATGGAGAAGGATCAACCGAAGCTCTACCTGACGAAGATGACGAAGGCCGCGCGGACGGGAAAGATTTACCTGGACTACCTGCGAAATGAGCGCGGCGCCACGGCAGTCGCTCCCTATTCCCCGCGCAGGCGAGCAGGAGTACCTGTTTCAGTCCCTTTTGCGTGGTCTGTGCTCAAAGAAGAAGCGATGCCGCAGTTCGCCGTTGCTGATTTTCAGAACTGGATCGGGCACATCCGCCAGGACCCATGGAGAAGTCTTCCCAAAATGGATCAGAAATTGACACAAACCGCACTCGACGCCGTGGGCCTTTCCAGACGGCGTTAATATTCCCACTTTGAATGATGTTCGGAATAATTTGCGCGATTACTGTTGCTAATAGCCTTTCTCCCGCCTAGACTCGGATCACATTAACGAAACACAGCCTGATTTTATCAACAGTAGATTGCCCCCGCATTCTTCTGTCTTGCAACACTGTGTCATTTAGCACCTGGGGATGTGCCATGCTTTCTTTGCCCGTATCGCAGCGTTATAACTTCCTCGATATCTGTGTGGACGCAATTACGCGTACCGATCTGGATGCGATTGTTGCCGATTCGATCAAGAACGAACGGCGCCTTTTGATCGGAAACCATAACCTTCACAGTCTGTATCTCTTTCATCAATCGGCGCTGATGAGGTCATTTTATGCAGCAGCGGATCGTGTCCATGTGGATGGTATTTCCATCGTGTGGCTGGCAAAGCTGCTTGGCGTCCCGCTTCGCACAGAGCATCGTACAGGTTATCTGGACTGGCTGCCGTCGATGATGACCATTGCCCGTGATCGAGGCTGGCGCGTGTTTTACCTCGGCTCTCGTCCGGGAGTCCTTGAGGCCGGCCTGCGCAAGCTTCGAGAGCAGTATCCGGGTCTGCAGATCGAGGGCAGGCACGGGTATTTCGATAAGTCAGTGCGCAGCCTGGACAACCTGGACGTGCTGACGGAAATTGCACAATACCAACCGGACCTGCTGATGGTAGGCATGGGTATGCCTGTACAGGAGGAGTGGATCGTGCAAAACGTCGGCCACCTGCCGGTGAGCACGGTGGTCGCCTGCGGAGCCCTGATTGACTACGTGGCAGGAGTAATCCCGAGCCCGCCGCGCTGGCTGGGACCAGCGGGCCTGGAGTGGGCGTTCCGCCTCTTCACAGAGCCCCGTCGATTGTCCCGCCGCTATCTTGTTGAACCTTGGAAAATCGCGCTTCTGGTATTCAGATACCTGCATGGAAGTCCTACCAGTGTTGTTCCCAAGGAAGCGTAGACACGCATCCGCACAAACAACCTGCTCGCATGAGAGGAGCGCATAAATGGCTTTCAGCAATAATGTCTCGGTGATTATTACAACCAGGAATCGTGCGGACCTGCTTCCGCGCGCTTTGCGCAGCGCGCTTCTCCAGACGCACCGTCCTGCTGAGGTCATCGTAGTGGTGGATGGCGCAGATAGCGCAACCCGGGAATTTCTGCATGCCATCAAAGATGGTCGTGTGCGCTCGATCCTGCTTGATCAGCACGTGGGAGGATGCGAGGCCCGTAACGCCGGAGTTGAAGCAGCAAGCAGCGACTGGATTGCCTTTCTTGATGATGACGATGAATGGATGGGCACCAAATTAGAAGCCCAGATGGAAATTGCTGCGCGATCGCCTGTTCAATATCCGATCGTGTCCTGTCGCGTAGCGGCCATCACACAGGGTGGACAGAAGTTTGTGTGGCCCAAAAGGAAGTTCGCAATCGGGGAGCATTTGAGTGATTACCTGCTGTCACGAGACACGTGGGTGCAGGGCGAAGGACTTATCACCACAAGCATGATACTGGCGCCTCGAGAGTTACTGCAACGCGTTCCTTTCCGGGCGGGGTTGCGTCGCCACCAGGAATGGGACTGGCTCTTACGCGCCGCTGCTTCGGCAGAAGTCGACATACTGACTGCATGGGAAACACTCGCAATCTGGCACATTGAAGGCAAGCAGGCAAGTATCAGCAAACTTGATCAGTGGCAGACATCCTTCAACTGGATCGCCAGTATGCGGCAGCTGGTAACCCCGCGCGCCTATGCATCCTTCCTGATGGTATTTGTCAGTGCAATTGCGGCAAGAGAAGGAGACCGCTCAGCGTTTCGCATCCTCTTGGACGAAGCGCGCCGCTTCGGTCGACCTGGGTCAATTGATTATGTCCTGATGGCGGCGATGTGGCTGCTACCGCAAACCACGAGACGGAGACTCCGCAACCTGTTCACTCCCGAGGTACAAACGGCATGAAAGTAATTCAGATCGTGACTCAGATGGAAGCCGGGGGGGCGCAGAAAGTAGCGTCTCTCCTCAACCAGGGACTACGTGAAAGCGGGCATGACGCTCGTGTCTACTTCCTCTATAAGAAACGCCCGGCATACGACGGCGAGGCGCATATGGAGTGCCTCTCCGAGCGCAGGCCCGCAGCTCCGGGCTGGATGGGCGTTGCGGGCAGTCTTTGGAAAAGGCTGCGCAGCGAATGTCCCGAGGTTGTCATCACCCACACCCACTCGGCGAATGCATTTGCTGGCCCGATTGCCGCGCTGGCCGGCGTCCCGGTGCGTATCGCCGTCCATCACAATCCGGTCAACACTTACCCTCTTATCGCGCGCGTGGCCGACCGTCTTGCTTTCGCGGCGGGCGCTTATTCCACCATGGTGACCGTCTCCGGCGGCGTCACCAGGTCTTTCGAACATCATGGCGGACTTTACAAGAGCCGCCTGCACCGGATCTATAACGGCATCGCGCCTGCAACAGGACGAGATTCTTTTGATGTGCGCGTGCGCTATAGCATCCCTGAGCAGCATGCTGTGCTGGTGAATATTGGAAGACTATCCAGACAAAAGAACCAGTCCCTTCTTTTCCGAATGCTTCAGAATGTTCAGAATGCAACGCTTCTTCTAGTCGGAGAAGGTGAACTTGGCCAGGAACTACGCGCAGCAGCGTCAGCACTCGGAGTGTCTGACCGGGTTCGATTCACTGGCGAACTGCCTATGGAACACTGCGAGGCTATCCTGAGGCAGGCTGATTTATTCCTGCTGCCGTCTCGCTATGAATCATTCTGTCTGGCCGCGATGGAGGCGATGCATCATGGTCTTCCCGTCATCGCCAGCGACCTGCCCTGTCTGCGCGAAGTGATCGGCAACGACCAGGTGTTCTTTCCGTGTGATGACGAAATTACCCTTACCAACATCGTTAGTCGACTGCTTTCGTCACCAAGAGAACGCGACTCGATGGGTATTGCCGGAAAGGCACGTGCCATGCGCTTCAGCGCCGAGCGCATGGTTGGGGAATATGAATGGTTGATGAGTGAAGCGATGCTTTATGCCACGCGGCACAAATCAGCAGCGCACGATCTTCGGCGAAGAGATACCCTTGGTAGCGTTTCTGGTGTCCACGACCAGTTGTGATTCCTGAACAATCGCCGGGTAGTCATAGTCAGAATGGTCCGTAACAATCATCACGCAGTCATACTGACCCAGGTTGTCCAGCGGCGTATTGCGCATCCGGAGATCGTAATGGCGACCGCTACCTACCACGGGGAAGTACGGGTCGTTGTACGAAACAATCACGCCGCGTTTCTGAAGGAGTTCGATGATGGTGAGGGAAGGCGACTCGCGAAGATCGTCAATGTCCCGCTTGTAGGCGAGACCGAGGACAAGAATCTTCGAGCCGTTCAAAGGCTTTCGCACTTCATTCAACGCAGCCGCAGTGCTGTCGACGACATAGAGAGGCATTGCGGCATTCACCTCTCCTGCAAGTTCGATGAACTTTGTCCGGAAATCAAACTGCTTCGCTTTCCACGAAAGATAAAAAGGATCAATCGGGATGCAATGACCACCCAAACCGGGGCCAGGATAGAACGGTTGAAAGCCGAAAGGTTTGGTCTTGGCCGCTTCAATCACCTCGAAAATGTCGATGTCCATGCGATGACAGAGCTGCTTCAACTCGTTGACCAGCGCAATGTTCACGCAGCGGTAGATATTCTCAAGCAGCTTGGTCATCTCGGCTACCGCCGGTTTCGAGACGCGAACTGTCTGCCTGAAGACGGTGCCATAAAGCGCAGCGGAAAGGTCAGTCGCGGTTGCGTCCGCACCTCCAACTACTTTCGGAATATCGCGTCGCGCCACAGTATCGTTGCCGGGATCCTCACGCTCAGGAGAGAAGGCAACGAGCATTCCAGGCTCCGATCCGTTTGCACGTACTACCTTCAGGCCTCGCGCTCCCGCCTCGAGCATCGGGATAACGATCTCCTCAGTAGTGCCGGGGTAGGTCGTACTTTCAAGCACGATCAGCTGGCCTGCGCGTGTCCTCGGCGCGATAGCCGCAACGGTGCTGCGAATGTAGCTCAGGTCAGGCTCATGATATTCGTCGAGTGGCGTCGGGACGCAGATGAGGATCGCGTCCATCTCGCGCAGCTGGTCATAGTTCTCAGTCGCCGTAAATCCACGCGAGCAGGCCGCGGCAATTTCTGTTGCAGGAATCCGAACGATGTACGACTGCTGGCGGTTCAGCGTGTTTACCTTTTCGACGTCTACGTCGAAGCCTGTTACGGCAAACCTTTCTTCGCTGAACAGCAGGGCCAGCGGCAGTCCGACGTAGCCGAGTCCGACGATTCCTATCTTCGCCGTTCGATTTTCAATTTTCTCTTTGAACGCTGCCACTTCGCCGGGCATGGTCACGACACTTCCCTGCTGCATATTTTTCCTTTCATTCACAGGAAGCACTTTCACCATCAGGAAAGGCGCAAAACAGTCCTATGAGCACCAGTACAGAATACCGGTTAGGCGGGATTGCTGGCGACTCGGTCGCAGCGGGTGTTCTTGACGCTGCTGACGATCGAACAGAAGAGCCTCGAAGGGCCAGAACAAATGTGCTGATCTACCGCAATGACCTGATCGAAAAGTCTGAGACATTTATCCTTTCGCAAGCCACCTCCATGGAGCGGTATCGCGGCATTTTTTGTGGCATGACCCAGAAGCCCGAAGGGATTCTGCCAGACGAAGCATCGCGTTCCTTACTGCTCGGCGCTGATCGCAAGTCAGGGCTAGGAAGTTTTCTGCGAAAGAGCGCTTTTATGGTCTCGGGTTTCGCACCGGAGTGGAGAGCACGATGCAAGGCGTTTCATCCGGCACTATTGCACGCACACTTTGGCGTCGACGGGGCGTTTGCACTGCCGCTGCAACGCGCACTCGGCGTGCCGCTGGTTGTATCACTGCACGGCTATGATGTCACCAGTTCAGATGAGGCCCTGCGGCGTAGTGCGGGTGGGCGGCTTTATTTGCGCAGGCGTGAGCAGCTTTTCGCGCGGACGGAACTGTTCATTTGCGTTTCCCGCTTCATCCGTGACCAGGCTCGGGACCGAGGCTTCCCTGCGGGGAAGCTCTGGGTCCACTCAATTGGCATCGACCTGAAGACATTCCAAGCCGACGAATCTGTTCAACGGCAGCCAATCGTTCTCTTCATCGGTCGACTGGTGGAAAAGAAGGGTTGCCGACATTTGGTTGCAGCGATGCGAGCGGTACAACGAGCAATGCCGTCTGCGCGCCTGGTCATTATCGGCGAAGGACCGCTCCGTCAAGATCTCGAAGAGCATGCGGCGCAATCGCTTCCTGGCGAGTACCAGTTCCTGGGAACGCAACCGCCCGACGTTGTCCGCTCCTGGCTCCGGCAGGCAATGGTATTTTGCGTGCCCAGTGTCACGGCTGCGAATGGCGATCGGGAGGGCCTCGGTATGGTGTTCTGTGAGGCGCAGGCGATGGGCGTTCCCGTTGCCAGCTTTGCGAGCGGCGGCATACCCGAGGCTGTCCTCGATGACGTTACCGGCCTTCTTACACCGGAGAGAGATGAAATCGGGCTGGCCGCGAGTATCTGCAGACTACTGAAAGATCCCGTGCTCTGGGCAGAGATGAGCAGCCAGGGAAAGAAGAGGGTCAAGCAGCATTTTGACCTGCGATCACAGACGAGATTGCTCGAGTCCAGGTATGACCAGGTGATTGCCAGTTCACGCTGCCAGGAGGTTGTCGGTGGCGCTGTTTAAGGGGATACGTCGACACGCGCCGGACAAGTGCAGGGGAGGCGCGAGATTAACAAGCGTGGTGACGTATACCACCCACAAAAAATCATTCGGCTGCATGAGCGAGCTTTCATCCAGGTTGTAGACAAGGGTTAGCAGCAGGACAGCGAATGGCCACGCCGCGCGCGCGTAGGACGGCTCACCAAGCCCCTTGATTGCTCTCCGGACGGCGAGGAAAAAGCCTCCGAGAAACAGGAACAGACCGACGGTGCCCGTCTGCAGCCAGATATCGAGGAAACCGTTATGCGCAGCGGGTACAGCCCAGCGTAAGGCAAGAATGATATTCGCCGATTCTCCACGGAGCGACAGCCAGAAAGCAGCGAAACCATATCCAAGTAGAGGGTGCTTGAAGATCGCCGCGAGGACTGCTTTCCATATGTCCGTACGGCCGGTCATTGTGCTGTCCCGTCCGAGGAGAGCGATCAAACGGGGCATCGCCGATGCCGCAAAAATCACGCCCGCACCGGCGGATGCGAGAATTGCCAGAGTGCCGGCCATAAGCAATCCTCGATCAATGCGCCGCAGCAAACGGATGGCTGGAAAGGTCGAGCAGACGATGGCCATGATCAGCAGCGCCGTCTTTGATTGGGTTCCGATGATGACAGCGACGATGGCGATCAGGGTCAGTCGCCGGGTCAAGCGCCACGCTTTTATTTTCGGCTCGAATGGAAGTACGGACGCAAGCAGAAAAAGCATTTCCCGGGCACACACGTTCTTCTGCGTGAAGATACCCAGCCACGCGCCTTCATGAACATCGTGGTCGATGCCATATGCAGGCAGAAGCAGGGCAAACAGGATACTCAGCGTTGCTGCGATGGCCGCCGCAGCGCAGATCAACTGCATCTGCCGCTCTATCTTGAAACGGCGCGCGAAGTAGATACCGAAGGCAGTCGTGAGTAACAGAAAAACCGATTTGCGCAGCGTAATCGCTGCATCCTGCGACCAGAAAGCCGACAGAACAGCGAAGATTGGGAGTGCCAATGTCCACAACAGCCTATGCCATCCGACGAAGAGCAGTCGGTAACGACGGACCATCAGTGAGCCTGCGATTGTCCATATGCCCAGATTGACGCATTCACCAAGCACTGTCTGGTCCTGTGAAGACGCAGCGAACAGCGAAGACTGCACAGGATCCAGAATCGGGATGTAAAAGTGTGTGAGGAACAACAGCAGTAGGCCGACCACTGTGGCCTCTTCAACCGAGAAGCTCGTCGGACTCGAGCGGATTACCTGGTGCTGCAGCGTTTCTAATGTTCTCAAGTTGGCCTTTCCCGGGCAAGTCCAGCCGACAGCTTCTCTTCGCTTTGGAAATAAGGGGAATTCGCTCTATTTAGCCGCATAGATAGCGGCCCCGCCGGTGCTTGAAAGGATCGAACTGGCGCCGAGCATAATATTTTTCGTCGTACTGTAGGGGATGTACACAACGTCTTCTGCCTTCAATTCGATGTCGGGCTCAGTACCCTTTTCCAGGCACTTCAGGCAGACTGGAATCTCTACCGGGCCCTCGCGGGCATTTCGTAACAGGCGCGCATGCGCTTCAGATGCTGTCTTCGTCGTTCCCGCGGCAAGGGAGATGGCCTGCATGAGAGTAAGCTGCGCGTCATCCGCCATGACATATCCTCCCGGATGGACAACGTCGCCCAGTACATACACGATGCCGGCCTTGGGAACGATCACGAGGTCACCCGGATACACCAGCAGTGAGTTTTTCAAAGAGACGAATGGATCATTGACGAGCGACGCCTGCAGCGTCTTGCCGTTCACTCCGCGGCGCTGAATAGTAACGTGTGTATCTGCAGCTGGTGTGAGGCCGCCAGCCATGGAAAGAATGTCCATCACGTTACGCGGGATCGTTGATGGATAACTGCCAGGGTGCTGCACCTGTCCGCTAACAGCTACGTTCGCTGAAGCGTATTGATCGACACCAATGTTCACTTGTGCGTTGCGGATGAATCGTCCCGACGCCAGGGCTGCGCCGACCGTATGCTCAGCCTGGGCAGGCGAAAGGCCTGCCACGGTCATCTCGCCAACCAATGGCAAAGTGATCGAGCCGCGATCCGTGATGCGGACATGCTTCTCGAGTTCAGGGACGTCAAATACAGACACACTGATGAGATCGCCGGGTGAGAGCAGCAACGATTCTATAGGCAGCTTTACAGTGCCGACCTGCGCTATGGAGAAAGGAAATGACGAGCAAAGCAGCAGGCCGACAAAGACAACAAGTATGACTTTAGACATTTTGCTTAACACCTGAGTTGTTGGTGTCGCTGTAGGCGTAGCCATAGTACTCTGCAAACTCGGCCGAGGTGCGCTCTACTCCGTTGAGAACAACAGCCACGTTTACAGTGTTGCCATTTGCGTTCAGCTTACGATGCGCACTCTTGATGCCATGCATAGTGGATACATGTTGGCGCGCGATGAGCAGGGTGATATCCACAAGCGGTGAAAGAAGCACTGCATCTGTCACGGCCAATGATGGTGGTGAATCAATAAGAATGAAGTCGAAATTCGCCCTCCACTCCTGTAACAACGATTGCATGCGTGGTGAACTCAGCAATTCCGCTGGATAAGGCGGTCTAGGGCCAGCTGTCAGTACCCAGACATCATCGCGGCCGTCAATGGAGCGCAGAGCAGTGGGTGCATCGACCTCGGAGAGCATCGTGCTGAGACCGCGATCATTTGGTATATCGAGCTTCTCATGGAGAGTTGGTCGCCGCAGATCGGCATCAATCACGAGCACTCGACGGCCCTGCTGTCCCAAGATGGTCGCCAGGTGGAGAGCAGTCGTGCTCTTGCCCTCAGCTGGTTGCGCGCTGGTGAGAAGGATCACCTTTGGATATTGCTGACTGCGTGACAGCATGAGAGATGTGCGCAGTGAACGAAGCGCCTCTGCGTAGGTGGAGCCGGAATCCAGCGGCACCAGGCGCTGAGCAGCACGCACCGCATCTCCAGCAGAACTTTTGAGTCGAGCCCTACTCGGCAACTGCGGCAGACTCATTGGCCAGCTCCGGTGCGCTTTAAACGAAGGGAGAACCGCAAACGGAGGCGCGCCAAGAAGGTTTTCAATCTGGTCAGCTGAGTAGATTCCTTTGTCGTGACTGTCGACAAGGAACGCGGTGAGGCAGCCAAGAGACAATCCGCAGAAAAACCCTGCAAGCATAGTTATCGGGATGTTCGGTTGCTTGGCATGCTTGAGGGAAGGGACGCGTCCCGGATCGACGATGGTCACATTGCTTGCCCTAAAGCCGCTGAGCAGCTTCGCATTTTCTATCTTCTTTTTCAGGTCTTCAAGAAGTTCGCGGCTGGCATCCGCATCTTCCTTCGCAACAACGAACTCCATTGCGCCGGCGCTCAACTTCTGCACAAGCGATCTTTGTGTCTCGAAGCTTTTCCGCGCTGCGTTTTCGGCAGAAAGCGAGATCTTGACGTTGTTGTGAGCACGTTTCTCGATCCTTACGATTTCTTCCTGGATGGAATTCTGCACGCTCGACAGCTGGGCTTCCTGTTGAAGGATCAGGGGATAATTGCGATCGTACTTGACTGAATCCTGTTGCAGTCTGGCCTTCAGTTCCGTCTCTTGCGCGCGTAGTTGCTGGATAGGAGCAAGCGTGTTCACAGCTCCCGGCGACGCGGCGCCGCTGGCTGCTGCCGTTAGCAAGCCAACGTCCTCCGGATTACCCGTTGCAGCGGCTTTCTCGAGTGCCTGCGCCATGATCCGGTCTGCCTCGCTGGTGACGACATCATGATTTAATTCATCCAGTCGTGTCAGGACAACGTTATGCCCTTGATCCGGCGCGAACAAACCGTTCTCCCGTTCAATGCGGAGTACCTTTGCCTGTGAGGCATTGGCCTGCTTCTCGATGCCATCCAACTGACCCTTCAACCACTCGGACACCTTGGCAGTCGCCTGGGAACGGGTGGTGAAGTTGTAATTTGAAAACTCATCGATCAGGTTGTTGACGACACTCGCGGCGGTTTCAGGCGAGGTACTTAGAAAAGCGATGTTGATAATCCGCGTGCCAGGTTCAACCTGTACTGTCAGATGTTTAGAGAATGTCTTGAGTGCGCGACGCCGTCTTTCGGGGGCATCTTCGAGTGGGATGGCCGGACCTTCGATCAAAGGCTTATTCCATGGCGTCAACCAGGATGGACTCCGCAACCAGGCATGAATACCAGTGAAATCATCATTCGCTTCCAGGCCGTCATCATGGATTACGCGCAATGCGAGCGTATCCGAAGTCAGCACGCGAGCCTCGGTCTGCAATGTTATGTTGTAATCGAGAGCATCCGAAGCACCGGCCTCGGCTGTACCAAGAGCGCTCTCAAGGCCAAGCGCGTCCGAATCATCCTTCTGGATCTGGATCGCTGCAACACCTTCATACCTGCGCGTACTGAAAACACACTTCAGTATGGCCAGGGCCACGCAGATGAGGCAGATGGACAGGACGATGCCGCGCCTGCGCCGAAGGACCGCGGCCACGTCTTTCATGGTCAGGTCGGTCGAAAGTGCCGGTAGAGCGCCGGCGTCTGGATACGTATTCAATGCAATTTCCTCGAATCCAGATCATGGGCATTGTGTTCGAAGTTGAGAACTAGCTCCGCTGCAGCCTCAACGAGAAGCATCAGGCTATTCGTAACTTTATCTGTGTCATCCATGAAGTATGCCAGCTATGTGGAAGGCCTGTTATCTGTTTATCAGCAGCCTGGCAAATGCGATATGAAATTACGTCTTAGTCAGTAATTAGCAATGCCAATTTGGGAATGTCACTACCACCTACTGATTGGCGGCGTGATGAGAGCCAGATGAGGATGATCCAGTTGGCCGCAGCGAGAGTGCCATCAGTGAGCAGGCTGGCAACGGCCGCGCCTTGCCAGGACCATCGCGGAATCAATACCAGATTCAACAGGAGGTTCAAGAGTGCTGCCAGCAGCTGGCTGGCGGTTCTCCACCATTGCGAACTGGTAGCGGTGATGCAGTCGCCTGCTGCAAGATGAAAACTACGCAGCAACGGGAGCACGCAGAGCCAACGGATGGCGGTAACACTCTCCGCATAGCCCGGCCCCATCAGCAGTGGCACAATGCCTGCACCAGCCGCGAGTGCGATGGAGGCGCCTAGGGCATAAAGCGACGTCTTCGCCATCAATCGGCTGACAAACGGCCGCATAGCCCGGGGCCCTGCGTGACCGCGCTTGAAAAACTCCGGTAGAGCCGCGCCATGGATCGCCGTGATGGGGACGCAGGCGATATCGATGATGCGATAGGCGGTTCCGTAGATACCGGCTGCGCGCAGCTGGTTCAGGCTGGCGAGCATCGCCTTGTCCACGTCGTTGTAGATGGAAGTTGTCGAATTGGCCAGGGAAAAGCCGAGCCCCTCAATCCATAAGCTGCGCGAAACACGTTGAAATTTTGGCAGTCCGAGATGCACGGTGACCAGGACTACAGAGATCAGGGCTCCTGCAAAAGAGGACGCAAGGTAGAGCCGGGCCCATGTCATCGCCGAGGCGAAGCCGCTTCGTGCATGGAAGAAGAGGAAGGCAGCTGCGATGAGCCGGAGAGCACTCGTGATGGCAACCATCTGCGCCGTATCCCGCAGACGATGAA
>CAXTNK010000058.1:20280-29814 GCA_964245665.1 uncultured Acidobacteriaceae bacterium
GTAAAGGCCCTGCAACACAAGCTTGGCTGCCTGGCCGCCCAAGACCCATAAAGAATTACGACGGAGAGAGTGGCTTCGCTCTTCCAGGCCGCCGCGCGGCGCTATCAAGGCAGTGCTTTGCGGCGCGTCGTGAGTCTTTCAGAAACAGCAGCGATCAATTGCACATAGATGATGTCGCTGCTCTGAGGGCGACCGATGAAGCCCCTCAGCAGCCGCGAATAGAAACGAGCGCATCTTCGCCAAAGCACCGGATGTTGCAACGGACGAGACAAAAAACTGATATTTCCCATTTCTGGCATGCCCGACACGTACGGAAATCCACGAATCTTCAGCTTCCGGGCAGACGACAGCCGTCTGTTCCTGGAGTCGGCTGCAGTGCCAAGACCGGCAACCCAATATGCAGAAGCTGACCCATGGAATGGGTTAAGGGCTCTGCATCGGCAGGAATGTGCCACACCGCCGCCAGGCGTCCGTGGCCCGGTAAATACAGCAATGCCGGGGTAGTGTCTGGAGTATAGGCGCATCCCCAGCATCTTCGACGCAGCCCGCGCGTATTTCCTAAATAGCTTTCCCGAAACGGATCGATAGCCGAGCTTTTGTGTATCTTCGGAACGGGAAGTGCAAATAGTTCATCGACCGGTAGAGCCAAATCCCTTGGCCGCGCGGATACTATCGGATAACTCCTCGACGACTTCAATTCTGCGACCGGTGTCTGCGCGGAATAAAGACATCTGCACAATCCTGTCGCCTTTCCTGATCTGGACGGAAGTGTCTGCCTGCTCCAGACGGATGTCGGTCACAGCACCGGAGCTATTTCGCGTGCACTCGAGGATCAGCTTCGGCTGGTTCACGTTCATCAGGCAGACGAGAATTTCACCCCGGTAGCCTGCATCAATCCGGCCACCAAGGTAGGTGATGCCCTTCATCGCCATTGAGGAGCGGTCTCCGAGTACGAACCCGTAACCCTCAGGGCCTTCCACAGCGATGCCTGTCCGTAGCCTCGCGAGGATGCCGGGTTGCAGAACGGCATCCTCGAGAGCATAGAGATCGAATCCTATATCGCTGCCGGCGTGACTTACAGTTGGAGCCTTCGCATCAGGGTGCAGCAGCTTTACTTTCAGCATGAATAAAGTCTACTTGCCAGACTTAAACTTTGCCCAGCGGAGTCTCTGCGCCTCAGCGATCCGCTTACGTCCTTCAGGACTCATGTTGCGTCGGCCGCCGGACCGTTCTCTGCCAGTACCACTGGCTACAAATCTTGCCAGAGCCGGTCCCAGGCCATTGCTGCCCTGTATCAATACTCTAGCCTGCTTTAGTTTATTAATCTCTTCGTCCAATGCCTCTATGACTTCTGATCGATTCATGGGTCCCCTGTTATGGTATTGAACAA
Organism: uncultured Acidobacteriaceae bacterium; assembly: GCA_964245665.1. GTDB lineage: Bacteria > Acidobacteriota > Terriglobia > Terriglobales > Acidobacteriaceae. The sequence continues at coordinate 21,671 of CAXTNK010000058.1, forward strand.
ATTACACTACGTTATTCAGCATAGACTCGGTTGTAGAGTTACACCCTTGGTGATGAAGCGGAAGTGCAAAATTAAGTTGTCTTGCGACGCCAACTTTAATGGCTGGCTTGACCGGAAGAGGCATCTTATTGCTAGTGAACGGGCAAACTCCATTAAGATGGAATGAGTTGCAAAAGAACCATCCATTTTTTCACGGATTGGCACTAACGCCCTGCGCAGTCCTGATGCTTGACTACGACGGCACACTGGCACCTTTTCGGGAAGACAGGCTGCAAACGCAGTTCTATCCCGGGGTGCGCGCACGCCTTGACCGACTATCCTCGATCAAGGACGACAGGCTCGTGTTTATCAGCGGTCGGAATGCGCGGGAGCTGCGGGATCTAATGAGCCTTTCCAGACCTGTAGATATATGGGGATCGCACGGTAGAGAACTTCTAGCAGCTAACGGCGACTATTGCATCGCCCCACTTACCGGCGATGAAGAGAACGTTCTCTCTTCTGTAGGTAAGGCGCTCGAAAGTGAATACGGTGAGGAGATACTGGAGTTGAAACCAAACAGTGTCGCCGTCCATTGGCGCAAAGCAACCTCCCGTAAGGACGAAGTAGAAGCTCGCGTAAGACAATTGTATGAACAGATTAAAGGTAACCGCCAGTTTGAGGGCGTGATTAACCTGCTCACTTTTGACGGGGGCCTGGAACTAAGAGCAGGCGAAGGCAATAAGGGATTTGCAGTGCGCTCAATCCTGCAAAAGCTACCAAGTGACACGATGGCATCTTTCATGGGCGACGATATTACAGACGAAGACGCCTTTGAGATTTTTGAAGAAGAACAATACAGATCGAGGAGTTGCGCCGTCCTGGTGCGCGACAGACCCAGGCCAAGCTGTGCATCGCTGTGGATTCGTCCACCTGCTGAGCTACTGGAGTTTCTCGACATGTGGATCCAGGCACGGGAAAATCGTCCAATATGACAAGGAAAACACAACTCATCGTAGTTTCGAACAGGTTGCCTATCTCTTTCAAAGAGGAGAAGGGTCACCTGAAGGCAGAGCCATCCAGCGGCGGGCTTGTCAGCGCGCTCGTGCCTATCCTGAAAGAACATGGAGGCACGTGGATTGGTAGCCCGGGGATTGCCGGTCTTGGCGATGACAACAACGATTCCAACCAGATTGCAGATGAAGCAGAAGTGCAGAAACTTCTGGATGAGTCACATGATAATGCTTATCGGTATCTCGCTGTCCACCTGACAGAGGAAGAGCAGGCCAATTTCTACGAAGGTTTTTCGAATGATATTATCTGGCCGCTTTTTCACGATCTTCAATCGCGCTGCCGATTCTTTCCCAAATATTGGGATTACTATCAGCGGGTCAATAAGAAGTTTGCGGACATAACCGGGCAGGCTGCGAAAAGTAGCGACATTATCTGGATACAGGACTACCAGCTGATGCAGGTAGCAGCTTATCTCAGGAAGCGGACTGCAAAGGGCAGGATCGCTTTCTTCATGCATATTCCGTTTCCTGCGCCGGATATTTTTGAGAAGCTGCCATGGCGGCAGCAGATACTTGAAAACTTGTTACAACATGACCTGGTGGGACTGCAAACCGCCCGCGATCAGCGCAATTTCGTTGCGTGCATTCGCACGTTTCTGCCTGCTGCCAAGATCGAGCGCCACGGGGATGCCCGCGTCATTCAATGTGGTGGACGCATGACACGCGTGCAGTTCTTTCCTATCAGCATTGACTTCAAGCAATTCAGCGAGACGGCACAGAAGAAGTCGGTGCTGGAACGAGTTGCGAAAATTCGTGAGGAACTGAGAGACGTTCACATCGCGCTCGGTGTCGATCGTCTGGACTATACCAAGGGTATCCCGGAACGCCTGCGAGCCTTCGCAGCACTGCTGCGCGATTATCCCGGTCTGCGCGGAAAAGTGACCCTCTTCCAGATTGTCGTTCCGAGCCGGGAAACGATTATTGGCTACCAGACATTGATGGCCGAAATCGAGCGTGCAGTCACACATATCAATGGCGAGTACGGTAATACGGGCTGGATCCCCGTGCATTATCTTCATCGGTCAATCCCGCGGGAGGAACTTATCGCACTTTACCGCGCCGCGAACACTGCACTTATTACTCCGCTGAAAGACGGCATGAACCTTGTCGCGAAAGAGTATTGCGCGGCTCGCACGGACAATGACGGTGTCCTGATACTCAGCGAGTTTGCAGGAGCGGCTTCGCAGCTTCAACGCGGAGCTATCCTTGTCAATCCTTACGATGAGATAGGAGTAGCAGATGCTCTCAACCGGTCTATACACATGGAACGCGACGAGAGGCGAACGCGTATGAGCCGTCTTCGGGCAGATATTCGCCGACACGACATCCTGCGCTGGCGGGACGACTTCTTCGCTGCTCTCTCGGCAAAATCACCAAGCAGCAGCGAAGAGCCAGTCAAGCTTTAACGCTCTCCACAATAACTACCGACTCGGGTCCCAACTCGACCTGCTTTTCCTGAAGCTTGTGTGAAGAATCGGAAGCTAAAAGAACCTTTCCAGTTGTGAGGAGACTGATCGTCGCCGGCTTCTCCGCCAGGTTGCAGATGACCTGGTAGGGGCCGCGCTGGAGGACAAGCCACCGCGCCTCCTCATCAAAGCGGACGTGTGAATCGCGCATATTGCCATCGAGTAATGGCCGGCTCGATTTACGCAAAGCTATCAGCTTCTTATACCAATCCAATATGTCTGCATGGCTGGTCTCGCCTGTTTCCTGCCAGTTTAGCTTCGAGCGCTGGAATGTATCCGGTAACTGTGGGTCAGGAATCTCCTCCGGCGCCCACCCGAAGCTTCCAAACTCCTGCTTGCGGCCTTCGCTGACTGCGGTGCCCAGCTCGAGATCTTCATGATCGGTGAAGTATAGGAATGGTGTGGAAGCAGCGAACTCCTCGCCCTGGAAGATCATCGGAACAAATGGAGCCAGCAGAACCAATGCAGCAGCTATCTTCACTTTGCCAGGCGAGACTAAGTCACTTAGTCGATCGCCAACTGCCCGGTTACCGATTTGATCATGGTTCTGGATATAACCAAGGAATCGGTAGCCGGGGAGATCATGGACCGGGCGACCGTGGTTTCGTTTGCGATAGTCGGAATACTGTCCCTGAAAGACAAACACTTCTTCCATTGCAGTAGCTAATTGTGCAATGGAACCGAAATCACTGTAGTAGCCTTTCAGGTCACCTGTAAGTACAGTCCATAATGCATGATGAAAGTCATCGCTCCATTGAGCTTCCAGGCCATAGCCTCCGGCTTCCTTTGCGCGGACGACACGCGGATCTCCCAGGTCACTCTCAGCTACAAGGAAAAAATGCTTGCCGAGTTCGGCACCGAGTGCTTTCGTTTCGTCGGCCATTTGCTCTAACAGGTGCACGGCGGAGCGATCGATATAAGCCGTCACCGCATCAAGGCGCAGGCCGTCGAAGTGGTAATCCCGGAGCCACATCAGAACGTTGTCACAGAAGAAGCGGCGCACCTCGGAACTGCCTTCTTCCTCAAGGTTCACAGCTCCGCCCCAGGGCGTTTTATGGCTTTCAGTGATGTAAGGACCGTATTTACCGGTATAGTTTCCCGTCGGTCCAAAGTGGTTGTAGACCACGTCGTTGATGACGGCGAGACCTTTGCCGTGAGCTGCATCAATAAAGCGCTTCACTGCATCGGGGCCGCCATAGCTTTCCTGCGGTGCAAATAAAGCTACCCCGTCGTAGCCCCATCCGCGCTCTCCCGGTGACGACGCTAGTGGCAATACTTCAACATGCGTAATCCCAAGATCTTTCAGATAGTCGAGTTTCGAAATAGCAGAATCAAGTGTGCCTTCCGGCGTGAATGTACCGAGGTGCAATTCGTAAACAACTGCTTTCGCAAATGGCGGCGCCTGCCATGCCTGGTCATGCCACTCAAAGCTGTTATGGTCAAGGATGCGCGAGAAACCATTGACACCGTCCGGCTGCCACTGCGATCGAGGATCCGGGATGGGCTGCTCGCCATCCAGTATGTAGCCGTAGTCCATACCGTGCTGCGCCTGTTCGACATCTGCAGCCCAGTAGCCGCGCTCTGTCTTCTTCAGTGGATAGGTGACCTTAGCTACCTCTACAGCAACCGACTCGGCCAATGGCGCCCAAACCTCAAACCTGTGCATTGCGATCTTCCTGACTTATGGTGAATGGTGACGCAGAACTGCCATGATGAATACAGCGCATGATCCAAAGCAGTCGGCGTACTTATCTGATGCAGTGAATTCCGGAATTACTCATGGATTGCAGCCGGTGCCTGTCATTTGTTTTGACGGCGAGCTTATCTACTTAGTAGCGGACGGTGACGCCCTCGAGCGAGGGCAGGTAGACAGCATAAATCTCGACTGCGAGTCGCTCCGAAATTACTCCCGGGTCACGACTGGCGACAGCAAACGCCGCTTCCTTGCTGGCAGCATCGATCAACATGATGCCGACGTACTGAGCCTCTTCGTTTACCGGGCCGGCAACAATGTATTTCCTGTCTTCCATCTGACGGCGCAGAAACGCAAGTTGCTGCGGCAGCAGTTCGCTCGCTGCCTGATCGTCGGTCTGGTTCCATCGCGCTCCCCTGGTAAGCAATCCTAGATAATACTGTTTCAAATTACGGGGAATATTGCGTTGCGGGTGCTCGCGCGGGTTCTGTTCTTCCGTCATGCCTTCATGATATCGCTGGCTGCTTTGCTCACATACCCGACCGAACTTTACGTCGAGCATTTGCAGAGATTTGCAGAAATTTTGGTGGAGCTAATCGGGATCGAACCGATGGCCTCGTCGTTGCGAACGACGCGCTCTCCCAGCTGAGCTATAGCCCCACATCTGGATGGGATACGACTTGTCAAGTTTAACAGGGGCGGCCACTTTGGCAAAGTCGGCGATGCGCCCCGCACCCCTTCAGGCTTTCGCATCCCGTGCTGCCATGGTGCGTGCTCGCAGCGAATCCGCGACAAGCTCAATCGCCTGCGCGGCGACCTGCCCCTGTGCCATCTCGGGTGAGCCGCCGCCACGGCTTCCCTGCTCGGCGAGCGCGGCTGCCAGCCACTCGCCGCAGCGGATCTGTTCCTGGTCTTTACTGCGTGCGAAGATGATGGACGCCGGCTGCTGCTGCGATGACGACAGAATCGCAACTGTCTGCGGTGCGGCTGCAACCAATCGCGATGCCAGCAGTTTTGCATACGCCGCATCACGATCACTGTAGCTGCGCCGTATGATGCGCAGGCCATGCTCGACACGGTCTTCTACCAGCAGGCGGGCAGCATGGTAATCGGCCAGCTCTTCGCGGAGTTTCTGCTTATCCCTCGCGTCGGCTTTCGCTTCGAGCAATTTGCGTTCGATCATGTCAGGGAGAGAACTTCTTTGCACGGAAAGACTTTTGGCAATAGACGCCAGCAACTGGTCGTCTGCACGCGCGATGCGGGCAGCGCGCAATCCACAGGCGAAGCTCAGACGGACGCCCTGGCGCACTTTTTCTGTGCCGCGCAGCAGCAGGCCGCCGATCTGCCCGAGAGCACGCACGTGGGTGCCGCCGCAGGCATTCAGATCGATCCCCGGCATCTCCACCAGGCGGATAGAGCCTTCTCGTTCCGGCAGTTTGCGCAGAACGCCGGCCGCGATTAAGGCCTCCGCTTCTGCACGATCGATGGTCCGCATGGTCACCGGCAGATCTTCGGCGATGGCCAGGTTTACCTGCTGTTCGATCCTTTCCAGATCAGCCGAAGATAGCGAATCGATCGCCAGGTCAATGGTCGAGACCTCCTCGCCCAGATGAAACGACACTGTTGCGGCGGCCAGGTCTCGCGCAAGAATAGCGGAAAGCAGGTGTTGGCCTGAGTGCTGCTGCATGTGGTCGAGTCGCCGAGGCCAGTCGATGTGGCCGGTCACCCGAGTGCCGGCGAGCAACGGTTTGCTGGTGGCATGCCAAACTTCACCCGCGTCATCTTCTTCGACTGCGGATACGGGAACGTCCAGTGTCGCACCGCTGCGCGCCGTAGCTGTAAGCCTGCCAATGTCATGCGGCTGTCCACCACTGGTCGGATAGAAGGCGCTGCGATCAAGCGCAATACGCCACTCCGAGCCGCCTTCGCGGCGCACATGTTCGCGGATATCGGTTACTTCCGCTTCAAAAGTCTTCAAAAATGAATCGCTGTAGTAGAGATGGTCAGCCATGCCTCCATTTTAGAGCGGCCTTGCATATGGGCAAGCGCATCACGCTGCTTCAGCATCCAACCCTGTCAAGGAGTCGACGATGACCACACCCGCTCTATCTCGCGATGAAATTCTGAGCAACATCCAGGACATGATCAAAGACATCCGTATCGCCATGCTGGCGACAACCGCCGAAGATGGCAGCCTTTTCAGCCGGCCGATGGCTACCCAGGAAACACGCTTCCAGGGCGAACTCTGGTTCCTGACGCGCCAGAATTCAGGCAAAGTTGCCGAGATCCGGCACGATGCGCATGTAAATGTCTCCTATGTGGACGTGAAGAACAGCACTTACGTCAGCCTGTCGGGCCACGCGCAGGTGAGCAAGGACCAGCAGAAGATTCACGAGTTGTGGAACCCTCTGTACAAGGCCTGGTTCCCGAATGGTGAAGAAGATCCGGAAATTTCAGTTCTCAAGGTTGTGGTTGAGGATGCTGAATACTGGAGCTCGCCCTCAAGCTCGATCGTTCGCAGCTACCGCTTGTTGAAGGCTTCGATCACGAAGGACGGCTCGCAAGTCGGTGAGCACGAGCATGTGTCGCTGACCGGAAGCCGCAACGGATCCTGAACGACCTACGCAGCAACTGAAGGGGAGTAGATGGCGACATCAGAGATAGCACCTGAACTAGAAACACCTCGCCCGGAACTGGACGCCATCCGTGAAGAAGGCGGCGACCAGGGCGAGGATGGTGGAAGCCAGCCTGCGCAACGTGATCTGGAGCGGCCCACTGCCCACGAGATCTTTGTGCAGGTGGCCAACAACGGTCGCCATGAACTAGACCGCTCTGCACGTGCCCTGGCCATCTCCGGTTTGGCGGGCGGCATGATGATTGGGTTGACGGCGCTGAGTATGTCCATCGTCCATGCGCAACTCGGCGATGGCAAAGCTGCCAGCTTTATCGCCTATTTGCTCTATCCCATCGGCTTCATCACGGTCATCGTGGGACGCGCCCAGCTCTTCACAGAAAATACACTGTTTCCTGTGGCGCTCGTTCTCGCTGAACGCAGGCATGTGTGGAAGACTCTTCGCCTGTGGTCGATTGTTCTGGCAAGTAACCTCGCCGGTGCATTTGCCTTTGCCCTGCTCGCAGTCAAGACAGAGGCGCTCAAGCCGGAGTACGTCGCAGCCATGTCGAAGATCGGGGTAGAAGCCGTCAGTGTCAGTAGCAGTCATGCCTTTTGGAGTGCCGTCATTGGCGGCTGGATGATCGCGCTCGTCGCCTGGCTGGTAAGCGGCAGCCATTCTGTGACTGGTTCGGTGATGGTGATCTGGCTGCTCGCGTTCGTGGTGGGAATCGGCCACTTCGCCCATTCGATCGCGACCAGCGGCGAGATCCTGGCCTCCGTCCTGTATCACCAGGTTTCGTATGGTGCGTACTTTGCGTGGCTGCTGCCGGCGGTTTTGGGAAACATCTGCGGCGGCGTCCTTCTGGTGACGCTGCTCGAGTACGGACAGGTGAAAGGCGACTGAGTCAATTAGTGGAAAAGCCGCCCGTCCATGCCTTTCGAGCCTAACCAGATGCATGCCAGGCCGATGATGGTGGTAATCACCAGGAGCAGGATTCCGATAACTCTCTGCCACTTCGGCATATGTGTCCGTAATCAGCAAAGCCCCGATCAGATCGGGGCTTTGCTGCAGTAAGGCTGTTTTAGAGCGAGTTCATTTTCAGCAGGAACTCTGCATTGTTACGTGTCTTGCCTAAGCGATCGACCAGCAGTTCCATCGCTTCGACTGGCGACAACGGATTGAGCACTTTGCGCAGAACCCAGATGCGCTGCAGGTCCTCTTTCAGGATCAGCAACTCTTCTTTACGCGTGCCGGACCGCTGGATATCGATGGCCGGGAACACGCGCTTGTCTACCAGCTTGCGGTCCAGGATGATTTCCAT
>CAXTNK010000059.1:0-394 GCA_964245665.1 uncultured Acidobacteriaceae bacterium
GTTTGGACCGCGAATCACGCACGTTGAGCTGGATGAGCAGGACGGCGTCCTGATCTCGTTTTCTGATGGAACCTTCGCTGGCTATGTTGCCGAAGAGCTACTGGATCTGCGACCCAATCGAGAACCGACCTCTGACTCGGATTCGGAAACTCCTTGAACTATGATCCTCAATCATGGGCAAGAAAGTCCTTTGCAATCTCGAACTCGATGCCGCCAGTCTCGGAAATCGAGCGGGTGGAAGACCATGGATACCGTGTCGAAGAGTTCAGCAGCCTACGCTGCGCCTGCGGACAAGAAAGCTCGTTGCAATGGTCTAACAGGAGAAGTGCTGGTCCCCTGAGCAGCACTTCGTGCGGCTTCAGAACCCTCAAAGTCGCAGCGATTCTCAAATCCA
>CAXTNK010000059.1:404-14205 GCA_964245665.1 uncultured Acidobacteriaceae bacterium
GTTTTCAGCTTGTTGATTCATTCTCCCAAGCAGTGTTACTATTCGCGAACTTGAGTTGTGCTTCTGAGCAAGCTGCAACTGCGCATTTTCGATGGAAGCCGCCACCTTTTCTCAGCGCGGCACATTTCTCATAAGATTACCGGTGGCAACCAGACTCAACTCATCCGAACCTATTACCGACACAACGACATCACTTTTGATCCTCCGTTCTATGACAATCTCGGCGACAACTACACGGTAGTGGTTTACGCCAATGGGTACCAACAAGCTGGATACTCCCCGGTTGCGCTGTCCGAAACAGTTTTAAAAACTTTGGAAATCATGCTGATTCCGAAAGATCCTGGCTTCAACTTCGCAAAGGCAAGCTGGGATGTCACAAAGTTCACTTACCCATTCCTCTCCAATGGAGTGGACGATGCGACGGGTGCGGCTCGCTACGGCGATTTCACTCGATACAGCCGAGAAGGCCCTGGCATGTCTTCCGAATCTAGGCGAAGCCATGAGTCATCCAGACGCTGGATGACTGCCCACAACGGGCAAGGTGCGCTTGGAGAAGCACGTGCATGAGTATCAGGAAACGCTCGACGAACAACTACTTGTACGAACTTTCGATATTGAGCGCGTCAGATTGCAGCAGGTTGTCGATGTGGCGCCGCCAGTCCGCCAGGAGGGTGACACAACTATTTACCCCATCGTAGAGGAACGCCTTGTGCTCACAAAAGAGCTTGTCCTGCGCGAGGAGTTGCGCGTGACTAGGCGAAATACCGAGCAGCGTGATACTCGAGTCGTGTCATTAAAACGAGAAAGTGTCACCGTGGCACGGACAGCAGTTGATGAGTAGCTGCTAGACTCCGAATCCTTCGTCGGTATCGGCAAAGTTGTTCAAGTGATCTCGGACGACCCCATAGCACTCGCACGCAAGCCGTTCCAGTCCAGCTCTGTCGACTACTTCGAGATTCGCATGCTTATAGCTGATCAAACACTTTTCCTGGAAGGTATGAGCAACAATACTGACACTCGGGCGAGCTACGCCGAGCATGTCGGCGATAAATTCATGCGAGAGCCTGAAGCTTTTGGCTTCAACCCTGTCCGCACAGAGCAAGAGCCATCTCGAAAAGCGCTGTTCTAGATTGTGACGAGCATTGCAGCCGGCAGTCTGGGCCGACTGAATGAACTGTGCTTGTAGATACCGCAACGTCAGGTCGTGAAATGACCCGCCCTGCTTGAATTCACGCGTCGCGATCTCTGTTCTCGAAATAAAGCCGTGTCCTGTTATCTGCATGTAGACGCGGTTCAGGCTCTTCTTCGTTCCCATCATGGAAGATGCGCCGAGTATCGATTCCCTCCCCGCAAAGGCGACCTCCACCTGGGTGCCATCGCCAAACGAAGTTGTCATGGACGCAACGCCATCTTCGATGAAAAAGAGGTGCTTGATATAGTTGCCGGGAAGCTCGATCTCACGATTCACAGGCAAATCGACTGGCTGTAACTCCAGACGTTTGATGACCTCTGGATCAAGCCTTTGGAGCACCAGATTCTTATAAGCAGCTTGGCTCACGATTGCTCCCCTATGCGAGCACTCCCATGCCGGGCTCTGCTCCTCTGTAATGTAAATGACGGTAGCATACGTGGCCAGTCGGGAACATCTTGGTGTTTGAAGTCCCAAGTCGGCGCCACTCAAGGAGGCGAGTTCCATTTAACCTCGACTGACCTTCGACGCTTCAGCGACAAGGAGTCATGCGCAATCAACAGATGCTTCATCCGACACAAGCGATCAATCATATGGGTAAAGTTGGCTACAGCTTACGATCCTTTTGTTTGTCACACTCAGATCATGAGTACGACCAAGGAGCTTCACGAAGTCAAGTACGCTGATCGCCTGAGTACTGGGATGGTGATTGTATTTACGGATGGTAAGCAAGGGCTGTTCCCAGCTGCTCTGCTTTACGAGATGCTCCCTCGATCTGAACCACTACCCGAGCCCATTCCGGGACAGATGAGGACGACGTCCAAAGATAAGCTCTCTACTAAGCTTACTCAGAGTAAAGCGGCCAACTGCCTTCTAACGACAAGCCGCGTTGATCTTGTCGGGTTTGTCGACCGTCTCCGCTGACCCATGCATGCGCACGAGGACCATATAGGTTCCCCTTGTACCTGAACCTCTGTAAGGCCAGACCGCTACAGTGAACGCTGTGAACTGATGCTGTGATCGCATTTCAGCGGCAATATGGAGAACAGCAGGATCGTCCTGTGCGTTTTCCGTCGTGAGACTAAAGACTTTGTCATCCGCACTCGTTGCTTCATCGGACTAGCCATGAGCGAGGGAACATGCCAGTAACGAATCGCGTTTCGTTGCCGGCATTTTCGTAAATCGATTGCCCTGTCCGTGGTCATCGACGGCTACAATCCTCTGGGCGACATCGTTCGCAACCTTGGCGGTCTCGACCTTTTCAAGTGGTGTTAATCGATCTGATTTTCCTGCGGTTGATGCAAGCGCAAGTGGAACAACGATCAGAATACAGGCCAATCCAAGAGCACTAGCCTTGTTTCTTGTTTGGGTTTCCATGGGCGTATAGATGCTAACTTTTGAACAATGAACTCAACATCCTTATGAGAGGAAAAAAGCCTTTGATTGATCGGGCCTGACACTTAGCTGTGCCGGTTCTTCTGAAGAGCTCCAATTGCGAGACTGGGAGCAGCTAGTAGGAACGAGAGAAGAATATGTGGCAACGCTTCAAGATCATGGCGAATGCTCGTTTCATCGGTGCCGCCTAACATTGCACCGTGACGCATGGCGTACCAACTGAAGGCAGCGGACAGCGCAGCGAGGCAGAAGGAAAGAGCAAGCCCACCACTAAGGTAAGGCGTATGTGCGAGCCGGTGAACTTCAAGCTGGGTGACGAGCATAATGCCTGGAAGAACGAGCCAGACCACACAAGCGGTGGCCCAAAGAGGTTCAGCTTTGCGCAATCGCTGTGAGATTGCTCCGATCAGACCGCCCGCAATGAAGGCAAATACTGCTTCCACGACGAACGCCTTTCCGGCTGCCCGCTGACCCGCTCGTAAATTCGTGATGAAGAACGCTAAACCGCGTACCGTAGCTGCAAATGCGGCTGCTTTCCGACTCCAGGGAGGAACAAGGGTCCGGACTGGATGGCCTACTATTTCCCGCAAAGCATGGCGGAGACTTACCGCGTGCTTGTTCTCTGATCCGTTACTAGCGTGTATACAGGCATCTTTCTTACGTACCATTCGCATCTTTTAAACTGCTCAACACAAGCTAACCCAAACTTCATAGGTTCATTAAACTATGTGGGAACCCGACGACGCGATCATCCAACAATTAAAATCCTTGTACTTCGACCAACTCCCCGGAGCGCTTGTAGGCGTAAAAGAAGAGGCGGAACGCCAAGAACTGACCGCCAGAAGGTCGAAGATTGGGTATCTGCTGGAACACGGTTATGGCGAGGCACTCATGCAAGGAGAGCGCGAGTCTAACCTTAATCCTCTACCTTGTGGCCTCGAAAGGACGGCAGCCGTTGAGGCGCCTGTTCTTCCACAACGCTGCCGACTATCCGACCGCTCACGCATCTCGCCGATACCAGCTGCCTTGCCTCGCGCATCCCAATCTCTGCGCGCAACTGGTCTTGATGATGAAGAAAAGTTGTACGAGACAAGAGCGCTGCAAAGAAGAGCTTCTCAGCAGGATGACCGCAAAGCGATTGAAAAGCTGCGGCTTGAGTACAACACAGAAATTCCGGCTTTACTCTCGACGAGTATTGCCGAAAGCGAACGTGCAAAGCTCCTCAATCGCCGGGAAAAAATTCGCTCTCTACTGGAGCGTGGTTATCGTGTCCCAGTTCAGGACTCTTAGGTTCCTCCGTTCCTCCTAGGAGTTAGCAGACTTTATGTGGGTTTGACCGACATTCATCATCCTGTACAACAACAATATGGCAAAGAAGAAATCGGCTGTGAAGCCCGAAGACAGGGCGCATGTTCTTGAAGCAAGGCGCCAAGCCAAGATGTCTACATCGGCCCATGCGTATGTACGTGGCAATACCAAGCAATTCTATGAGTGGCTCAGCACCAAGGCTGGAAGAAGCGTGCCGCAGGGGCCGCCGGTCTGGATCTGTGGCGATTGTCATGTGGGCAACATAGGGCCGCTTGCGGATTCTGGCGGGAACGTCGAGATTCAAATACGCGACCTCGACCAAACGGTAATCGGAAACCCGGCGCACGACCTGATCCGTCTCGCTCTCTCGCTAGCTACGGCGGCTCGTGGTTCTGATCTGCCGGGTCTCACTCTAGTAGCGATGCTTGAGCAGATGATTGAGGGTTACGAAGCCGCCCTGCAGGAACCGGGCAAGTCTTCGAAGGTCAAAGATGAAGATGCGCTTGCACCGATCCGATCCGTTCTCGATCAATCCCACCGACGTGAGTGGCAGCATCTCGCAAAAGAACGGATCAAAGATGTCACCCCTCAAATCCCATTAGGCGAACGATTCTGGGAGCTTAAGGAGGAAGAGCGTACCGCCATCTCTGAGCTCTTTGAGGATGGAGCACTCATTGAAAAAGTTACTGCCTTTAAAGGAAAGGATCATCACGCAAAGGTGGAAGTCCTTGATGCCGCCTACTGGATGAAAGGATGCAGCTCTCTAGGCCGCCTCCGTTATGCGGTTCTCCTTGGCGTCGGCGACAAGAAGCAGGTCGAGTATTGCTTGATCGATCTCAAGGAGGCGACAGATGCAGCGGCGCCGCAGCTCTCTGCTTATAAGGTTAAGAACCAGGCTGATAGAGTCGTAACAGGGGCCTGCAATCTTTCCCCGAACTTGGGAAGTCGGATGATGCCCGTCTCACTGATGAAGCGATCGATGGTCATGCGCGAGTTGATGCCGCAGGATCTCAAATTCGATCTGGATCGTCTGTCTAAGGATGAGGCGGTCGCGGCTGCTCGGTATTTGGCCGGGGTACTAGGCAAAGCACATGGACGTCAGATGAATCCCAAGAGCGCCGTGTCGTGGATGACCGAACTGAGAAAGCAACATACCAGCAGTCTCGATGCTCCCAATTGGTTGTGGTCAAGCGTCGTATCGCTCATTGCAGAACATGAAGTGGCGTACCTGGAGCATTGCCGTCGCTTTGCAAAATTCTCCGCTGCATCTTAGCCGGAAAGTCTCAAGGCGGCGGACACCTAGCGTGCTCTGGGAAAGTCCTACTAAACGGTGGAATGGCTGGCGATCAAGGCAAGACCTCTTTTGCCATTGTGCCGCTCCAGAATCGCGTCGACGATGAGCGAATCAATGCTGCCATTGATCTTAAGCACTGCCTTCTCTCTGGTATTATTTGAAAGTCCTGTAGATAAGGCGTGTTCTGAAGGCTGTCCTGAATCTTGCGCTGCGGATTCGCCTTCATAGGCGTAACCGCCGTGACAAGGAGACCCGGCAACACGATAAGAATCCGGCCCTAAATTCTCTTTGTCATAGACGTGCCTTGTTACATCAGCACGGAAAAACTCCGTCACAGCATCCCAAATCGTTCCTGAGTCATCGACTATATCTTCTGTCCTAGCTGAAAGAAGAGTGTTCGTCGTTCATACTGAGATCTGCCTGCGACAAACCAGCATTTAAGAAGTCTTTTATAGCCTTCCGACAGTCGACGCTGCTCTCGAAGTATGCGGTCACGCTTTTAAAGGAAGTTGAGGTACCATCGCTTTCCTCTCAGGCCTTAGATGTCTGATGTGACTGTTTTCGCTATCGACCACGTACGATTGGCAACTGCTAATCGCTACGATGCCTCATTGAGCCAGTTGCTGTATTGCGAGGTGCCTACGATGCGCAGCTCTTTACCAATGACACCGAGAAGCTGGGCGTGGCGCTGGGCGGAGACGTCTCACACCGGAGCGCCCTGGCGCCGGAAGTGAAGCCTGAGCGGTTCATGGGCCTGGCTAGAACTGGACAAAAATGAAGGTTAGTATTTCGGCAAAACCACCCTTTGAAGGGCGGAAGGATTTGCCATGAAGAAGAAGTTTTCCGTGGAGCAGATTGTGTCTGTGTTGAAGCAGGCAGAGGTGGGGGTGCCGATCGCGGAGCTGATCCGTAAGGTTGGTATCAGCGAGCAGACGTTCTATCGGTGGAAGGCGAAGTACATCGGCCTGGAAGTGGACCAGGTTCGACAGTTGAAGCAGCTTCGCGATGAGAACACGAAACTGAAGCAGTTAGTGGCTGAACTGTCGCTCCGACAAGACGATGCTTCAGGACGTGATCAGAAAAGTTCTAAAGCCTCCCCGCGTCGTCCGATGGTGAAGGATTTGGAACAGAGCTATCGGGTGAGTGAACGGCATGCATGCTGTGTCCTGGAGGTGGAACGTGCGACGCATCGTTAAAACGGCATCAGGAGCAGTGGATCGAGTTGCGCATGCGTATCCGGGAGATCGCGCAGACCCGGGTACGCTACGGCTATCGTATGATCCGTGTGCTGTTTAACCGTGAGGGCTGGAAGGTAGGCAAGGACCTCGTCTGCCGGCTTTACCGAGAGGAAGGGCTGGGGTTGCGGAAGCGGGCGGCAGGAAAGAGGCGTGTGGCGGTGCATCGGCAGGAAGATTCGTTTCGTTGAGTGTTGTCGATATTTTCAGTCGAAAAAGTCTGGCGATTGAAGTGGGGCAGAGTCTGAAAGGAGAAGATGTGGTGCGTACGCTGAACCGCTTGCAACAGCAACGTGGTGTGCCGAAGGTGCTGTTCTGTGACTACGTACTAAGAAGGAAAAGCTGGAGAGAAGAGAAGATCCTTTAGCATCCCGTATGGGATGTGCTTGACGACGACTGTACCTCCAAGTGGCTTCCACGAGCAAGGTCTGAGCGTTCGACCATAGCGACACGAGATCTGCCGAGGAGCGCAGTCTCCACTGTACTCAAAATGAAATCTCAACCAAGTGGAAGGCCGGATCATTATCTACGAGGTCCTTACGGCCTCGACGGCCCAGGTGAAGCGGCTCTTCCACTTGGTGCCGCTGCCTCATAGAAGCAGCGGAAGTCGGTACCGGTCTTGATGATCCCATGGGCCACGCGAGCCATCTTGGCGGCTACGGCGACATACGCCATACGCTTGCGGTCGGCACTGGCAGGATCACGCCGGAGATATCGTTCGAACTTGTCTCGGAAGCTGTTCTCTCGCAGCCTCACAGCCACAGTGGCGACCATCCAGAAGGCGCAGCGAAGCCGTGCGTTGCCGTACTTCGACAGCTTGGTCGCTCCGCGAAACTGACCCGACTGCTGGGTTGAGAGGTCAAGCCCGCAGAACTTGAGGAATTGCCGATGGTGGTTGAAGGGGCGCAGGTCGCCGGCTTCGGCCAGGATGGTGATCGCCAGGATAGGGCCGATGCCTGGCATCTGTTGGAGACGCCTGAAGTCGGCGTTGTCCTTCATGTGGCATGCAGCTCGTTCTTCCAACTGATCGCGTAGCTGACAGAGGCGAATCATCTCCCCAAGCACGACTCGGAACATCGCCACTGCTTCTGAGTTCTCCGCAACTGGTATCCCGATCGACGACTGTGCCGTGCGATAGATATCCTCAAGCAGCCGCTGTTTACTTACCTTGCGTCCGACAACCGTCCACGCTTGCTGAACGAAGTCTTCCATCGAGAGACGTGTAATAAGGGCAGGCGTGGGGAAAACCTGAAGGAACGCTAGAAGCCACTCAGAGCGCGTGGCATGGTAATACCGCTCTATCTCAGGAAAGTAGAGCGGGAGATAATGGGTCAAGAGCCGATGCTGGGTACGCGTCTTCTCCAGCGAGATCTGCGCATAGGTGAGCGATAGCTCCTGAAAGTCATGGATCTGGTTCACGAGCGGGTCGTGGTAGTGCTGAGTCACGCCGGTCTTGAGCAGATGGAGCAGGACCTGGGCGTCCTTGGGATCGTTCTTGTCCCAGGAGTTATGCATGGCTTCGCGGGTTCGCGCCACAGCAAGCGAAGCGATCAGCTCCAGATGGAAACCCTCGGCCTGCAGAAAGTGCGCCAGCGGCCGATGGTAGTTCCCAGTGGCCTCGAAGACGATGCGCACCGGGTGCTTCAGGCCATGAAGAAAGTCGGCAAACAGCCGGAACTCGGCTGCGGTGTTGGGCAGGATCAAGCGCTTGCGGCTTTTCCATCCCGGCGCTTCGATCAGGACATCGTGACGGAGCTTGGCGATATCGATCGCTACCAGAACGGTGGACGGTTGAGTAGGCTGGACAAGGGACATGGGTGGTTCTCTCCTTAACTGAAAGTAGGCATACGTTCAGCTTAGGAGACCTGCGGCCAGCTATGGCCCAGCGAATCGGATCTCGGGCGCTACGCTTCCTCGATCCGGTTCGCTGCCTTCCTCCAACCCTTCCTTCCAAGTGCTTCGTGTGGTGCTATGGGCCAGAGTTCACCGGTCAGCTGATCGTGTGTGGGCTTACCACAATGGAGTGAAGATCGACTTCTCTCGTCCAGGCAAGCCAACCGACAACGCCTTCTGCGAGTCGTTCAACAAGACCTTCCGCTCCGAGTGCCTCGACACCAACTGGTTCAGCAATCTGGAAGATGCCAGACAGCTCAAGCAAACACAGCACAGCCATTCAAATGCGGAGGAATCACACTATGACTACCAATCAGACCATCAAATTACCGACAACACCAGCGATAACACCGTCCAGACCATACATTCCGCCCCGAAGGCCCTAGCGGCGAAAGAAGTAATCGCCAGCCAATGTTAATCTGCTCTTTGAGCAACTGGAAGCAGGCCACAGCGAAGTACTCACGGCCTACCTCACCGCCGTGGGTCGCTTCACAATTACAGCTTCGGGAACATACTCGAGATCGCATGGCAGAAGCCGGACGCAACCGCGTAGCAGGGATGTATGCGTAGAACCAGCTTGGCCGCAAAGTGATCAAGAGGCCGAAAGCCATATGAATGCTGGCGTCGATGATCGGCATACGGATGAAGGAAGACAGCGCAGCAAGCAAGGACAACACAGGTGTGTTGAAACCTCACAACTAGATGCTTCCCTCTCGGCGGACCTGGTGAAGAGGTAACGTTAGCGCGATTATTGCCAGATGTAACTGGAAGCATCTTCATATTCTTAGAAGTCGAGCCAACTTTTGTTCAGCCGACACTTACGGAGAGTGCGGTAACTTCCCTGTTTCCACCAGCATTTAACCTCTTGCCATAAGACCAAAACGATCTCGGCGAAGCCACGCACTGTCATCGATGGTTGAGATATATTTCCGATGCCAGCTGTCTTTTGCAGAGCCTGCCCTAAGTTGAGCAGCATCCCTGCCAAGGTACCTGAGTGCTACCGTGGCCTTTCATATGGCTACTGAAATTGAGTCTCGTCATGAAGTTCTTAGTGTCTACGTTTCTTTGCCTTGTCGCCTCTCCACACATCTTTGCTGCTGTGAAGGTCACCAGCCCTGCCAATGATGCCAGCGTCACCTCCCCTGTTCGTTACGTCGCCAGCGCAACCACCGCTACTTGTTCAAAGGGAGTAGCCTCAATGGGCATTTACGTGGACGACAAGCTTGTCTACGTTGTCGATTCTACGAGCATGAACACGGAATTGTCAGTGCCTCCAGGCAGTCAACACACTGTTGTCGAAGAATGGGATCGTTGCGGTGGTGCGACCTACACGCCCATTCAGCTAGCCGTCAAGGCATCAATCAAGAAGGTAACATCTGTCTCTGTAACTCCATCTGCAGAAGATGTCACGGCTGGCTCCACGGCACAGCTTACCGCGACTGCTACATACACAGATGGCAGTACGGAGGATGTGACGGCCACGGCGACGTGGTCAGCAGCGAATACTTCAGTAGCCAGCGTCACTTCTGACGGCTTGGTGACTGGGCTTGCCTCAGGCTCTACCAAAATTTCCGCAGCACTTAGTGGTGATTATGGCACAGACGCGCTTACAGTACTGACATCCTCCGCCGCTGGAGTCAGCGTAACAACATGGCACTACGATGCTGGCAGGAGCGGGTTGAACCCGAATGAAAAATCACTCACCCCCGCCAACGTAAAGCCTGACTCGTTTGGAAAGATCTTTACCTACCTGATGGACGGGTATGCCTATGCGGAACCAACCTTGGTTTCCGGTCTACCACTTGCAGGCGCCGTTCATAATGTGCTGTTCGCGGCGACGGAGCACGACAGTGTATATGCCTTCGATGCCGACAAGTATGGAACCGGCGCTCCTTTGTGGCACACATCTTTGCTCCGGTCCGGCGAAACACCCATCACAGACGGCCCCATCAAGCCATTCCAAGGCATTACTTCAACGCCGGCTATTGATCTCTCCTCAAACACGATGTATGTAGTCTCTGCTCAGACAGGTAGCAGTGGTTCCACGTTCCGACTTAACGCTCTCGACATTGCGACGGGTGCACAGAAGTTTGGTGGTCCAGTCACACTGCACGCGACTGTTCCAGGAACGAACTCTGATTCTGTAGACGGTAAAGTCTCGCTCACCACTTCGTGCATTCAAAGGGCTGCGTTGCTGGTTGCGAACGGAAATGTCTACATTGGCTTCGGAAGTTGTCACAGCGGCTGGCTACTCGCCTACAACGAAAAGACGTTAGCCCAGGTCGGAGTGTTCAACTCAAGTCCTGACCTCAATGGAGAGGGCGAGTATGCGAGTGCAGGCGGGGTCTGGATGGGAAGCGGCGGACCGGTAGCGGATAGCGCGGGAAACATCTACATAACTACGGGCAATGGTCCATGGGACGGCAAGACGGCCTTCTCGGATTCGGTGATCAAGTTCACCCCAACTTTGAACATGCAGGATTATTTCACCCCGGATGCCTACCAGTACATGGACTGCAATGACTCTGACCTCGCTGCAGGTGGCTTGTTGCTGCTACCGGGTAGCTCGCAGTTGTTAGCGGGAGGAAAGTCGGGAAAACTCTTCCTGGTCAATTCCAGCAGCCTTGGAAAAGAGGAAGCGAACGATAAAGGTGCGACTCAAACCTTGTTCTTCGAATCGAAGCTGAGCGCTCCTTACTCGTCCAGCTGTGCTGACAATTCTGGCACACACACAACCGACGTGAGTTCCTACGAGATATTCGGCACGGGAGCATTTTTCAATGGATCCGTATACATCGGCGTGACACCGACTACAAAGAATACTCCTGCCGGTATCGGCAGATTCACTTATGACGGAGTGCTGACGGCAGTCGATTACACAACACCGAGTATCCAGGAAAATGCAAGAGGCACGACTCCCTTCATCTCTGCCAATGGTACAGAAGACGGGATCTTGTGGATGATCGACACGGGGCAGCCGTTGGGTAGCCCGGAAGCTGCCACTAAAGCAGTTCTTCGTGCGTATGAAGCAACTGATCTCGGCGATGAGATCTACAACAGTAGTACCAACGCAGTGGACGAACCGGGCTATGGCATCAAATTTTCTTCACCCATCGTGGCGAACGGCAAGGTCTACATCTCTAGCGGGCATAACACTCTGTCGACGAAGAATCCTCAGGGCGAGTTGGATGTGTACGGCTTGAAGTAGCTATAGACATCGCGCTGGTACAACCGTGAACTTCTCACTGACTCAATCGCAGCACTATCGCGATCTTCCCAACATTCAGAGAACGGAGTTGTGCCTTGGTGTTGGGCAGGCAGAGGAAGCAGCAACAAGCTTCCTCTACCTTTCCAATCTTGACTGTGGACTAGCTCTGCATCTGCATCGGGCAGCCGTCTCGGGCCGGCTTATTTATCCGATTAGCCTACCCAGGTATCTTTCATCGGAGCGCATCGCTTCGCCGCGCATCTCAGCCCGGGCACCTTGTTGCTCGTAAAGAAGCTGCAGCGTATGTGGTGGCAAGAGACGTCTCATTGATTTGAGGCACCGGTGATAAGGATTGGCTTGCTCTCAGTTGCTTGCCCACCCTGCTCTTGTGGATCAGCATCGCAGGACATGATTGCCTGCGTCGGTTCTAGAGGTTCTATCGATCGAAATGAAATTCGAGCCACGAACGCAGTAGGTTGAGTAAAAAAGAGCCGATCCCGTCGAGTCCACATGGGTCAAGAAGGCATTCGAAGTTAAGGCTATCGCGCCCTCATTCACCTTTTGAAAGCATCAGTGCCTATTGGATAATTAAGGAAGTACATAAGCCGTTAGGAAGGCAGCTCCTGCTGGGCCCAGGGCGATGACTGTTCCACTGTCTCCAAAAACATAAAAGCCATCGACGAGTGAATCGCTTCAAACAGAGAAGTCGAATAAGCAAGTATAAAGGCGCTATGATAGCGAGTGGTCTTCTGGAATGCAGCCGGTATCAACGGAAATCTGAAGCAGTTGTGGATCCGGCAACAAAGGTGTGATCTGCGAAATCAGCTATGGCAGCAGCCATCTGGACAAACAACTCTCTACGCTGCTGATCATCCTATCCTGCTACTTTGTTCGTCGACTACACGGGTAAAATCACCATTCGAGGGTCTTTCCAACACTATCGTTCAAACGCCTTCGCTCTTACTTCCCACCAATGGCATCGTCTAAAACGATACCGTTCCTCGAAAGAAGATTGCCTAGAGCACGGTCAAGAGATATCTTCGCCTTCATCCAGTCTGATCTTGCCGCAACTTCGGTCGATCGTGCCTGCGCGAGATACGCATCATCCTGAACAATGAGAAAGTTTGTGCTCTCCCCTACTGAAAACTTGTCACGCTCCGACTGCAGCAATTGTTGCTGGTAGTCCCTACTCTCGACAGCCGCAGCGTACGCCTGATGCGCTGTTTCAAGCGCGATTGCGGCATTTTCGATTTGCTGGCGGATGTCGTTCTCTAGTTTCGCAGTGCGTGCCTGTGATTGGCGCAATTGAATGGCATCACGCGCGGCGTCAGCCTGAGCGATACGATTGCGAAGCGGGAGTTGAATCTGCACGCCGCCTTGATAAATTGTAGACAAGCGCAACCCACCCTCGAAGATGTCGGCGGAAGGCGTCACCGCTCCGTTTCCCGTCGAACCAAGAACGGCGTAGGAGGATAATGATGACCCACGGCTCTGCACATTCGCGTAGACATTCAACAATGGCTTTACATTGTTTCGTGATGCCCGGACAGAGATCTCGTTCGCCTTCACCTGAAGACCGGCCTGCGCCAAATCAGGACGATTGATGAGCGCGTCCTCAATCAGCGACCGCACATCAAGCACAGGCGGCGCATCAGGAACGCTAATGCGATCGGTCGGGACAATCGAGGCAAAGTCGGCGACTGAGCTACCAAGGTTTCGCAGCAGTTGCTCCCTAAGGATTACTTCCTGCTGCCGGTATTCGCCCTGCGCTTGAACCAATGCGAGTCGGCTGGATGAAACAAGAGCCTGCGTCCGTGTAAGTTCGATGGGCGCTAGAGTACCTTGCTCAACCTGAATTTTGTCATCCTGATAAAGCCGCTCCGCAGCCGCGAGCGATTCCTCTTGCACTCCGACATTTTCATCAAGCGAAACCAGGTCGAAGTAGAGCCGCGACATACCGTCTATGGTCTGCAACAGCTGCTGCTCAAAAATCAGGCGCGAGACCTTCTGATTAAGTTGTGCTATGTGGATAAAGCGGAGATTGGTGGCTCGCGATGCTCCACGCATAAGTGGCTGTGTAAGCGTTACTGAGGTTCTCGGCGCATGAAATGGATCGAGTTGTGACGCGCTGCTGTATAGCGCCTGCGAGGTGTTGTCCGCGTAAGCTTCTATCTGAGCGCCTGTCGAGAATCCCTGCTGATAGTCAATGGCACCGCCAAAGTAATCGAGCGGCTCTGTTGTTGCAGACGAACTACCAAGATCAATGAGTGAATCTTGGT
>CAXTNK010000059.1:14215-18245 GCA_964245665.1 uncultured Acidobacteriaceae bacterium
CGGCGAAAATAACCAGCCTGCCCGGTAAGCGTTGGATCGAAGAGCGGCACTGCCGGACCAGCTGAATAGGCAGCAGTCCCATTTGTTGAAAGGTCCTGCTGGGTTCCACCGCCGGTCTGAGTCACTTGCGAAAGATCTGTCAGAGCTACGTTGGTCGAAGCAGCAGAAGTTGTCGTCGCTGTGTTTAGCAACGGACTTGTATCCGCGCCTACACCTGGCGGTGGCTGTTGCACAGTGTAGTCAATCCCACGCAGACTTCCACCTCCACGCGCACGTGTCAGATCGGTGTCAGCAAGCAGTAGACCATAACGGCTTATCTCAACATCCAGATTGTTTTGGATGCCGAGAACGATCGCATCATGAAGGGAAAGGTAGAGTTTGCCATCCCGCACAAGCGTGTCGATCTGCGTCGATGAGTCCATAGGGAAGGAAGGAATGTGCGGCGCACGGTACGGTCCCACCAGGTTGAAGATGCTCGTACTCAGACCAGAGGGTGATTCTGCCTGTGGTCTTTTATTTATGTCGGCAGCCTTGACTGACCGAGAAGAAGGCTGAGCAGGGCTTCGGGGTTGATGGCTCAATGGCTCAAGCTGCCGGACATCCACGGTTGTCCTATCCGGTTGCGGCAACGGATTGTCGGGCAGAACTTCGGGAGTCTGCTGCGGAGGCACTGGTGTCTGTGCGGGCGATTGCGCCGCAGCCGGCAACGGAGAAGCCGGTACAGCGTAGAGTGGGGGCTGCGGGCCTTCCTGTGCTCTTGCGCTGGAATGAAATGCCAGCGACATCGACAGCATATACATACAAAAGCCTGGGCGCAGGTCGACCATCATTGTCCGCTTGCCTTCTTTGCGCTGTTACTTTGCTTCGATTGCTTGCCGCCCTGTTGCTGGCCTCCCCCACCCTGCCCTGAAGCGCCTTGCCCTTTCTTGCCCGTCTGGTTCGTACTTTCACTCTTTGAGTTCACAATCGACTGATCACCATATTGGCCTGGCCCAGAATCGGGCTCCTGGTTTGTCTGCGCTCCGCCTTCACTGCTGGTCTGCTGACTTTCGCGGGTACGTACCTTTACGCCAGGCTGTACAGCGTCGGTGATCGCGGTCACTACTAGGTCACCTTCTTTCAAACCCTTGATGATCTCAACGGAAGGGCCGTAGTCGCGACCTATTTCAACCGGCACAAGTTGGATTTTCTGATCTCGCACGAGAGCAAGCTGCGTGCGATCCTGGCGAATCGCGACAGCATCTCCTGGAACAGTCAGAGGCGACTGACCACGCACCTGCACAAAGCTAACGACCGCATACATGCCTGGAAAGAGACTGTTATCACGATTGTCGATGTCCACTTCGACCAGCATGGTTCTCGTATTCGTGTCTATTGAATCCGAGGTGCGTGTCACTATGCCGAGGATCGGCTTGTTCGATCGTTCCTGGACGAATACCTTGGCTGGCATACCACGTCTGATGTCAGTCGCATAGCCCTCAGGAACGGACACCAGTATCCGCAGCTTGTCGTTCTGCGCTACGCCGAAAATCGCTCCACCTTGCGCCTGTCCAGTAGTGGGACTACCCGCTTGGCTCACAATCCCAGACGAGCCGCCAGAATTGGAACTTCCAATATCGCTCGAGCCACCTGTCGATGCCGTTGGCGAAGCGGTGGGCGCGTTTGACGCTGCTCCATTCGATCCGAGCAAAGCTCCTACATCGGCGTTGCGCTGCGTGATGACGCCATCAAACGGAGCCGTAATCCGCTCATAGCTCTGCAGCGCTATCATGCGCAAGAGATTGGCGCGATAGCTGTCCACCTGCCTATGTGCATTAGCAACCTGCGCAACCTGCGAGTTGTAGTTTGTTTCCTGCTGATCACCATCCTGCCGGGAAAATACACCTTTGGCGACCAGCGTTCGATAACGGTCCCAAGTAACCCGGTTAAGCTTTAGCACCGCTTGCTGCTGGACGAGTTGCGCATCGGCCTGCCGAAGCTGGTCCCCTGCCTGATCAACCTGCCGATCCAGATCAGGAGCATCAATCAGTCCAAGTACCTGGCCTTTCTTTACATGGTCGCCGATGTCAACGTAGCGCTTCCGCAGGTATCCATTCGCGCGCGCGTATATATATGCCTCAGTAACGGAAGCCGTAGTTCCGGGAACAGTTAATTCACCGGGCACATGCGAACGCCTTACCTTTACGACCTCAACTTCCGGCTGCTCCTGCTCACGCTCCTTGGCTGCTGCTGCAGCTTTTTTCTCACGCTCATGTCGCGGAAGATAGCCGAGAAAGAAGATCAGTAGGAGAGCCAGTATGGCGGCACCTGTCCATAGCAAAGGCTTCTTCCAGTTCCGGTTCTGCTTAGCTCTCTTATTATCGAACTGCTCCTGCACTTCGCGATCGTGCTGTACCTCCTCGTGCTTCTTGTTAGCAGCCTGTCGCGCTGCAGACTCTTCGCGTTCCCACTCCTCGCGCGTCAAGCGTCGATCGGGGTCTCGTTGCAGTTGATGCAAAAGTTCGTCTTCGGGATAAACTCGCTGCCTTAGATCGTCGTGCTCTGAATGGTCACTCATAGGATTGGCTCGTATCTGCAGATCACATCAGGAACTTTAAGCAGACTGAGGCTGACCTCCCTGTGCCGGTTGTGGACTACTACTGTCATCGTTCGCGCCATCCTTGTAGGCATCATCAATTTCCTGATCGAAATCTTTAGGCGGCGCCGTCTGCAGCCAGGAATACATCACAGGCACGACGAACAATGTGCCCAGCGTGGCCAGCAACAAACCACCAATCACCGCGCGACCTAGAGGGGCATTCTGCTCCCCACCTTCGCCAAGTGCTAGGGCCATCGGAACCATGCCGATGATCATTGCCAGCGCTGTCATACAGACCGGGCGCAGTCTGGTAAACCCAGCGTTCAGCGCTGCTTCCATACTGTTCTTCCCTGCCGCCTGTTCATCATTGGCGAACACAACTACGAGAATGCTATTTGCCGTCGCCACACCAATTGTCATTACGGCTCCCATCAGTGACGGCACACTAAAGGTTGTGCCCGTAAGAAACAGGATCCAGAGCACGCCGGCAAATGCGACAGGAAGAGCCATCAGGATGATGAACGGATCAAGCCAGCTTTGGAAGTTCACCGCCATCAGAAGGTAGACAAGAACGATGGCGAAGACGATGCCTATCCCCAGGCGCGTGAACGATTGCGTCATGGTCTCGACCTCGCCGCGCAGCGCCAGAGTGGTTCCCGTCGGCAACGTACCTTCTGTCGCGTTCATGATCTTGCGGATTTGGCTTGCGACACCGCCCAGGTCGCGCTGATCCACGTCAGCATAAATGTCGTAGACTGGTTGAATGTTGTAATGGTTGATGATGACTGGTGTCACATCTCGCTGAAAGTCCGCTACATTGCCAAGCAACTGACTGGCGTTGCCAGCAGTCGAGGTCACAGGTGTGCGTGCCAGGGATTGCATCGAATCGATGCGGTAGGTGGGTGTCTGCACCACGACCTGGTAGTTGACGCCGTTTTGCGGATTCAGCCATTCGTTCGGGGCCGTCTGACCCGTACCGGTAAGCGAGATAAGCATGCTCTGCGCCACGTCGTTCTGTGTCAAACCAATCTGACGCGACTTTAGCCGGTCCACGTTAACATCAATCGTCGGCAATGCCACTTCTTGATGAATGTGCACATCTGCCGCTCCTGGAATCGCCTGCACTTTACTGAATAATTGCTGAGCCAACTGATAGTTATTTTTACCGCGGCCTGAGATTTGCAGATCAATAGGAGCAGGGAGTCCGAAATCGAGAATCTGGTTCGTAATGTTCGCAGGCGTGAAGAAGAAAACAGCGTCCGGAAATTTGCTATGCAGGTCTGTGCGAAGCTCACGCATGTAAAGCTGCGTGTGGCGTTTTCCTGGATTGAGCGAGATTAGAATGTCCCCATCGGAATCGGAGATAACAGAGCTTGCTGTGAAGCCGAGGTTAATTCCGCCGTTGGGAAGACCGATATTGTCGAGGATCAGCTTTACCTCTCCCGTCGGTAT
>CAXTNK010000059.1:18255-25902 GCA_964245665.1 uncultured Acidobacteriaceae bacterium
CGGTATCACATGACGTATTTCTTTTTCGATGGCGGCGAAGTATTGCTCCGCATCTTCCGGCCGCATTCCCTGCGGAGGATACACATGCAAATCCATCTGTCCAGAATCGACATAGGGGAAGAAGTCCTGCCCAATCATGAATAGCAAGGGCAGTGAAAGCAGAATAAACAGGCCGAAGATGCCAAGCGTCAGTCCGCGGTTTTCAAGCGTCCATCCGAGCGCATTCTTGTAGTTTTCCCGCCTGCGCTCAAACCATCGGTCAAATTTCGAATGCAACCGCCAGATCCAGTTTTCTTCCTCTTCCCGCTTTGCAGCGCCGGGATCCTGATAGAGCGGCAACTCTTTTCCAAGCAGGTAATGCATCATCGTAGGCACGAGAGTTCGCGAAAGAAAGTAGGAGGCGAGCATCGCAAAGACGACAGCCATGGCAAGCGGCGTAAAAAGATATTTGGCTGGCCCGCTCAAAAGGATCACCGGCGTGAACACCAGGCAGATCGAGAGGGTAGATACAAACGCCGGAGAAGCTACCTGTTGCGCACTATCGAGAATTGCGCGAACCAGTGGCTTTTGCTCGCTCATATTGCGGTGCGTGTTTTCAATCTCAACAGTAGCGTCGTCCACGAGGATTCCAACAGCCAGAGCAAGGCCGCCCAGTGTCATCACATTAATCGTCTGCTGCAGGGCGTAAAGAATCGCCAGCGAGGTTGCCATTGAGATCGGGATTGAAGTACAGACAATCAAAGTCGACCGCCATGATCCCAGGAAGAGCAGGATCATCAATGCAGTGAGTCCAGCCGCGATCGCTGCTTCCCGTACGACTTCACTGATTGAATCTGATACGAAGATCGACTGGTCAAAAAGTGGGGTGATTTCCAAACCGGGTGGCAGGCCGGCCTTCACCTGCGGCAACGCTTTCTTAACATTCTTGACAATATCGAGCGTCGAAGTCTTGCCATTCTTCAGCACGGTCAGCAGCGCCGAACGCTTACCGTCCTGCCGCACGATGTTCTCCTGAGGAGCATACCCAAGCCGCACTTGTGCTACATCCTTCATCAACACAACGGCACCGTTTGCCGCCCTGATTGGCATGTCGTTGATTGCTGAGACGACTGGCGGCGATGAATTGAGTTTGACGATAAATTCCCTGTCGCCTATACGCGCCAGCCCAGCCGGAAGAATCAGATTCTGTTGGTTGAGCGCAGTCGACACATCCGAAGCAGAGAGATGTTTGGAATACATGAGGTTCGGGTCAATGTCGACCTGGACCTGGCGCACCTTACCGCCGTAAGGCAGCGGTATAGACGCTCCCTGAACGTTTGCAAGCCTTGGCCGGATAAAAGACAGCCCTAAGTCGTAAAGATCCTCTTCGGTGAGCCCCTGCCCGGAAAGACCAAGCTGCACGATAGGCACACTCGAGGCATCGTACTGGAGAATATTAGGCGGGAAGGTGCCGGGTGGGAGGATCCGAAGAATGGTTTGCACGACAGCTGTTATCTGTGACAAGGCTAGTTCTACTTTCACGCTTGGCTGAAAGTAGACACGGATGACAGAGACTCCCTGGTAGCTTTCTGATGATGTGTGTTCAATGTCGTTGACGGTCGTTGTCAGAGCCCGCTCGCACACCGTGACAATCCTCCCCTCCATATCCTCAGGAGGAAGTCCGTTGTACGTCCAGATGATCGTGACAACCGGAATATCGATGTAGGGGTAGATGTCTTTTGGTGCCTCGATACAGGTTCCTATGCCGAACAGCAGCATGAGCACCGAGAAGACAACAAAAGTGTACGGACGCCGTAGCGCCAGTCTTACAATCCACATCAGTCTGTTCCTAAGTCGTAAGGATGCCGATGTGATGCACGCAAACAGGAGGCTTGCGTAGAGCGGACGTTTCGACTTTTATCTGACTGAAACCTACTCCTGCAATTAGAGAGTTGGAGAGTAGTCGTTCAATCACGCGACATCTTTGGCCACCTGCGAAAGTCCACATAACCTCCCGATCGATTTGTCAGATCAAAATACGGGGTCGCCTTCATATGGTGGAACGAGGGTGCCTGACCTTCCCACTTCAGCGTTTGTGCTTGCATCCCATGGTCCCAGAGGAATACGCGTGGATATCATTCACCCAAACGGGGTCATAGGCACTGCACCGGCTCGTGTGGACGGTTTTGAGAAAGTTACTGGCCGAGCTTTATACGGGGCAGACCAGAAAATTGATGATGCTGCTTATGCCTGTCTTGCCACCTCTCCCATCGCGCGTGGCCGCATTCGGTCCGTGGATTGCTACGCCGCTCGCGCTATGACCGGTGTCTTGGACATCCTCACCTACAAAGAGGTCGGCCGCAGGATAAGAGCGGGCAAGCCCATCCTGGACGGTGGCTATATGTCCCATGCCATTGCGCCGCTTGCCTCCAATCGTATCCACTTTTCCGGTCAAATCACCGCAGTCGCCATCGCTGATACATTCGAAGTGGCGAAGGCCGCTGCCGAAGCGGTTGTCTTTACGTTCAAGAGGCAACAGCCCACGCCAGACTTCGACAGCCCTGGGGCAAGAGTTGTCAAACCTAAATCACTCGGCGAGACGGACCTAGAGGTTGGGAGTGTAGAAAAGGGGATGGCCGTGGCTGTAGCTGCAGTCGACGAGTGGTATGAGACTCCGGCCCAGCATCACAATCCCTTGGAGCTGTTTCAAACTACGTGTGCCTGGAAGGATGATGAATTAACCGTCTGGGAGTCGACACAAAATGTTCGGGGTGCACAATATGGCCTCGCCAAACAGCTCGGTATCTCACCGAAAAAAATTCGCGTCCTTTCACCCTTCATAGGCGGCGCTTTCGGCTCCCGTGGTGAACTTGGCCAATACACAGCGCTCGTCGCGTTCGCTGCTAAGCGGCTCGGCCGGCCCGTGAAACTCGTTGCCACCCGCCAACAGGGCTTTACTCTGCGTACCTTTCGTGCTGAGACGCGTCACCACCTCAAGCTCGGCGCAGACCGCGAAGGTCACCTTACTGCGCTCGATCATGAGTCGTGGGAACTCACCAGCCGCAACGAACTATTTGCCACCGCAGGCTCCGACTCTACAGCGCGTCTTTATGCATGCCCCAATGTCCGTACTCTCGTCCACAACGTCGAAACCGATCGCCAGGCACCTGGCTTCATGCGCGCTCCGCCGGAGACGCCCTACCTATTTGCACTCGAATTGGCCATGGATGAACTCGCCTGTAAGCTCCAGATGGATCCTCTCGATCTGCGCAGGCGAAACGAAACTCTGATTGAGACTGTCAGTAACAAGCCGTACACCAGCCGCTCACTGCTCCAATGCATTGACCGGGGTGCAGAGCTTTTCGGCTGGGCGGCCCGTAATGCAGAGCCACGCAGCATGTCAGACAAGAACGACCTTATTGGATATGGCTATGCCACTGCATTCTATCCGACCCAGGTAGGACCCGCCGAGTGTCGCGTCACTCTTACTCCCGACCTCCGCGCCATCGTAGAGGTCGGAACGCACGAAATCGGCACCGGCATCCGCACCGTAATCGCCATGACTGCGGGCGATCTCCTGGGTCTTCCGCTCGACGCCATCGGAGTGCGGATAGGAGATTCACGACTGCCTGCCGCTCCCATGTCCGCTGGTTCCAACTCGACTGCGAGTGTATGCACGGTTGTTGCCAAGGCCTGCCAAGCCATCTGTCTGCGCATTGCAGTGTCCGCCATCAAGTGCAGCACCAGTCCGCTCAAAGGTCAATCCGCAGAGTCCGTGCGCCTGATCGGGAATCGAGCTATTTCTGGAGAACTTTCAGAGCCACTTCAAGTGGCAGTGAAACGTGCTGGTCGCGGCAAGCTCATCATCCAGAATGCCAGCAACAACCCACACGGCGCGCCGCCACTCATCGGCCCCGCGCTTGTTCAACGAGGTAAGCCTGTCATCATGGGCGGCTCTAATCTCAAGGACCGTATGCAGTTTGCCTTCGGAGCACAGTTTGTTGAAGGTCCGCATCGACCGGTATACTGGTCAGATCCGGGTTCCACGTATGGTCGGCGTATACGCCGCTGGCCGCATCATGAATCGCCGCACGGCTCACGCCCAACTATCCGGAGGTCAAATTTGGGGAATGTCTTCGGCCCTGCACGAGGCCACAAAGATTGATCGGCCCAGTGGCCGCTACGTAAACCAGGATCTTTCCGAATACCACGTTCCCGTAGCCGCTGACATCGGGGAGATCGAGACAGTTATGCTGGACGAGGTCGATCACCTCGTCAACCCACTTGGCATCAAGGGTCTTGGCGAACTCGGCGTCACTGGTGTCAACGCCGCCATCGCGAATGCTGTTTTCCACGCCACAGGCGTTCGGATGCGCAAGCTACCCATCCGCGCCGGTGATGTCTCGCGGCCTCCTTCCGCAACCAACGCAGGATCTTAAGTCCGCCACAAACGAAGCATGGAAAGTCGCCGCTGAATGCGTACGCCTAATCTGGAAGCTCGCGGCAGAAAGAACCGTCCATTTGCATGACGCAGATAAGGCAGCGGCTGCACTCGACCTTACCCGCACCAAGATTTGGACTTTCTTCCTCCCCAGCCGTTCTGAAAGCAGCGAGTTCGTGCGCCGATTGCATCGGCTTTGCCGTCGCGGCAGAGGAAGCGAATGGGGTGATTGTATCTTGCAGTCCTGAACAAGTGGCAAACGCCCTCGCGATCTCATCACCCTGGAAGCACACTTCGCTACCGCCAGGTCGAAGACGACGTCCAGAGCACAGTCGTCAAGCAACGGATTGCTGAGATCCACGCCTCCAGCCTCAAGCGCCTCTCCAAGATCAAGGCGCCTGACCATCCCGCAAACCAAGTCGGCGACGAATAATCACCTCTTTTAGAGAACGGGCGCGAGCCCGTTCTACTTCTTCGATAGATATTAAATGACGAGCATTTGCGTTGAGATCATGACAGCAGCTGAATGGCGTGCGCCTCTGCATCCACATTGGAGGGCAGTGCTGCCCACGCCGCTGCCACCTTTCCGCCTTGGCAAGGACTGCAATTCTGCTGCTGGGACCTTCGCCCATGTGACCAAGCGGATGATCCATTGGATTATTCGCCCGGAGCATAAGACCTAGCCCGTAAGCAGGATCAGAATGGACAGCTCCATGTTCGGGAAGCGAGCGGCCCTGAAGCATTTGTGCCCGCGTCGTCGGTTGAAGAAGCTCGCCTGTCATGAGCGCTTGCAGAAGTCGAGCGGCCTCAGCGACCGTACCAACGACCAGGCCATGAAACACCCAGCCTGGATGGTAGTCTTCGATACCGCCCCATCTGCACTTCATTAAGATCTGTGGGCAACAAGGCCACCGGGCGGTAGCTAGAGCGCAAGGTTTGAATACGAGCTGTGTTCCAGTGCAACGTTCAGCGAAAAACCCGATCTCTGCTCTATGAGTTGCGCGACTTTGAGGTAGCCAATATTCGAGTATGCCATCCTGTTCCCGGCTTGTATCGCAGTCGATCGGCATCAACAACGGCGAGGAGTTTTTCGATCGGCCAAGGCGTTCTTCCTGCCCCAACATCTGAATGATAGTCAGACAAATATCCGTAGTTAGGCAGCCTCGATTCATGGCGCAAAAGCTGCCGTAAGCTGAAACGTTCATTGCGTAAAGTTTCATCAAGATTCAGCAAGCCGGCTTCGACGAGACGGAGTGAAGCGATCGCAAGAACGGTCTTAGTAAAGCTCCACCATGGCAATGAAGCGGTAATTCCAGAGACGGTGTGACACAAAAAAGAACCCCTGGGGGATCCCCAGGGGTCTGCAATACTCTCACTTGGGATCAGCCAAGTGTCAGTAGGATGCATCATTCAGCTGAGGGGTGGCCGCAAGCCTCATAGTTCTTCTATGACGTACCAAGCAATGGTGCCGTCTGAGAACCAGATGAGGACGCCATCCCCTTTCATCGTGTAGCACTGATCGAATTTCAATCATGAATGAGCCTCTAAATGCCCGCTCCACAAAGTAGGTCCCTCGGTGCTGTTGGCATGAGAGCTTCGTAGCATCTCTCGCAGATTGACCGATGCACCTGGTGATAGGAGCAATGGCACTTCAGAAATTTAGACACCTGTGGCACTGGACCTCCACGTGCGCAAAGTTTAGTTCAGAGCCTCTGGTCACTTATTTACGAAGAAGATACTAGGCCAAATTCATTCCCTCTTCGACCCTTAACATGAGCAGTCCTTAGAAAGGCTCTCGTTAGCACTTTTGTCCGCCGTATTGAATTTCACAAATCCAGCAAGCCGCGTCCATCGTTCTGTCTTCAGTAACACGAAAGTGTTACCGCTGAGGAGAGAGCCGCATGAACTACGTACTTGAACATGATGGTCACAAAGGATCAGCCTTTTTTGACCCGATCAGCGATCGTCATTATGGCATGTTGCTAAACATCGCCGACGGCGTCGCGTACGAGTCGTCATCCGCGGAAGGGTTGATAGCCAACTTCGAGGCAGCGGTGGAGGAATACATCCACTTCCACAGCCATTTATGGGACGAGCATGGCGAGGAGATGGTAGATCACACAGAGATTAGCATCTTCGTTCGCTGCAACTCAGCGGCCGCATAGCGAATCTCTAGGCAAAACGACTCAGCTTCGCAGCTTCTGCTTTCGCTTGCCTTTTCACAGGCGGCAGGCTTTGTGAACTTGTTCCCTCAGGAGCCTTGGCTTGTGCCAGATGACCGGGATCAATCGGAGCGAGTGACAACTTCACCGCCGTAAGCGTCTCTTATCTATGAGACGCGATCACTTACCCGAACAAACTAAAAGGATCACCATTTTCCATGTGGAACAAGATGGGGAAGATGGCGTACTCGTCAGATTCTCTGACGGAACCTATACCGGCTATGTCGTCGAAGAACTGCTGCAGCTTAGACCGACACGGGAGCTTTTTTCTGAGTCGCAATACTGAGCAGAAGGCGAGTGTCATCGGGCATGCTGCTGCCAACGACTTGGCTCTGCAAATGCCTAAAGGATTGATGAGGGGAGCCCTCTTCGCTTTGCCTTTACGCCGACCTCATCTCCATCAATCAGCCTCGGCCGCCATCTGCATTGCACAGGCGGTAAGAGGAATAAGCCTTTATAGTGGAGCAGCAAATGAGCCCCTGTTGAGAGTGGGGGCTCATTTCTTTGCTTGTTAAATGGTGTCGCAAGTACTCGTGCTTGACAGCTATCGCTACTGGAAGCGAATTGAGGTTTCCTGGCGACGGGCAGCGCGCCGGATACTCAGCTAAGACCGTCGTGGAGGCTGACTGCCGGTCCCGTTCCTTAGAAGTAGCTTACATAAACTATTGCGTGGCTGTCCACGGCACTAGATGTCCGAGTCCTGGTCCTAGTACCCGTAACGTGTTCGAGAGGCATTTCCAAGGGCTGCAGGAAGAGTGGAAGCCGGCTTCATGGCTTTCCATGCTTTCCACAGCCTGGCTTTTCCAAAGCGACAAGCGTGTACCGCAGCAAAGCGGACAAACCAAAGCACAAGATCCCAACACCATGTTCAACAAAATCACCATCGCCGGCCGCCTCGGTCAGAACGCAGAAGCCAAAACCGCTCAGAACAACCGCTCGTTCGGCGCGAAAGTCTGAAAGTCATGGCTTCAATCCTGTCCGTGCAAAGCAGAAGCCATCTCGCAA
>CAXTNK010000059.1:25980-29763 GCA_964245665.1 uncultured Acidobacteriaceae bacterium
TTCGAGCGCTGCAGCCGGCTGTCCGAAATAACTGGATAAACTGCGCTTGTAAATATTGCGGCGCCAGATCGTGGAACGATTCGTCTAACTTGAACTCGCGGGTGGCGTATCCGTGCGTGCACTGAAACCATGCCCGCGATTTGCATGTAGACGCGGTTCAGGCTCTTCTTCGTTCCCATCATGGAAGAGGCACCAAGAACGGACACTCTAGCAGCAAAGGCTACCTGCACTTCAGTCCCATCGGCGAAGGGAGTGGCCTTCGCTCTCGAAATCGGCAGGTTCGTAGCGTATTCTTTTGGTTTCATCAGCAAAGCTGCCCACCGTCTCAGACATTCACGATTCCCTTCAAGACAGTATCATCAAGTTTCCGCTGGAGGATTGCGAAAGACCTTCGCCTCGGATTCTTGTCCGATCGACCGGGTGAGTCCGCGCAAAGTTGATCGAGAGCCGGAAGGGACGGTCATTTGTCCATGCGCCGAAACAATTCGGCACCTAGCGAGTTTGTTCTGGCGACAAGCACATTGCCAGCGTGTGACTGAAAAGAATAATGCCCGACAATATCAAGGGGACCGAACGATCGGAGTCCATCGAAGTTGTTTATCGCAACGCCAAAGCGTGGCTGCGGCCGGTGAGTTCGCAGCTAGCATCATGCATAAAATCAACAACCCACTGGAAGCGATTTGGAACCTCTCTTACATCGTGCTTTCACGCAGGATGCCGG
Source organism: uncultured Acidobacteriaceae bacterium (assembly GCA_964245665.1). Taxonomy (GTDB): domain Bacteria; phylum Acidobacteriota; class Terriglobia; order Terriglobales; family Acidobacteriaceae. Next base: position 26,702 of record CAXTNK010000059.1, read on the forward strand.
CGAGCGAACCAGCCAGCGTAACCTGAAGGCCATCGAGCATCCAGGAAGTGCCGAGAGCAATGATGATTCTCGCATGCCAGCTACTCCATGGAAGCCGATCCATGCGTGCCGGCACGTCGGTCTCTATAATCTGCTCTTCTAAGGAGCAGGTGTTGCTCTGGTCAGGCATGACTATTCGTCTTTTCTGATGATGGAGATCGTACCGTTCCGCTCGAGGATCGCGTACTTGATTTGAGACAGGTCTTTCAGTCCTTTGGTCCGCGCGGCAGCCATAATGTCATTCGCATCGAGACGCATGCCCTGCATCATCTCGTCAACCCAGTGGTCGTCCTTGAGCAGGACTAGTGGTGTGCCATCGACGATAGCTCCGAATGTAGAAGACTTTGTCTGGAGCCATGACACGGAACCGTGTAGAAGACCAATGACCATCACGGCGCAGACGCAGTTGGTCACAGATCGATCGTCGCCTACTGTCGAAAGGATGATGACGCCCCCAATCAGGAACACGATGACAAACTCGAAAAGCGTCATCTGACCGCCGGGCCGTCGGCTTAGCACGCGAACAGTGAGCAGAAGAAAGAAGTAGCCGAGAACCGCATGGATGATCGTATACATGTTCAGGCCTACGGCATTACGAGAATCTTGAAGTGAAGTTCAGAGAAAGCAGAGGCTCGAAGTGTCAGGTCGTACAGGCCCGGAGCGGAGGGTTGCAGGGAGAAGACCGCTGTCGCCGGGTGATTGGTTGCGTCAAACGTGTAATGAATGCCATCATCGCCAATTGCCGACTTTTCGGGCTGCGGGGCGATCTGCTTGTTGCCCAGCTTTGTCACTAGATTCTCATTAGCCCAGAGACGGATGTTGCCACCTTGAATGGCACTGTCGCCAAATTCCACTTTCAAGACCGAAGGCGTACCTGCTCGCTCGATTCGCTCATAGGTGACGTTCATGACTCCATCAGAAGTCGACTTATGAGCTTTGGAAAGTGGGCCACGACCGAAGACTCCAGAGAGATCCAATAAGACAAAAATGGTGAACACGATAAACACCGCACTCTCGAACTTCCACCACTTGCGCTGAAACTCGGGGTCTTCTCCGACCGCGACTTCACCGTTGACTTTAGGGACCGTGTCTTCAACGGGACTGTTTCGAATTGCTGTTGCCACGTTTTGCCTCGCTACGACGCCTGCTGCTGCTATTGTTCGTTCACAATCTTCTGGAATTCGGAGGATTCGATGATGCTGATCTCTCCATTGCGTTCTAGGATCGCGTACTCGATCTCGTCCAGCGTTTTCAGTTCCTTGTCGCGCGCCATGGCCATGACATCGTCATCAGCGATGCGCATACCCTTCATGGCATCCGGCCGCCATCGTCCCTTCTCGAGCAGCACCAGCGGCGTCCGATCGGTCAAGAGGGCAAAGCCGCTCGCCTTGGTTCTAATCCAGGAGATCAGATAATGGAGGATTGCAATGGTCATGATCTGGCAAAGAGCATTCGTGAACGAAGCCTCGTCACCCACGACAAACGTCAATGTGAGTCCTCCGATGAAGAAGATTAGGACGAACTCAAATGGCGTCATCTGCTTGCCCGGACGTCGACCGACGACGCGCACCATGAAAACAAGGAACACGTAGCCAAAGATAGCGCGAAGAACAGCGGCCACCGGTCGTCCTCTTTCTCTTTTTTATCGGCTGTTGCTGCCGATCATTTTTCCTGATGGCTAAGCCGTCGTATGATTACTCGCCCATGCCTCGCGCAACTGTTCAGCGGCCAGATCAACCGGAACTATCGCTGCGGCCTGTGCAACTGCGAAACGGAACAACACCCAGGCGGCCAAACAGCTAACAACACCAACAAACAAGGGACGGCTCATGCAGAAGAACCCCAGACTGAAATGGTGACAACAGCTTCTTATGATGCTCTCGTTAATGAGTAGTCATAGAGTTGTGTTTACCAGGATCAAAGCCGGTTTTCCATCGCATCGAAAAATCAACCGAGACAAAAAATTGGGACCAACGGAAGCAGTGATGGGCACGTCCTATAACCTGCTTACTGACCTTACACAGGAGACAAACAATGGGACTTATCACACCGAATGATTACGATGATCTTCGCTCTCTCTATATTGGCCAGCTGCAATATTTGCTATCGACCGAAACCCAGATCGTCAAAGGCCTCACCAGCATGATCGAGCATGCCCAGGATGAGCAGCTGCAGCAGGCATTCCAATCGCATCGTCAGGAGACAGAAGTTCAGGCGGAGCGGCTTCGCACCATCCTGAACGGACTAACCGGCGATACAGATGAGAAGAAGGATCCCATCACGACGGCGCTTATCAGCGCGGGCGTAAACATAGTGCGAGAGTCGAGCGAAGGGCCAGTGCGCGATGCTGGTTTACTTGCGAGTGCGCAGAAGATCGAGCACTATGAAATTGCTTCCTATGGATCAGCACGCGAGTGGGCGCAGACACTGGGCTTGACCGAGCATGTTGCACTCTTACAGCAATCGCTTGATGAAGAGAAACATGCTAATGAACTACTGAATACCATTTCAGCGCGAGCAAACGCTCAAGCAGTTGCAGCTTAGTACCTTACTCGATCGCTCGAAAAGAAAAGCCCGCCATGAGCGGGCTTTTCTCATTGTTCATCGATCGAAGTACAACCCGACTCCTTCTTCTACATCGCTGGAGCGGTAGGCACACCCATCTTCTGGGATAGCTGATCTGCCATGTCCGTGTTGTCTGAATCCATGCTGCTTCCGCTGCTTTGCGCTACGAGCGAGATCGACGTGCAACATAGTCCAATGGCGAGTAGTCCGATATAGTGTAGTGATTTCATGTTTATCCTCTTTAAGCAGTCTGACCGAGATTGTGAACACTTGGTTGGCGACTTGGCGTCGCCTGCTCTACAACACATGTGATGATCTGAATGGAATGTGCAAGAACCAGCTCAGCGGTTGCTTATCGCGCCATCAACAAACGACTGTGATGACTAGGGCTCTTGACCAAAGGTATCCTTATAAAGGCCCTTCAGGAGACGTTCCGTGATTGGATAGCAGTCACAAGC
>CAXTNK010000060.1:0-12986 GCA_964245665.1 uncultured Acidobacteriaceae bacterium
ATGCGTCTGCGTGCTGACCCCATCTGTAGTGTCTTCACGGTCGCGCCGTTCGAAGCCCATGGGCACGCCATCCATGGCAACCAGTCCAAGTGGCTGCGGCGCGCGATTGAACAGCACCTGCAAATTCAGATACGTGATCGCTGAAGCATTCAGCACGCGCCACAGCTGGCATTCGCCGGGCTTCATCTCAATCACTGCCGGCGTGTAGTCCGGATAGGGCACGGGCACGTAATTGATCGAGAGGTCCTTGGCCGGCTTGCCGAATCCGGTACCATTGTTGGCAGCATCGCCATCTCGATCAATCAGAAACTTCGGCACCACAGGTTCTGACACAGCCGGCGGAGCATTGGGATTCAGCAGGTCCTGGTCGCGAATGATGAAGACCCGCTCAGGCAATCCGCCCGCTGCCTTCTTCGCTCGCTCGATACCCTCGACGATCAGCGCGCCGGATGCACCGCCGAGCAGCTGGTCCTTGCTGAAGCCATGGATGTGCGGGTGATACCAGTACAGGCCGGGCGGCTCGTCCGCAGGCACGCGGAAGCGATACTCGAATGGCGCCTCGCCTGGCTGGACCGAGGTCTTCATCACGTCGTCCTGGTGACAGACGGGCGGGATGGTCATTCCGTGAAAATGAAGATTGGTCGACACCGGGCTCATGATACCGCTCGAGCAGTCGTCGGCCATCTTTCCGTCCATGTGCATAGCCATCTGGCCGCTCATGTGCATGGCCGGAGCAGACTTCGCAGCACCATTCAGGCCCGCGCCACTCAAATCAGTCAGCGCATTCTTCAAGTGCAGGATGACCAGGTCACCGGGACTGACGCGCAGGTTTGGTGATTCGCGGCCGGATGCATCCGTATAGCAATAGCGTTTCGCACCATTTGCTTCAGCCGTGTCATTCGCTGTCAACTGCGCTTCGAGCACGCCATTATGACTGCGAAGGTCTTCAGGCTCTGCTACGACGCTGCCGACTACGGACAGAGTGAACATATCGGTAAACCCATAATCAATCAGCCGAATGCTGTGCGAGATCAGGCAGAGCAGAACAAGAACTATGAGCCAGCTAGAGTGGCTCGACTTAGCAATGGAAATTGGCTTTCTCGTGGAAACACTCCGGCAGGCCAGCGCGTGAGCGGCCTCTCCGCAATTGTTTCCCAATGACATGAATAGGAAATGAACGAGCAATCCGAAAGCGACCCTCTGCTGAGAGTGCCATTGCCGTGCCTCTGCGTTCGGACTCAGTTGGAACAGGCGCTCGCGAACCTGGACAGATGGCTGCAGGAGATAAGAAGCCCTCTCGGCAATGCTTCAAGCAATGCTTCATTAGATAAGTGCAGGCTTTAGCAAATTGATCTGAACTGAACAGCGAAAGCGCCTGACGGGGCTAGCACAATGCTTGTCCGATCTACTTGCCCACTGCCTCAGGCTGCCCGTGAATCACCACGCACGACTTCTGGTGCCGGGCCAGATCATTCTGCGCTTTTAAAATTCGTTCTTCCTGCTGATGCGCACGATTGCGCTTTCCTGCTTCCGTCAGACCGACCAGGAGTTCTGGCGCAACAGGCTCGCGTGCGGTCTGGATGTGGCGTTCTAACTCAGTACAAACAAGACAAGACATTCGTTTTCGTTCCCCTTATCAGATTAAGAATAAACCGAATGGTCTTTTGACGCCTTTTGCACGTCAGATCACCTTCATCCAGTAACCGGTTTTAACTGATATGCGGAAACTTTGTAGTATCCCATCCGCCGCCCAGTGCCTTGATCAGCAGGACACTCGCATCAAGGCGCCGCTGCATGATGTCGAGATCGTTCCGCTCATTCGTGAGCGCTGCCGTCTGCCAGGTAACCACCTGCAAATAGGTGTCGACTCCACCTTCATATCGAGTCGTAAAAAGATCAAGCGACTGCTCAGCAGAAGCCGTGGCTTCGTGCTGCTGCTGTGCTTCTTTATCGAGCACGCGCAACGCAGCAAGATTGTCTTCGACCTGTTGAAATGCCGTCAGCACGGTCTGCCGATAATTCGCAATGGTGTTGTCGTATTGCGCCTCGGTAATGGTCTTCTGTGACTTCCGCCGTCCGGCATCGAAAAGAGTTTCTGAAAACATTGGTCCAACGGCCCAGAAGCGGCTCGGCCAGGTAAACCAGTTCAACGCGGACGTACCCTGAAATCCCGTTTCGCCACTGAGCGAAAGAGTCGGATAGAACGCGGCTTCGGCGATACCGATCTGTTCATTTGCAGAAGCCATTCTGCGCTCGTCACCAGCTATATCAGGTCGCCGTTCGAGCAGGTCAGCCGGCATCATGCCAGGGATATTCGGAATTGCAGGCGCTTGTTCATTGATTGGCAGCGCGGGGATTGTCAGTGCAGCCGGCGGCTTGCCAGTGAGCACGGCGATGGCGTGTTCATACGCCGTGCGCTGCACCTCGATATCTGTCATCTGCACATTCGCCTGGTCGAGTTGCGTCTGCGCCTGCGTTACATCCGATTGCGGCGCGACCCCGCCGTCGAACCGGTCCCGCGTCAATTGCAGAGCGTTTCGATACGCCGCGACCGTCGCATGCAGCAGCTTCGTCTGCGCATCATCCGAGCGAAGGCCAAAATAATCCATTGCCAGCTCTGCATGCAGACTAAGACGCGCCGTTTCGAGGTCAGCATCCCTCGCCTGCGCCTGCTCGCGCGCAGAGGTGACGCCGCGACGGATGCGTCCCCACAGGTCAACTTCATAATTCAGGTCGATCGGCAGCTGAAAGTTGCCGCTGCCATTGCTGGCAAGCAGCCGGTTGAAATATGGTTCGTTGGCCGATTCGCGTATTGTGCTGACACCTGGTCCCACACTGATCGTTGGCGCTTCATAAGACTTCGCCGTACTTACCTGCCCGCGAGCCGCTCGGAAGTTGGCCTCTGCAGCTTTGACGGTCTGATTCGCCGTATCCACCTGCACTTCCAGGTCGTTCAAAGCAGAGTCGCCGAAGATCGTCCACCAGTCGCCCTTCAGCCTGGTGTCGCCTGGCTGCCCTCGCTTCCATCCATCCTGTGCGGCAAACGATGCCGGCTGAGCTTCTTTGAAATCTGGTGCTGTAAACGCTGCCGGCGCTGAGTATTTGGGACCCACCATGCAGCCGGTCAAAGGCATAAACGCGAGAGCAACTAACAACGTGCCACGATGCTTTGAGACGTAGCTCATTCCGCTTCTCCCTTCTCCACGCGCACCCGCTCACCCTGCGCCAGCGAGTCAGAAGGATTCAGAATTACCTGGTCCTGCGGCTCCAGGCCCGATGTAATTTCTACTGTCGCGCCGTAATCATTTCCGATCTGCACCGGCGCCAGCTGCACACGGCCATCACGCACCACGCCGACACGCAATCCCTCACCACGGAACAGGATCACATTCGACGGAACAGTCATCGCTGAGTTCGTTGGCGGAACAGGAAGATGCACGAAAGCATACTGACCCGGTCGCAGCTTGTGGTCAGCATTCATTACATCGACTTCAACATTCAACGTACGGCTTGCCATATCGATCGCATCAGAGTTGCGTACGATTGCGCCCGTAAATTTCATGTTCGGCGAGGCATCTGAAGTGACAAGGATCTTGCCTCCGTTATGCACATTGTTCGCATAGACCTCAGGGACAGGCACGAACAAACGAAGCTTGTCTGTCGCCGCCATGTGAAATAACTCGGCACGCGGCGCGTCACTGTCGCCCGACTGGATCAGCGAGCCAATGTCAACGTTGCGCGCCGTGATGACGCCATCGAATGGTGCGACAATCTTTTCAAAACCCTGCAACTGCTGCAGACGCCGCACATTTGCTTTAGCTGATTCAAGCGCAGAACTGCGTGCCTGCAAGTCACTCGAAGCCTGGTCTGCTTCCTGTTTCGAAACAGCATTCTTCGCTACGAGCTTCTTCCATCGCTCCGCAGTAATCTGTGCAAGCTGCTCGTTGGCCTGCGCAGTCGCAAGGTCAGACTGTGCCTGCTGCACCTGCTGATCGAGTTCAGGAGTTTCAATCTCTGCCAGCACCTGGCCCGCATGAACGTGAGCGCCAATGTCCGCGTACCAGTGCCGCAGGTATCCATTTGTACGCGCATAGATAGGCGTGTCAATGAAGGCCTGTGTATTCGCAGGAAGAGTGATTTCGAGTGCGTCCGAACCGTGTTTCGGGGTTGTTACGGCCACAGCCATCACGGAATCCTGTTGGGTTGTACTGGTGAGTGACGCCTCCGCGTGCACCCGCCCATGAATGCCGAGCACGATAAAGAAGCCAAGCAGCAGGGCTGCGAAAACTGCGGCGATGATCGGCCCACGCCCAAGTTTACGGTTCGGATCCAGCACAATCGGCGGCTCCGTCTGTCCTTCGGCTGCGTGAGGCCCGACCTCAGGGGAAGTGGTGCTCTCACGCGTATCTTCCATCTTCTCGGACGTGCTCTGATGCATCTCACCAGCCAGGTTCGTTTCATTCTGTCGCATCGTTTTTCCTCTGCTCATCTCGTTGCCATCAGACGTGCCATCGTGTTCAATCATGCGTGCTGCGGTAGCCGCTTGCCGTTCCGCTCCACTGCTTCAGGATCTTGTTTCTTCGCACTATGTAGCAGTCCAAACACAGCCGGAACAAAGATCAGGGTCGCCACGGTCGCGCACATCAAGCCACCGATGACTGCGCGTCCGAGCGGAGCATTCTGTTCCCCACCATCGCCCAGGCCCAGGGCCATCGGCACCATGCCGATGATCATCGCGAGTGCCGTCATGCATACCGGGCGGAAGCGCGTTGCACCTGCCTCTATCGCCGCAAGAATCGCATCGCCATGATCAGAGTAGCGAATCTTCGCAAACGAGACGACCAGGATACTATTGGCCGTCGCCACACCCATACACATGATCGAGCCCATCAATGCCGGTACGCTGAGCGTCGTGTGCGTCAGGAACAGGAAGATAACAATGCCTGCTAGCGCGGCAGGGAGTGCAGTGATAATGATGAACGGATCGAGCCACGATTGAAAATTAACGACGATCAGCATGTAGACCAGCACGATCGCGAAAACCAGTCCGCCAAGCAGCGATACATAGGAACTGCGCATGGTCTGCACCTGGCCACGCACCGACACAAACATGCCGCGGGGCATTTGTTTTTCATGCCGGTTGACGTTAGCTTCAACATCTTTAGCAACCGCGCCAAGATCGCGGTCCTGGACAGCTCCGTAGATATCGACTACACGCCGTATGTTGTAGTGCGAGACGATTGCCAGTTCTTTACCGCGCTTGATCGATGTCAGATCTCCCAGCACCTCGGGCGTAGCTCGCGGCGTGGCCGTCGTCGAGTTGATAGGAATGTTATTCAACGCCTGAATCGAACTCATCCGGTATTGAGGCGTCTGCGCGACCAGTTGATAATCGACACCGTTCTTGTAATTCAGAAAAAACATCGGAGTAATTTGAAAGCTACCGCTTAGAGTATTCAGCACGCTCTGCGCTACATCGCGGGTAGTGTAGCCGCCCTGCTCGGCCTTGGTTCGGTCAACGTTCACATCGAGCGTCGGATAATCTGTCGGCTGCTCGATGCGGAGATCGATAAGCCCTGGAACCTGCCGTAGCTGCGTCAACATTGACGTTGCTTCAGCCGTGCTCGCTTCCACATCGTTGCTCTGAATCTGGATATCGATCGGCGCCGGCAGGCCGAAGTTGAGAATCTGAGTCGTGATATCCGCTGGGAGAAAATAGAAGGTCGTTCCGGGAAACTCGAGCGGAAGTTTCCTGCGCAGTTCTTTTACGTAATTAGCAGTCGGATGATGATGCTCATCAAGCGTCACCATGATGTCACCATCGGCAGCACCCACCATGCCGGAAGTGCTGTGCATCGTGTTCATAGGGCTGTAGGGCAGCCCGAGGTTATCAAGAATGTTGTTCACTTCGTTGGGCGGAATCGTCCGGCGGATCGATGTCTCGACCAGGTCCGCGAGCCGCGCTGTTTCTTCGATACGCAGACCGGTCCTGCCGCGAACATGCAGAATAAACTCACCCGAATCGGTGTTCGGAAAGAAGTCCTGACCAAGGAACGGAAGCAGCAGGAACGCGCATAAGCAGAGAAGTAAAAAAGCCGGCACAAACATTTTGCGCGAGAAGACCAGCTGGGTGAGCAACACCTGGTAGGCTGCGCGCACGGACTCGAAACCAGCCTCGAAGCGCCGCTGAAAGCGAATGAAAGGATTGAGTGTCGGCCCATGTTGTTTGGCCCGCAACAGGTACATCGCAAGCGTCGGTACGAGGGTGCGCGAAAGGATGTAAGAGGCGATCATGGCGAACATGACCGCCTCTGCGAGTGGCGCGAACAGGTAGCGCGACACTCCTGTCAGAAAGAACATCGGCCAAAAAACAATACAGATGCACAGCGTTGAAACAAGCGCGGGCACGGCAATTTGCGCGGCGCCGTCAAGGATCGCTTCGCGCAACTCATACCCGTTCTCGAGAAAGCGCTCGATGTTCTCAATCGTTACCGTTGCATCGTCGACCAGGATGCCGCCTGCCAGGGCGAGTCCCCCGAGCGTCATGGTGTTGATCGTCTCGCCCCGCAGGCTCAGGACGATGACCGAAGAGAGAATCGACAACGGAATGGATACTGCGATAATGAGCGTCGAGCGCCAACTGCCCAGGAACAGCAGGATCATCAATCCCGTGAGAGCGGCAGCGATAATTGCCTCCCGGATCACTCCGGAAACAGCAGCACGGACGAAGACGCTCTGATCACTGAGCGGCGTCATCTTCAGGCTTGATGGCACAGTCTGTGCTACGCGGGGCAGCATTTTTCTAATGCCTTCCACTACGCTCAGCGTCGATGCATTTCCTGCCTTGAGCACACTGATCAGTACGCCGCGCCGGCCATCCTGTCGCACGACATTGGTCTGGAAGGACGAGCCGTTGCTCACCAATGCGACGTCGCGCAGATAGATCATCGCTCCGTTTACGTGCTTGATCGGCAGCATGCTTAGTTCATCAAGTGTGCGGGGCGCCGCATTAGTGCGGACATCGTATTCCTCGGATCCAATCTTCACAGTGCCCGACGGAAGCACCACATTCTGCGCGTTCATAGCGTTCAAAATGTCGATGGGCGAGATGCCTTTTGACTGCATCTTCTCCTGGTCCATGCTGACGCTGATCTGCGGCTGCTTACCTCCATAAGGTTGAGGCAGAACAGCGCCAGGCACTGTTACCAGCGCTGGCCGCACGAAGTTGGTACTTAGATCCGAAAGCTGTTGTTCGTCTAAGCCGTTGCCGGATACACCAATCTGCAAGATCGGCACGCTCGATGCGCTGAAGTTGATGATCTCCGGTGGCAGCGTTCCCTGCGGTAACTGTCGTAGCAGGTATTGTGAAGCAGCGGTCACCTGGGCATTCGCTGTATCCAGGCTGGCACCCGGCTGCAGGAAAATCTTCACCACAGCAACACCGTTGTACGAAGTCGATTCCGTGTGCTCAATGTTGTCGACCAACGTCGTTAGCGCTTTTTCGTAAGGCGTGACCAGTCGACCTTCCATCTCCTCGGGATCGAGTCCCGTGTACTGCCATGCAACAGCCACGATTGGAATATTGATATTTGGAAAGATGTCCGTCGGGGTGCGCAGAATCAGCACCGGACTCATGATCAGGATGAGCAGGGCGAGGATGATGAATGTGTAAGGGCGGTCGAGCGCCAGTTTAACGATCCACACGTTTGATGTGTCCCCTTCCGGGAGTGATGCGCAACCATCGGAAAAACCGCTACCTCCCTATTGACTCACGTCCGGGAGTTTGGAACCGAACTTTATTCCGGACGGATCGTTCGGAATAACCGATGACAACAGGCGCGTACAATTAACCTCGTGGAACTCCGACACTTACGGTACTTCGTCGCGGTCGCTGAAAATGCGGGCTTTGGGCGTACTGCGCGACTTTTGCATGTAGCCCAGTCCGCGATCAGCGAGCAGGTGCGCGATCTCGAGACCGAGCTAGGAGTTGTGCTGTTCGATCGCGGAAACCGACAGGTTCGATTGACGTGGCATGGCGAGCAGTTTCTGGAGGATGCCCGCATTGTCCTTTCTTCCGCGGACAAGGCAATCTCGAATGTGCGCAGATCCATTCGCGGAGAGGTTGGAACTCTTACCATCGGCTTTTTCGTGGGCGGTACAGGTATATTTTTTCCCTCAATGATCCGCGAATTTCGCCGACGCTTTCCAGACGTACATGTGTCGCTGGTCGAGCTTGCGCCGGCCATGCAATACCGTGCGCTGCAGACAGGATCGATCGATGTCGGCTTCACCCGGCCGCTTACCTCGCTGCCCATTGCTGTTGTCCGCTCCGAGCATTTCCAGACCGAGGCTCTTTATGCGGTGCTGCCGATTAATCATCGCCTCTCGCAAAAGCGCAGGATACTGATCAACGAGCTTTCCGAAGATTTATTCGTACTGAATGATCGCAAGTATTCGCCTGCCGTTTTTGACAAGGTAATTACCCTCTGCACGGATGCAGGCTTCTCGCCGAAGATTGGCGCGACCGCGAGTGTGTCATCCGGAGTCATCGCACTGGTTGAAGCCGGCGAAGGTGTTGCGATTCTGCCACTCGGATCGCGCATTTTGAGCTCAGGTGAAGTTGTTTTTGTTCCGCTGGCAGATCCTGCGGCCAGTGTTGAACTGGTGCTCGCCTGGTCGCCCTTGCACGAAAATCCGGTCCTGCAGAGCTTTCTGGAAATGGTTCGAAAAAAACGACAGAAGCAGAAGACTGACCTATAGTTGATCCAGACGAATTCTAGTATCTACTCGCCTGCTGTCAACTGACAGGCGAGCAAACCGTATGAAGAAAACCATCAAGGGTCGTAACACGGCAGACGGAAATTCGATCGACATCGAAGTGGAAGATGGTCTGATCCAGTCCATCAAGCCTTCTGCGCACGAAGAGGAGCTTTGGCTTTCCCCAGGGCTGATCGACTTACAGGTCAATGGCTATGGAGGATGTGATCTTAACGCAGAGACTCTCACATCCGACACGGTCGTGCTACTCGCACGGAAGCTAAGTCTGCTCGGTACCACGACCTTCCTTCCGACGCTCATCACGGCATCTGAACAAAAACTCCTCTCAGCGGTTGAAGCGATTGCACAGGCCCGTCGCAGCAGCAGTCTCGCGCGACACATGATCCCCTGCATCCATCTTGAAGGGCCGCATATCAGCGCGGACGACGGTTATCGTGGTGCACACCCGCGGAACGACATACGAAAGCCCGACATTGCCGAGTTCCATCGATGGCAAAATGCCTGCGACGGACTCGTTGGGATGGTCACAATGTCACCGCATTTCGACAACAGTGTGGACTATATTCGCACCCTTGTGACGCATGGCGTGCTGGTAGCGATCGGACATACTTCTGCAACACACGTACAAATCGTGGCTGCGGTCGAGGCAGGAGCTCGACTATCCACACACCTCGGAAACGGTATAGCCCTGGAAGTACTTCGTCATCCCAATGCCATCTGGACGCAACTTGGGGACGACCGCTTGATTGCAACACTCATCGCCGATAGCCACCACCTGCCTGCCGAAACACTGAAGGTGATGCTGCGGGCCAAGGGCTCGGCAAATTGCATTCTCGTATCTGACAGTGTTGCATTAGCAGGCATGCCGCCGGGCGGATACACCACGGCAGTCGGCGGATGCGTCTTACTTTCTTCCGACGGCCGTCTTACTCTCGAAGGCTCGCAGTTGCTGGCGGGCGCCGCGTGTCCTTTGCGCGACACTGTTCTAAAAGCCATGCGGATGTGCGAACTTCCAATAGCCGAAGCCTTTAAATTGGCCACGGAGAATCCTGGCAAGCTGCTGGGACGAGGCCAACTAAGGGTCGGCGCAGATGCAGACCTGATTCAATTTGCGATCCATCCCGACTCCACCATACTCGACCTGCGCATGGTGATGGTGCAGGGGCAAGAGCAGCATTAGATCGAACTGTTCTAGATAGAAAACTCTTCAAAGTTTGAAGAGTTCGCGAAGGCGCTTCGTCTGCGCACGGCTGACTGGAACCTCGGTCAGCTTTTTATCGCTCATACGCAGCTGGTAACTGCTCTTGAACCATGGCACTACTTCCTTGATCTGGTTGATATTCACCAGGTAAGAACGATGCGCTCTCCAGAACAATGCCGGGTCAAGAAGATCCAACAACTCTTCCAGCGTGCGACATTTTGACTGGCCCTCGATTGTCGGCGTCACGACGTGGATAATCCCTTCATCGATCGAAGCGAAACAGATATCTTTCTGATCAACCAAGAGCAAACGTCCCTGTGCCTGCAGCACAATCTTGCCACTCTGCGCGCCATATGGCCTGCTCGGTTGAGACTGGTTCTGTTCAATCAGCTTGATCAGAGCGTCCAGCCGACTGTCTGCCGAGTCCGATGCAATTGCCCCATTTTTCTGCGTGGAGGGATGAACATGAGTTTCATTCTCGGCAATGCGATGGCGCGCCCGGTCGACAGCCTGCATCACGCGGGCGCGATCAAAGGGCTTCAACAGATAATCGATCGCGTTCACGTCGAAAGCCCGCACCGCATAATGATCAAACGCTGTTGCAAATATGATGTGCGGCAATGCATCGCGATGATCCTTCTCCAGCAGTTTCTTCAAGACAGCGAAGCCATCCAGACCGGGCATCTGGACATCGAGGAAAACTACATCCGGCTCAAGTTTGCGGATCATATCCACGGCCTCGATACCGTTCCGGCCCTGTCCTACGACTTCAACATCGCCCGCAGAATCAAGCAGGTATTGCAACTCTTCTCGCGCGAGTTGCTCGTCGTCTACGATGAGTGCGGTAATCGCCATGCTTCGAGAGTATAGTAAGCGTCGACTTCACGGCCAACGCAACTCCAGCGCTTGAAATCGGGAACTAACTGGTGAAAGCGCGAAGCCGGGCCGGTGTGTTGTCTTTCGCGAGCTCATGGCCGCAGTGCACGCAGTAGAGATCCGTGATCCTCGCGCTGCGAAAACAGACACCGCACGAATTTGACACCTGAAAGGAGCACTGGGGACAGAAGTGATAGTCGCTGTGCACCTGGGTGCCGCAGGCTGGGCAGGTAGAGGCAATTGGCTGTCGCATTAGAAAATAAAGGACCGCGCCTATTCCTCCCGGAGCCAGCAGGCATGCCAGTATCCAGAAGGGCGAACTCATATTTCGGCGCGGCGCATCCTTGCTCACATAGCCGATCGCCAGTGCATAGAGCGCCGCGTACAGACCCCATGAAATAGAAAAGTAGGCATGGAAACCGGCGGGGGGCCCGGGATGATGGCGGTGTTCAGGGAAATAAACCCAGAAAAGATACTCGACCGCTACGAAACTTACGATCGCGAGGCCGATGGACCACCGGGGAAGCAGCCGCAGTTCATCAGTCAGGGACGAATATGTATCCGGGTTTTGCGATTGGGAAAAGGGCATGACGAGTCGCGCTGATATTTTGACAGCTTGCTAATTTAAGTAACTTCGACGAGCAAAGAAAATCTAGGATTCGCGGCGGCTTTCCCGGTCTTGCTGCTTCTTGAAGGCGATAATCGCAATAGCCACGATCCCCGGAAAGAGCATGAGCGGAAGCAGATACATTTGAGCCTGGGTATCAACAAAGTGTGCTCCCGCAAGGAAGCTATCAATACTCGTCCAAAGGGCTGGCGTCAGCAGGATCAGGAATAGCAGACAAAAAACAGCGATCATCCTGCTTTGTTTACGACGATCCTTCTTCTGCTGGTCCCGGTCCAGGTTCGCACAGAAAACACGACGCCGGGTACGGTTCACGACAAGGTCGGTCTGCTTGTCTACACCGGTCAGGGCATTCAGCAGGGCGCTATCTTCCGCGGCAAAAGTGCCTGCGGAATGTGTCTCCCTGCGAGTGAGCTGCGAAGTGTGCAAGCCGTCCATCTTTAACCTCTGACCTCGGCTCGGCGGGAGTCGGCGCGCTCAACTCTTTGCTCAATTTTCGGCTCCGGACGCTGTTCCTGCGCAAGCA
Organism: uncultured Acidobacteriaceae bacterium; assembly: GCA_964245665.1. Lineage (GTDB taxonomy): Bacteria > Acidobacteriota > Terriglobia > Terriglobales > Acidobacteriaceae. The sequence continues at coordinate 12,007 of CAXTNK010000060.1, forward strand.
TGCGCGGGCGGAGAGCCGCCAGTCCGCGGTAGAGTCTCGACTTGACCGTAGACAATGGTGCATGCGTCACCTGCGCAATCTCTTCGAGCGACAGTTCTTCGTGAAACCGAAGGATCAGCACCTCTCGATAGAGTGGCTCCAATGTGAGAAGGGCGGCAGCAACACGGCTGCTGTTTTCGCGTAGCTGGCAGGTTTCGAAGGGTGACGGCCCGACAGCGGGAACTTCAAACGGCCGCTCATCTTCGTGCGTCTCGCAGAGCTCTTCCAGACTGGCCATGGTGCGCTTGCGGCGCATGTCGACGACCAGGTTGCGGGCGATGGTGAACAGCCATGTATCAAACCGGGAATTACCGTTAAACTGGGCCCCGCGCATCAGGACACGCATCCAGGTTTCCTGGAAAATGTCCTCGGAAATTTCGCGGCTGCTCGTCAGGTAAAGCAGGTAACGCATCAACCGGTGCTGGTACTGGACAATCAGGTCATCCAGCACGCCGGCATCATGGCGCTTCAGAGCCTGTGCCACAGCATTATTCTGCTGGGTTTGTTCGGCAATCGCAATGGCTGCTGCGGTCATGTTGCTAGTAGAGACGCTTGCGTTCACGTCAAAGACGCTTGCCGCGTCCGATTTTGGATTATTTTTGGCCACCTTGCCCATGTTGACCACCATTCTACAAAGAGTGTCTGCTGTGATGCGCATCGCCGGCATCCTGCCTGCACCCTGACGGACGACGCTGCAACGCACAGCGATTACACTTGGGCTTATGGAAGTTTTGTACGGGCTTCATCCCGTCACCGAAGCAATTCGCTCGGGAAGCCGTGAATTTGATCACATCTGCATCGCCCGCGAGCGGCAGGACAAACGACTGGAAGAGCTGGTAGAGGCGTGTAAAGCTGCCGGCATTCGCGTCCGGCTCGAACCTCGCGAACACCTCGCACGGCTGGCCAAGACACCGTCCCCCCAGGGCGTCGTCGCCTTGGTG
>CAXTNK010000060.1:12996-21045 GCA_964245665.1 uncultured Acidobacteriaceae bacterium
CGCAACCGTACGTTCCTCAATATCGAAGACCTTCTGACCGACGATACGGCGAAGGATTCTCTTCTGCTTGCCCTGGACGGCGTCGAAGACCCGCAGAATCTTGGCGCTCTTCTGCGCGTGGCTGACGGGGCCGGGGTCGATGGCGTCATCATGACCGAACGACGGTCCGCGCCGCTTTCGCCGGTGGCTATCAAGGCTTCCGCCGGTGCTGCTGAGCACGTCAGGATCGCCAAAGTCGTCAACCTGGTGCGTTCCCTCGAATGGCTGAAAGAGCGGAATGTGTGGTGTATCGGCCTGGACGAGCGCGGCACCATTGATTACGACCAGTACAACTATCTCGGGCCCTGCTGCCTGGTTCTGGGCCGCGAAGGTGAAGGACTCCATGAACTGGTGAGGAAGACCTGCGACCAGCTACTGCGCATTCCGATGGCCGGCAAGGTGTCATCGCTGAATGTATCGGCAGCTGGAGCAGTTGTGCTCTATGAGGCTTCCCGGCAGCGACGCGCCCGTTTTGCCGGCAATGCCATATCGGAGCGAGCACATGAAGTTAATCCTTCCAAGCCGAAGAAAATGAAAGGGTTGGGTTCGTGAGGCTTTGGGGAGGTTTAGGCGTATTGCTCCTCATTGCCGCGACCGCCCGTGCCCAGCAATCGAGTGAATCTTCGGCTCCCTCGCAGACAACTGTCGCCCCCCACGGGACCGTCATCTTCTCGCGATCGAATGGGGACACCACTTCACCGAGCGCCAACCCCGCCCAGCATGCTTCTGACGTCGTCAGCACTGTCACAGACGGCGATCGTGCAGCCATGACTTTCACCCGTTATGCGCTCGACGTCAGCCTGCACCCGGGCAGCCACGCTATAACCACGCGTGCACGATTCACGGTGCGTAATGACGGCAAGCAGCCGCTCAGGCAGCTTCCTTTGCAATTGTCCTCGACCCTTACCTGGGACCATATCCGGCTCGTTCCTGATCAGAAACCGGCAAAGTTCGCCGAAACGACGATCCCCAGCGACATCGACCACACAGGCCAGCTGCATGAAGCCGAAGTCGCACTGCCGCAGCCCCTCGCGCCCGGCGCCAGCCTCGATCTGGACGTCCTCTACAGCGGCAGCATTGCCCAGGATGCCACGCGGCTGCAGCAGATCGGCACACCCGGCGATGCAGCCCTGCAGTCGGACTGGGACCAGGTTTCAGCGAGCTTCGTTGGCATCCGCGGCTTTGGAAATGTCGCCTGGTATCCCGTCTCGTCCGTCCCTGTGCGCCTGGGCGATGGCGACAAACTGTTCGCGCAGGTCGGGCAGACCAAACTCCGCCAGTCCAATGCACTGGTTTCGCTGGCTGTCTCGTCCGAGACAACGGGGAACGCGCCAAACGTCGCCATCCTCGATGGAACGGTGGTGCCCGTTTCCTTCACACCCGGGGATGCGGATACCCACATTCCAGGCCTGGCAAAAGCCTCGCTGCCTGAGACGCCGCTCGGTTTTCAGACGCTGAGCATCTTCCTGGCGAATCGTCAGAAGCGTAGCGGCAATGCACTCGATCTCTACGCGCGGCCCGCAGATGAGGGCGACACCCAGCCTTATCTCGCCGCCGCTTCCATAGTGACCCCGCTGCTGCGCGCCTGGCTCGAATCATCTTTGCCCGACCGGCCCAAGCCGTCCCTCGCCATCCTTGACCTTGCCAATTCGCAGGACGCTCCTTTCGAGGAACGCCAGACCCTTTTTACTGGCATGCAGCCGCTGACAGCCGAGCAGTTGACTGCACCCATGAGCCACTCGCTCTCGCATGCCTACTTTCAGTCTCCACGCCCCTGGTTGAACGAGGGCATCGCCCATTTCATGGCAAGTCTCTGGACGGAGCAGACGAAAGACCGCGACGCCGCACTGGCGCAGCTGGATGAACAGCGGTCGGCCCTGTCGCTCGCAGAGCCGGGAGATGGCGCGACTGACCTTGGCGCGTCGGTGGGCGATCGACCCAGCCTGCTGAATGCTTCGGACGCCATCTTTTATCGCACCAAGGCTACTTATGTTTTGTGGATGCTCCGCTCGCTGGTCGGCGATGCGGCACTGCAGGCAGCTCTGAAGGCCTACGACGCGAAGATGGACACCCACGACGACTACTTCGAACAGCTCGTCGTAACCGCGCTGGCGTCAGCACCGTTGGCGCCATCGTCAACCGGAACCGTGACCGCGAAAGATGTACACCAGTTCTTCGAAGACTGGGTCTACACCGACCATGGTCTGCCCGACCTCACGATCACCGGTGCCTTTCCCAGTGGAGCCAGCGGCGAAGGGTCATACCTCATCGCCGTCGAGGTCACCAACAGCGGAGGCTCGGGTGCGAATGTTCCCGTCACTGTCACCTCGGTCAGCAATTCCGTGACCGAACGGATGTATGTGCCGGCGCATGGGCAGGCCACGCATCGCGTCCTGCTGCAGGGCGAACCGACAGAAGTGCAGGTGAATGACGGCATCGTCCCGGAGACAACGGCAAGCGTTCACGTCCAGCAGATCCACTACACGCAGCCGGACAAACACTAAACCGGAAAGATCACGGCTGCGGATCAGGTGTAAAGACCGGTGCGGCCATGGTGCCACTGAGCGTGCCGCTGTCGGAGTTAGGCACAGTCGATGCAGACATTGGAGCAGCAGCAGCCTTGAGGTTCAGCGCTGTGTCGAAGCCGATCGTACCCTGAACGGCTCGCGCCGCGTTTGCTCCGCTCAGCAGGCTTTGTTCCAGCGTCAGGCCGGAATCCTGCACCTGTCCATCAGCAGTCCACTGGTCAAAGTGCGCGAACGGCGGTGCGACACTCCTGGCATCAGCCGCGAACGGCAGGCCCCCGCCACTCCAGGCGAAGTGAAATATCCCCTGCGCAGAGGACAGAAGATCCGTCCGTGTCAGGCCGCTCAGACTCAAATGACTCGCAAGATTGATGGTGCCCGTCCCCCAGTCCTGGTTGAACAGGTCCCCGACTTCCTCCAGGCTGGCCTGGTTCAATTGACCATCCAGATGGTAGACAGGCGAAGCACCGGCTTCGAGAGTGCCGCCAAAGTGGAGTGTTCCGTCAAGAGCCTTTGCGTCCAGCGACTCGATCCTGACATGACTGCCCTGCATCTCGATATTCGCCACCACGTCATCCAGTACAAGCGCATCCAGGGTGGCCCTGGCTACGCGGATGGTGCCATGCAGAGGTGGCCAGCTGTTCGGGCCGGTGTCGTTCGCGATTCGATTCCTGATCCCCTGGATCAACTCATGCATCACAGGATGATTGCCCATCATCACCGTCGGCAATGTGCCGATGTTCAGCGCCGGCACGCTAATATCGAACTGGCGCTGGCACAGCGTCGGGCTGGCAGTTCCGGCTTCACACGCGACCGGGACACGGAAATTTCCCGTAAATCGAATCGGCCCATACTGACCTACAATGCCACTCCAGGCCACCTGCGTCGGGCCACCCTGGATACCGGAAATAGATGCCTGTGCGCTACGGATACCGAGTGGCGCAGCCAGGTAGGGAGTTACCAGGCTGGCATCGCGCAAACTGATGCTGCCACTCGCCGAAACGGATGCGCCTGCATGGTTCTCGTCGTCTGTAAGCGCCTCCATGGGGACGAGCCATGGGCCGCGCAATTGCAAGTCGATGTTGGCCTCACCCTTCGGCTGGAGGGCTTCGATTCCAGGCGCGAAGATGCCCAGGTCGCGGATAGCGGGCACCATCCTCGCCAGCTCGCCGCGTCCGCCAAAATGCAGCAGAAAGCTCTGGCGGTTTAAGACTCCGTCCACAATCAGCGGCGATGACGATCCGAGGTCAACCTTCACAGGAGAAAGCAGTAGTGACAATGGGGTGCCCGCTGCCTGCGGACGCGAAATGACGGCCGCACGGCCAGGCGTTTTGCCAGTGGCGGCGTGTCCTCGACCAGCAGCCGCGTCTAACGTTGCCAGGTGCAGCTCTCCCAACGTTAGCGGCGTATGCAGGCCGGGAGCGCTGATGCTCAACTGGCGGGTCACAGCGCTGCCGGAAACAGTGGTCTCACCCTGGCTGTAGTCCAGCGCAAAGTGACCGTTGACCAACCCGGACACTGCCAAGTCCCTGCTGATCCGTTCACGCGTCAGCCGCAGAAAATCAAGTGCACCTGAAGCCGGCGCATCTACAAGCGATAGATCAAGTTGCGTCCCGGGAGCATCGCCCGATGGCCGTATGGTTCCGGATACTCCAAGCTGGCCGTTGCCAAGCGGAACGGCGCAGGCTAGGTCCCGCAGCTGCTCCAGCGCTTTCTCATACGTGCCGGTGCAACTGGCCGAGTAGCTCAGGGACTGGTCCGGCGCAAACTCTACTCGATGCAGATCGTCGAGTTGCATGGTGGTTTGGATGGCGAGCTTTGTCGGCGTTCCGGTCAGGCGCGAGCGCACCTGCAGCTCTCCGCGCCATCCCTGGTCCTCACCACCGAAGAGGCGTCCCAGCTGGCCAAGCGGCGCATGGGTCCAGTCCATCGTCAGGTTCAATGGAATATCGCCGAGTGAACCGGCGCGCTGCATGGAACCTTCCGCCCGGATCAGCCCGGTGTTCGAAGCGAACAGGGGCATGTCGGTTCGGACCGGCTGCGCTCTGAAACGAAGCTGCCACTCTTCCGGGTTCTCCAGCCAGATGGATAAGTCGCCATTCATAAACGAAAACGGCTGTTTTTCGTCACCGTATTTGAAGTTAATACGGGCATTCGAGGCTTCGATGTAAGGGAACCGGAGAGTCCGGCCGGGACCACGCTGACCGGTGGGTGCGACCTGGGTTTGCGAAGCCTGCGTCATCACCGAGGCAAAGTTCCATCGGCCTTCCGCGTTGCGCACCAGGTTCAGACTCGGCTCTTCGAGAGCGATCCGGGCAATCTCCAGCCGTCCGCGCCAAAGCGAGAGCAGCCGAACCGACGCGCGGACCGACGACGAATGCAGAATCGGTTCCGGCCCGAAGCCCGGCCCTTCTTCCACGGTGAAGTCATCGAGGTCGAAGCCCGGCCGGGGCAGGAGGCGAAGTGTGATCTTCGAAAAATGGACAGGCCGTCCGAGGCTGCGACTGATGTTATCGGCAATGCGGTGCTGGTAGCGGCCGATATTGAAGAGCGGCGGAACCACGATGGCAAGCGCCAGCACAATCACGATGATCAGCGGCAGCCAGTGCCGCGGCCCTGGGATGTGCCCGTTGGAGCGCTCGGATTCGGCGCTCTCGATAGAAGCAGGACTGGAATCCAGACGAACTTCGTCACCAGTCGTCGCAGAGCCGGAAACTGCAGGGCCGGGAGTCGCAGGATCGAAGTTCGGTCCGGTGCTCATGCCGTGGGTCAGCGGATCAGGTGGAGAGTACGGCTCCAGCGTGTCTGGTCAAAGAAGTGAACAACCATATGCGTCATAAAGCTGACGCGCTCCGAGGCGCTGGTCTTGTACTCCTGCGATTCCGACGTGATGAAGGACCAGTAAACAAACAACGGCCGTCCGACGATATTCTCGCGTGGAACGAAGCCCCAGTAGCGGGAGTCGAGCGAATTGGGCCGGTTATCGCCCATGGCGAAGTAGTGGCCCGGCGGCACGACCAGGTCGTCGCCCTGAATGTGCGACGGCAGTTCAGCACTCCAGGTCGGCTCGACGTCGGGCGCTTCGCTGGTTGGAACGGCAGGAAAGTCGTCTTTGTAGGGCGAGTAATTGCTGTAATCCGTCTTGGCGGCAAGCGGCTCATTCTGCGCTGCGCCATTCAGGAAGACTGTGCCATTCCGCAAATGGATGCGATCGCCCGGTATACCGACGACACGCTTCACCAGGTAGAGGTCGGGATAGCCCGGCTTGAAGAAAACGATAATATCGCCACGGCGCACATCGCGATAATGCACAAACGGCGCCCAGTGCGTGCGTGGCGCAAGCGTGACGCGATCAACCAGGACGTGGTCGCCAATCAGCAGCGTCTTCTCCATGGAAGACGAGGGGATCATGAAATTCTGGAAGATGAAGGTAAGCGCAAACAGGCCGATCACCAGGATGCCGCAAATGGACGCGAACGCTTCCAGCGGCGTCTCTTCGGCTTTGCGCTCTTCCGGGGTAAGATCGCGGGGCGTCGGCTCCGGACTCACGACTACAACATCACGGTTTTTTGTCTCGAGATCAGGCATGGTTGAACTGCACATCAGGCGCCGGTAATGACCACTCTACTGCACCACGCGCAGGGTACGTTCCCATCGCGCGAAGCTCAGTATACGACCAACCGCACTGTTGCCGAGTCTATCATCCTGCATCGATGGCGGGATGGGCGACCGGTCACTCCGCGACGGCTCGAGCACTGAGAAATAGATCAGCAATGGCATGCCGACTACGTTCTCACGCGGCACAAATCCCCAGTAGCGGCTGTCGCGGCTGTCGTCACGATGGTCTCCCAGCACGAAGTAACGATCCGGCGGAACGACCAGGTTGCCCTGTGAAAGATCATGGTGCAGTTCAGTCCACCAGTGCGCGTCGACACCCGGATCAGTGAACCGGGCTGCGGGAAAATTGTCGCGGAAAGCATCGCGGCCGTCGTTCACTGGCGAGGTCGCCTGCAAGGTGTACGGCTCGATCAGCGGCGTGCCATTCCGGTACACCACGCCATCGAGCATATGCAGATGGTCGCCGTTTTCGCCGATCAATCGTTTCACTACATGATCGTCGGGATCGAGCGGAAAATGGAAGACAACGATATCGCCCCGCTGCGGCTGGCGGTACGGCAGCAGCCAGCCCCAATGGCCCGGAGGACTGTAAATGACCTTGTTGACCAGCAGGAAGTCGCCGACCAGCAGTGTTCTTTCCATGCTTTCTGACGGGATGCGAAAGGGCTGCACGAGAAACGTCAGGACGAAGGTCGCGAGAATCATGACTGCCATCAGCGAGCGGGCGCGGTCCAGCACAATTGCCGAGAGGTTCAGATGATGTCCGGGCCTGTACGGAGGATCGGTCCGCACCTCGTAGCGCACTTCTTCGATCAGGACAGAAGTCGTGACGACCTCGACAACTTCCTCTTCATCGTGGTTCTGCACGTGCCGCCCAGAGCCTGACGGATCGTCAGCAGAAGAGTGCATCAGGAGGCCCGCCCTGCCAGCGGCGAAACGCTCGCGTCTTCGTCATTGTTCTGGTGTTCGGAGGCGAGGAGCGCACCATAAGCGAGACGAGCTGCTTCCTGCTCGGCCTTTTTCTTGGTGCTTCCCATTCCCTGCGCTACCACCCGCGACGGCTCTGCATCACTCACGACTTCGACTTCCACCAGGAACCGCTTGCGATGATCAGGCCCCGACTCGGCCTTGACGGTGTACTGCGGAGAACCTGCCTTATGCGCCTGCAGCCACTCCTGGAGGGCAGATTTGTGATCGCCCATAGCCTGTCCTGCTTCGAGCGCAGAGTGCAGGTCGTCCATATAAGGCTCGACGACACGCTGCAGAACAAACCTGGTCGCAGCTTTCAATCCTCCGTCGAGATAGAGCGCCGCGATCACGGCTTCAAGTGCATTCGCCAGCAGAACTGCTTTCTGGCGGCCGCCAGAACGCTCTTCGCCCCGGCCAAGACGCATGTAGGATCCAAGAGAGATATGCGCAGCCACCTGGCCTAGATGCTTACGGCTCACCAGTTGTGCACGCAGCCTCGTCAGGTCGCCTTCACGCAGGTCGGGATAGGAGCGGAACAGGTAATCGGCAACGATCATCCCCAGGACCGCGTCGCCCAGAAACTCCAGCTGCTCGTTGTCCTTCTCTTCCTCGCCGCTGACGCTTTTACTGGTTTTAGGACGGACGATAATGGCAGCGTCGCCGCGTCCGGTCGCCCGTTCATAGGCAAGCGAACTATGCGTCACCGATTGTTCCAGCATGGAGCGCTTCCTGAATACGTGGCCAAGGGTCTGTTCGAGTTCTGACCACTGCGGCGTCGGCATCCGATCGTCCCCCGTCTCTCTAGGTTTTCTTTCTTCCAGAAAGACTACCCCACTTTAACGAAGAGGCTTGGTGGCCTGCGCTGCTCCGGGAATGGAGGAAAGCGGTGGAACATTAA
>CAXTNK010000060.1:21055-29634 GCA_964245665.1 uncultured Acidobacteriaceae bacterium
ACATTAAGCCGGGGCGCCTGGTCAGCATCAGCATTCGTGCCGCTGTTTGAACCGCTGGCAGCGTTCGGCGCGGGAGCCGTTGTCTTTGCGGGAGGCGTGTCGTCGTCCTCGTCGTCGTCGGTCGGCTTCTTCGCGCCGGGAGGCAGGGTGTAGGCCTGCTTGATCCCCTTCTCTGCCGCAACCTTCGTATCCGCCTGGCCGTCCCGTGCCGTCAGGGCCGCGTGGTACTCGGTCACCGCCTGGTCCCTCTGCTGCTGCACGTCGTAGACGCGTCCCAGGTAGATATGCGACCAGGCCAGCATGCGCGGATCTTTCGACAGGCGCACCGTCTCTTCAAAGTCATGCACAGCTTCCGTCATGTTGCCATGCAGCGCAGCTACGCGGGCGAGGATGAAGTCGGCGCGGCCGGGATCGTCCGTATGCTGGTCGACGGCCTGCTTCGCCAGAACAGCAGCGCCATCGGAGTCGCCTTTCATCAGCTTCATCTCGGCCAGGTCCAGTCCGCGCAACTGCCGCGGCACCTTGCGCACGACATCGCTCTCACCGGTTTGAGCAAACTTGATCTGCTTGATACTGCTCATCTCGGATGGCACATCCATCCCATAGACCATCTCGCCGATAGATTCCTTGAAACTTTGCGGCTCCGTTTCAAACCTGGCCAGCTGATCGTAGAAATACTGCGTCAGGACAAATCCCTGTTCCATGTCATGCTGCACCCGCTCATGACGGATCGCCGCATCCTTTGCATGCGCTGCCTTGATCTCCTGGTCGACCACTTCAGCATCCGACTTGCGCATACTGGAGGCCACCTTCGGAATGACGACGCCGGTCTGCATGGTCCGTGCTTCAATGCCCTGGATCATGCATTCGATCACCAGCGAGACGATGTCCGCGCGGTACGTGTAATCGAGCGGCGCCTCGCGGATACTTTTAAGCACCGGCAGCAGCCGATCCATCGCGGTCTGCCGCGCATACAGCATTGGCTCTACTTCATAGTGCAGATAGGTGTGCCGGACCTCGTCCATCTTGATCGTGCCATTTGATGGAGACGCGACGATCACGTAATCGGTGCCATAATCGCGGGCGTTTACCTGGCCCGGTGCCAGCAGCGGCTCCAGCACCACAAGGAAACGGCTGCCGCTGGTCGCGCTTGCCGGTGTCTTCAGATAAGCGTTCGTATCGACCACCATCTTCGTCAGTGGATCGTGCAGATGAGCAATTTCCTGGTCATACGCGAGCTTGTTGCTGACCCAGATCTCATGCAGGTTAATGTCGCGGGCGAACTCGCGTAACAACGGCAGCATATCCACCACCTGCGTCGAATCAGGGGGAAGGTCCGCGCCTTCGACCGAAGTCGTCAGCTCCGGCGGCGGCGTCAGGTACAGCGCCAGCGAAACATACTGGGCCAGGTCACGGCTGCCGTCCGACAGCCGGTGCTGAGCAATGAAGCTGCACAGTTTGTCATGCGCATCCTGACCAGCAGGCGAGCCCTGCAGGGCTGCAAATACCTGTTCGCGCACATGCAGACGAACAGGATCCGACTGCTCCAGCCCCGCGTCATAACCGCAACTATTGAGCGCGGCCGCGACGAAGAACAACGACTCACTGGTCTGAAGCGAAATCTGTGGCCCTGCCGGATCAATAATGGCGGGCGGCTTGATGGGCGGCGGCGGCGTCGGTACGGACGAAGAAGAAGAAACAGATCCTGATGAAGATGGGGCCTGTTGCGCCCTCGTCTCCGTGGAAGAAACAGCCACGCAGGCGACCAGACCCACACAGAGGAAAGACCAACGGGATCGGGCAGATAGGAAAGGAATGATAGGCACGGCCAGGGTCAGAGCAACCCCCTCAGTCTAGTGAAGCGGGAGATCGCCGGTCAACTTTGGCCTCATCCTGACTCGCATGAGTCGTCCTGAGCGGCCGGGCGTCCTCCGACTGATCACCCATTACCCCGACTCCATACCGGAAATACTTCAACGGTACCTGTAACACTTTCTGGTCATTCCGCACTATCTACTCGTTGCTGCTATCGGCCTGCGTGATGGAGCCGTGGCGAGGCAATCCGGGCCAGTCACAAACTTTCAAACGAGGAACCAGCGATGGCAAACAGATTAGTAACCGCAGCAGTATTGACGATGGGATTGGCGACTCTGGGCATATCCGCACAGGACCGCCAGAGCCATATCGGATCAGGGCAAGCGCAGCAGGAAGTCTCCATGCCCTCCATTCAGACCGGCAGCATATTCAAGCCGGAGAGCAGCAAACCAACGGGTAACGGCCGCTTCCATACGAACTATGTACTCCGCAGCACCAATGGTGGCCGGCCCGCAGGCACTGCTTCACCGGATGAAACAGAAGTCGCTGGCCCGGACGGCACAATCGAGCTGTCCGAAACTCCCTGCTCGCTTGGCAACCTGTACGTAGGCAGTCCGAGCGCGCCCTGCATTCCTTCCTTCAACGCCAAAGGCGGACCAAGCGCGGCCGGCTATGGCGCGATCGCACTGGTCGATGCTTACGATAACCCGGATGCGGCGACGGACCTGGCCAACTTCTCGAGTCATTTCGGACTGGAGGCGGCAAATTTCAAGAAGATTTACGCCAATGGGAACGGCTCCTGCAAAACTCCTCCAGCGAATGGCGACTGGGCGTTGGAAGAGTCGCTGGATATCGAGTGGGCTCATGTCTTCGCACCGAAAGCCGCGATCATCCTGGTAGAAGCCTGCTCCAACTCGGATACCGATCTTTTTTATGCAGAGCAAACCGCCTTCGCCTACATCGTTGCGCATTACCCGGCCGGGGGACAGGTGTCCAACAGCTGGAGCGGTGGCGAATTCACAGGTCAGATTGCAGACGATCTGCTCTTCGCGGATCACACCTACAACTCGAGCGGCGGCTATAAGACGCACATTACGGCATTCGCTTCGGCGGGTGATTCCGGAGAAGGTCCTGGTTATCCCAGCACCAATCCCTGGGTCATCTCGGCGGGCGGCACTGCGGTCCTCCGTAACTCGAGCACCAAGAAGGTCACCGGCGAGTCCTGCTGGGCTGGTTCGGGTGGCGGCATCAGTACAGTTGAGACCTGGTCCAATTCGTATACCGGCGGAAACATGGGAACGTGGGCGGCCTATCAATACCCAATTTACGGACCATCCAGCCGTGCGACCCCGGACCTTTCTTTCGATGCCGATCCATCATCGGGTGTCTATGTCCTGAGTACGTACAACGGCGGCTGGTACAGCGTTGGCGGCACCAGCGTGTCCTCGCCGGCACTGGCCAGCATTGTGAACCGCGCGGGGAACCAGCTCGGTTCGGGCCGTATCCACCCCCTTACGGACGATGGCTATTTCATGAACGAGGAGAACACTCTGCTGTACTCTCAGTTGCCTGGCACCGACGCATACGCAAACAACTTCTATGACGTAAAGAGTGGGTCGAATGGATCGAGCGCAGTGGCTGGCTACGATCTATGCACCGGTCTTGGAACGCCTAGAGGACTGCTCGGAAAGTAACCGCTCGCAAGACAGTCCAAACAGAAAAAGCCCCGCACAACGCGGGGCTTTTTTTCGTTCCGATCTAAGTTGTTCCAGGCGTCATGACTGATGATTATCCTCTGACAGAAATACCGGAAAAGGACATCACAACAGTGCCGCGAACCGGGGCGCCAAAACTGCGTGCCGGCTCAAACAGGCTGAACAAAAGAGTACTGTCGAGCTGGGCTCGGGTTTTCGCAGTGCACTGACCGGAAACGATGCGGTAGTCGTAGACACGGCCGCTGTTGTTGACGAACGCTTCGACAATGACAGGGTTCTCTTTGTCCCCGATGGGAGCGTCAGGTTCAATCGACGTGTAGAGGAAATGCGGGCCCGTTGCGAAAGCAACCGGTTGTTCCATGGCTTCGACGGACTGGGGCGTGGCAAGCCTTCCCACCAGCATGCCGACTGTGCCAATCAGGAAGAGGGCACTGGCAAAGCCTGCCGTTGCGCGAAGGGCGAAAGGGCGATAGACGTCGGCCCACTGGATCTTCCAGCGATCGACCGCCGCGCGCGGGGTCTGTGCGGCTGCCTGCGACAGTGAAACTCTCAGGCGAAGCGCAAGGTCGGCCGGCGCCTTCGCCTGACCAATGGACGACACCATGCGGAGAGTCTCACGCCAGGCTGCGAAATCATCTGAACAGTCAGCGCAATGCTCAAGGTGGCCAGCGATCTGCTGCATCACTTTGCCACTCACCAGACCATCCAGATAGCCCGAGAACTGATCACGCGTATGGCGGCAGACTGCCGGTAACCTGGTCATGGCCTGGTCGGTCGCCATTTTTGCCGTCTTCACCGCGCTGCCTCCTCTGCCATAAGATCACTGCTGTTGCTGCTACTGCTGATGCGAGCCGCCTGGCTCGGTCTCTTCATCGCAGCTGCCGCCGTATATGGCGCTAATTGCTTCTTCAACTGGGCCCGTCCGCGCATCAATCGCGACTTGACGGTCCCCAGGTTGGCATTGAGGATCTCTGCGATCTCTTCATACCCAAATCCTTCGATGTCCCGAAGTATGACAACGGTTCGAAATGGCTCAGGAACTTTGCGGATTTCTTCTTCCACCCGCTCCCGAATCTCCTGCTGCGCGCACATCTCGAAGGGCGAATCGTGCTGATCGACCAGCATGTCTTTCAGGAAGATCCCCGAGCCGTCAAAATGCTCGCCGCATTCTGTTTCGATGGTGATCTCCTGCTTCTTGTGCCGGCCCCACCAGCGGCGCTGGTTGGAAGCTTCATGCAGCGCAATGCGGTAGATCCAGGTCCGAAGGCTGGCGTCGCCATGAAAGTTGCCAATACCGCGATAGACCTTGACGAAAACTTCCTGGGTCAGGTCAGCCGCCTCCGACTGGTTCTGAATCGTGCGGGCAATCAGCGAATAGATGGGCTGATGATACTGAGCGACCAGCCACGCGAACGCGGACTCTGAACCCGCCTTCAGTTCAGCGATAACCGCGGCTTCTTCCTGCTGTGCTCCGATAGCGCTTACAAGGTTTCCCAATGCGAGTCCTGCTTGCATCCGAATTTCCTCACAACATTATCAGGAAGCCACAGTTGATGTCTTGCCGCAGCGCGTGGACCTTGGCAATCAGTCTCGTCAGGTAACCGGTCGCAGGAACCAACGGACTCTACGGATCAGCGAATAAACCTAACGCAAATTCGAGAGACAAGCATTTTGCCTCTCATCAGCTTAGACACTGCCGCCTGGTGAAAGGTTCCCGGGCCTTCTGAGGAAATCAAGGCCCCAAGCCAGGTCAGTCCCGATTCGGGAAAGTTTCGGACGCCTGCTACTGTTGGGGAGCTGCCGGCGTCGGGGATGGAGTAGCCGGCTTGACGACCTTCTTCTTATGCATTGCCTTGGTCGCGCTTGCCGGTCCATCATCAACTACGATTTTTTTCGGACCCGCAGCAGCAGATTGATTTACCGCCGCCTGCCGCGCTGCATTGAGCGATGTGCGCAGCTGCGTCAAGGAAGCATCCTGCGCCGCCGCCGAACTGAGAAGCGCGTCGCCAAGCTGCCGCCGGCGTGTCTGGAGATCGGCGCGGGCAGATTCAAGATGGTTGGCCTCCTGCTGGGAACCAGCCAGCGTGGCCGTCTCCGTTACCCGCAAAAGCACGTCGTACAGGGCGTCAATATTTCGGAAAACGGCGAAGCCTGGGGCAACGGAGTTCGGCGCTGCCTGCGCCTGGGTGATCAGGCCGGGCAACGATCCATCAATGTCGCGCTGGATGGACTGGATATCTGAAGCCGTCTGATCCTTTACATCGCCGGGCACCTTCCATCGCCGCACATCCACCGATGCGAGCGCACTGTTGACTGAGGCCATCGTCGGCTGCAGGGAGCCGAGGGCATCCGCGACAATACTGGATGTGGCACCTGCACTCGGCGACACATCATTCTGTGTCTGGGCGAATGCATTGGCGATGAGTGAAGACGAAGCAAGAAAAAGGGAGGCGGCCATTGCGCTGGCCGCTAGAAATGGCTTGGTTGAACTGACGGCTGAAGGCAACTCGTGATCCTCTGCGTACAACTCGATCTGTATTCCGCAAAATCAAGAATACGCCAGCCGGCGCAGGCCTGTGCATAAGGATGGTTGCCATGTCGCTTAATGTGGACGGGAAACGAAGCGCTTCTGTGCACACATTTCGGCTGGCATGGTTTGACGAATCCCTCCCCGTCGACGAGAATAACGAAAGTCCTTCCTAGAAAGTGGGCCTGTGGCGCAGCTGGGAGCGCGCTTCCATGGCATGGAAGAGGTCACCGGTTCGATCCCGGTCAGGTCCACCAAATAACCCGTTACAAATCAAATAACTACAGGAAGCAGCACTCCTCCTTCCCTTAGCGACGTTGTGTCATTTTGTGTCAGAGACGTTTGCGCGCGTTTTGCAGCCTTTCACCGGCCCTCGATCACTGCGCCGGTTGAAGCCAACTTTTTCCGATTGAAGCACTCAATCCCCGCAACTCACGATGAATCGAATTGATCGTCGATTGCACGCTCGCCGGAATCTCCTGCATATACACTTCCGGACCGACCGTATTACCGGTGCAGAGTTTTTGAAGGATTCTTACGTTCTGAAATCGAATGAACTCAAGCGGAGGTGGGAAGGTTATATGCAGAACACGCGGGAGATTCGCCTCCCGGCAAAGTTCGCGGAGTCTTGCTAAGTTGGCTTGCGCCTGAACTAAGCCAGTTCGGTTTTCGGTAACAGTCATCATGGAGTGACCGGCGCGATGCGCTGACCGTGGGTTAGGCTGTGTTCGCATGGAACACAGTTCAGAGCCACAAGCGGAAGGAGCCGGTCATGAAGGAGAAGTTACGATTTCTTGGTATGGATGTCCATGCCGAAACGATTGCTGCAGCGATTGCCGGACCGGATGGCGAGGTACGAAGTCTTGGCACGATTCCGAACCGGATGGAGTCGATCCGGAAGCTGATCAAGAAGCTCGGCCCGGCAGAGAAGCTAAGAGCCTGCTATGAGGCAGGTCCGACGGGCTATGTTGTCTATTGGCAGCTTGCAGAGCCGGGCGTTGCGTGCGAGGTCGTGGCGCCCACGCTGGTACCCGTCAAGGCAAAAGATCGGGTGAAGACGGATCGACGCGATGCCGAGAAGCTGGCACGTTGCTTTCGATCCGGAGATCTGACCGCGGTATGGGTTCCGGATGAAGGTTCCGAGGCATTGCGAGATCTGGTACGTGCCCGCGAAGCAGCCAAGCAGGATCAGACGCGAGCGCGACATCGGCTGAGTAAGTTTCTGCTTCGCTCAGGTCAGCGTCCTCCCACCGGCGTGAAGGCATGGACACGTCCATATCTGATCTGGGTTGCGCAGCTGGCGTGAAACCGCCATGCGACGGATGAGGTCTCCTTCGTTCGAGTACCTTCGGGATATCTTTTTCGAGGCAGTCGATCAGGACTTCCTCGTCGAGGACCCTGCACGCAAGATCAAAGTACCTGCACAACTGCGGCAACGGATACGACAACACTCACATGGGATCAACTTCGGCTGGCCCTCTCGAAGCTCAATCTTCGAGATCGCATCTTGCTTGAGCTTGATAGGACCAATGCGCTTCGTCCGAGCGAGTTGTTCGCGTTTTGATGGAAGCGCTTCTACTCTTACGGTGGCGGAGACTGTCTATAAGGGCAACATCCGCGACTGGGGGAAAACGAAGAAGAGTCTCACGGTCATCCATATCCCGCGTGAGCTCGCCGACGATCTGCAAGCGTGGCGACTTGAGTGCGAAGAGCGTGCTCAAGAAGCTGCGGCGAAGGACAAGACGAAGTCGCCGTTTATGTCTGAGGAGGACTTCATCTTCGCTAATGAAGTCGGAGGGTTCCTGGACACGGACAACTATCGCAAGCGGGTACTTCACAAACTTGCTCGCGATCTCAATCCGCCGAAACTCACCTTCCAGTCATTCGCAGAACCATCGCGACACTGGTCCAGAGAAAAGGAACTATAAAAGATGTTCAGGGGTCATGCGGCACTCGCGTATCGCGACCACCACGGACGTCATGAGATTGGCGATATCGCGGTACACCGACCGCGTCGACACCTCAAGCTCCGCAGCGAGCGCCTCGGCTGTCACAGGCCGTCGGGAACGACGCAGCGCCTGCATGATCTGGAATAGCCGAATGGTGGGCGCATAGATCGAACCATGCTGACACACGCTGTCAGCAAGCTCCTCATAACTTGGTTAGAGGGCAATACGAAAGAGAGAACCCAATGAATCTGGTCTCCATGCGCATCATCACGGACAACATAGACCCGCTTGTCAGCTTCTACGAGAATATCAGCGGTCTTCTGGCCACCCGCTTTGGCAATGTATTCGCCGAACTCTCGACGCCCGCCTGCACCTTGGCCATCGGCAGTACACAGACGCTCAAAATGTTCCATGCTGAGGGAGTCCTATTTCCTGCACAGAACCGGAGCGCCGTCATCGAGTTCCTCGTGGAGGATGTGGACAAAGACTTCGTGCGTCTCCAAGAGTACGTAGCAGATCTTCTTCAGGAGCCGACGACCATGCCATGGGGAAATCGCTCTTTGCTCTTTCAAG
>CAXTNK010000061.1:0-5034 GCA_964245665.1 uncultured Acidobacteriaceae bacterium
ATTGTAGGCGGCGCAGCAGGGGCCGGCATTGGCGCCATCGGGGGCAAACTCGCCCAGGACAACCGTGATGATCATCGGTATTATCGCCGCTAGTTTGAACAGCTAGTGAACCTTTAACCCGCAATCCGCACTGGAGTCTACATGAAAACCATCGCTCAAACAGCCGCTTTCGTCACTGCCTTCACGCTGGTATCCTGCACGCTCCCTGCCGCGTTTGCCCAGCAATCTGCTCCGACGCCAAGCGCCTTCTCCGGCAATCAGTCCGGCCCCCATAATTGGACGACAGAACAACTCGTTACCAGTACTGTGCACCAGGCGTGGCTGCTCTCCGGCAAGTCAGAAGATCAGTTCTTCCAGATGGTCGAAGCGCTCGCTGAGCTGTCCGCCAAGAACCGGGACATCACCCTGCCGGACAATGCCGCAGCCGGCGCCAAGGCAGGGAACTGGATCAAGATGAAAGCCAAGCAGGATCCTGATCAATTGCTTTACGTCATTGTCGACCAGGCGGTGCAATACAGCGTTCGTCCGCATCCTTCGGCTGCAACTAAAACACCTTAGGCTTTCGCAGATGTTTCGCCGACGGAGAGCGGGTCGTTCCAATCCGGAGCGGCCCGCTGTACTCGATCGACGTGAGGCGCAATCTAACGATCTTTTTTCGCCAGCAAGCGCAACCGCTGATACTCCTGCTGAACCAGCGCATGCCCATAACGACGTTCGAGTTCCCGCACCATGAAGTGGCCTTCCGCCACCTGCTGGAAGTGCGAAGTGAACGCGACATTCAAAGCCAGTCCACCAGCTGCGCCCAGCAGCGGGACCATCTGGGCGGTCACTTTTTCTGCCACCTCAACGCCGAATCGTGAAGCGATGCCGGAGATAAACCTTACCAGCACCGGAGCGCCACTCTTCATCACGCCCTTCTGCGCAAGATAGCTCGCGGCCTCGCGCGTTGCCTGCGCGAGAGCCGCACGCGTAGCGTAGTAGGCGCTTTCAAGCGTGTGCGTCGCAGCTTCTCCAGTGGGTGTCCCGCTGCCCAGCGCAAATACTTCAAGACATGCAAGCGCATTCTCCGGATTGTCGAGATCTTCGCCGTGGCTGCGCGCAATCTCGGCAATCGAGTGCAGCATCACCGTAGTCGATACGGGCAGTTCGAAAGCCAGTCCGGGCAGCCCGAAAAATCCACCCGCAGCCCCGGCAGCGCCGGCAACCATCCGATGCATCCGGTTGCTCGGAAGCGTGATCTTCTGGCTGTTCATGCCCGTCAGCGCTGCCTTCAGACACTGCTCGAGCGCCCGGTTGACTGCACCGTGGACGGCATTCTGCGCCACTGCAGGCAGTCGGCCAATCAGCCGTTCCACGGGCATGCCAACTTTGGCCGCAATGGTCATAGCCAGTCCGTGATGCTCCAACCGCTGGATTGCCCCAGCGAGCTTCTGTTCGTCCTTCACTTCCATCCGTAAATCCAAAGCCACGTTCGCTCCCATTTCCGTCACCCCAGCCTCTATTCGTCGCTATCTAGGGTTCGATGCAGCCTTAAGCGCACCGACAGCGATTAACACTCCCAACCTGCCCTGACCGCCGGGTGCCCCATACCTTGCTATGCTAGGGCGGGATCCACAAGGTTGACAGGCTACCAATCAATACCCTGCGGGCCGTTCCTCGACGACCCCGAACGCCTTCTCCATGGCCAGCCCGACGCGGCCAATTGTCCCTTCATCGAACAAGCGTCCAATCAGCGTGACCCCGTGCGGCACCCGTCGCGGCGGCGAAAACCTGGGCAGGGGATGCCGCGGATCAGGCGCCCAGTCACTCCGCGCCTCACTCACCTCGACGAACCCGGCACGCATTGTCAACGAAGGCTGCCCGGTAAAGTTCGTGATGACCAGCATCTCGTCGCGTAACGATGGCACCAGCAGCAGATCCACCTGCGACAGTACGCGCTGCATCTCGAGCGCCACCTTGCGCCGGAATCGGTCGGCCTGCACGAAATCCACTGCCGAAAGAAAGCGTGCCTGTCGGAAAGTGTTTGGCCACGCATCCGGCTCCTGCGACTTGAGCGTAGCCAGACCGCCACTCAGCGTCAGCTCTTCAAACGCCGCCGCGCCCTCGGCAAACAGGATGAGGTTCAGCGAGTCATAGGGCCAGTCGGGCAGTGTAACTTCGACCGGCACCATTCCCAGCTGCTTCACGACTTCAAGGGCACGGCGATCCACTTCGGTCGCTCCCTCGCCTTGCATCCAACCGGGAAAATAGCCGACCTTCAACCCCTTCACTGGCATGTTGGCGTTGTAATCGAGCCGGCTCGGGACACTGGCGACATCACCCGCGTCCGGTCCGCTGATCGCCTGCAGAACCAGCATCGTGTCTTCCACGCTGCGCGCCATCGGCCCCAGTTTGTCGAGCGACCAGCATAGCGTCATCGCGCCTGTCCGGGCCACGCGGCCATATGTCGGCCGCAATCCATTCACGCCGCAGCGCATACTCGGACTCACGATACTGCCGCCGGTTTCGCTGCCAATCGCAAATCCGACCAGCCCCGCCGCCGTCGCCGCACCGGGCCCCGCGCTCGAACCCGACGAACCCTCTTCAATCAGCCAGGGGTTCATCGTCTGCCCGCCAAACCACACATCGTTCAGCGCGAGTGCACCCAGGCTCAGCTTCGCCACCAGCACGGCACCCGCTTTCGCGAGCCGATCCACCACCGCCGCATTGGTCGTCGGCACGCGATTGCGATATGGTTCAGCGCCGTAGGTGGTCGCAATGCCTGCCGTGTCGAGCAGGTCTTTCGCGCCCCACGGAATCCCGTGCAGCGGCCCGCGATAATGCCCGGCCCTGATCTCCGCATCGGCGTTCTTCGCTTGCTCCATTGCCAGGTCGCCGGTCAGCGTGATCACGCATCGCAGCGTCGGATTGAACTTCTGCAATCGGTCCAGGTAAATCTGTGTCAGCCGCTGCGACGTAATCTTCTTCGTCTCGATCCAGCGTGACAACTTCGTCACCGGCGCGAAGGCTATGTCGACATCATTGGCCGGCAAAGGTCCTGCTTCGGCCTTGCTGCGTACAAAAACGTCCCGAGACGGTCCACCGAGCGCTCCCGGCAGCACTGGATGCCACTCCGTGGCCGGCGCCAGAGTAGCCTCGAGCGCCACTTTCCGCGGCCCCATGCGGCGTTCATACAGAGGAGCCATGGCGCTCCGCCAGTTACCCGCAGCCTCACCCAGTTCGCCGCTCTTCAGCGTTACCTCGACCAGCTTTTCGGCTTCGAGGAAGGTCGACACAGAGACCTCCGGCCCAACCGCTGGAGCTGTACCGAACGCGGAGGGCGTTCCGGGGGCCGCCGCTATCGGCGCAGCGGGCGCGACCGCCGTTGCGCTTTTCGGGGGCGCGGCGTTTTCCGGTTTCTGCGTCCCCTCGCATCCCGTCGCGACTGTCAGCATTCCGGCCACACTGATTGAAGCATTCGTCAGAAACTCCCGGCGCGATCCTTTTTTCGTATCTTCCACGCGAGCCCTCCAAATGTGCATTCTACGGCGTCGTTTCTTTTTCCTAACGAATGCCATCACGACCCGCAGCTTCTGTCCGCAAATGGACGGCTTTCTGCTTGCAATCATGACTCTCTTGTCACACAATGGTTTACTCGGCGACCACGTTCTGTCGCCCGCCCGCTCGTCCCCGGTTATCTGGACACGCACGGAAACTGAACAACGAGCAAGCCCCTGTCGGCACTGCAGTCTCTATTCCCGGAGGAAGCTTTGACCCGACGTTACCCCGCGCTCGCCCTGTTTCTGGCCCTGTTCACCCTCGTAGTTTTCTCGATTGCGGCCTTCGCGCAGAACGCCACTACCTCGCTGCGCGGCTCCGTCAAGGATCCGAGTGGCGCCGTCGTCCCCGGCGCGACGATTACCCTTCTCAACAGCGCCTCGGGACAGACCATCACGGCCACCAGCGGCGGAGGTGGCGAGTATCAGCTGCAGCAGATTCAACCAGCCACCTACACGATTACGGTCGAGGCCAAGGGATTCGGCAGCCAGACGAAGACGGCGGAATTACTGGTGAACCAGCCCGCTTCCGTCAACTTCACGCTTACGTTGGGCGGCAACAACGTGGTCGTCAATGTCTCGGCTGCGACGGAGACGCTCAACACCACCGACGCTTCGCTCGGCAATTCCATGAATAACGTAACTATCCAGGCCCTGCCCAGTGAGACGCGCAATGTGCCTGACCTGCTGTCGCTGCAGCCGGGCGTCTTTTTCCTGCCGCCACCATCGAATCCCGCACTTCAGGACAGCCGTAGTGGGGCAGTTAATGGTGGCCGCTCAGATCAGGGCAACATCACACTTGACGGCGTCGATGACAACGATCAGGCCAACGGTTTCGCATTCACGGGAGTTCTGCGGGAAACTCAGGATTCCATTGAAGAATTTCGCGTGACCACCGGCAACGCGAACGCTGATGCCGGCCGCTCATCTGGAGCTCAGATCAGTCTCGTGACCAAATCCGGCACGAACAAATTTCATGGCGCTGCCTATGAATACTTCCGTCCCAGCTTCACAGTGTCGAACGATTTCTTCAACAAACAAGCTGAACTCAACAGTGGCGAACCGAACATCCCGGGTAAGCTGATCCGCAATATCTTTGGCGCTGATGTTGGCGGTCCAATTCTTAAAGACAAACTGTTTTTCTTCGGAAACTACGAAGGCACGCGCATTGCAGAAAATACGCAGGTCAGCCAGACAACTCCGACTGCCAGCTACCAGCAGGGCATCATTAACTACACGGGAGACTCACCAAGCGGTGCCATGGTGACGCAGACTATCACTAAGAATCAAGTTGCGGCACTTGACGCTGCGAACGGCTGCCAGGTCTGTAATACACCTCAGTATGCGCCCGGCCCAGGCGCTGACCCTTATGCGCTTGCATACTTCAACGCATTACCAACTGCGAATGGCTTGAATCTTGGAGATGGATTGAACGAGGGATCGTTCTCCTTTTCCTCTCCCAATCCCCGGACTCTAAACACCAGTATCGCCCGCCTCG
>CAXTNK010000061.1:5080-9210 GCA_964245665.1 uncultured Acidobacteriaceae bacterium
CCGAGCAATTTCCCGGTCAACCCCCCTCGTACACTTTGATTGACAACACAAAGGGCATGACCTTCGGCGACACCTGGTCCATCTCGCCCAACGTCGTCAACGACATTCGCTACGGATATATCCGCCAGGGCAACAGCAATTACGGTGTCGGTACTGGCGACTATACGGACTTCCGCTTCCTCTCCACTCTCACAGCAGAAACCCGCATCATCATCGCCAGCGTTCCCGTGAATAACATCGTCGACAACTTCAACTGGACCAAAGGCAAACACAGCATTGAGATTGGTGGCAACTGGCGGCTCATTCATGAAAACCGTGATGCTACTACCGGCTCCTTCAATAGCGCCACTTCGAACCCCTATTGGCTCGGCGGTTCCCCGCCCGATCCATCGACGCTCGGCCTCTATCCAGTCGATAGCGGCTTCAGCAACTCTTATGGCATCGCCTACGCCAACCTGGTCGGCACCGTCCCGCAGGTTACCGATCAATACAACTACAAAGTGACCAGCGCAACATCGGGTACTTTGCTCGGCGATGGTGCTTTTGTTGATCGCCACTTCAAAGGAAACGAGTTCGAATACTTCATCCAGGATTCCTGGCGGCCCCTGCCCAACCTGACTCTTACCTTCGGGCTGCGCCACACAATACTGCAGACTCCTTACGAGAGCAAGGGCCAGCAGGTCACGCCGACTATCGATACCCATGCATGGTTTACGCAACGGGAAGCCGCTGCGCTGCAGGGCCAGGTCTACGAGCCTAACCTCTTCTTCGCTCCATCCGGTCCGTCCTATGGCAAGCCCGGCTACTGGCCGAAGTCGAAAAACAATATCGCGCCGCGTGTTGCTATCGCCTACTCGCCCGATAACAAGACTTCCATCCGCGCCGGCTTCGGTATCTTCTACGATCATTACGGCGAAGGCCTCATCAACACCTTTGATCAGAATGGTTCGTTCGGCTTGAGCGGCGCCATCTCAAACGCGGCAGGCCAGCAGGGCTATGGCACGTCGCCTCGCTTTACCGGCCAGCGCAGTCAGCCTGCCTCCATCAGCAGCGGTCCTTTCGCATCTCCTGTCGTTTATCCCTATGCGCCGGCGATCAATCCGGCCAATGGCAGCTTTGCCATTACCTGGGGTCTGGACAATAAGCTCAAGACGCCTTATTCCGAATCGATGGACTTCTCTGTCCAGAGGGAACTCAATGGCGGCTTCACCCTGGAAGCAGCTTATGTTGGCCGACTGGGCCGCCATTTGCTCCAAAGCCTTGATCTTGCCGAACCAGTGGATTTCACCGATCCTTCCGGCGGGGGGGATTATTACACCGCCGGCTCCGAGCTTTCCCGTCTCGTCGACTTGAATGGCGGCAACACCTCCGCTACTGTTCCCACCATCCCCTACTTCGAGCACGTTTTTCCCTTCATGAAAAATGTTGATTACGCGGGAGAGAGCGCGACCCAGGCAATCTATACCAACGAGTGGGCACCTTATCGTTCCCAATACGGTGCCACTACTTCACTGGCTGATATCGATTTTTACTGTGCCTACGGCTGTCCCGCCGGTTACCAGTCAAAGTTCTGGCAGAACCAGTTCTCGTCGCTTTACGCACTTTCGACGATCGGCATGAGCTACTACAACGCCGGTCAGATTACCCTTCATCATCCCAGCAGTCACGGACTGCAGGCCGACATCAGCTATACCTACTCCCGCTCGATTGACATGGGATCCGATGCTGAGCGTACGTCCGAGTTCGCTACGAACACCGCACTAAATGCCAGTTCGATCATCAACACCTGGCGGCCATACCTGAATCGTGGCGTCTCCGACTTCAACACCACGCACCTCGTCACCACCAACTTTGTTTACCAGCTGCCGGTTGGCCGAGGCATGGCTTTTGCCGGAGGCGCCAATCGGATCGTTGACGAATTCATAGGTGGCTGGCAGCTTTCCGGCATACTTCGGGCCACGAGCGGACTCCCCTTCTCCCTTTTTGAGCCTGGCTGGACCACCGACTGGCAGCAGGAGTCCTACGGTGTCGTTACCGGCAAGGTCAAGTTGCGCAAGCATTTCGATACCAACGGCAACCCGCAGTTTTTCGATAACGCGACTGCCATCAACTCCGGCGTAGCGACCGGCTCACCCGTCCGGCTACCCTATCCGGGTGAGACCGGCGAACGGAACAACTTCAACGGGGATGGTTATTTCGATCTCGATGACGGGTTGACCAAAGTCTGGAAGCTCGGCGAACTGGGCAGCCTGAAGTTTGCCTGGGAAGTTTATAACGTCACCAATACTGTACGCTTCGATCCGCAATCCATCGGCAGCGGGCTCACGGCTGGGAACCTCGGAATCGCCAGTACAGAACTCACCCAACCCCGCCGTATGCAGTTCTCGCTGCGCTACGACTTCTAACCTTCACCGATCTGAACAGGCGAACGGGGCACCTGCGCAGGTGCCCCGTTCTATATTCAGTCCTGCGGAAACAATTGTCTTTCGACTCTAGTCAAGGGACCTGCATATTCGTGCGACCAGCCACCATACCGGGTGCGCTATCCTTCGTGCTCTTGCGAAGGGTGGGCTGCTGCGATGTTCCTTAGCCTTCCAGACCCTCGCCAATCTCCAGCAGCTTCAACACGGTATTCCAGTTGCGGCTCGTCCCTGAAGTTCCGAGCGCCTTCTCGATCGGACCCATACGCAGCCTGGACAATCCCTGGCCCGCTGGATAATAGATGTAGAGTTCGCGCCCTTCGTCCCGCACCTCTTCCGGCTCGATCGTCATGGCCCGGAAAGCTTTTCGCCCCGCCTCGCCCGGATCGTCGTAGAGAAACGTCACCAGCACCTTCGAAGCCTCAGCCACTACGCGCCCCGGGAATGGATTAATTTCAACAACGCGCCGCAGGTCGTCGACGGTGCGGAAAACGGTCCGTACATCGAAGCCGAAGGTCGCTGCCATTTCTTTCTGCATCCGCAGTCGCAATGCCTCAAGGTCCTTCGTGCGCGTGCTAAATACAACGTTTCCGCTTTGCAGATGAGTGACGACATCACTGCACTTGAGCGAAGCGCAAAGCGCCCGCAGCGTCTCCATTTTGATCAGATTTCTTCCACCGACATTCACGCCCCGCAGCATCGCAATCACTACGCTCATGGCAACCCTCCAGACCGGCCATTATTCTGGATTTTATGGCTGCATTGCGAGGCCAAGCATACGAATTTGTGGCCAACATCTCACCCAGACGCATTGCAATTGACCTTCTTCTCGCTTAGGGAGAAGCAGGTGGAGCAGCAAATAGCTAACAGCAGCCGTCGAGCTTAAGACCCCACATTGCTGAGCGCACTTCAAGCCGGGAAGAGTTCGGCAGGCGTAAGCCCGACTCGGTTGGTGGAAGGTTTACTTATCTCAGGCATGCGCGGAAAAGCGTTCGACGGTAGCTACCTGTGAAGCCTTAGTTGTGGCTGTTGTCGGAATGTCGAGAGCGGTGGCCACCTGGGAGGTCGTCACCCCGAGGTCCTCGGCAATGTGCTGAGCTGAAGTACCCGACGCGGCCAGCGTCTCCATCTGCTTCATAACCGTCGGTCTGGGCGAAGTATTTTTCGCATCCGTGCTGTAGTCTGCCGCAGTATCAGAAAGATCGGAGATAGATGTAGACATTGCACACCTCAGACGATCGGCTCAAGTACCAACCATCGGCAATTCGGCACATTCCGTTCAGTAAGTATTCGGCGATTCATTTAAAACGGTGGAAAAGGTCGATGGCCATCCCGAAGTGTTTCGTCCGGAAGCTTTATCAACCAGAGGGCTGCGATCAACTGTTCACGCCGCCGACTGAAATGGAGTAAGAGGACCACTTGCCGGTCAACTGTGGAGTCGCCGACAGAGGAGGTGAGCGGTGTCCCTTAGAGCGAAAGTCACCCTTCGACCACGGTGCCGGACCAATTCACCCAATGTTGCCAAAGGATTTGGCCGCATCCGGTACACTGTAAACAGGGTGTAGCAGCAGGAATTGGTGCGCCAGGCGCCATGCTTCCGATCTTGGTCCGGTAAGTCGTCTGTTTAGAACACTTTGCCGCTAACCCCAATGTTTTGTAATATCTACGGCGCAGTCCTGGTGTAACTCCCTTGAATGCAGATCTTTAGGG
>CAXTNK010000061.1:9220-26411 GCA_964245665.1 uncultured Acidobacteriaceae bacterium
TCTTTAGGGAAACAGGGATCAGCCACGGGAGGGGGATACCCCTTGCCCGGGCAGTCGCCGTAACAAAGGAAAACTGACAGCTTTGAGCACACCGATTCGCAACATCGCCATCATTGCCCATGTCGATCACGGCAAAACCACCCTCGTCGACGCCATTCTCCGCCAGGCGGGCACCTTCCGCTCCAACGAAGCCGTCGCCGAGCGCGTCATGGATTCGAACGAGCTTGAAAAAGAGCGCGGTATTACCATCCTTGCGAAGAACACTGCCATCCAGCTTCCTGGTGCCAAGATCAACATCGTCGATACCCCGGGCCACGCAGATTTCGGCGGCGAAGTGGAACGCGCGCTCAAGATGGTCGATGGTGTTATGCTGCTCGTCGATGCTTCCGAAGGTCCTCTGCCGCAGACCCGCTACGTGCTTTCGAAAGCGCTCGAAGCCAAGCTGACGCCGATCCTCGTCATCAACAAGATCGACCGTCCTGACGCACGCGTGCAGGAGGTGCTGAACGAGGTCTATGACCTGTTCATCGATCTCGATGCACAGGAAGACCAGCTCGACTTTCCCGTCGTCTACACGAACGGCAAAGCCGGTCTTGCGACGCTGGACATGGCTGTTCCGGGCGAAAATCTGCAGCCACTCTTCGAGACCATCCTCAAGACTATTCAGCCGGCAACCGGCGATCCGGATGGCACTCTGCAGATCCTGGTCACCAACCTCGACTACTCGGATTATCTCGGCCGCCTCGCCATCGCACGCGTCTTCAATGGCACACTGAAGACGGGCGACACCGTGAACATCGCCAAGCTGGACCACAGCATGCAGCCGGTGAAGATCACCAAGCTCTTCTCCTTCGCGGGGCTTAAGCGCACAGATATCGAAGCTACAGAAACCGGCGATATTGTCGCCATCGCCGGCATCAATAACATCACTATCGGTGAAACGCTCTGCAGTCTTGAAAATCCACAGCCGCTGCCGCAGATCACCATTGATGAGCCGACGATTGCCATCCAGTTCTCGGTGAACAATTCGCCCATGGCTGGCCGCGAAGGCCAGTACGTCACTTCGCGCAACCTCCGTGAGCGCCTCGATCGCGAACTGCTGACCAACGTCTCGATCCGTGTCGAAGACATCGGCTCACCAGACAGCTTCAAGGTACTTGGACGCGGCGAACTGCAGCTAGCCATCCTCATAGAGATGATGCGACGTGAAGGCTACGAACTGCAGGTCGGCCGTCCTGAGATCGTCACCAAGTCAGTGGACGGCAAGACGATGGAGCCGGTCGAACTGCTGACCATCGACGTGCCTGAAGAATTTGTAGGCAAGGTGATCGAGCGGCTTGGGCCGCGCAAGGGCGAGATGCTCAAGATGCACAATCACGGCTACGGCCGCGTGCGTCTGGAGTTCCGCGTACCTTCCCGCGGCATCATCGGGCTTCGTTCGGAAATGCTGACCGAGACACGAGGCACCATCGTGATGAACGCGCTCTTCGACGGTTATATTGCCTACCAGGGCGAGATTCCGCAGCGGCAATCCGGCGCGCTGATCGCCGATCGCACCGGCGTCACAACGGCCTACGCGCTCGACGGTCTGCAGGACCGCGGCGTGCTCTTCCTGAATCCCGGCGCCGATGTCTACGAAGGCATGATCGTCGGTGAGCACTCACGAGATAATGATCTTGACGTGAACGCTGTTCGCGAAAAGAAGCTCACCAACATGCGCGCGTCCTCGGCTGACGAAGCCATCCGCCTCGTGCCGGTGAAGCCGTTCAATCTTGAACAGGCGATCGAGTTCATCGCCGAAGATGAACTGGTGGAAGTCACGCCCAAGTCGCTGCGCCTGCGCAAGAAGATCCTGCAGGCCAATCGTCGTCCCAAGCGCAACGCCTTCACCACGCAATAGTTCGAACCGGGGTCACGCAGTCGCGTGCGTGGCCCTGTGATCTCAAGTGCTTCTGGTACTGTTGATCAGGGGATCAGAAGCGTTTTTTTTGATGGGAACATGTCACAGCCGAACCTTTCTTCGTCGAGCGCCGGAAACGGCTCAGCCTTGACCCGCCCCGACGGAACTCACGACGAACCATCGGCTCGCAGTGGTCCCCCAACGCCCATCACAAACGGCTTTCGCCCTGCGCACCGACCGCGCAAGCGCAGCCGATGGATCACGCTCCTGCTGCTGGCTGAATTCCTGCTCGCCATTACCGTGCGCCTCTTCGTTGGCGTTATCGTGATGGTGCTGCCATGGTCTCCATTGTGGGACAACAACCACTGGCTGCAAACATTTCCGCACCTCGCCACGCTCCTGTCCTACGGGGCAACGCGCGGTATCGTCTCCGGCTTTGGTCTAATGAATCTGTGGGTCGCCGTCGACGACACGCTGCATCGCAGTGAGCGCCATCGCTGATCGCCATCCGGCATAGAAGGCATAGCCCATGGGCAACAAACCGATCGACAAAACGGCCGTCATACCAGAGCCGCCGCTTCTCGCGCGCGCACCGCTCGCCTACGAGAACCAGGAGTTTATCGATAGCCCCGAAGGCCGTCTGATCCGCATCTCTGCCGAATACTCGGAGCCGCTTGCGCGCTTCCGTCGCGAGAAGATACAGGACACCGTCGTCTTCTTCGGCTCCGCCCGTTTTCACGCCCGCGATGAGATGACGCGCCGACTTGAAGCACTCGATTCCTCAGTTGACAACGACGCGCGCAAGCAGGCGGAGTCGGCAGTTGCGATGTCGAGCTACTATGAGGACGCGCGCTCTCTTGCTTATCGCCTGACGGAATGGGCGATGACGCTGAAGGTCCGCCGCGAGCGGTTTGTCGTTACGTCCGGCGGTGGTCCCGGCATCATGGAAGCTGCCAATCGCGGCGCCTATGAAGCTGGAGGCAAAACGATCGGCCTCAACATCAAGCTGCCCTTCGAACAGGCGCCGAACCGATACGTTACACCTGCGCTCAACTTCGAGTTCAGCTACTTCTTCATGCGCAAATTCTGGTTCGCATACTTGGCGAAAGGGCTGGTCGTATTCCCCGGTGGCTTTGGCACACTTGATGAAATGTTTGAACTGCTGACCCTCGCGCAGACAGACAAACTTGCCAAGAAGATCGTCATCATTCTGTATGGTTCGGAGTACTGGAACGCCATTCTGAATTTCGATGTGCTGGTCGAGAAGGGTGCGATCTCACCTAATGATCGCCACCTCTTCCGCATGGCCGACACCGTCGATGACGCCTTCGCTATTCTGCAGTCACAACTGACCGAACATCATCTGGACGCGGCCAGCCGTTTCTCCGAAGACGACAACTATTACGGCCCCGAGATCGCCCACACCCGTTAACGATTTCCGGACTTGTCATCACGACCGAGACAAAGGGAGTGGAGAGACCTGCAGCTATCTTTCCGCCCACAGAAAAATTACCAGACAGTGCGCGGATAGTGTTTGGCGATTTCTGCATCCGCCGAGATTAGATAAGCGAGACCATTTGCTTTGGCATTCGCGACGATCATGCGATCAAAAGGATCGCGCGTCCAGCTTTCATGGACGGCAGCCTCGACAATAGTAGAAAAGGGCAAATCGCAAACACGGACCGTGGTCTCATGCGCAAGTTTTAACTGCACGTCACGAGCTGGTATTTTTGTGCGCCTGATCTCGTAGAGATATTGCAGTTCCATCAGCACCATCGGCGATATCCGCAACTCTGCAGTGCGCAGAAACCTGTGGGCCTCACTGCTTATGCGGTTCACCTTATTCTGGGACAGCCACGCGACAACATTCGTGTCCAGGTAGGCGATCAAAGATCAGCCCAGTCCTTCTCCCACTCTGCTTCCATCTCCTGCTGAAGGGAGATCGCCGGCTCGACATACTCTTCATTGAAAATGTCCATAGGCGTCAGGCGATCAAGCCAGTGAACCGGATTCTCTTCCGGCACCACCTTCAGCACCTTACCCTTGTAAGTGAAGGCGACCTCTTTACCCTCGAGCGCCTGGTTGGCGAAATCGAAAATGTCTTTGCGAAAGCCCGTGATAGTGGTTGCCATGAACGAAGTGTACACTACGTACGCCGCACTATGTACATAATGTACATACATAATACATCACTGTACCTGGCCGACGTACACGCCGAATGGCTTCAACTCTACCTTGTCGAGGGATGCCGGATCACTCATGCCGGGCGTTTTGACCAGCGTCCTGCCCTGTTTACCGGAGCCAGTCGACAGGTCAATCGTCTGCGTGTCCGCGGTAAAGTTGCACGCCACGACGACTGTCGGGCTACCTGCCTGCTCGCGCTTCCACGACAGCACTTTATCATTGCTTGTATTCAGCATGGTCAGCGTGCCGTCATGAAGAGCCGGGTTACCGCGCCGCAGTTCGATCAGCATCTTGTACCAGTTCAGCAGCGATGTCGTGTCCTTCACTTCATCGGTGACGTTCACCGTCTTCGCACTCGCAGGAATCGGCAGCCAGGGGTGGTCGCTCGTCGTAAATCCCGCTTCCGGTGAGGCGTTCCACTGCATTGGTGTCCGCTCGCCGTCGCGGCCCTTTTCCTTCGGCCATCCCGTGCGTCCCACTGGATCTTTCACGTCTTCAATGCGTGTTGGAACAGTGGTTGTCATGCCCAACTCTTCGCCGTAGTACATCAGTGCCGTGGAGCGCGTCGTCAGCAGGACGGTTGCGATTACGCGGGCGATATCGGTGTCATGCGTTCCGTCACCATAGCGATTCAGACTTCGTACGTTGTCGTGATTGTCGAAGACAAACAGCGGCTGGTTGCCGTCGATGTTGTGCTCGGCATCATTGATGCGCTGCCGCATGGTCGCCACATCGAGCTTGTTCAAAAAGCCGACCTGCATGTCCATCGGCATCTGCAGTTCATCATGCTTCGCACCGCCGTACCACTTGTCCAACTCCTGGACGTTCGGCAGATAGGTCTCGCCGATCAGAACGCGCTCACCTGGAAATGAATCACTCAGCTTGCGCAGACGGCGCATCACGTCGTGGACTTCCGGCAGATTTTCGGTCAACGATCCATCGATATTCGGATCCCCATATGGATTCTTGCCGGGAAGGATCTTTTCATCCTTGAGGTCAGGGTCTTCGAAGAGCGTTGGGATGGCATCGAAGCGGAAGCCGGCAACGCCCTTCTTCAGCCAGAAACTCACCGTGCCGAACATGGCTGTCTCGACCTGCGGATTGCGCCAGTTGAGATCAGGCTGCTGGATGTAGAACTTGTGGTAGTACCACTGCTTTGTCTTGTCCTGGTACTGCCAGGCCGAGTGGCCGAAGGCGGATTGCCAGTTATTCGGCGGGACGCCTGGCCCTTTGCCGTCGCGCCAGATATACCAGTCGCGCTTCGGGTTTGTCCGCGAACTCTCCGACTCGATGAACCAGGGATGCTTGTCCGAAGTATGGTTCATCACCATGTCGAGCAGGATGCGAATACTGCGCTTCTTTGCCTCCGCAACCAGTCGATCGAAGTCGGCCATGGTGCCATATTGTGGATCGATGGCCTCGTAATTCGAGATGTCATAGCCGAAATCGATCTGCGGAGAGGGATACATGGGCGAGAGCCAGATCGCGTCGACGCCGAGCGTTTTCAGATAGTCCAGACGCTCCGTAATGCCGTTCAGATCGCCGATGCCGTCGCCATTCGAATCCTGAAAGCTGCGCGGATAGATCTCGTAGATCAGCGCATGTTTCCACCATGGATCTGCCAAGGTTGACGACGTTGCCGCAGCCGTTGTCGTCCTGCCCTGCGTCATGGTCTGGGCGATGACGGGACAGGCAGTCAGACTGCCGAAAGCTGCCAGCAGAGCTGTAGCGAGGGTGATCCTTCGTTGAAAAATGTTCATGAATATCCTGCGTCCTGGCGGATGAGATGCAGCGGCCGCCGAGCCATTCCACGCACCGCAGGCTACCATATCCGGCGAAACACTGGCTGCATCAAAAACCTGTCGACTGCTACTGGTGTGCAACGGATACGGAGCCTGCATCCGCACAGTACAATATTGCAGCGGCGGCGCATGATCTGGTGCTCTGGCCATGGAGAGCGGATGGAACGAAAGAACGAAATTCAGCTCCCGCATAGCAAGAATACCCCGGGCGAGAAGCCACTGATCGTCGGTATTGGTGAACTGCTGTGGGACATGCTGCCGGATGGCCGGCAGCTTGGCGGCGCTGTTTCCAACTTTTCCGTGATGGTTTCAAGGTTAGGCGATCATGGCGTTATCGCCAGTCGCATCGGTCAAGACAAACCGGGTCAGGATGCGCTGGCACTACTCGCAACTCTGCCCGTAGACAGCAGCTACATTCAACAGGATACGATTCACGTAACCAGCACTGTGACGGTTACGCTTGTCGAGGGGCAGCCTCGTTACGTGATCCAGGAGCCGGTTGCCTGGGACTTCCTGGAACTTACTCCTGAGTGGCTCAAACTGGCGCAGTCTGCCGACGCTGTCTGCTTTGGCACACTGGCGCAGCGAAATGCGAATGCGCAGCGGACCATACACGGCTTCCTGGCAGAAACGAAGCCGAACTGCATGCGGCTGCTGGACGTAAATCTGCGCGAACCGTACTACTCCTCACGAACTCTCGAGACCTCACTTGAGTTTGCGACCGTATTGAAGATGAACGATGGCGAAGTGCCGCAGGTGCTTGATCTGCTGAGTATGCCGCACACGAAAGAGACCACACCCGAAGCGCTTGTGACCGGCGCCCGCTCGCTCATTGATAAATTTCAGCTCGCGCTGGTTTGCATCACGATGGGCGGCAGTGGCAGTCTTCTGGTCGGTACTTCGCAGGTGGATCGCCATCACGGCATTCCGTGCAGAGTGGTCGATACAGTAGGAGCCGGCGACACCTTCACTGCTGCCTTCACGCACTACTATCTGATGGGCGCGTCGCTTTCCGTGCTGAACGAAGCAGCCAATCAATGGGGCGCATGGATGGCCTCACAGCGCGGCGCCATGCCTAACCTCGAAGATGCGCAACGCGAAGCTATCGATGCAGCCATTGCGAGCGTTGCCGGTCCGCTGCATGGTAGTGCAGGTTTACAAGCACGATGAAAGTCGAGGCAAATGCAGCTCAAGAGCAATGCAATTCCTGAAGAGCGCCGCAGGCAGGGGCAGGCGCGCCGCAAGAAACTCGCGCGCCAGGAACACGCCGTCTGGAAGCCGCTACGCGCTCGAGTTTCTCCGCTCAAGCTGATAGCGGCATCAATGTCGGGACGACTCGCCCCGCTGGTTAAACTGAAGTATGAGCGCATGATGACCTCGCCTTTCGGCTTCTTCCGCGGGACCGTGCCGGTGATGGCCGCTGACCTTGCGAGCATGCCGCACACCGGCATCGTGAACCAGATCTGTGGTGACGCGCATGTGCGCAACCTGGGTGCTTATGCTGCACCCGATGGCCGCGTAGTTTTCGACATCAATGACTTCGACGAGACGACACGTGGCCCATTCGAATGGGACCTGAAGCGGCTCGCAGCAAGCCTTGTTCTTGCAGGCAGGGAAGCGGGTGCGAAGAACAACGCATGCGAAGAAGCCGTTCTCTGTTGCGTTTCAAGCTATCGCCGGCTGGTTCATCTGCTCGCTGACCTTCCCGTGATCGAGCTAGCTCACTACCAGGTGCATCGCATGCAGAAGGTAGCGCCGGTGTCCGAGGCATTGCAGAAAGCGCAGTTGCAGACGCCGCAGGCCACTCTCGTTGAACTCACAGAATTCAGTGAGGACAAGCCGCACGCCGTCAAGGATGGTGGAGGGCGACATTTCAAGCACCAGCCGCCCATCCTGCATCGCATGACCGGCGCCCGGGCGCAGGAGATTCTAGCTGCGCTGCCCGGCTATGCGAAGGATCTGTTGCCGGAACGTCAACATTTTCTGGCGCAATACCGGCCATGCGACGTGGGCTTTAAAGTTGTCGGCACGGGTAGTGTTGGATTGCGCGACTACCTTGTCTATTTCGAGGGCAATGGCCTTGAAGATCCATTGTTCCTGCAGATAAAAGAAGAAGTCGCCTCAGCCTATGCGCCTTATTTTCCTGACAAGCTGGCTGCGAAACATCAGGGCCAGCGGGTCGCCGATGGCCAGCGCGCTATGCAGTACCAGTCCGATCCATTTTTAGGATGGACAAAGATCGCGGGCCGCGACTACCTGGTGCGCCAGCTGAATGACCATAAGGCCAATATCAATCTGGCCGAATTGAATGGTGACGCCCTGAACGAATACGCGCAGCTCTGCGGAGAACTGCTGGCACGTGGACATGCGCGTTCCGGGGATGCACAGATGCTGAGCGGCTACCTGGGTAAGTCAGGGAAGTTCGATGAAGCACTTTCAAGCTTCGCGCGCGACTACGCGGATCAGACAGAAAAAGACTGGAAGCTGCTAGTCCGTTCCCGCAAGGGCTCGGTGCGCAGCCGGAAGAAAGCCGCGTAGTAGATCCGTCATTCTGTGTGCAGGATAGGTCATCCTGATCGAAGTCGAAGGACCCACGTGTTCTTCGACTGGCCCAAGCGTTCGACCAATGCGAAGATGCGACAATAGAAGCAGCAGCCTCGCTGCCTAACTTACATGCTTCAGCTGACCGCGGCCGGCAAACGCTATGGCCCCCGACTTCTTTTCGACAACGCCAACTGGCTCGTGACCCCGGGCGAGAAGACTGCGCTGGTCGGCGCGAATGGTACGGGCAAATCCACGCTGCTGAAGGTGATGGCTGATCTCGAATCACTGGACTACGGCAGGCTCGATGGCGCTCGCAACACGTCGATTGGCTACCTGCCGCAGGATGGCCTCGCCCTGTCAGGCCGCAGTGTTTTCGAAGAATGTCTTTCCGTATTCGATGAACTGCGCGGCATGGAAACCGAGATTGAGACGCTTTCGACGAAGCTTGCGGAACTCGAACCCGAGAGTGATGAGTATCAATCCGCGGCCGCCCGTTTCTCGCATCTGGATTCGCATTTCCGGGCGCATAACGGATACGCGCTTGATTCGCAGGTGGGCGCGGTCCTCGACGGTCTCGGCTTCACCAAGAACGACTGGGCACGGCAGACGCAGGAGTTTTCCGGTGGCTGGCAGATGCGTATCGCGCTGGCGAAACTGCTGCTGGCCAAACCAAGCCTGCTGCTGCTCGACGAGCCGACGAACCATCTCGATCTGGAAACGCGCAACTGGCTGGAGAACTATCTTCGAAGCTATCCAAACGGCTTCATCCTTATCTCGCATGACCGCTATTTTCTGGATGTGACGGTTAACAAGATCGTCGAAATCTGGAACAAGGGTCTGCATTTTTATTCCGGCAATTACGAGCAGTACCTGAAGCAGAAGGGCGAGCGTCGCGCACAACTGGAAGCGGCATTCAAGAATCAGCGCGACCAGATCGAGCATCTTGAAACCTTCATCAACCGCTTCCGCGCGCAGGCCACGAAGGCCAAGCAGGTGCAGAGCCGCATCAAGGAACTGGAGAAGATTGTCCGCATCGAAATTCCTGAAGAGGAGCAGGCGATTCACTTCAAGTTTCCGCAGCCGCCTGTCTCCGGCCGCACCGTGGTTGAAGTGCAGGCACTGTCGAAAAGCTACGGCGCAAAAAAGGTCCTTGAAGACGTGAGCTTCACCATTGAACGCGGCGATCGCATTGCGCTGGTAGGTGCGAATGGCGCGGGTAAATCGACCCTGGTGCGCATGTTGTCAGGCGAGGAGTCGCCGAGTGGCGGCGTGCTCAAGCTGGGCCACAATGTAAGCGTCGAGTACTTCGCGCAGGACCAGTACAAGGTGCTGAACCACGAAGCACGCATGCTCGATGACCTGAGCGGCACGGCCCCGCGTATTGCTACGACCGAGCTGCGCAGTCTGCTCGGCTGCTTCCTGTTTTCCGGCGACGACGTCTTCAAGAAGCTCGGCGTGCTTTCGGGCGGCGAACGCAATCGCTATGCCCTGGCCCGCATCCTCGTCAGCCCGGCCAACTTTCTGCTGCTGGACGAGCCGACGAACCACCTCGACCTCCGTGCGAAAGAAGTGCTGCTCGAAGCCGTCCGCAACTTTACCGGAACGGTGGTCTTCGTCTCGCATGATCGCTATTTCATCGACGCATTGGCGACCAAGGTGCTTGAAGTCGAGTCTGGCCATGTGCATGTTTATCCCGGCAATTACGAGGATTATCTCCATCGTAAAGCCGGCGTTGTCGCGAACCCGGTGATTGAGATCCCGGTTGCCCGCAACGGCTCTACGCCAGTCGTTGAAGTCGTTGCGACCAATGGAAATGCAGACGCAGCGCAGAAGACGCGTAAACTGAATCCGATCAAGCTGAAGCAGATGCGAGAGCGGCTTGTCTTTGTCGAAGAAGAGATACCCCGGATTGAAGCAGCTATCGCGCACACCGAAGGCGCGCTCGGCAATTACGTGAGTGCCGACGAAACGCACCGCCAGACGGTCCTGCTCGCTGACCTGCGCGAACAGCATGGCGCGTTGAATGAAGAGTGGGAAGAGTTGATGATGCAACTGGAAGAGCAAACCAGCGTCTAACTACTCTGCCCATGTCGAAAATCAGGAATAAAGAACAAGCCGAACTCGTCCAGCTGCGCAACTATCCCGCGCCCTGGAAAGGTGAACTGCTGCTGGTGTGCACCAAGTGCACAAAGAAGTTGAAGAAGCACGACAGCCCTTTTGCTAACATCCGCAAGTGGTTCAAGAAGCGCGGAAAACAGGCAGACGATGGCCTGACGGTTCGTGTGATCGGCGTGAACTGCGTCAAAATGTGTCCCAAGGGCGGCATCACTGTCGCGACCCAGCAGCAGCTTGGGCAGAGTCCCGCGCAGGTTTCGATTGTTCGTTCCGAGGCTGATCTGGAGGCCCTGTACGCAAACCTGTCCGGCAATCCTGCAGCCTGACATCACCCATCAACGCGTCGCCTACCGATGACAATGGCATACTGAAGACAATGTCTGCGCCCCTATGGAAACCGGAAAGCTGGTCTGCGCGCCTTGCTGAACTTGAAGCGCGCACGGGTGAGGTAAAGGAAGCACCCTTACGTCGTGATGTCCGCTCGCTCGGCATGCTGCTGGGCGAGGTCATTCGCGAGCAGACGGGCGAACGGCTCTATGGGCTGGAGGAGTCGCTGCGGCAGATGGCGATCCGTCGCCGTGAAGCCGACGGTGCGGGACAGCACGCTGAAGCGCAGGCGCTGATGGATGAAGCGCTGGCCAGTGTGCATGCGCTTGACCTCGTCGACGCCTATCATCTGACGCGGGCGTTCGCTTTCTACTTTGACCTGATCAACCTGGCGGAGACGAACCATCGCAAGCGCCGCCGGCAATCGGCGCGTTTGAGTACGCACGATCCCAAGACGAGCGACGTGGCGCGCGGTACGATTCGCGGCGTTCTGCGCGCGATGCGGACAGCCGGTATTTCCGCCGAAGACGCTCTGGATTTCCTCAAGCGCGTGCAGGTCATCCCGGTATTTACAGCGCATCCGACCGAGGTTGCGCGTCGCTCGGTGCTCTACAAGCGCCGCCGCATTGCCCGGCTCCTGGAAGACCTCGACCGTATCCCTGTCGCCGATGAAGACCTGGTCAGCCTGGAAGCCGCGTTGACGGCTGAAATTACTGCGCTGTGGCAGACCGATGAAGTGCGCAGCCGCCGGCCGACAGTCGGCGATGAAGTGAAGATGGGCCTTGATACCTACCGCGCATCCATCTTTGCAACGCTGCCAATTTTATACGAAGAAATAAGTGCCGCGCTCGCGGACGAGTACGACATTCATCTTGATTTAGCGAGCCTCCCGCTGCTGCTGACCTTTGGTTCGTGGATAGGCGGCGACCGCGACGGCAATCCATTTGTCACGCCGCAGGTCACGCGCGATTCCATGGCCGGCGCGCGCTCCTATCTGCTGGCGTACTACGGCGAGCAGGTGCAGCATGTGTTCGATCTGCTCACCAGTTCGGCCCAGCAGACGCCTGTGAATGGCGCGCTGCAGCAGCGTCTCGACGCCTATACGAGTCTGCTCAGCGTCGCAGGGACGCCATCATTTGGAGGAAACTACGAGTTCGAACAGTACCGTCGATTCATGCTTTGCGTCGCCGGCCGGCTCGCGGAAACCAGCGGTCAGCCCGGGCATCTCCCTGGCCTGCGCCCCTATGAATCGGCTGACGAGTTTCTCGGCGACCTGCTGCTGGTACGCAATAGCCTGATTGAGAATCGCGGGCCGCGACTGGCACAGGAACTGCTCGATCCGCTGATCGTTCTGGTCCGCACATTTGCTTTTCATCTGCATACGCTCGACATCCGTCAGCATGCGAAACATCATGCTGCAGCGCTTGAAGAGGCATCAGCCTGGCGCTGCGATCCTGATCGATCGAGTACAGCAGCACCGTCATTGACGACGCAGTCCGCAGATGTGATCGATACTTTCCGGGTGATCGCGGAACTAAAGAAGTCTGCGCCTGAAGCGATCCGGCAGTATGTCATCAGCGGCGCTGGTTCTGCGGCGGATGTGCTGAATGTTATCTGGCTGGCGCGGCTTGGCGGCGTGCAGGTTGAAGCGACGGAGAACGATCCTGGTCTCATG
Source organism: uncultured Acidobacteriaceae bacterium (assembly GCA_964245665.1). GTDB lineage: Bacteria > Acidobacteriota > Terriglobia > Terriglobales > Acidobacteriaceae. The sequence goes on from CAXTNK010000061.1 coordinate 21,768, forward strand.
CCCGTCCCACTATTTGAATCGATCGAAGACTTGCAGGCTGCGCCGGCGATCTGCCGCGAACTCTGGACGGCGCCGGGTTACAAGAAGCTGATCGAGAGCTGGCATCATCGGCAGGAAGTGATGCTGGGCTATTCCGACTCGAACAAAGATGGCGGCATGCTCACGAGTACTTGGGAAGTCTTCCGCGCGCATCGCGCCCTGCATGATGTGGCTCGCGAATGTGGCGTGAAACTGCGGCTCTTCCATGGTCGCGGCGGCACAGTCGGACGCGGTGGTGGTCCTACGCATCGCGCCATCTACGCGCAGCCCTTCGGTGCGTTCGAAGGGGAGATTCGCATCACGGAACAGGGCGAAGTCCTCAACTGGAAATACTCTGATCCGATCCTTGCCGAACGCAATCTTGAACTGATGATTGCGGCTTCGCTCGACGCGCTTGCACGTCCGAATCAGCACCTTGCCAATGGTCATTATGCGGGCGTCCTGCTGCCTGAATGGGAAGCCGCGTTCGATGAACTCTCGGCGACGTCCTACAAGTTTTACCGCGAAAGCATCCTCGATGATCCCGAGGTGCTGCAGTATTTCGAAGAGGGCACGCCGATGGCTGAGCTTGAGCACGCACGCATCGGCTCGCGACCATCGCGCCGCGGCGGGAAGCGGGCGCTGGCCGATATGCGTGCTATCCCGTGGGTCTTCGGCTGGATGCAGAGCCGCCACCTGGTGCCGGCCTGGTTCGGAGTCGGTCATGCTTTCGAAAGTTACCTGAAGCGGCCTGACGGCCTGAAGACTTTGCAGCACATGCTGGCGGAATTTCCATTGTTCTTTGATATGCTGCGCAATGTCGAAATGGCCCTGGCCAAGTCGGACTTTGGTATCGCGCGTCTTTATGCGTCGCTGGTGAAAGACGAGGACCTTCGCGACCGCGTCTACAACAAGCTGCTGGAGGAATTCAAGCGTACGCAACAGACACTGCTTCTAATTGCCGGGCAGAATGAGCTGCTCGAAAAGAACCAGGTGCTCGCGCGTTCCATCCGTCTGCGTAACCCATATGTTGACCCGATGAGCCTGATCCAGATTGACCTGCTGCGGCGCAAGCGCGCGGGCGATGAATCAGACGCGATCAACCGGGCTCTTGCCGCCACGATCAACGGTATTTCGGCCGGTCTGCGTAATACCGGCTGATCGGTACGCGGGAGGCGCCACTATGCAAGACTCGCAGCTTCTCACTCAGATCGCGGGCTGGCGCAGTGCCATTCAGAACGAACCCAAGCGTTCTGATCTGCACGTTACGCTGGGAGTTCTCCTGCAGCAGTCAGGTGATCTTCATGGCGCGGTCCAATGCTTCAAACAGGCGATCGAGATCGATCCGGGTTCGTTCGAGGCGTACAACAACCTGGGTACTTTGTTCGCCTCGCTGCGCGACTGGCAGACTGCGCTGACCTTCCTGCGAGCCGCCCTGGCCATCAATCCCGCTATCCCGGATATTCATAACAATCTCGGTAATGTTTATCTGGAGCAGGAGCAAGCCGGCCTTGCCGTCGATAGCTATCAACAGGCCATTTCCATCCGGCCGGCGCTGGCTCTTTACCATAACAATCTAGGCAATGTTCTGCGGATTGAAGAAAGGTATGCGGAAGCCGAGGCGTGTTTTCGCCGCGCCCTGACTCTGCAGCCGGCCTATGCAGGGGCGCATGTCAATCTTGGCTTCAGCTTTTTTGTGCAGGGTCGCACGGAGGCAGCAGAAACTCATAACCGCCAGGCAATTGCAATCAAGCCTGACCTGGCGCTGGCCCATTGCAACCTGGCACAGATACTACTCAAGCGCGGAGAATTCGAAGAAGGCTGGCGTGAGCAGGAGTGGCGCTGGCAGTGGAAGGATTTCCCTTCCCCGAAACGCAGTTTTCAGCAGCCGCAATGGGATGGTCGGGATATTGCCGGCTCAAGCATTTTCGTCCATGCAGAGCAGGGTTTTGGCGACACCATCCAGTTCCTGCGCTATGTGCCATTGCTCGCTGAGCAGGGAGCACGTGTCGTGCTGGAGGTTCATCCGGAACTGATGCGCCTGGCTGCAGGCGTTGCCGGCATTACGAAACTTATAGCCCGCGGTGAAGCGATTCCGGAGTGCGCTTGGCATTGCCCCATGATGAGCCTGCCGATGGCCTTCGCGACCAACCTGGCAAACATTCCGGTCAGCATTCCGTATCTTCAAGCCAGTGTTGAAGCTCCCGCCTGGATCAATCGCAGCGATCATAAGCCGCGCGTTGGCCTGGTGTGGGCCGGGAGCAAAAAGAATCGCATGGATCGCAAACGCTCGCTTACCCTTGATGATTTTGCTGCGCTGTTCGCCGTGCACGGCATCGCTTTTTATTCATTGCAGCAAGGGCCTGCTGCTGATGAGGCAGGGAGCGAACTTTTCGCAGGCCTGCTTCCATCGACTGCTGATTTTACCGAGACCGCCGCGGCCATCGCGCATCTCGACCTGATTGTGAGCGTCGACACTTCTGTCGCGCATCTTGCCGGCGCTCTCGGCAAACCTGTGTGGATACTGCTGCCGCATGTCGCCGACTGGCGATGGCTTACAGATCGAGAGGACAGCCCGTGGTATCCTCGTGCGCGCTTGTTCCGGCAACCGCAGCCTGGTGCATGGAAGCTGGTGATCGATCGTGTTGCCGATGCATTATCGCATTGGATAAAACCTGGCAGCCTGGCATAAACTCCGACAACATTTGCGTGCGATTGCACTATAGTGGACGCGAAGGGAATCGAATGCATCGAAGAAATTTCGTCGGGCTGGCGACAGCCGCTGCTATCGCAGGAACAATGTCGCGGGCAGAACTATTCGCACAGACGCCGCGCTCCATCAAGCCAATGGAACTGGGTCTGCTTATCGTTCCATTCAGTGATCCGGAGAAGCACATTCGCACTGTTCGCGACCTCGGATTCACCAACTGCTTCCTGTCGCTCGATGACTACATCGGCAAATTCACGCCGGCAGTTGTGAGCCAGTATCGCGAGCTGCTGGACAAGTACGCCATCACTGTCACGACCGTCGAAGTCGTCGGCCCGGGTGTGCGGCAGTGGGACTTCGTACATGGCCCGGCAACGATCGGTGTGGTGCCTGTGGCGACACGCGCAGCACGGATTGACGCACTCAAACAGGTCTCCGACTTCGCCAGGCAGCTTGGTGTCGGCCAGGTGCAGACGCACTGCGGCTTCATCCCAGAGAATCCGGACGATGCTCTTTATCCAGGTGCGGTTGAAGCAATCCGCGACGTTGCGCGACACTGCAATAACAACGGCCAGCTGTTCCTGATGGAGACTGGCCAGGAGACGCCGACGACGATGTCGCGCGCTATCCGCGATGTGGCCATGCCTAACCTCGGCGTGGGTCTCGATACGGCGAATCTCATCCTCTACGGCAAGGCAAATCCGAGTGACGCGGTCGACATACTAGGGCCGCACATTCACAGCGTGCATGCGAAGGATGGCCGCTGGCCCACTGATCCGAATGAGCTTGGCGAAGAAGTGCTCATCGGCAAGGGGCTGGTCGATTTTCACGATGTCTTCCTCAAGCTGCATCGCCTCGGCTACAAGGGCGCACTCACCATTGAGCGCGAAACATCCGGTCCGCAGCAGGTAGAAGATGTGCGCCAGGAGAAGCTTTATCTCGAGGGCATCCTCAAAGAAGTGAACGCGTAGTTATCACCTAGAAGAGAACGAGGCCTAATGAATCGTCGTGACTTTCTCAAGACCGGCACCAGCGCAGCTTCCGGTCTGCTTCTACTGAAGTCGTCCACTGCTTTCGGCTACCAGGCGAACTCGGCAGTACGCATTGGCCTGCTCGGCTGTGGCAATCGCGGCACCTCGGTCGCAACATCGTTCACGCACAGCACTACCGCGCAGGTGGTCGCGCTCGGCGACATTTTTTCTGACAACCTTGCCGCCGGCCGTAAACACTTCGACGATCTGAATACCAGTCTCAGCAAGTCGACTATCGACAGCAAGCTGCTCTTCGAGGGGCCGCATGCGTTTGAGAAGCTCGCTGCGTCGAAGGACATCGACCTGATCCAGATTTCAACGCCGCCGTTTTTTCATGTCCAACACCTGGAGACGGCCGTCGCGTCGGGCAAGCATGTGTATTGCGAAAAGCCGGTGGGCGTTGACGTAGCGCAGACCCGCCACGCTCTCGAGATTGCCAAACGCATCAAGCCGACGCAGAGTGTTGATGTCGGCTTCCAGTGCCGCAGCGCTCCACCGATTGCTGCGGCTGCGGAAAGAATCCATGGCGGCGCGCTCGGTAAAATTGCCAGTGTCGTCGCGAATTACAACGCTCCCGCATCGCTCGAAAAAAAGCGCGAAGGCGAATCGCCGGATGAGTATCGTCTGCGCAACTGGCTGTGGTTTCGAGCACTCTCCGGAGACATCCTGGTCGAGCAGAATATCCACATCATCGACCTCTGTAACTGGCTGCTCGGCGCGCATCCGCTTAAGGCGACGGCGACTGGCGGCCGCAACATCCTGACCCATGCCGGCGACTGCTGGGACAATTATCAGGTCGACTTCACCTATCCGAACGACGTCCACTTGTCATTCACTTCGACGCAGTTTGGCAACGATGGATCCTTCGACGCTGGCCTTCATTTATAT
>CAXTNK010000061.1:26421-28999 GCA_964245665.1 uncultured Acidobacteriaceae bacterium
CATTTATATGGCGCGTCAGGTATGGCAGACGTCGCCTATTCCGGCCAGGTGAAGATCACGGTCGACAACGAATCGGCCTGGAAAGATCCTGACAGCGCGGCATCAGCGCCATCTTCAGGGGTAGGCAAGTTCGCGGCGAATGGAAGCTTCTCTGACAACCTGGCGTTCGCTGATCGCGACAAGGAACGGACCTTCATCGACAGCATCACCAGCAACAAGCCGCATAACCAGATTGCTGCCGGCGTCGAAACAGCGCTGAGCTGCATGCTTGGCCGCATGGCTGGATACCAGAAGCGCGAAGTGACGTGGGAAGAGTTGCTTGCGCATGGCGAGACCTATGAGCTCGGCATGAACCTGAATCAGTTTGCGTAGTGGAGCGGTCTGCATTGCCTTCAACAGATCACCGTAGCAGGTGCTGACGGAGCGGTAGTTTCAGCGCCTCGTAACGGCCGCACATCCATGCGGCCCCGGTGATAATCTCGGATCAGGTCCAGTCATGTCGCTAACACTGCGTACGTCCTTCGCTCTCGCTCTCAGTCTTTCCATTCCATGCCTTGCACAAGCTGCAACGCAGGCGGCCAGAAAAGTGCCCGCACCCGCGTCGACGGCGGTGGCGACGCCTGCGTCAGACCCCGTTCCCGATCAGTTCGCAGGATGGCAGCGGACGGCGGCGCCGGAGATCAGTGCTGATCCGCAGGTGGCGGATGCGACGAATGTTCCGGTGCTCAAGGAGTACGGGTTCGAACAGTTGGCGACGGCGTCGTACACCAATGGCGACAACAAGCTGACCCTCCGCGAACTGCGTTTCGACGATGCGACCGGCGCGTATGGAGCCTTCACCTTCTACCGTGTGCCCGGTACGTCTCCCGAGCGGATTGGCCGCGAGGCTGCGGCGAACGGTAAGCGCGTCCTGTTCTGGCAGGGAGCAACGCTGGTGGACGCCACGTTCGATCATCTGACCGTCATGTCAGCCGCAGCTCTACGAGAGCTGGCCGAACGCATCCCGGTGCCTGCAGGCGCGAAGAGTATACCGCCCTCACTGCCTGGCTACCTGCCGACCCAGGACCGCGAGGTCACTTTCACCCGCTACGCCATCGGTCCCGAAGGATACGCGCGTTCCGGCGGCGTGCTTCCGGTTGACCTGGTCGATTTTGGGCGGGGCGCCGAAGTTTTGACTGGAACCTTCAGCGAGAAGAATGGGGAAGGCCAGCTGACGCTGATCGAATATCCGACACCGCAGATCGCCATCGACCGCGAGCGGGCTATAGCTGCTTTTCTCAAGGCAGGCAATCCAGCCGACCATGCGGGCCAGGGCTCGGCTCCGTCCCAGGCGGCCCCTGCTGCCAGCGCGAAGTGGTCGCAGGCTTTGAATGAAAGCAATGCCTCGGCCCTGGTCACCCGGCGGTCTGGGCCGCTCGTAGCAGTCACCAGCGGCGGCTTTGACGACAAGGATGCGACTTCGCTGATCGATCGCGTCCACTACGAAGCGTCCGTCAGCTGGAACAAACCGCAGGCTGTTTCGGAACCTACCCGCGCTGCGCGCCTGCTGGTGGGTGTCATCACGCTGTTCTTCATTCTCGGCGGCATCACGATCCTGCTGGGCATCTTCTTTGGCGGCGGCAGGTTGCTGCTGCGGAAGCTACAGGGAAAACCGGCTTCATCCGTCGATGAGGCAGAGTTCATCAAGCTCGACCTGAAGTAGCTGCTTTTGCCGCAGGATTGGTGCAGCTTCGGCTTTAAGTAGCAGAAACTGCGCGGTTTTGCTGCCGGCCCGTGCGATTGAAGGCAAAGATAAGGCGAACCAGTGACTTTCCTATGTCAAACATGAGGCCTTGAGCAAAGCTCCTGTTTAGAACGATTTAACCGGACTAGGATTTTGCCTTGACACCCCTTTTGGCCGCCCATAGTATGTCGCCAGAAAGTTCTGATGGCCTTGCCTCCGTTGGAACTATTCTCCCTAAAGAGAAAGCCGCCCTGTTGCCGGGCGGCTTTCTCGTTTCTCTCAATTCGGAAGTTTTAGGGATTCCTTCGGGTATTAGCCGTCTCCTTCCGGAATCGTGGACGGCTTTACGTGGGTCGAATGCACCGTTACAATCAGCACTGGAGACGCCGACGTAGCTCAGTTGGTAGAGCAGCTGATTCGTAATCAGCAGGTCGTCCGTTCAATCCGGATCGTCGGCTCCACTTTTTTGCTGTTAAGTAGTTGAAAACAAAGAGGTACGAGAAAATAGAAAAACCAGACAAATCTGGGCACTAACTATCGTGTACCCGATTTTGGTACCTGTTTTTTTCAGTCGGGGAGGGCGAAGTAACTCTTTTCCGTACTGTTTGACTTTCCCTGACGGGCGTGTACGATCATTTTCAAGGTGCTAGAAACACCGAACGTCAACGGTCCACACGCCCGTCAGTTGTGCGAAATACCAAAGAGTTTGTGGCGGAGTGATCTACCCGTAAGGGCGATCGCCTTGTTGACGAAAGGTTTCTAGCTCCGCCCGTTCTGCCCTTAGATAAGGCAGCCCGGCATTCTCGTCAATCGGAGGCCATCCCATGGCCCAAGTGCTTTCGTTCCCGCCCAGTC
>CAXTNK010000062.1:0-3713 GCA_964245665.1 uncultured Acidobacteriaceae bacterium
GAGAGCACGACTATTTCCGTCAACTCCGGCGTACTCGATTGCACCAGTTTGCAGGTTGAGGTTGGCCATCTTATTGTGCACTTCGTAGATGGGTTGATCGAACTCCCATCGGAGACCAAGATTGAACGTGAGGTTTGGCATTGCCTTGAAGTCATCCTGGGCAAAAACTGCGTCACGCCACTGGCGCTGTCCTGTTCTTCCGGTGACTGCACCGATCTGCACATTGTTCACACGGTTCGTCAGGAAATCCGCGAAGGGATAGGGAGTTTTTGCTGATGGGCTGACTGTGTACTGACCGGTATAGGTAAAGTCACCAAGCTCGCCGTCGTTCCCTGGATAGAAGCTGTTCTGCTGGTAGCGAGTAAATTCCGCACCGAACTTCAGCAGGTGACGGCCCTTCTGCCAGGTTAGGTTGTCGGAATATTCAAAGACGTTATCGATAAATATTTCCGGTGTTGGATTCGCACCAAAGCTACTGACATACCCGCTGCCCTGGCTACTGGCCTGACCAGGTCCTGTCGGCGGTCCACTCTCCTGGCCATTGAAGGATTGCAGACTGAAACCGGCAGTCTGCTGTGGTGCGCTTGGAATACCGACTATCGAGTTACCATTCAAACCAAAGATGCCGCTGGGATCAGTCGTGACACCGCTGTTAAAGCGAATACGTGCATAGGAACCGCGCAGCGAGTTGACGATCGCGGGAGAAAAGGTATGTATCCAGGTGGCTGTCGCCAGGTGGTCGGGATAGTTGGAGGCTGAAGGAAAAGCAACAGGAACCGGGTTCGCGACTGTCGTGTCCCGTGCCACACCTTGAGAATATCGCCCGGAGATCACATCCTTTGTGTGCAGGTTGTAATCGATCTTGACGTCGCCCTGATCATTTTTCTCAGCGCTTCCTGAAGGACCTGTGAAGTTATTGAAGATCCCCGCGGGGTCTGTGGTGGGAGTATTCGGCAGGGGATAAGCAGCTGGATTGCTGAATAGATACTTGGCAACCGGGTTAGTAATAGGGACGTGGTTGTTAGCGTAAGGTGTAGGCTGGCCATTTGTAAGATTCTGGGTATCAGCAAACTGTATTCCCAGGCTGTTTGCAACAGCAGATAAATCACCGGTACGCATAGCGGCAGTCGCAACGCTGAAGCTTTCGAGTCCGCTTGTGTGCTCCCTGAAGCCTTCGTAATCCACGAAGAAGAAGAGCTTGTCCTTGATGATGGGACCGCCAAAGGTGCCGCCGAAGATGGTCTGGGTATAAGGATTGATTGGAATGATCGGCGTACTGTTCTTGTTTGTCCAGCTATTAGCGTTGAGATTGGCATTTTCGAGAAAGCCAAAAGCGCTGCCATGGACTTTGTTACTACCGCTCTTCATCACCATGATCACGTCGCCGCCATTTACGTTGCCGAATTCGGCGTTCGCATTCGAAGCGATGACGCGCATCTCCTGAAGCGAATCCGGGCTGGGATTGTAGCCGATTGTGTTGTTGATGTTCTCGTTGATCTCCTGCCCATCCAGGAGGTAGTTATTGGATTGCTGCCGGCTTCCGTTGACGTCCGCCTCATTGTTAGCGTTGGTAGAACGCTCCGTTGAATTCTGCTGGCCGAAGGAACCATAGGCGGTCGAGACGGCGCCAGGCGTGAAGACAGTCAATTGTGAAAAGTCCCGGCCGTTGAGGGGAACGCTGTTGATGGTGTTTTCTGTAAAGGTCTCTCCGAGCGTAGCGCTCTCTGTGTCGAGGATCGGCTGTAGCTGATCAGAAACACTTACCGTGGTGGTCGCGGAACCGACTCCGAGGGGTATGTCAATCTTGGCCGTCTGATCGATTTCAAGAGAGAAGGGACCGTAGCTGGCGGTGTTAAAGCCGGCGGCCTCGACTGAAACTTTGTACTGGCCAATCTGCAGGAAGCGGATGGAATACTCTCCGGCAGGATTTGTCTTTGTCGCGGTGGCAACGCCTGTTGCTGTATTCATTGCGGTCACTGTCGCGTTCGGGACAATGGCGCCGGATGAATCCGTGATAATTCCACGAATAGCTCCAGTGACTGTCTGAGCAACGCCAGCTACCGGGGCTGCTAATAGAAGCAGGAATGCTGCCTGAGATAAACGATTCGACATCTTTGCCTCCTGAATAATTGCTTCATAGGGATCACATCCAACCCAAGTCTGGCTCGCGCCGTACCCTTTGTGACTCTACGTAGAACGATAGCTCGAGCTTGCCGGCACGCTCCAGTTGAAAGCAGAGGCACTATCTAGGGCAAGACCATTTCCTTCATTCGTGTTTGAGAAAACGGGCCCGAATAGCCTTGCATAGAGGCTTTCTAAGAGTTAATTTAAAAGGCAGCTTTTCAAACACTTGAACACGGCGATGTTGTGCAGTCAAGCTATATCTGGGTTGCTGGAGCATTTATCAGCGCTGTCAGGCAGCGTCTGAGCAATGCAAATCAGAGTATTGCAGTTATGCAAGCCGCGTCATGCGAGACATGCTACTACCAACCAGCGGATTTGCAGCCATAGTTTTTGCAGATGTTCCAAACAATGTGACAACAACCTGACTACGCATGGAAGCTGGCCCACATGTTAAAAGTTCTTCTGCTCTTTCTGATCAGTGCGGCCGCATGCGCGCAAACTGTTCATCCTATACTGGCCGTTGGTTCCAGTGCGCCGGCTTTTTCATTGCCCGGTGTTGACGGCAAGACCCATACGTTGAACGACTATGCAGCGAGCAAAGTGCTGGTAGTTGTATTTACCTGCAACCATTGCCCTATCGCCCAGATGTACGAACAGCGGATTCAGAAGCTTGCTACCGACTATAAAAATCAAAGTGTCGCTGTAGTTGCGATCGAGCCGAATGATCCGGCTGCCATCCGGATCGATGAACTGGATTCTTCTGATATCAGCGATAGTCTGGCAGAGATGAAGATACGGGCGCACTACAAGCATTTGACATACCCGTATCTATACGATGGCAAAACGCAGGCAGTTACGAGGGCTTATGGTCCACAGGCTACGCCGCATGTTTTCATTTTTGACCAGCAGCGGCATCTTCGTTATGAAGGCCGCATGGATAACAGCTATCGCATCGAACAGGTAAAAACCGAGGACGCGCGAAACGCCGTTGATGCATTGCTCGCAAACAAGGCAATAAAAGTAACACATACAGGCACGTTCGGCTGCTCGACCAAATGGAAAGAGAAGTCCGCGGGGAGAGTTGAGGCGCTTAACAAACTGGACGCACAGCCTGTAACCGTCGAGTTGGTGTCAAAAAGCGACCTGGCGAAACTGCGAGCCAATCCTACGCACCGTATGATGCTCATCGATTTCTGGGCTACCTGGTGTGGTGCATGCGTGGTGGAATTTGCTGACCTGCAGGACACGCTTCGCATGTACGGCGACCGCGATTTCTCTCTGGTGACGGTGGCGGCTAACATGCCGGATGAGAAGCCAAGCGTGCGGCGCTTTCTCGAAAAGCAGCATGCGACCAGCCGCAACCTGCTGTTCAATTCGGAAGATACAACCGCGATGCAAACAGCATTCGATCCCACATGGGATTCAGCCGTGCCATATACCATACTGCTCTCGGAAGATGGGAAAGTACTCTACAAGCAGCTGGGATCGGTCGATATCCTGGAACTCAGACGGACCATTCTCGCAAACCTTCCATCCGATTATGCCGGGTTTAACAAGTACTGGCAGGAGAAGCAGTAGGTCCTCCGAAA
>CAXTNK010000062.1:3723-26796 GCA_964245665.1 uncultured Acidobacteriaceae bacterium
CTAGAGAATTTTCATCCGGGCATGAGCAAGATCGAGAGCACAACGTATGGCTCCTACAAGCTGTGCGTCCGCACCCAACGAACTGGGCAACAGCAGCGGCGACACCTGCGCGCTTCTTTGCTTGAGTATGGCTCGCGTAGCATCCACAAGGGCAGGATGGGTACCGATGCCGCCGCCGAGCACGAACAACGGGCAGTTGAGCACCAGCGCCATGTTGAGAATGCAATAGGCCAGTGCCTGCGATGACTGATGAAGGATCGACTGGGCGAGTGGCTCGCCTTCCACCGCATAGTCGAAGATACGTGTTGCCATCAGATCGTCAGGCAGATTTGTAACGGCTGCGCTCCATGCGCTGCGCCACTGAGCTCTGATACCTTCGCCTCCGACAATGGACTCAAGCGCACCTGGCATCCCGTGACCTGAAGGTGCTTCCGATACTCCGGGCACGAGCATATAGCCAACTTCCCCGGCCGTCCATTCGGGACCGCGAAACAACTTATGGTCGAGAATAATACCCGCGCCGATTCCTGTTCCGATTGCAAGAAATACGAAGTCAGATGCATGCGTGGCTATGCCCGTCCATTTTTCGCCGACTGCTGCGAGATTGACGTCGTTATCGACTGCTACGGGAACGCCCATGGCTGCTTCCAGTAAACTGCGCAAAGGAACATCGCTCCACCCCATGAGATAGGAAGTGGCAATGACCATGCCAGCATCTACGTTGGTTACGCCAGGAGCGCCCGCTGCAATTGCGCGGAGCGAACCGCGCCCGATGGATGAAGCATCAAAAAGAGCGTTTACTCCAGTTGAAATCAGATCAACCACAACTTGCGGGTCCTGGATGCCGGATGTCGGTGCAGACCATCGGGACAAAATCTTTCCCGTCGAGTCTGCGAGGGCGAGACGCAGATTCGTGCCTCCAATATCCGCTCCAACTACATAACTGTTATTGGCTGCTGGCAGCGTCTGGAGTTCCATGGTTGTGTACTTGTCAGATTGATCGCTCAACATCTTCCGGACTTGCCTCAATTTCTTGTGACTGCGTGGCAAAGGCTAACGACCTGCTGCTCTACTCTGCGAAGGTAGTGGAAGGATTGCTAATGCTTTCCAATGCGCGGCCTCGCGTTTCGGGAACAACAAATCGGATAAAGAACAAGGTGACGATGCAAAAGACGCCATAAGTCAGAAAGGTCAGAGAATTACCAGCTGTCCGGATAAGAGACAGGAAGCTAATGGAAACTAGAAAATTGGAGATACCTGACCCCAGAGTAGCAGCAGCAACTCCTCGTCCGCGTAACCGCAGCGGAAAAACTTCTGCTACCAGTATCCATGCGATCGGGCCCATGCTGAAGGCGAAACAGGTGATAAAGACCATCAGGCAGATGGTCGCGAGCAATCCCTGCGAAAGATGGAAGGCCGCCTGGTTATGGAAAGAGTAAGCCAGAACAAACAGCGAAGCGGTCATGCCGCCAACACCTGCATACAGCAATGGCTTGCGTCCAATTCTGTCCACCAGGACCAGCGCGATGATGGTGGCGAGTACATTCATCAGGGCGACCAGCAGAGTGGCGAAGACGGCGTTCTTGTTCGAAGAGATTCCCGCCAGCGCAAAGATCTGAGGTCCGTAATAGATGATAGTGTTAATGCCCGTGACCTGTTGCAGGACAGTAAAACCGACGGCAATAAGAAGTGAGCGACGGACTCCCGGACTCCAGAGAGCGCTCCAGCGCCGATCTATCTGGACGGACAATCCTTTACAAATATCCTGCATCAATATGCGGGTGCCAGCTTCATCGGTATAGGATCGGATGATTGATTCGGCTTCTGCCGAACGATCCTTTGATACGAGCCAGCGCGGGCTTTCAGGAAGTGTCAGGATCATGATCAGGAAAATGACGGCGGGAACAGCACCAAGGCCGAACATCCATCTCCATGCACCCTGCCCTGCCAGCCAGTAGCCGATTAAATCTGCCAGCGCAATGCCGATGGTAAGCGCGAACTGGTAGAGGCCGATCAGTCGACCACGTGACTGCGGAGATGCTAACTCGGAAACATAGACGGGCGCCGTGACAGAAGTGAAGCCAATGGCAACTCCGAGCAAGGCCCGCGCCATGATAAGCGTGGCCACATTGGGCGAAAGAGGCGCAAGTATCGAGCCCAGGATGAAAATAATGCCGCCCCAGATAAGTGTCGAGCGTCTGCCGATGCGATCGGCAATTGTGCCGCCGAGAATGGCACCGAGCATGGCACCAACGAGCACGATGCTTACGACCAGCTCCTCCATGAGGGTGGAGAGCGCAAAAGTGCTCCGCACAAAAATCAGCGCGGCTGCAATACTGCCCATATCGAAACCGTAGAGTATGCCACCCAGTCCAGCAATGAAGCAGACTCTCCCGATAAAGCCACGGTCAAGCTGCGGTGTTGCAAGGACCACGGAACCAGACACGGCATCACCTCGCCCAATAATAGCCCTACTATCAACTTCCTTAGTAAGATTAACTAAGCATCGGAGCAAGGATACGAATGAGCGATTCACTGTACCGGGAAAGGCGCTGGATCTCTGGCGTTGAGCCCCCCCAATCAATGCTTACAGCCACTGGTACGCAGGTGCTGGAGCATGAGTGCCGGGAGCAGCCAGCACGACTTCGTAGATTGATCGAGGACTATAGAAGTGCGCCGCAGATACTTGCCGAGCTTAGTAGCTTTCGCAAGCTTGCATCGCGCACGGGGCCGGTCATGTTTATAGGTATGGGCGCTTCCTACTGTTCTTCGATCAGTGCAAGCGTGCTGCTGCAAACGAAGGGAAGGTTGGCGTTCTCAGTGGATGCGGGAGAATGGCTTCACTACTCCAGGCCATTGTGGGATGAAGCGGCTCTTTCGATTCTGCTGACAACATCAGGAGAGAGCGCGGAGCTGGTTGCATTGTGCAAGCAGGCCACATACGAAAGACCACTTGGACTTGTCTGCAACAACGAGGCAAGCACATGCTGGGCGATTGCCGCGCAGAAGTTGCCCATATTAGCCGGACCGGAATATGGCAACGCGACCAAGACTTATACGAATGCGACAGCAGCGTCCATCATCCTTGCTTCCGAGATACTTGATATGCAATGGCACCAGGATGCTGAGCGAGCGGCCCAGAGCTTTGCCGCTCAATTGGATCCAGTGTTCGCCATGCGTCATACTCTAGAAGAGTTTTGCCGGGGTGCTGCGAATATCGAGATCGTTGGCCGAGGAGCGGCGTATGGTGCCGCGATTATGAGCGCGCTCTGCATTCGCGAAATGACTGGCCTTCGCGCAGCACCTCATACTGGAGCAGGTTTTAAACACGGTCCAATTCTGGACGTGGATGCCTCCCATGTCGCTATCATCTTTGCCCTCGGACGCGCCGCCGCACTGGGCGTGAAGCTTGCTCATGAATGCAATCGCCGTGGCGGGAAAGTTGTTCTGGTCTCGGCAGAGGATCACGCACCAACGACGGCGCTGCTGCCGGTAAAGATGGATGCCGTCCCTGAGCCATGGGAAGGCATAACATCCCTGTTGGTGCCGCAGTCATTAACACTGGGGATGTGCGAACGCAACGGCTGCCGACTGCCGCCGCGGTTCGAGTACGGCGTAATGGAGCAGTAGTTGTCCACCGAGCGATTACTACTTGATTCCGCCTGATCTTTCTTTTGCATGTCCCTCCAACGCACTGAGGACAGTAAACGATGGTTCACCCTCATTCGCCGTAACGACTGCTCCAGACTTCCCGGCTACCACAAGTCCATAAGGATTTTTACCTGAAGGCAGTGCTTCGCTCACCAAGTTTTTGGAACCATCGATGACAGTAAGAGTGTTGCCATGCACATTTGCCACATAGGCCTGATTCGCATCTTCGTCGACGGCGATGGCCTGCGGGTGATTTCCAACTGGCAGCGTGGCGAGCACGCGATTTGCTGCACCGTCTATGACAGTGACGGTCTCATCCGCGTAGTTCAACACGTAGACGCGGTTAGTCCTCGAGTTGATGGCGATCGCGCAAGGATAGTTCCCGGTCTTGATAATGCTGGATGTATGTGACTGTTCGTTATACGCGACAACGTCCGCATTGCCGATCCGAGTGACATAAAGGATGCTGGTAACCGGGTTCCTGGCGAAGGCCCATGGATGCGTAGCGCCCATAGGTAGCTTGCTGAAGGTGCGGTTATTGAGATTAAGTACGGTGAGGTCCGAACTCTCATAACTCATCAGGTATAGGAGACCTGCATTCGAATTAATTGCCATGGCATCGTATGAGCCAGACTTCAGCGAGGTGACAGCGTTGGTTGTGCCATCGATTATCTTGAGAGCATTGCTGTAGACGCTTGAGACGAAGATTTGATTTGTCTTCTGGTTGACCGCAATGGAGTACGGAAGTGGATCGACCTTGATCGTGGCAATGAGTTGATCCGACCGGACATCGATGACACTCACTGTTCCGCTACCATGGTTCGCAACATAGATACGGCTGGTCAGAGGGTTGAGCGAGATGGCAATCGGCGCATCGCCTGTGTAGATACTGCGGATTGGATGGCTGGGGATTCCAGTGCTGGCAATGTCAATGACAGAAACGGCGCCCCGATTTGGGTCGACGACATAGGCCTTCTTCGTTGATGAGTCGAACACCGCAGGCTGGCTCGTAATAATACTGCCCGTGCTTGTATCCGTCTGGGCACGGGAGCGCCCGGCTACAAGGACGCCCAAGGCGATCAACGTAAATACACGTAGTCGCATGGTTTTCTGAAAGATATGAGTCGTGCACCAGAAGAACATGTGACCCTCGCTTGCCCTGCGAAACAACTAAATCCGCCTTGCAACACTTCCTAATGATTCGTTAGTATTCTACGTGGAAGGCGCGCAACGCAAGTTCCATCTAGAAGCTTCGGCGGTCTTCGATACTAAGTCACTTCCAGAATTCCGTTCATTCAAGGGTGAAACGATGTCCGCACAGGAACGGGTCTTTGGCGGTCTGCGCTGGTTTGTCTGGGCATGTGCATTCCTGTTCGTCTCGCATCATGTATTGGGTGAATCTGCGGCTCCGAAGTTCCGCGTGGTCGCCCTTGCGGAACGGGGCGGAATTCCACAAACCCTTCGTAGATGCGGCGAAGATATGGCTGGCACAGGAAGCGGTGAAGGACAACTTCTCGATCGATTTTATTGAAGACACTGACCAGATCAACGACGCATTCCTTGCAAAATACAAGCTGTTCATCCAACTCAACTATCCACCGTATGCATGGAAACCCGCCGCTGCTGCCGCATTTCAGAAATACATTAAGGAAGGCAGAGGCGGCTGGATCGGCTTCCACCATGCGACGCTTCTTGGGGAATTTGATAACTATCCTATGTGGCCGTGGTTTTCGAAATTCATGGGAGGCATCCGCTTCAAGAATTACATTGCGACGTTTGCCACTGGAACCGTACATGTTGAAGACCCAGCGCATCCGGCGATGAAGAATCTCGGCAGCACATTCACCATTGAAAATGAAGAGTGGTACACCTACGACAAATCCCCGAGACCAAACGTTCACGTACTAGCCACTGTTGATGAGTCCAGCTATACGCCGGACACGCCTCTCAAGATGGGTGACCATCCGGTGGTCTGGACCAACGAGCACTTTAAGGCTCGCAACATCTATATATTCATGGGCCATCATCCCGAGCTTTTTCAGAACAAAGCTTATATAGCCTTGTTTCACAACTCCATCCTATGGGCGGGTGGACAATGAAGCGCCTTCTACCCACACTGCTGGCGTTGCTGCTCCTGATCTGTCCTTCCCTTGCTATTGCACAAAACCCGATCTTTCATGTACTCGCCTTCTACTCCACGAATGTCGAGTCTGACCACGTCGATTTCGCCCGCCAGGCTATTCAGTTTTTCAGTGAAACCGCCAGGAAGAGTCATTTCGATTTCAGGGCCACGACAGACTGGGATGAATTGAGTGCGAGCAATCTTGCGAAGTATCAGGTAATACTCTGGCTTGATGATGCGCCACACTCTGCCTCGCAAAGAACTGCGTTTGAGGAGTACATGGATCACGGCGGTGGATGGATGGGCTTCCATGCAGCGGGCTACAACGATGAGAGCACGCACTGGACGTGGTTCGCCGACTTTTTAGGAGCAGTTTTCTACGGCAACAGCTGGCCACCGCTCCCGGCCAAAATTGCCGTTGGTGACCGCTCAAGCCCTGTCACAGCGAAACTACCCGCCACTTACATATCGCCTGCGAACGAGTGGTATAGCTGGAAACCCGACCCCAGGGGAAACATAAATATCAAAGTATTGGCTACGCTCGATCCATCGAATTATCCAATCGGCCTTAAGGACACACTTACTGGGGGCGACATTCCGGTTGTCTGGTCAAACACAAAATATCGGATGATTTACATGAACATGGGCCACGGCGATAAAGTTTTTGATAGTTCTACGCAAAACCTGTTCTTTAAAGATGCGCTAAGTTATCTCGGTACTGGAAAATAACTTTATATATACGCAGCGCCAGCGGTCGTTGACAGATTTCTTAAGATCCGCTGCACTGAACGAAGAGCCGTTTTGGTCGGGTTGAAGTGACGAGAAAGCAAATCATTATCGGACGACCATCTATCCTGCGCCATACGAATGCATTGAGCATTCTCAAGTTGCTTCGCGATACGGGATCGTGCTCACGTGCAGACCTGGTGCGGGCCTCAGGCCTGAGTGCCCCGACCGTAACAAACGTCGTAAAAGATCTATTAAAGAAGAACCTCATTGAGCCTCTCGGCGAAGGTGAATCCAGCGGTGGCCGCCCACCCGATATGATTCGCTTCAAAGCCGAAAGAGGTTGCATTCTTGCAATCGAGATCACTGCGAGCCGGATCCTCTACCTGTTGGCAAACCTCAACGGTGAGGAAATCGACACGCACGAGATGTCACTCGCAAAACAGAAGACAACCCCAGAAGCAATTTGTGGCTATATTGCAGACGCTATTCGGCTATTACTGGGGCGCCAGAAAATGATGAAAGACCAGCTCTTGATCGTGGTGGCCGGCGTTCCTGCGATTACAAATGTGGACGAAGGGATCGTGCTTTCCATCAGCACGCTGCAACAGTGGCGATCTGTGCCGTTTCGTACGATGCTGAGCAAAGTTGTTGCCTGCCCCGTGATTGTAGAGAATGATACAAATCTCGCGAGTCAGGGAGAACGTTTTTTTGGAGCGGCGAAGCAGGAGACGAACTTCATCTTTATCAGTATTGGAGCAAACGTCAGCGCGGGAATCATCCTTAATGGGAATATTCATCATGGTTCACAGTGGTCTGCGGGAGAGATCGGCTATCTTCGTCTTCCCAATACCTCACGCAGAAATCCTACGCTGCATGAATTCGGTGAGTTAGAAAATGTTTTATCCAGTTCTGCTGTCGTATCGGGCTATTACAAGGACACGAAGCCAAACGCTACCCGTATGAATGCTCGTTCTATTCTTGACCTGGCGGCTGCTGGAGATAAGCGGGCTCTACGCGTGATTCAGGAAAGAGCAAGTATTGTTTCGGATATGATTGTGAATCTTTCGCTGGTTTTGAATCCGCATCTTATCCTGATAGGTGGTGAAGTGGGTGGTCATCCCGCATTGATAAGCCTGGTCAGGAAGCAACTGGAGGGTAGCGAATTTGCAGTTACCCGCATTGGTGCCGGAGCGCTGGGCGACAAAGCAGTGCTCTGGGGCGGCGTGGCCTCGGCGCTTGAGATACTTCATAATGTTTTACTACCGCAGCCGCCAGGTTAAACTGGACCTTATCTATTGCAACAGCTATTGGCGCGGAAGACTGATTGCATATAGAAACCATGCTGCGTGTGGAAGCCATTCCTCCGTCCATCGCCAATCCTCGTCTTTCCCGGTAACGGCGAAGCCTTCATTGAATGCGATGCCATCCTCGTCATCGCCCGCCGCCGTAACTCCGTTGATGATTGCGCCCGGGGCGCTAGTGTACTTATAAGAACGGAAGAACATGTAGGGCGCGTTCCCATGCCCGCTCCCGATTAACATGCCGGCATCAAATGGATTGCGGCCCAGGATCCAGTGCAGCTGGTTCCAGGCATAATTCTGTAACTCCTTCTGGAACTCAGGATCATCTTTGAATAGAGGGGACGCCAGCCGGGCCGCAGCGGCAAGCGAACTCAATCTTGCGTTTTCGCCCTGCCACCATGGTGCGGCTTCGGTGTCGTGGGGGAAGAAAAATGCTGTGCGCAGCGATCCATCACCCATGCGGACGAATTGTCGTGCATAGCCGAACGGGTTATTGACTTCACCTGTTATTGCCAGCTCGAAGTGCAGCGAATGCGCTACCGTAGTGCGGACTTTTTCCTGTTGCGAGGAACTCGCGATGGCAGAGTACTCGATCAAGCTTATGATCGGCAGGCCCGCATCCGATGGGTGAAAGAAAGGTCGCGAGCCTTCATTCGCCCGCCAGTAGCCCGCATGATCACCGGTCGTTACAAGCCGCGCCATGAGACTGTTTGCGCGCCTATCGGCTGCTGCAAGGTAGACGGGTTGATGACTCGCCCGGTAAAGATAGGTGGCCGCCAGTAACGCACAGTAATCGTCCAGGATATTTTCCTTCCCATCATTTAACAACTCAATATTGTGTCGATCAAGAAATGTGAACGCCTCCTCTGCTGCCTGGAGATATGCGGCTCGAGTGAAGTCTCCGTCAATGGGCATAGTGCTGGCGAGGGCAAGCGCGGCAATCGCCATTCCTCCTCCAGACCGATAGCTGGCCTCGTACGCATGCGGGCCATCCACCGCGCTAATGCGTTCTGTTGAATCTCCAGGATCCTTCTTGATCTGTGTCCGTGTATTCGGGTTGCCGATGGTCCGGTCTTCCGCAAGCTTCTCTCTTCCAGGTGCTGAAATTGTTTGCAAAAACGACCCGCCAGGACGCTTCATACGGACGAGAAAGTCGGCCCCATACAAACCTTCGTCAAGAAGACGTCGCTCATATTCTGTAAAGTTGTCATCGCTGCGAGTGAGAAGCGAACGGTAGCTTTCAAGCAATGTCCACGAAACCAGTGGTACCTGTTGTGGATTGAAGTACGAAGTCGGATTTTGATGTGAAAGGTGAATGCCGTAGTCGCCCGTCGCGTCATACCAACCGCCATGCAGATCGACATAGCTATTTCCGTCGGGTAGACGCAAGTGACGATCGGCTTTGTCTATTTCTCCGGTAGCACGCTGTCCCTTGAAATAAAAAATTACATTCGAAAGAGTATTGCGTTCGAGCAGATCGGTCTCGATGGAGAAAACGCATGTCCTCATCTGGCCCGCGGGTATCTGCGTCGTCAGAAAGTATTCGCCTGTTTTTTGCCATGCAGAAAAATCAGCTACCCAAAATACGCGGGTGCCCCAACGTTCAACCGTACCTGCGCTTTTAAATGTTCCACTGAAGACGGGTTTACCGTTGGTATTATCGATGAGCGTAAAGGTTGTCGGAGCGTCGTGAAGATGATCGGGATCTTCTTCAATGGCAAATGCCTGCTTGGTCGCCCCGGGCTCATAGCCGACTTGATCGACAACCAGATGAACCTGTGCGGATGAGATAGCACAGAACACCAGCGAGGCAGTCCAGGTGAACGCCAGACCAGTCAGAAGTATGATTTTGAACATTCTGCTCAGCGGAATCATTGGGATGATGAATAATCTCACTTTTACTCGGTGTTAGTCATTCTGCAAGCTCACTCCTCTTCATGAATACCTCGTCTTATATCCAGGTGTGGCTCCGGTGGATGCCGGTACGCGCCAAGGTGTTTTCCATTTAAGTGCGATATGGGTGGAGAAACCCGGATGGCCGGTTTGTAACCTTTCCTATTAAACGTAAGCAGCTTCTATTTTCGGCCCGAACGTAAGTTCACAGGCAAGCGGGCCTTTTTTGCAATCTATAAAGTCAACGTTCCCTCTTATCAGTATTTCTTATGGTTGTTATTAAATTAAATGGCATTACTTATGGCGGCAATCGTATCTAGGATAACTCCGTGTCAACCACCGGCGTTCAGAGCATCTATCCGGTCGAACAATTAATCCGAACACTGACTGCACCCAAGCCAACTCATATCCAGTCGCGCTGCGATTGATTGAACGCAGCAATTCATTGATACCTCGTCTGTTGAGCTTCCATTCAATGGCGTGCCACAAGGTCCAGTGTAAGTACTTCAAAAGGAGAAAGGTTGAACACATGGACTTGATTGCCTTGAAGCTCGATCGGCTTCAAGCCCGCATCCGACTTCCACGGACTGTGAGCAATATAGTCAAGCGTAGCTCCTGCGGGAATCTGCAATGCTTTTGAGATGTCAAGGTGGATGCTTTGCGGTTTGTCACTCGGATTGCGCATGACAAGAATCGCTTTTTCCGGCGACCAGGATGCCCATCCATACACTTCGAGCCACGCCGGATCTCCACCAACCCAGTGCGTATCCTTGAGAACCTGGGCGTTTGTGCGCGACCATTTAGCTGCTTCCGCTAGGTCATCCCAATTCTCGCTATTCAGTAGTGACGGTGTTATATACATTTCCTGCAATTGCGTTCCCGTACCGAAGTAAGAATGGATCTCATTGCGGAAATCATTCTCGGGATCTTTCGATAAGTACTGGTGATGCTGCGCATAGATCATGCCATGCAGCATAAGTGAATTAAGTGGATAGAGTGGACCGGCTTTCACTACATCTTCGTACGTGTTGGCATCTCGATAAGTAATCCAGCGTTCGCGGTAGGGGCCCACGCCCGCAACGCTATCATCTTCTCCACCGCGCCAAATGGAATCGGCATAGAGCAGCCAGAAGGGTGAAGGATAAGTACCCGTCGTAAGATTGATGAAGATGTCCGGCCTGGCTTCGCGAAGATCGCTGATAAGACTAATAGCTGCGGAAAAGTCGCTGTCGAACTGGCTGCCAGGAAAGACGGTATTAGCATTACCAGTTCCGTCAAACTTGAACTGATTTACGCCATACTTCTGGATCATCTGCAGGCAGACTTCGCGAAACCGCGCATAATATTTCGGGCCGGAGAGCGCAAAACCGTTGTCGACAATTTCAAAGCCGACCTTCTTCCCGAACTCGACACGCTCCTTCTTTGGTTCATCATATCCGCCCCACGGAGACATCCAAACGCCAGGCGCTGTCTGATATTTTTTAGCAGCTTCAAGAATCGGCGTGAAACCGTTTGGAAAGCCTTTATTGAAATTCCACAGAGATGTGTGATCGTCCCAGCCATCATCGAAGAGAAATGAATCGAGTGCAACTCCACGCTTCTCGTGCAGTTCACGACCAAAGGTATTGATGCGGTTCAACGCATCCTCCTGTGTGTAAGGCGTGAAATAACCGATGTCATACCATGAGTTGTAATGAAGAAAGGTACGGTATGGATGGGCTCGTTCGCGTTCTATGTAGGCCAGAAAATTACGGCGTAACTGGCCGGTGGAAGTAACTCCAATTACTGAAGAATAGGTCACCGACTGGCCTGCCTTTAACGGTAAGTCACGATCAATCGTAGCGACGGCACGACCCGCTGTGACTTTGCTGTCGGAAAGTGGATGCTCGAAGCCAAGGAACATGGTGTCGGCGACAATCGGTGAACCCTTAACTGAGCCTACGACCTGCGCTGAGGGCAGTTGTGCGTCAATCAGGCGCACCCGCGCTATAGGCAGATCATGATCCTTCGCCGTTGTCTTCAAGAACTGGCGTAAGTAGTTCGAGCCATCGCGTAGAACAATCGTCCAGGTTACCTGCAGTTCGCCCGTTTTATCGCTTAGGAACACAGAGCATTGGTTTCCAGGCAGCCGGTCGGAAAAGCGTGAAGCACTCTCAACGGGAGTAAGTGCTTCGCAGGATGGTCCGGTCGTCACATCGACATTCTGAGGCGTGTAAATAGTTCCATCTTTCATTAACAATGCAAATGGAATCGGCAAGCTTAGAGTCGTGCCATGCAGCTTATCGGTGATAGCAAGTCCGGCCAGCAACCGATGATCGAACGACCATTTGGCCTCGATAACATGATTGCCAAGGCTGTACTGCGTCCCTTGTACACTGGCGGCACTCTTGCCAGCATCCTGCGCATGTAAGTGCAAAGAGACACACAATGCTACGACGGCGACAAGGACATTAACCATGCAAATGCTTCTAGTTAGCTTCATCTAAGCTGGTGCTCCTGCAGGTGGCGAGCGTCTACATCCATGTGGAGACGCATGTGAAGATAACATGTCAAACAATAGTCAAGTTAGTTGGCGACTAGAAAGCTGTATCACCGGGCTTGTGCAACAATTTCATCGAAGGTATGTGGGCCAGGTGATGAAGGCGCTGCATAGGACGAGCCTGTTAAGCTGCAAACGACAGAATAACCGTGCATGCACGCATCTGGATAGCTTTGTCGCACCTGATGGCTAATCCTTTAGGCCTCTTCAGAGAAATAGCTATTGCTTTCAACGTTGTTAGTCCGTCTAAGCATGCAGGCCAACCGCCTGACGCTTTAGGCTTGCAGCACTTGCAATTTGCCGCCTGGAGCCTTGGCAACACCGAATAGAAACCGTCCATCGGCATCGAGATGGCGCAACTGCAATTCGCGTCGCGTCACAGATAGATGCCCGAAGCCGTGCACCTCCTGCGCATAAGGGCCTCGCTGCCTGTCATCGACCTTAAGCACATAGAGGTCTGCACCACCGCCGCCGGACAGAAAATGCGTGGTCGGATGATCATCAAACTGTAAGACCTGCAGGTCATGATCGTGACCTGCCATATAAAGATCAACATTGTATTTGCGGAACAGCGGATCCCAATCACGGACCAGTACAGGATGATCACTGTGCGGTCCATTCGAGTAGACAGGATGATGGGCCATGACCACAAGGAATGGGGCGCTTCGCGGCTTCTGCAGTTGCTGCTCGAACCATCGAAGCTGTTCCGCCTGTTCTTCGGGCTTGAGAGTGAAGTTTTCGTTGTGCTGCCAGCGACCGTCTTTTGCGGGCATATTGCTGTCGAGCACAATGCAATGCATCAGGGGGTTGTGAGCAGGAAAGTCGAAAGTGTACCAGCGTGAAGGCAGCGTCCACCGCGTTGGGCTGCCATTTACTCCGCGACCCGAGCGTGCGTAGGCAAGCGCTGCTTCAACCTTGTTCACGGTGGGTGGAAGCATCTGGTAATCGTGGTTGCCCAGCATGCCATAGATAGGCCCCGGGAAAATATCTGCGGGGTACATCTTTTCAAACTGGTTGAGCCAGCGCGGTGACGCAGCGCCCTGGGGCAGATCACCGTACCAGTTGTCGCCAAGAAAAAAGAGGGCGTCGTTGTGCAGGTGGTGCATCTGTGTGAACCGCTGCATGCCCTGCGCCACCTGTGTTTGCGCAGCATAGCTGTTGCCTCCACGCAGATCGTCGGAAGATTGCGCATCGAGCCAGCCCCAGTCGCCAATGATGAGCGCATGAGCCGCGTCCTTATCCATTGGCGGTGTTGCGCCAGCAACAGAAATGTTACCCAGGGCAGCGGCTGCGCTCCAGGCAAAACTCTGACGAAGGAAACGACGGCGGGAGAGCGGCGTATGAGCAGGCATACTGATGGATATACCAGTTTTTTGTTCCGTGGTGCAAAATTGCCTACTGCTGATCTACAGATCATCTTGTGGGGATGCAGGTAGCTGGGAGTATCGATCACTTAAAAACGATTCAAAGACGATTCACGAAGCACCTTCAAATACCTTCTTGCGTGGTAGTCGAGAGACCGGTTGCCGCACGACTTCACGCAGTATTAACGACGTTCGAGTTATATAGGATGAATGAATAAATTCAGATCTACCGCCCTGGGGCTCTTACTTTGCGGGACAACGATTTTTGTGCGCGCGCAGGCGCCCGCCACAAGGACGCAGAATGTGATCTACGTGATGACCGATGGCCTGCGCTGGCAGGAGGTCTTCAACGGTGCCGACCCGGCCATCATGACCGAAGAGCACGGCAAGGTAAAACCGAAAGACGTTGCTGCACTCAAGCAGGCTTACTGGCGTGACTCCGTCGCTGAGCGCCGCCTGGCTCTTATGCCCTTCCTCTGGACCGTCATCTCCAGGCAGGGGCAGATCGATGGGAACCTGTCAGCGGGGTCGGATGCACACGTCACCAATACTCTGAACTTTTCGTATCCTGGATACAGCGAGACTCTATGCGGATTTGCGGATCCCAGGGTCAACAGCAATGATAAGGTGCTTAACCCGAACCAAACGGTGTTCGAATGGTTGAACAGGAATCCAGCCTTTCACGACCGCATCGCGGTTTTTGCCGCATGGGATGTTATGCCTTACATCATCAACGCTCAACGATCGCACCTGCTCGTAAATGCAGGATACGACCCCCTTACAGCGATGCCGATAACTCCAAGGCTTGATCTGCTGAATCATGAAAAGACGGAAACACCGCGCGTTTGGGACGACGAACCATTTGATCCTATCCCTTTTTATACGGCGCTTGAATATCTGAAATCGCAAAAGCCTAGGGTACTGTATCTCTCGCTCGGCGATACCGATGATTGGGCGCATGATGGCAACTATGCCGAATATCTGAACGCAGCGCATCGTGCCGACGATTACGTGCGCGTACTGTGGGAGACCGTCCAGTCGATGCCGGAATATCGCGGAAAGACAACGCTGATCTTCTCTCCTGACCATGGTCGTGGTGAGGGTCTGGATACCTGGAAAGACCACGGGCCCTCCGCGGCTTTCCCCGAAAGGAAATGGGCGGGCCTGCCGGGATCAAAGCAGATATGGATGGCCTTCATCGGCCCGGATACGACCGCGCTCGGTGAACGCATGAATATTGCCCCGGTGCTTCAGACACAACTGGCGGCAACATTCGCTGCGTTGCTAGGCCAGGATTACGATGCCGCGGTACCAGCAGCAGGTAAACCGATTCTTGATGTGATTCAACACTAGCCGCAGAAACGAGGCCGCTTAGGGCAGGCAGTACTGGATTGCGCACGGAGATGACCGAGGTCGCCAGACATCTATCTCTCCACGTGTTAGCGCGTGTTTCATCTTCACACGGACGGGCTGCTGAGGACCTGTAAACCGCCTTAATAGCGGGTCGCTTATTGGGCATTTCCAGTTCGATGTGTTTATGAAACACGCTCCAGGCATTATTGATGTATCTGCGCGTAGGAAACCCCTTGGATTTAAAGCTGTTCCGTTATAGACTCCTCAACAAAGTTGTAGCTTTGAACCCTGTTGATCCTTCGCACTTCATCTGTGCGAGATATCTAAGGACGCATCGAAAAGCTAGTTACGCAGGGGTGAGGCCTCGTCGACCTCGTAACAAATTGGTAATCAAATCCAGTTTATTCATCTTCTATTGTTCTACTTCCTGCATTCTTTAGACAAGATTCAATAAGGCTGCCGTACCTTCCCAGAGCCTCCCCCGGCTATGCGACCGCTTAAAGGCGGATGTACGTTTTCAACTCTGGAAGTCCCTTGTTTATGCGTCATTTCATTGGAGGCAAGTAGATGCACCTAAGTTTGTGTTCCCTTTTTCGCAACAACATAGCACGCACATTGTGTAGTGTGATCGCGTTGATGTTCCTGGTCACGGCAGTAGGCAGCTATGCACAGTCAACGCAGGGCAGTATTGTCGGAACCGTGAAAGATAAAGCGGGAGCACTCGTGCCTGGAGCGCCCATCACGCTTACCAATTCCGGCGAAGGTGCAATCCGAACCACGACCTCAAATGCACAGGGCGAATACTCATTTGTCGACGTCAAGGCGGGAACATACAGTCTTGAGGTTGCACCGGCCGGCTTTGAAAAATGGTCGGTTACTGGAGCTGTCCTGAACACGCAGCAGCAACTGCGCATCGATGCAACACTCGTGGTCGGCAGTGTCGACCAGGTGGTCAATGTTTCGGGTGACTCGGTCACTGCGATCGACACCGATTCGCCATCGATCAGCGCCGTCTATTCGTCGACTGACGTATCGAATCTTCCCGTGAACACCCGCGCCAGCGCGGCGGGCACCAGTGCATATAACATCGTCGGCAGCCTCGCCGGCGTACAGGCGGATGGCTCCGGCACCAACCTCGTTTTCTCCGTGCAGGGTGGTCTGCCATTCCAAAGTGAGACATCCATCGACGGCATTACCGTGCGGAGCGCAGCAGGTGGCAACCGCGCGCTTGGCGATGCCTTTCCTTCGACCGAATCCATTTCAGAGATACGTGCGGACGGCGTTCTGAACAACGCTGAGTACGGCCAGCCTGGACAGATCACTGTCACCACCAAGGGCGGTACGAACGAACTTCATGGCGGGGCGTTCTGGTATCACCAGAATGCAGCGTTCAATGCAATTCCCTTCACGAATCCAACGACACAGGTAAAGCCGAAACTAATTGCTAACACATTCGGTGGGAGTGTCGGGGGACCAGTAGTCATACCGCATCTTTACAACGGCCACGACAAGACCTTCTTCTTCGGAGCGTATGAGGGCTGGAGACACCCTTCGACCACTCCTGAAACTTACAAGGTACCCAGCACGCTCATGAAGATGGGTGACTTTTCGAGATACACGTCCAGCACCTTCGGTGGTACGCTGAACAACCCGTTTACGGGCGGGACCTACGGCACAAAGCTGCCTGTCATTAATCCTGCTGCCCAGAAGTTGCTGTCCTTTTATCCGGACCCGAACGTGGGTGATCCGACGGCCTATACAGATGATGCAACACCGAATTACATCATCAACAAGGATTCGAGTGGTAGTTCAAACCAGTTCGACATCCGCGGTGACCAATACCTGGGCGCAAATCAAAAGTTTCTTGTCTGGGGTCGCTTTACCTTCAAAAATTATCCGACCAACACTCCTGAGCCATTGGATGTCCCGTCTGCTCAGAACGCGAACAAAAGCCGCGTGCTCAAGATCAGCGCGAACTACTCAATTACTCCCCAGTTGATCAATGAATTTGGATTTGGTTTTGTGCGGTACAGCACTGGTATAACTAACAGCTTCAACGGTACAGCATTTACCCAGGGGCTTGGCCTAACCGGCTTGCAGAACCTTTTCTATAATGGCCTTCCCGAGCTCGACTTCAATAATGTAAGCCCGCTTAACGCGGACCGCCTCAGCTCCATTACCAAGTCGAACACGTTTGTATATACCGACTCGCTCAGCTGGACCAAGGGCAACCACCAGGTAAAGGTTGGCCTGGACATCAGCACGGTCGAAGCCATCACACCGCTTGGCTTTAATGGCTCGGATAACTACGGAACTTTTCAATACAACACTTCAGCGAGTACCGGTCTTTTTACCGGCGTGGATTTTGCAGATTTCCTGAGTGGCCTCCCCAATCAAACCTTCTATGACGTGGTGTCACAGGATAACGATGGTAAGTCGACCCACTATAACTTCTTCGCGCAAGACCAGTGGAAGGTCAACCAGGACCTGACCCTTAGCTATGGCCTTCGCTACGAGTTACAGCCAGGCTACTTCGATGTACACGGCGACATCGGGAACTTCGATCCCTCAGTTGCGTTATCGGGCCGTTCTATTTATCCAGACGGCAAGCAGAGCCTGCTGGCTCAGTCGTTTCTTGCCAGCGCAAATGCCTGCGATCCTGACGGCGTTAACAACACAAATAGCGCAACCGTCAACGGCGCACCCTGCATGCCGGTGCAGACGAGCAGCCAGGCTGGCTTTCCTTCCGGCTTGAAGCATTATCCCAAACTGCGTTTCACTCCCCGTTTTGGTTTTGCCTATCGGCCGTTCCACGACGAAAAGACAGTGGTGCGCGGCGGTTTCGGCATGTATGACATCACTCTGCTTGGCTCAAACTTCTACTCGCTCACTGGCACGCTGCAAGCTTATACCGCCAACTATGTAAATACGCTCAACACGACGACGCACACCGTAGGCTATCAGTGGCCGGTCATTTATGGTGGTGCAGGCGGCGCAGGCAGTACGACCAACTACGGACAGGATTACTTCGGCACTGCGAACAGCACGAACTGGAAGGATCCCTACACCGAACAGTGGTCACTAAGTGTTGATCATGACTTCGGCTCAGGTTATGCCGTTCGCGCTTCATACAGCGGAGATGAAACGCACCAGTTAGTTTGGGCTCCGGACGAAAACACAGTGCCGTTTTCGAGCACGGTTTCAGCCGCGAACCAGCCGCTTACTGCTCGCCTGTTTCCAAACTGGGGCCGTATCAATACCCGTGCAACGGGTGCGAACGCGAGCTATCAATCAGCGCAGCTGGATTTCAACCATCGCTTCCAGCGAGGATTACAGATCGATTCCACCTACACCTTTGCCAAGGCGCTTTCTGACAACCAGGGGCCTGGCAACACTGGCTTCGCAAGTGAGAGCGGCGGTTCGCGCTCCTCATCGATTCTCGATCGTGCACAGGATTATGGCAACGTCTTCGGCACACGACGGAATCGCTGGAACACGACCTCGGTCTATGAGCTTCCTGTTGGTCGCGGCCGGATGTTCGGCGGATCCATGTCAAGGCTGGAAGATGCTGTGATCGGCGGATGGCAGTTATCAAATATTTTCCTCTGGCAGTCGGGCCCATTTGAATCGCCTTACTTCGGTGCGGGGCAGGGTGATCCTTCCGGCACCGACTCCGGCCTTACCAGCACGAACACTGGCTATGATCCGGGCCACCGCCCCCAGGCCCCGGACCGGGTAAGTAGCATCAACGTAAAACCAGTAAATCGTAGCCGAAATAACTGGATCAATCCTTCAGCGTTTGCCTGCCCCGGCTATGCTGGATGGACCCCGGGTACTGCCTGCACGACTGGCAGCGGCGCCGGCGCCGTCCCCAATCCAATCGGACGCTTTGGCAATGCACAGGTGGGATCAGTCGTCGGGCCGGGAACCATTAACCTGTCCTCAGGCCTTAGCAAGACTTTCGCTATCACCGAGAGGGTTCGCCTGCGCGCCGAGGGTACCTTCACTAACATCCTCAATCACACTAACCTGGGCGATCCGAATATGGACGTCAGTAACCCGAGCTTCGGCCTGGTCACTGCAAGTATTGGTTCGGATTTCGGAGGTGCGCGCTCAGGCCAGGTGTCGATGCGCCTGGACTTCTAGCGAATACAGCATATGCAAGAAGGGGGGGGGGCCGACGGGGGGGGGGCCCGGGCTCACACCGCGTGGGGGGGGCCCCACCGGAGCGGGGGGGGGGCGCCCGGCCGCCGGACCGGCCGGTGGAGCGTCTGGCGCAGCCGGCTGACGCCCTACGTCTTCATCGCGCCGAACCTCGTCCTGTTCTCGGTGTTCATCTTCTTTCCGCTGCTCTACGCGGCGTTCATCAGCGTCCACGAATGGACGCTGATCGACTCGCCGACCTTCACGGGCACGCGCAACTACGAGCGGCTCGTGTCCGACCGGCAGTTCTGGCAGTCGCTGCGGAACACCGTGGTCTACTCGCTCGCGACGGTGCCGACGAGCCTCGTGATCGGCCTGTTCCTCGCCATCGGCCTCAACCGCGACCTCGTCGGGCGCACGTTCCTGCGCTCGATCTACTTCCTGCCGGTGGTGATCTCCAGCGTCGCGACGGCGCTGCTGGCGGCCTGGCTGTTCAACGACAACTACGGCGTCGTCAACGCGCTCCTGCGCGAGCTCGGGGTCGGCCCGGTGGCCTGGCTGTCGACGCCGCGCTGGGCGCTGCCGTCGATCATCGTCACGACGCTGTGGGTGCGCGTCGGCTTCTGCATGGTGGTCTACCTCGCGGCGCTGCAGTCGATCTCGCCGAGCTACTACGAGGCGGCGCGGATCGACGGCGCGACGCGGTGGCAGCAGTTCCGCTTCGTGACCTGGCCGCTCCTGCGCCCGACGACCTTCCTGCTCCTGATCCTCAACGTCATCTACTCGTTCCAGGTGTTCGACCTGATCTACGTCATGACCGGCGGCGGGCCCGGCTTCTCCACGACGATGATCGTCCAGTACATCTACCAGGCCGCCTTCGCGAGCTCCGAGATGGGCTACGCCAGCGCCATGGGCATGGTGCTGTTCGTCCTGATCCTCCTGTTCACGCTCGTCCAATGGCGGCTGAACCGGCGCAAGGAGCAGTTCGTTTGACCCGCGCAAGGACGCCCCGCCGATGGCCGTGACGACGAACCGGACGCGCCGGCGCTTGGAGATCGGCGCGCTGTGGCTGCTGCTCGCCGCCGGCGCCGCGGTGATGTTCTTCCCGATCTACTGGATGTTCGCGACCGCGATCCGGCCGAAAAACGAGATCTTCAGCGGCCAGACCAACCTCGCGCCGACCGGCTGGGTGTGGAGCAACTTCGCCGAAGCGCTCGACTACATGCCGTTCCTCCTGTGGTCGTGGAACTCGATCGTCATCGCGGTGGTCGCCGTCCTGATCACCGTCAGCCTGAACCTCCTGTGCGGCTACGCCTTCGCCAAGTTCCGCTTCGCCGGCCGGGACACGCTGTTCATCGCGGTGCTCAGCGCGCTGATGATCCCGATCCAGGTGATCATCGTGCCGTTGTTCCTGCTCGTCTCGGAGATGGGGCTCCTGAACAACTACTGGGGCGTCATCCTGCCCCGCTCGGCGGAAGCCTTCGGCATCTTCATGGTGCGCCAGTTCATGGTGTCGATCCCGGACGAACTGCTGGAGGCGGCGCGGCTCGACGGGGCGAGCGAGTTCACGATCTTCCGCAAGATCGTGCTGCCGCTGTCCAAGCCGATCATCGCGGTGCTCGTGATCTTCACGTTCATGTGGCGCTGGAACGACTTCGCGCTGCCGCTCGTGATCCTGACCGACCAGGACATGTACACCGTGCAGCTCGGCCTGAACCTCCTGGAAGGCCAGTACGAGACGCAGTGGACCTACATCATGGCGATCGCGCTCCTGTCGCTCGTCCCCATGCTGGTGATCTTCGTGTTCTTCCAGCGCCAGCTCATCCAGGGCATCGCCGGCACCGGCCTGAAATAACGCCGGCCGGCGGTTGCCCGACGCCTCATCTCACAAGGACCAGCCATGCTGAAGATTGCCATGATCGGCGCGGGAAGCGTCGTGTTCGTCAAGAACCTCCTGACCGACGTCCTCGACTTCCCCGAGCTGCGCGACGTCGCGATCGCGCTGCACGACATCGACGCCGAGCGCCTGGAGACCGCCGGCATGATGGCGCGCTGGACCGCGGCGCAGTTCGGCGCGAGCCCAAGGATCGAGGAGCACCTCGACCGGCGGCGGGCGCTCGAAGGAGCGGACTTCGTCATCAACATGGTGCAGATCGGCATGCACGAGGCGACGCTGCTCGACTTCGAGATCCCGAAGAAATACGGCCTCAAGCAGACCATCGCCGACACGCTCGGCATCGGCGGCATCTTCCGAGGCCTGCGCACCATCCCCTTCATGGCGGAGCTCGTCGCCGACATGCGCGAACTCTGCCCCGACGCGCTGCTCATGAACTACACCAACCCGATGAGCATCCTGACGCAGGCCGTCTACGAGCGGTATCCCGACCAGAAGGTCGTCGGGCTCTGCCACAACGTCCAGAACACCGCCAACGAGCTCGCCGAATACTTAAGCGTCGAGCCGGAGCGGCTGAACTACGACTGCGCCGGCATCAACCACATGACCTGGTTCCTGAAGCTCAGGATCGACGGCGAGGACGCCTATCCGCGGCTGCGCGAGGCGATGAACGATCCGGCGATCGTCGCCAAGGACAAGGTGCGCTTCGAGCTCATGCGCACCTTCGGCTGGTTCGTGTCCGAGTCCAGCGAGCACAACGCCGAATACACCCCGTACTTCTTGAAGAGCAGTGCCACGATCGCCGAATACGACGTGCCGGTGGACGACTACGTCCGGCGCTCCGAGCGCAACCTCCGCCGCTACGCCGAAACGCGCCGCAAGCTCATGGCTGGCGAGACCTTCGACCTGAAACGCAGCGTCGAATATGGCTCCTTGATCGTCCACGCGATGGCGACCGGCAAGCCCCAACTCATCTACGGCAACGTCCGCAACACCGGCCTCATCGACAACTTCCCGCGGGACTGCTGCGTCGAGGTGCCGATCGTCGTCGACCGCAACGGGCTGCGGCCGTGCCACGTCGGCACGCTGCCGCCGGAACTCGCCGGCTACTGCGCGCCGCACGTCTACGTCCAGGACCTCACCGTCAAGGCGGCGCTCGGAGGCAGCCGCGAGCGCGTCCATCGCGCCGCCGTGCTCGACCGGCACGCCGCCAGCGTCCTGTCGCTCGCCGAAATCCGCGCGATGGTGGACGAGATGATCGACGCGCACGGCGACGCCATGCCCGCCGGCATTCGCTCAACCGCCGCCGAGCCCGCGCGGTTGAAGCGCTACGCCTGACGCCGGCACCGCGACAAGACAGGAAGGAACGAGCATGGCCGACGTCGCCATCCGCAACGTCAAGAAGTCCTACGGCGCCGTGCCGACCATCCACGGCGTCTCCGTCGACATCGCCGACGGTGAGTTCGTGATCCTCGTCGGTCCGTCCGGCTGCGGAAAGTCGACGCTGTTGCGCATGCTGGCCGGGCTCGAGGAGATCACGAGCGGCGAGATCGCGATCGGCGGGCGCGTCGTCAACGACATGCCGCCGAAAGACCGCGACGTCGCGATGGTGTTCCAGAACTACGCGCTCTACCCGCACATGACGGTGGCGGAGAACATGGCCTTCTCGTTGCAGCTGGCCAAGGCGCCGAAGGGCGAGATCGCCGCCAAGGTCGATCGCGCGGCCGCCATCCTCGGCCTCGGCGAACTGCTCGGCCGCTACCCGCGCCAACTGTCGGGCGGGCAGCGCCAGCGCGTCGCCATGGGCCGCGCCATCGTGCGCGATCCGCAGGTGTTCCTGTTCGACGAGCCGCTGTCGAACCTCGACGCCAAGCTGCGCGTGCAGATGCGCACCGAGATCAAGGCGCTGCACCAGCGGCTCGGGACCACCACCGTCTACGTCACGCACGACCAGATCGAGGCGATGACCATGGCCGACAAGATCGTCGTGATGCACGCCGGGCTGATCGAGCAGGCCGGCGCGCCGCTCGATCTCTACGACCGGCCGGCGAACCTCTTCGTCGCCCGCGTACACGGCGCGCCCG
>CAXTNK010000063.1:0-264 GCA_964245665.1 uncultured Acidobacteriaceae bacterium
ACCGCTGCATATTCTGCGGCTATTGTGTCGAAGCATGTCCGACAGATGCGATTACACATGGTCATGGTTTCGAACTGGCGAGCTTAAATGCGACAACGCTGATTTATCGCAAAGAAGATATGCTGACGCCGATGGTCGGTCTGCCAAAGAGTACGGCTGCGCAGTCTGATTCAGTGAAATAGTGTCGCGTTATGTGTGGTTTTTGAACCGGGGGAATGATGGCGAAGGTTGAACTGATTGTCCTGGTGAAGGCAATTTCTGGTC
>CAXTNK010000063.1:274-2599 GCA_964245665.1 uncultured Acidobacteriaceae bacterium
CGCATGCAGAGGCGGGTTGCGAGTTCTACCACGCCTACGAGTCTTCGACGGCGGGGAACCTGTTCTTCCACGAATTATGGACGAGCCAGGAAGACCTCGACCGGCATATGAAGTCGCCTCACTTCGTGAAGTTCGAAAAGGCGATCCAGCCCCTCCTGGCGGAACCGCTGGGCATCAACTTTGTGACCGGGTCGAAGAGCTGATGCCTTCGTCGTCTTGAAGTGCCGAGTGATTCGCGAATTTTGAAACAATAGGAATAGAAGCCAGATGTGATACGGCGGCCATGTCCATGCGGACTGGCCGCCGTTTTGCGTTTGGGCGGATTGTTCGAGAGACGGGATGAGCGATGGCATTGCAGGAGACATTTTTGACACGGGCGCGCGTGGCAGCGCTGGCGGCAGGGCATGTATTTCCGGAGTTTGCTGCCTGCGAAGCAGCACTCGAGTCGGCATGGGGTCAATCAAAGCTGGCGACCGAGGCGAATAATTTATTCGGGCAGAAACAGAGCCATCCGCCGGTGGGGGAAGGGGTGCAGTTACCTACAAAAGAATATGCGCATGGAGCATGGGTGACTGTGCCGGCATTGTGGGCGAAGTTTGCGGACTGGCGGGGATGCTTTGCTGCGCGGATGGCGCTGCTGGAAAGGCTGGCGAATGCCTATCCCGCGTACGCGGCTGCACTTGCGGCAGAAGACGGCAGGAGTTTTGTGACCCTTGTGTCGAGGCGATGGTCGACTGATCCAAACCGTGGCGAAAAGGTGCTGGAGGTGTGGCAGATGCATCGAAGGGTCTTCGATGCACCTGCTGCTCTTATGGCGTAGTAATGCAGGTCCCGCGGCCTCAGTCGGGATGAGTACTGTGGGTGCGGCGAAAACGCGCGTTGCACCGGTAACGAGTGGTCCAGGTTTGTGACCAGACGGCAAGATGCAGGTTCGTCCACGTCGGCCGGGGGGACACAGTGACGCCGGTCGGGCAACAGCTGAACTCAGGCGGCGGACTTGCGTGAGACCTGGCCGGCGGTCGCTTCCTTGTGTTCAGCAAGGAGGGTAGCGACGCGAATTGGCTTTTCGTGCAGAAGCAGTTCTGTTGCCTTCAGGTCGGGATTGGCATGGAACCATTCCTGCACGATGTTGTTATGCAGAAGGTTCAGGATGGCGAGGAGCGACATGCCCTGATGGTGTGCCATCCACTCGCGAACCAGGATCGGTTCTTTGCGCAGCTTGGGGTTGGGCGCGTTCGGCTCGAAGGAATAATCTGCCCCTTCGTAGAAGCCGAACGCGCCGATCCACCCCATCTTCGCCATGCGTGTCAGGTTTTTCATCGCGGCTGCAGGATTGATGCCGAGCGCCAGAAAGGTGGAATAGGGCGAGACAACGGGACCGGCAGTCGCGTCCCACTTGAGCGCGATAGCAGGGATGCCAAAGGCCTGGTAATGGTAATGGCCAGAGTCATCCATCTGAGAGTAGCCGCATTCGGAGATGCCCCATGGTATGTTGTTGTGTTCGCGGGCATAGGCCATCTGGATAGCAACGACGGCGTCGAGTGTGCGGGTAACGAGGGTGTCGGGGTAAGAGCGCATCCAGAGCGCCGGCATCAGGTACTCGAACATGGTGCCTGTCCATGAGATGAGCGACGGGCGGCCATATGCAACAGTGTGTGTTCGGCCAAGCTTGAACCAGCTGGCCTGTGGTGCTTCGCCTTTGGCGACGGCGACAAAGGCGCCGATGCGGGCTTCCGAGCAGAGCAGATCGTAACAGGCTTTGTGTAGTTCATCCTGCTCGACCATGTAGCCGATCGACAGCATCTGGCGGTTGGGTTCGATCAGATAGGCGAAGTCCATCTCGGCGACGTAGCGATACGCATCGTCGATGATGCGTTGCATGTTTTCGATCAGAGTGTTCAGGCGCGGCAAAGAGCGCGAGAGCAGGTCGCGCAGTTGTTCGGCAAGAACGACCTGCGCATTGTCACTTGCGGATGCGGTGGTGGCGCGGGCGAGTCGTAGATCGATGTCGGCAGCGACCTCTGCAGCGTTGTCGAGCAGAATGTCTTCGGCGCGATAGGTTGCGTTCTGCATACTGGGCAGAGAATGGAGCGCCGCGAACTGTGGGCTGAGCCATGGCAGGTAATCGCAGACGAGAGTGGTGATGGCACCCATGCGGACCTTCAGTTCCGGCAACCACCATTGGGGTTCAGGCGCATCGGATGCGGGGTGAGGTTGCGGACAGGTTTTCTCTGCGTTAAATGCCCAGGTGATCCAGTCAGTGAGATCTTCGTTCGTGGGGGTTGGCGGCAATTGCGCATCCACCTTGAGCTCGCTGAGTATGGC
>CAXTNK010000063.1:2609-4667 GCA_964245665.1 uncultured Acidobacteriaceae bacterium
CGGCACGATCTCGTCCAACGGCGAGCCCGAGATTGGCGAGATGATCGCGCAGGCCCTGAATAAGGCTTCTTCCAACCAGTGGTTCACGAAGCATCATTTTGACGCCAGAATGTAATGTGTAAAACGACGCCGCGAGATTTCCGCTGTCGACGGAGGAAACAGTGATTGGGCGAATAGGTTCAAGAGTCCGCGTGTCGTACCAGTTGTAGATGTGGCCGTTGAGTTTGGGAAGCTTCTGGTAGGTAGCGAGACTGGAGAGGGTGAGGCTGGCAAATTCAGGCACTGTGAGATAGCCAAAGGTGACGGCAGCCTGGCGCGCATTCAAAAGCAGTCCGTAGTTGGTCGGCGAAACACGAGCGGCTTCGAAAAGCTTGTCTTCTTCAACGTTGTCGGGGATGAGGTAGTTGTGACTTTCGCCGCCGTACTGGTAGAAGAAGCGCCAGGTGCGCAACGCGAGAAGGTGCATGAAGCGGTCCTGGCCGGCTTCAAAATGCAGACTGAGTTCGCGCGGCGGTGCGTTGAGCCAGGAAGTGACCGGCTTCTCGAGGATCCAGAGGATGAGGATCGGCAGCGCGACAAAGATTGCATGCGTGTTAAAGAGGGCGACCAGCACGCCAACAAGAAGAGCGACGAGCGGGGTGGCGGCAAGATAGCGATCGACCGGCGTGACCTTGCTCTTATTGCTTTCTGCTTCAGCGGCTGTTTCCCATTCGAGCAGACGCTGACCGGTGATGAAGCGACGGACGAGTGAACGGGTGACAGCGTCAAGGCCGAGCAGCATCTGATGTGGCAGGAAGATCAGGTTAAGGAACGTGATGAAGATTGCTTGTGAGAAGCCAATCCAGGCCTCGCGCATAGCACCTTGCACTGGCTCGGCGAGGGCGCGGCCGAGGCTGAAAGCCAGCTGTACAAGCGATGGTGCGAAAAGCAGGAAGAGGGTGACGAGCGTCCAGTAAAGAGCGCCACCAGCGAGCCCGAGCCAGCCGGAGACGAGCAGGAAAAACGTGACGGGTTCGACGAGCGAGCGGCGGAGATTGTCGAAAATCTTCCAGCGCGATACAGCCGAGATGGGATTCTTGACATAGCGGCCGCTTTCATCGGGAACCTTGCCGAAGAGCCACTGCGTGATCTGCCAGTCACCGCGCACCCAGCGATGTTTGCGGCGGTTGTAGGCGCTGTAGTGCGAAGGATAGTCGTCGATGACTTCGATGTCGGTGACGAGGCCTGCGCGTGCGTAAGCACCTTCGATCAGGTCATGACTGAGCAGGGAATTGCGTGGAAAGCGGCGGTCAAGTACGGCATGCAGGGTTGAAACTTCGTAGATACCTTTGCCGGTAAAGATGCCTTCTCCGAAGAGATCCTGATACGTATCCGATACTGCGCGTGTATAGATATCGAAGCCGGTCTGGCCGGAATAGATGGCGGCGAGGCGTGAGCGCGACGCAGAACTGACGCTGACGCCGACACGCGGCTGCAGGATGCCGTAGCCTTCGGTGACGATGCGCTTTTCGGGATCAATGACGGCGCGATTCAGGGGGTGAGCCATGGCGCCGATCAGGTTATGCGCACTGCCTCGTGGAAGCTGCGTGTCGGAATCAAGCGTGATGACATAGCGGACCTTGAGCAGCTTTTCGATATCTCCGGCTTTGACGGGGAAGCTGTCGTAGGCGCCCTCGAGCAGCTTGTTGAGGTCGAGCAATTTGCCGCGCTTCCGCTCCCATCCCATCCACACACCCTGGCGCGCGTTGAAGATGCGATGGCGGTGCAGCAGCATGAAACCACCGGCGTCGCGTGAGGCATATTTCGCGTTGAGATCATTGATGAGGCTAGTAGCCAGGTCAACGATCGGATCGCTGTCGTTGGTCTGCGGACGCGTGATCGAGTCAGGCAGATCGGTAAGCAGTGCGAAGTGGATGTGCGGATCCTGGTTGGCGAGATAACGGACTTCCAGTTCGTCGATCAGCTCGCGCGTCTGCTTCTCGTTCATGAGCAGAGTCGGGATGGCGACCAGCGTAGTGAAGGCTTCGGGAATGCCCTTCGAGAGGTCCATCTTCGGCA
>CAXTNK010000063.1:4677-5088 GCA_964245665.1 uncultured Acidobacteriaceae bacterium
CTGTGCAACTGGAAGGACCAGCAGCAGGAAGGCGATGATCATGGTGAAGAGACCGGGGTAGGTGGGGATGAGCGGCAGCAGGAAGAGGCCGATGAGAATGATGGCCGTGACTTCAATACCGCCGATGTAAAAGTCTTCTGCGTTGGCGAGCACGGTCAGTCGCAGGCGATCAGTAAAGGAAGGCCGGTAGTGAACGCGGGCGCTGAGCAGAGGGAAGCCGTTGTCGACGAGATAGTAGCCGACGTGAGCCTTGCGGACGGCCAGACGCGGGTCCTGTTCGCGGCGACTGACGGAGCCCTCGGTGGCAAGAAGGATGGCGGCTTCTGCGATCTGTAGCTCGGTGAATTCGGAGGCTGCCGAAATTTCGGAGACACGGGTGCGGTAGGCTTCACGGGTCTCGAAATCCATGGA
>CAXTNK010000063.1:5098-17418 GCA_964245665.1 uncultured Acidobacteriaceae bacterium
GGGGTTGTCAATGACAGCCTGGGCCTGGGTGAGGATCTCT
Organism: uncultured Acidobacteriaceae bacterium; assembly: GCA_964245665.1. GTDB lineage: Bacteria > Acidobacteriota > Terriglobia > Terriglobales > Acidobacteriaceae. Next base: position 5,139 of record CAXTNK010000063.1, read on the forward strand.
TCCAGAAGCAGAAATTTGACGGCGCTGGGGAAGGTCCAAAGTTCTTTGAGGGTGAAAGCGTCGACGGTCTGAGCAGATTCGAGGAACGAATGGACGAGTTCAGTGCTCCAGTACGATTCGGCTGCGGCGAGGTAGGCGTCGCCCGCGGTGATGACGCGGGGTTCATCGTCCATGCGCGGACGGATGGTGCGCGGAAGCTTGGCGAGACGTTTGCGCAGCGAATTGATTTCTTTGAGGACGGAACGCAGGAGACGCGGATTTTCCCTTAGTTCAAGCAGCGGGTCAAGTGGCTCGCCGGGTTTGTAGGTCGGCATGGGCCGGCTGTCGAGCTCGGCAAAAACCTTGTCCATTGTCGCTTTGACAGCGCTGATACGGCGTCCGAAGACATCCTGGCTCTCGGGCGAGTGTGCGATGTCCCAGGTCTTCGCTGCTTCACGGGCCTGCTGTTTCAGCTGCTCTTCATTGATGTCCGGCTTCTTCGGTTCGTTGGCGGCGGCTGCGTCTGCTGCCGGTGCTGAAGAAGTTTCGGGCGAGGCGAGCTGGGCACTGCGCTCGTCCTGCAGTTGAACGGGATCATTGCCATCTTGCACTGTCATCGGAGTCGTGTCGGTGATGGAGCCAGCCACGGGCGTTTGCGTGTCAGAGCCCTGGACTGCCAGGCCCGGTGTTGCCTTCGACTCGTAATTCGGATCTTCCATTCGCGCCTCAATCAACGGTAGCTTGCAGCCTGCATTTCGAACATTGCGGCATACTGGCCATTCAAAGCCATAAGATGTGTGTGATCGCCTTCCTCAACGAGCTTGCCGCCGGCGAGAACGACGATACGGTCGGCCATGCGAACGGTGGAGAAGCGATGCGAGATGAGCAGGGCCATCTTGCCCTTGGTGAGTTCCGCGAAACGCTCGAACACCTCGAGTTCGCTTTTTGCATCGAGCGCGGCGGTCGGTTCGTCGAGGATGAGAAGCTGCGCATCGCGCAGGTAGGCGCGGGCAAGAGCGACTCGCTGCCATTCGCCACCGGATAGTTCGACGCCAGTCTCGAAACGCCGACCAAGCATCTGGTCATAACCGCCAGCCAGTTTCTTGATGACACTCTCGGCGAGACTCTTGTGGGCGGCTGCTTCCAGTTCACCCTGCGAGTGTTCACGTTCGACGCGGCCGACGGCGATGTTCTCGCGAGCAGTCATCTCGTAGCGCATAAAGTCCTGGAAAATTACACCGATTTCATGGTGCAGGCCTTCGAGTTTGTAATCGCGGAGGTCTTTGCCGTCGAGCAGGATCTGGCCTTCAGTCGGATCGTAGAGGCGCGTGATGAGTTTGACGACGGTCGTTTTACCCTGGCCGTTTTCACCAATCAGCGCGATGCGCTCGCCGGGCGAAAGGGTGAAGTTGAAGTTGCTCAGGATGCGGCGGTTGGTGCCGGGATAGGTGAAAGAGACGTTGATGAATTCGAAGCCCTTGCGGATGGGGCGGGGCAAAACCGCGCCGTTGGGATTGTCGACGACGGTCGGCTTCATATCGAAGAACGCGATGAGATCGGTGAGGAACAGGGCCTGGTCCGCAATACCTGAGGCGGTCGAGAAGACCTGCTGCAGACTTGACTGGGCCTGAATGATGGAAGTGGTCAAGAAGTAAAGGGTGCCAAGATCGATCTGATGATTGACGGCGCGCCAGATGACGAAGGCATAGGAGCCGTAATAACCGAGCGTCCCGATCATGGTGAGGATGCCGCCACCGACTAATTTGCGGCGGGACAGTTCGACATTCTCTTCGTAGATCTTCTGCGAAAGGACAGAGAAGCGCTTGGTAAAGTATTCGGCTAAATTGAAAAGCTTCAGCTCTTTGGCGCCTTCACGGCTACCGGCTACCTGGCGCAGATAATCCATCTGGCGCTTGGCGGGTGTCTGGCTGAAGTTCTTGGCGTATCCAAGAAAAGCGTAATGCGTTTCGCCGATGAACGATGGGATCACGCCCAGAGTGAGCAGCAACACCAGCCATGGCGAATGCCACATGAGGATGCCGGTAAAGATGGCGGTACTGACGACCTGAAGAATGAGCCGGCCGAGACCCTGGATCATTGCGAGTCGATCGGTGGCCTGCACACGAGCGCGTTCGAGGCGGTCGTAGAAGACCGGGTCTTCGTAGGTGGTAAGGTCGAGGGTGGCGGCCTGGCGCATGACGCGGACGCTGACGTAATTGGTATAGCGATCGGCCAGCAGGCTGTCGAGGTAATCGATGATGCGATTGAGCGCATTGGCAAAAACGGCCAGCAGGACTTCGGCGAGAACCAGGTACCAGAACCAGCTGGGAATGGGCTGGTGCTGAATCGCCATCTCGGCGTACTTGATAATGCGCGAGGCAACGTAGCCGATGAGAGCAGGGACGACCGCAACGATGACGCGCAGCACGATGCCCCAGGTAACGACGGATGGGCCCGAGTCCCACAGACTGCCGAGGACGGGAGGAACATTTTTGAGGGCGCTGATGCGTTCGCGCCATGGACTGACCTTGGGCGTGGCGGCCTCCTCTACCGCCGGAGGATCAGGGACAGGGGCCGGTGCATGGGGAGGGACCGCGACGTTTGGTTGGTCTACTGGTGTCATTTAGGCAAGTTCGAGTGATCGCAATGATGTATCAGGTACCCGCAGACCAGTATGCTGCAAGATAGATTGATCGCTTTGATGCGTGATCGTGCGCGGTCGTTGGTCTGGCAGTCCTTATATTTAAACGATTTGAAATCGCTCCAAGCGTGAAGTGAATTGCGGCTGGCCACAGTTATTAAAGGATATATGCTGCTAGGCAGACGCGCTGAATGTCCATGGTAAAAAAACTCGATTCCACGACACGGCTGGAAGCATTTTCGGATGGAGTGATGGCGGTCATCATCACGATCATGGTGCTGGAACTCAAGGTGCCCCATGAGAACGGCCTAGCCAGCCTGTATGCAGTGATGCCCACGCTGCTGGTCTACCTACTGTCGTTTACCTTTGTAGGGATTTACTGGGTGAACCATGACCACTTGCTGAAGCGGATTGAAGGCACGGACAAAGTGACGCTCTATGCGAACCTCTTCTTCCTTTTCTGCCTGTTACTGCTCCCGTTTTTCACCTCGTATGTACTGGAGAAGGGTCAGGATGGTCTTTCTGTCGAGATTTATGCGCTGTCAATGGTGCTGACCGGATTTTCATTTTTTCTGCTGCGTATGGCGATCATGCGAAACCTGAAGTACTTCGGTGAATTGAAGGCCGAGGATAGGCAGGCGCAGCGGAAGCACCTGGCTAGCCTGGCGATCTACCTGGCGGCGGCGGCCTTAGCCAATTGGCATCCACGGTTCGCGATGGGCGTGATCGCGCTCGTAACGCTCATCTGGATTGTGCCGAACCTGACGGCGCCAGTGTGCGAAGAGTCGTCTGCTACTGCGAGTCCGCAATGACTGATTTTACTTTTAGGAGAAGCAGACGCTTCATCTACATGATGTGATAGGTTCCACCTGCCTGTCCGCGGGCCAAGTCGACGGAATGTTCTGGTGAGAGGATTTCAATGAAGTTGCGTACATCGTCCTTGCTGCTGTCCCTGCTGTTCTGTGGTGCGTCTTCCATCTGCGTCGTACAGCCATCCGTCATTGCTGGTCAGCAGACGGCGACGCCAGCCGGCGCGAATTCCGCCGACCCGTGGTGGAAGCATGCAGTGATTTACGAGATATATCCGCGCAGTTTTCAGGATTCGAATGGTGATGGTGTCGGCGATATCAAGGGCATAGAGTCGCGCCTTGGCTATCTCGAAAATCTGGGTGTGGATGCCATCTGGATTACGCCGATGTATCCGTCGCCCGGCATTGACTACGGCTATGACATTTCGAACTACACGGCGATCGACCCGGAGTACGGGACGATGGCGGATTTCGAACACCTGGTCACCGAGGCGAAGAAACACCACATCCGCGTGATTATGGATTATGTGATCAACCACACGTCGGACCAAAGCGCATGGTTCAAGGAGTCGCGGTCGTCGCGAACGAATCCGAAGCGCGACTGGTATATCTGGCGCGATGGCAAAGCGCCTGGCCAGCCGCCGAATAACTGGGAGTCCTGGTTTGGGCACTCGGCATGGACGTATGACGAGAAGACGGGACAGTGGTATTACCACTATTTCTATTCGCAGCAGCCGGATCTGAACTGGCGCAATCCTGCAGTCCATAAGGCGATGGAAGACGTACTGCGATTCTGGATGGACAAGGGCGTCGCGGGTTTTCGCATCGATGCCGTGTCGAGATTATTCGAAGACCCGGCGCTACATGACGACCCTTTGTTACCTGGTTATAACGTTTACGGTGACCGGAATATCGAACACAAGTACACCGATAATTATCCCGAAGTGCATGATGTGTTGAAGGAACTGCATCGGGTAGTGGATAAGTATCCCGGCGACCCGGTACTGATTACCGAGGCCGACGAGCCAAACGTGGCGGAGCTGACGAAGCTTTACGGAAATGGCGATGAAGTACAGTTGCCGATGGATTTCCAGATTGCCGATCTGAACAAGCTATCGGCTCCGGGATTTCGCAAGCTGTTCAATGACATTGAAGAAAATACAGCACACGGCCAGCCGGAATATTTTTTCAGTAATCACGATCAGCCGCGCCAGTGGGACAGGTACGGCGACGGAGTCCATAATGATCAGATTGCAAAGCTGATGGCAGCACTGCTGCTGATGACGCGCGGCACGCCCCAGATGTATTACGGCGAAGAGATTGGTATGCGAACAACGGACCCGGCGCGGATTGAAGATGTGCATGACCCGATCGGCAAACTGGGATGGCCAAAAGAAAAAGGACGCGATGGTGAGCGAACTCCGATGCAGTGGACACCTGGCCCGGAGGCTGGGTTTACTACATCAGACAAGCCATGGATCAAGGTGCCCCCAAGTGCGGCGATAGATAATGTCGCAACGGAAGAGAAGGATCCTGACTCGATTTTCAATGCGTACAAGAAGCTGCTGGCTTTAAGGAAGAGTGAACCCGCGCTGCGCGATGGCAGCTATCAGTCCGTAGATAACGAGAACCCATATGTATTCTCATTTCTCCGTAAGAGCGGGACGGACACAGTATTGGTTTCGCTTAATATGAGTGACCAGCCGCGAAGTGTCTCGCTCAAGGGCGTGGAGAAGACACTGGAAGCCGCGCAGGCAACGCCCCTCTATAGTTTGCCGGTCGCGACGGGCGCCAGCATACCGTTAAACAAGATTCAGCTGGCGCCGTTTGGTGTGCTGGTTGCAACTGTGCGTTAGTTTTTGCGATCGAGTGCGCATTCGCACTCGGCGCTGGGCGATGACATTAACGAGACCACAAGTCCGGTGACGTTATCGAAGATGATGATCGATGCTTTCGATAACAGCGACAGTGCTCTTTACCAGGCGCTTGCCGGCGGTGTCACGACGGCTATGAACTTTGAAGGCGGCGTGCAGCGGAAGGGCGTGGTCCAGGTCGCAGTCAATTTTTCTTGACGAGCATGGATGTCGCGTCGCAGTCGAGGCAGACATTCCTTGATGTTGCAGAAGCGCGGTGTAAAGATTGCTTTCTCATCACTGACTAACGGACCAGTGTCAGACAGCCGCAATCTACCCTATGCTGCTGGATAGGCGGTGGCTTATGGCCTGCCGTATGATGAAGCGCTGAAGGCAATCACGCTGAACCCAACAGAGATGTTTGGCGCGGGTGACAAGCTTGGATCGCTGGATGTGGGCAAGGTGGGAAACGTTGTAATTGCCAACGGGGATCCGCTGGATGTTCGCTCTTCGGTGCAGCAGGTATTCATTGGCGGCGTACCAATTCCGATGAGCGGCCGGCAGACGGAACTGCGCGATGAACACCTTCCGTCGGCAAAGAAGGCCAAACCATAGTTCAAGAGCGAAGCGCCGTGGAACTAGCTGAAGGTTAAGTTGCCGCCTTGTATCAAGTCGGCGTGCTGAATAGTTGTCACGGCAATGCTTTGATTGTTGAACGTGACGGATGCTTTCTGTTTCTGACCAATCTTGTCATTGATGATGAGCTGTCTGCCGTTTTCGAGATGGACTGTCGCCTGCGGGAAGAGCGGCGCGCTGAGAATGTATTCAGGCTTCGCGGGACAGAGTACGAAGAGGCCGAGCGCGTTGATAACGTACCACGCAGCCATGGAGCCAGTGTCTTCATCGCCGGCAAAGGTAGACGGTGAGTAGAGTTCATCCATGACACGCCGTGTCCAGTAGCGCATGCGGTCAGTTCTGCCAGCGACAGAGAACACTCCGAGTACGTGGTGCACAGGCTGGTTGCTGTGCGCGTATTGTCCAAAAGAAACAGCGGCCATCTCCGACATTTCATGAATTTCATAGCCGTAGCTGCCGATGTGAAACTCAGTCGACATGGTGATCATCTGCTCGAGCGTAGTGACTGCTTTTTCATTACCGCCTAATGCTTCAATCAGGCCAGGCATGTCATGGGGCGCGTCCCAGCGATGCTGCCATGGGCCACCTTCAACGTAGGGACTGCCCCACTTGAATTGATCGAACGGTGTTAGCCACTTACCATCGGAGTTCTTGCCGCGTGGGAAGCCTATTTCCTTATCGAAAACGTGACGCCAGTTGGTTGAGCGCTTCATGAACATTTCGTAGTCCGCGGAATTGCCAACGGCCTTCGCGACCTGTGCGATGCAGTAATCGCCATAAGCAGCATCGGTGGTTTCGGCGACGGACTGGCCGACGCGATCTTCAGGAACGTATCCGAGCTTTAGATATTCCTCGATGCCTCTGCGGCCATAGCCCGCGGCTGGATCGCCCGGCTGTGTTGCATGCTTCTTCAGACCGGCATAGGCGCTTTGCATATCAAAACCCTTGATGCCCTTGGCTGCTGCTTCACCGAAAACGGAATCGATGAGACTGCCCGTCATGCAGGCGCGATAACCCGGGCACGGGAACTGGGGAAGCCAGCCACCTTCTTTGTATGCATTGACCCATGACTGCAAAATTTCGCCCAAACGTTCCGGGAAGAGCAGCGACATGAGCGGATACCATGCTCGATAGACATCCCAGTAACCGTGGTCTGCGTACATGACGCCCGGTTCGATGGTGCCTTTATAGGGACTGCGATGATGCACGCCGCCGCTTGCGTCCGGCTCGTGCCACATACGCGGAAACAGCAGTGTGCGATAGAGACAGGAGTAGAAAGTTTTCTGTTGCTCGAGTGTGCCGCCGGAGACAGCGATCCGGCCAAGATGCTTGCTCCATGTATCCGCGCCCTTCTGCCTGAGTGCTTCGACAGACCTGCTGCCGATTTCGCGATCGAGATTCAGCGCTGCCTGTTCATAGGAGATGAAGGAAGTCGCGATGCGCACTTCAAGAGACGGTGTATCGACCGCGAGGTGTACCAGCGAGATGCAGCGGCCTTTGGCGGGTGAGTTTTCCAGCTTCTCCCACGGAGTTGAAAATCTTATTACGTAGTAGCACGCAAAGCCTTGCGGCACGCCTCCGGCATTTGCAGACGAAGTGAAGCGGATAGTATGGCTGGCTGTGTCTTCCTGCACGTTCTCCGGCTTACCGTCGGGGACGTCGAAGAGGAAGCCGCGGTTCGCCTGATCGGAGTACTTGATGGCGATAAGTGCACAGCGCTCAGTCGGGATTAACTCGGCATCGATGCCGTAGCGCAGAAGGCTAATGCGCATGGAGTGGGGATGTAATTCGGCGTCTTCCGGGCGATAGGAGCTCGAGCGCGCGTCGGGGCCTGGATCGACTTTTCCGCTGAAGGGAAGAAAGACAGCGTGGCCGTAATCACCAAGCCAGGGGCTGAGTTGATGCGTGGAGCGAAAACCCTGGATGCGGCGCACACCGGGATGGAACATCCACTCGGTGTCTGCAAAGGATTGAAGCGTCCAGTGCGCCATGCCGAAGGGCATCGCCGCAATGGGTAGAGTGTTGCCGCGTGAGAAATCAATTGTGGAAGCTGTGCCCTGTAGCAGGTTCACCAGCGAGAGTGCATCCTGCGTAGTGCCAGCAGTAGTCGGCTGCGCATCAGGTGCGGGACTGGTAATGACGGAGGAAGCGATGGCTGTGGGAGCCTGCATGGAGGCGGCAAGCACGGCGAGAGTTGAGCCCTTGAGGAAGTTGCGGCGATCTGAGGACGGTGGCTGCTTGCTGCTATCACTCACGTTGTTTTCCCTGTGATGCTTAGATAATTAACCTGTCAAAGAGGGCTGATTCGTGGAGCCCGATCCACGGTCGATATCACACAATGCTACATGGTATCGTTTCCACATTTTGTGCGGTCGGGGAGGAAAGGTTGCTGGATGAATCGAGGGATGGTGTAGATGATGTGCTCAGTCTTATTGCAATGGGATAAGACACGATCGGCTTGCACAAATGCATCGACTCGCTGATATCAGGACGGCTCCGGCTGGATGGATGGGCTTGCGTGATGCGAATTCAGGCTGTGGTCGGCTGGCTTGCGTTGCTGAGCAGAGACGCAACTTCGTCCGTAGTGCGATGTGCCCATGGTGTATTTGAAATCCAGCCAAGCAGAAGAACGCTGAGCCCGCAGCCGGTCATGATCCACCAGATGGGATGGGTGGCGTGGGTGAAGTCCGACCCGCTCGCACGGCTGGTACTGACGACTGTGCCAGCTACGGCAACGCCCAGGGCCGCGCCTACCTGGCGGCCGGTGGATGCAATCGCTGCTGCGACGCCGGCTTGTGAGAGCGGCATGCCGGCGACTGCATTATTGGTAATTGCGGGATTAACCATACCGAGGCCCAGGCCAAAAAACGAGTAGGCAATGAGCATCAGCAGGATTGGCGTTTGAGGGCTGAGCCGCGTCAGCATGAGTGTGCTCAGAAGAAAGCCTCCGCCTGCGATGAGCAGGGAAGGACGCGTGCCATAGCCGCCGACCAATCGGCCCGAGAGAGGAGCGGTGACCATCATCACGAGAGCCAATGGCAGCGTGCAGAGGCCGGTGTGAAAGGCCGAGAAGCCGCGGACCTGCTGCAGGTAGAGCGCGTTGAGAAAAAGAAAGCCGGCAAACGACGCAAACGAAGCGAGCGCAAGAATCGTTGCGCTGCTGAAGGGTATGCTGCGGAAAAAGCGCAGATTGATCAAAGGATCGACGCGGCGCGGTTCATAGGCGAGAAAGACCAGGAGGGTCGCTATTGCAATGGTAAGCAGGGACAGAATGAGTGGCGAAGTCCAGCCATGGTGCGGGCCTTCGATGACCGCATAGGTAAGAGATGCCAGACAGAGAAAGACCATGCTCTGGCCAACCGGATCAAATGCGCGTGCGCGCGGAGCCTTTGATTCAGGAACAAATTTTGCGGCGAGAGCCAGGGCGACGATGCCGATTGGCAGGTTGATCCAGAAGATAGATCGCCAGCCTACAGTCTGCGTCAATGCGCCGCCGAGGAGTGGGCCGAGCGCCAGCGAAACGCCTCCTACCGCACCCCAGACGCCGACTGCGCGGGCTCGCTCCTTAGGTGCGGTGAAGGCGTTGGCGATGATCGAAAGTGCGACCGGGTTGAGCATGGAAGCGCCGAGACCCTGCATTGCTCTGAACATGATGAGAGCTCCGATGCTGTGAGCCATACTGCAAAGCAGGGAACCGGCAGTGAAGAGAACGAGCCCGATTTGGAAGACGCGGCGGCGTCCAAACCGGTCTGACATCGATCCTGACAGCATGAGAAGACTGGCGACGACCAGGGTATAGGCGTCGACGATCCATTGGAGTTCCGACAGGGTCGCATGAAGATCATGCTGAATGGCAGGCAAAGCGACGTTGACGATGGTCACGTCCATGCCGACCAGCAGAAGGCTGAGGCAGCAGATACCGAGAATCAGATTCTGCCGAACTGGAGGGCTGGGGTGCTCAGGCATGTTCGGCTCCAAAGTCGAGGGTGTCCTCAAGTTGTCTACTGTTTTAATATACGAGGATGCCCTCAACTTCTGCAAATACGCGGCGAAGGGAGCCACAGCAGTTGAGGGCAACGCGACGGCGAGCGACATTTCTTGCAGCAGCCGCACACCTGATCGCTGAGCAGGGGTATGAAGCTGTAACCATGACAGCAATTGCGGCACGGGCGCGGGCTTCGATTGGCACGCTCTATGATTATTTCCCTGACAAGCAATCGGTCGCACTCGCGCTCAAGACGCAGTACATTCAGGAAATTGATGAGCGCTGGAAGGTGATCCTGGGCAGTTCGTCGCCGCTGAATAAAGCGGCGCTGGCAGATCTGTTCGTGGAGGGTGCGCTGGGATTGTTGAAGGACTGGCCGGCGTACCTTCCACTGCTCGACGCGCCGGTCGTCTATACTCGTTCGCCGGCGGCCCGGCGGCCTTTACGCAAAACGATAGCTGGCGCTCTGCAGGCAATTCAACCCCGGACCCCAGATGATAGGGCATTCCTCTATGCAGAGGTGATCGTAGAGTTGATCAAGTCGCTTCTGTCGGTCTATAAACACTCTGCGCCGAAAGAGCGTGAAGCAATAGGAGAAGAGTTTAAGAAGTTGATTCGGTTCTATGTAGTTGAGGCAACGAAATAGAAGCTATGCCGGCAATGACATCCGAAAAGAGGTCCCTCGCTTGAACGGTCTGAAATCCTACCTATCAACCGGGAAGTAATTACACAGAACGTCTGCATCCGCCGGCGAAATTACACCTGGCGAGGCGCCTGGTCGAGACCTTCTTACATGGGAGATGCGCCGGCTTGGATAGCCGCGCTGTTGAGTCGAAGGAAAGCATCTTCCGGAAAGTTTGTGGGCGGGATTCAGACTGCTGCGTTGAAGTTGAAGCAAGTACCTGAGATGGTTCATCACCCGCTACTTCGTTGGCACAGTCGGCTCTGTCTTCGTATCATTCCTAGCATATGAAGATAGTCGCCAGTGACAGCAAGACAGCAAAAGAACTTGGCATCCCGGATGTGCCGCCGAACCGCCGTTACGAGTATGCCGGCTGCGAAATGACAGAAGAACTAAACGAGCAGAATGGCTCCACCCTATGGACAGTCAAACATAAGTGGGTCGCGGCCGATGACAAGAGTCAAGCGGCGTAGCCACGTCTCGTGTAGTCAATAAGCGGCTGGGTGAGAGCACTGTTGCTGGTTGGGTCAAGAGTCAATTTAAAGTACGGTGCTGCCGTGGACTCGATCGCGTGTCTCCAACGGTTGCTCATGCTGAGTGACATTCTGCCTGGGAATCGCAATTCTTCCGTCTCCCTGGCAAGTGGCACAGCAGCGGTTGCTTTTTAGCTCGAAACGTTGACCGAAACAGGAAGGGCAAAGGGCCGTCATATGCTGCCAGTTTAAGAGCTGCGTGTGATATGGCGAATGGCCTGATGGTGGCAGAACAATTCCAGAGGTAATCACCGGCGTGGCCCACTTGTGCAGGCGCGAGGTCACTGGCCTGAAAGCATTGCACACTTTTCAGCGAAGTATTCTAAACAGAGACCTCAATCAGCCTTTTCTCCTACCGACTGTTTGATAGCGTCGGGAGATAAATATTTCAGCGATCAGTCTGCTCAGCTGGTGAACCATTTGCCAGGTTAAAACCAGCCGGCATCGGAATCCCGCGCCGCCATCCGGCAATCTTAAAAGCCACTTCATGAGACGGCAGTGGTCGACTTAGCAGGTAACCCTGAAAATCAAGTCTGCCCATTTGTAGAAGTGCAGGGACAGGGCCGGTATGTTCAATTCCTTCGGCGACGACACGTTTACCCAATCGACGAGCCATCAGAGTAATGGCCTCTATGATCGGCAATACTGCCGGCTCGTTATCCATAGCAAGGATAAAGCTGCGGTCGAGCTTGATCGTGTCGATGGGCAATTTGTGAAGAAGACTCAGACTGGATTGTCCTGTTCCAAAGTCATCAAGCGAAACCCGTACGCCCTGCTGCCTGAGCCTTTGCAGCTGTTGTACCGCGTTGTCCGGATCAGACACAAGGCTTCTTTCCGTAAGCTCCAGTTCCAACCTGTCCGCGGGGAAATCATGCTCAGCTAGGGCGGCCAGGACGCGATCCGCAAATCCCGTCTCATTCATCTCCCTGGCCGAAACATTCACGACGAGCACCAAGCCCGGACCGATATCCAGTTGCCAGTTTTTGGCCTCCTGCAATGCATGGTTGAGCACCCAGGCTCCCATGCGGAGAATGACATCGCAGTGTTCGGCAACTGAGATGAAAGCATCTGGTGTGAGGGTGCCGAGAATGGGATCCTCGAGACGGATGAGAGCTTCGAGTCCCGTCAGATATCCCTCGGCTGAAAACTGTGGCTGGTACAC
>CAXTNK010000063.1:17428-25036 GCA_964245665.1 uncultured Acidobacteriaceae bacterium
TCGTTCAACGCTGCTTCGAGTTCAGCGGGGGTAATGATCGATATGGCTTGAGAGATGTCCCCGGTGCCGGCGGCGTTGCGCTTGGAAAGATACATCGCATGGTCGGCCTTCCGCTGTAGTTCTTCTGCGGTGACACCATCCTGAGGAAAACGTGCTAGTCCGAAGCTTGCCGATCCGTGAATGGTGTGGCCGTCGATGATGAAGTCCTCGTCAAAGCATGCCTTCAATCGCTCGCTTAACACCTGAGCGTAATCATAGTCGGCGGTCAGCGGGGCAATGACCAGGAATTCGTCTCCACCGATGCGTGCCAGCATATCTGTGATGCGGATCTGCGCTTGCAAGCGCGCGCTGACCTGACGCAGGTACAGGTCTCCAACCTTATGGCCATAGCGATCATTGATATGCTTGAAGCGATCGACGTCTATATAGACGACTACCAATCGGCCGCCCTGGACGCGGGCTTCATCAAGGGCAGCGCTCAACTTTGTCTCGCAGAGTCTTCGATTCGGCAGTTCAGTGAGGGCGTCGTGAGTCGAGTGATGAACCAGGCTCTGATGGAGAAGCGATTGCCGCATTGCGAGCGTCGCCATCTCTGACAAATTAGCGTAGACCTCCGCCTGATCCTGCAGATAGGGATGATGTCTCGCGGCGGATACGACAACATTGCCACACGGTCGATCGTTCACGCCGAGCAAGACCATCTGGAACAACACCTGGTCCAGCGTTGCGTACTGATAGTCGATCAGTCTGTCTTCGTCTAACCGCAGAGAGTAGCAGCATCGCACGCCGGGCAGCAATCGCATGACAGAGAGGCAGATTTCCGAGAGCAGTTCATCCGGAGGATGGTTGGAGCTGATTTTTTCGAGGATGCGGCTGCGCTCACTCGCAAGCTTCATCGAGCGTTCGATGGTTGCTGTCTGCTCGACCACGCGTCGCCGCAGGATCACTGCCCAGGCACTGATCGAAAGGACAATGAGCCCCAGTCCGCTTAGCACCTCGATGAGATGACGTACTGTCCACCACGAAGGCTTCGAGAGTAACCGGACATCATCTGCGTTGCGCATCTGCAGGCTGAACAGATAGGGCGTACGCCATGGACCGCCGGGTTGAATTCTGCAGACGCCGACTATCTGTATCCGGCTTCCCAGTGCGAAATCTCGAAGGGCGCTCTTGCTCTCCAGATAGCTGTTGACCAGGTGTCCATCGACGTCGACAACCAGCGTGTCTTTACGCGAATCATGCAATTCGGAAACGAGGTTTCCCGACATCACGACGAGATTATCACTGTAATTGCCGGTCAGTGCCTCCAGGTAACTCACTGGCTGCGGTACGACCGTTCCTGTCTTTCCGGTGCTGACGATGGAGGCATGAAAGAGACTGGGTGAGTATCCTTTATCACTGGCGAAACCGAATACGTCCACCACATCACCGACGGAAAGAAGCATGGTCTGGCGAGTCTGCGCGTAGATGCTTTTACCGTTATTTTGGACTACCGCTGCATCTCCAGGCTTGTAATAGGTAAGTATGCCGCGTACGCGCACACGCTGAGAAAGGTTTGTGACTTTACGTGTCTGAAATACATTGTCAATATCGGTCAAAGGTAACTGCGCAACTATAACGGAAGGGGTACCCAGCACACGAAGCTTGTCCGTTCCGGTGGCGTACACAATCAGGCCGGTCAGCTGGTTTTTGGCATCGAAGGCACCCCCTGCTACTCCTTTCACTTCAATCGTTGCGTCGAGCAAAGATTCGGGATGAAATGCTTCTACCGAAGCGAGATACACCTGTACGTCACCTCCAGCCATGGCGACATCCAGATGGCCACGGATAGCGCTTTCGTGCTGTTCCACATCGGCGGCCAGCACCTTGCCACGGATCGTCACCAACGTACAATCGCCGAGACCTGATACCAGCTGGGCATAGTCGTAGGATGGAGCCGGGAAGGTCTGCCCACGACCAACCACACGGATTTCAGGATCCAACGCCACCTGAGTGCGATAGCTCAATGATGGACGGCCGGTAAGATCGACCAGGTCTCCGGTTTTAATGGGATATTGTTTGTCTGTGTCGATGTACACGCCACCGGTCGCATCCTGGACAAAAAGCAAACCTTCGGCTGGGTCGTAGTACGACACTGTCGCCCGAAGGTGTACTCTCGTCGTCGCGGCGAGACCCGGAGCAAGGTTGTGGACCTGCCCGGCGCTCGTCGCAACAAGGCCCGGAGTTGCCTGCTCTGCTTGAGCGAAGTTACTACTTGTCCAGGCGCTGAGATTGGTCAGCAGGACAAACAGCATACCGATCCTGCGAGCAAACGTTCTGCTGAGCAATGGGCGGGCAGAGTTGTGGTTCCGACAAGACAACTTAAGCCCTTTCTTCTCTGATTCTGAAATCCTCGCGCCGGGGTAACGCTAGAATCGGGGCCCACCACCCAATTGCCCATGATTTCAGAGCGGGTTACCGGCCGGGTGCAGTTGTTACAGGAGCAGATCGTGAAGAGCTTAACGCGATGGAAGCGACGGGAGAATAACTCATTCGGGCCATCTGTCCGCTTTAGCAGGAATCAACAGGCAAGATGCAACCTCGGTTGATCTGCAGCCTAAATAGTCAAATCACAGGATCGTAGGCGCGGCCAGATCTTCTGTGACGAGCCTATTTTGGGCCTTGACACTTATGCCCTGCACGCGTCAGGCGATACATGCAGGGGGTCATGGACGGCTTAGGAATCGGCCTGAAATTTCAGTTCGATACATATGGCAGGAACGCTGTCTGCGTTCCGTTTGACCCGTACTGCCGCGGATACGATCGGCCTGGTGTATTCCACCTCATCATCATCGAACACCATTGCGAAAAGTGGAGTCTCCCGGGGGAGATGACTGGTGAGTTCGAGGAAATCCTGAAGCGTAATAGCTTCCGGCGCGAATGTGGATGTGGCCATCAGATCCAATGGAGTTTCCACTTGTTCTCTCTTGTCAAACATGGGTGTCGACTCTTTATAGCGTGGAACGCTTTCCTAAAATGACCAATCTCCCTAATGGGGAAACCGCAAGGACTGTAACTAGCCTTTACTAAAAGGTGACCACTTTCTGTGCTCAAGTGACCACAGAAAATCCTGCTGAATCGAGCTTACGGCCCTGTCAATAGAGACCAGCCGGGCTTTAAGTAGTTGCAAACTCTCTACAACAAGCGAGCATACAGAACATATCGCAGGCAGCTGTCGTTTGTTGTCGATACGCAAGTTGATAGTAGGACAGCGAATAAGTTGTTCATAAGTTACAGCCGAATTTAAATTCACAAAGACACGCAAATACATAAGAGCATTTGCCTCATTTTTCTCTTAAGCAACAGACATTGAAAGTAGTTCGGCGTTCAATGGACCCTCTCTACTCTCCTGGTCAGCGCAACTTTGCGTGAACAGGAGATTTCCCCATGAAGAGATATGCTGCTCGCCCCCTCATCCTCGCATTGAGCCTCGTTTTACTGGCAATGCCTCTCAGCCGGCCTGCCATCGCCCAGGCCACCACGACCCCGGCCGTCACCGGTACCGATCCAGAGCCGCAGGGTAATGTGACGGGAACTGATCCGGAACCTCAGGGCAGTATCGTAAAAGCTCTTCTCGCCATCCTGCATAAGGCATAAGATAAGTTGCAGATACTGACACTGAGCGGCCGTAAAGAAGAGGAGATACGTGCATCTGACTGGCATTGATTTCCTGCTCTGGGCGGCCGGATTAGTGGCGCATGTCGTACTGCTGGCCGTCATGTTTGTTCGCCGGCGGGTTCAGACCTTTCCGATATTTTCCTCACTCATTGCACTCAACATTATTCGGACGCTCGCTCTTTACCTGATCGTTCTTGAGCATGCCAGCAAACATCAATATCTGGTGGCGTACTCCACGTTTGCAATCTTTGACCTGGCACTGCAACTCGGTGTTGTCTACGAATTGGCTTCGCACGTGTTCCGACCTATGGGCCCCTGGGCTCCGGATGTCCGCAATACCTTCCTGGCGATGATATCCATCAGTCTCGTGGTGGCAGCAGGATTGACCTGCCTTCCCAACACTCCGCCTGCTGCTACCTGGCTCAAGTCCGAACTGATCCGGGGCAATTTCTTTTCGGCAACGTTGATGGCTGAACTCTTCCTCGGCATGGTCGTCATGTCCATCAAGGCGGGGCTGCCATGGAAAACTCATGCAGCCAGGATTGCCCAGGGGTTCGGCTTCTACTCTCTCATCTGCATCGTGACGGAAGCGGCGCATACTTACCTTGGAATGGACCACGATGCCAGGATATCCTCGGCCGTCTCTTCGTTCCGCATCTTCAGCTACCTGTTTACCGTCGGTTACTGGGTAGTGACGCTTTGGGTCCAAGCGCCTGCGCCACGGGAACTGCCGTACGAATTGCGGGCGCAACTCGTCATTCTGCATCGGCGACTGGAAGGTGATTTAAGCCGGCTCAGGGCCTGGAGGCGACAGTGAACCATCAGACTGTTTTGTTTTTCACTACGCTCGGATTGTTCCTGGCGGCCCTGGTCGCCACGTCAGTGTATGCATATGTGCACTCCCGACGCCGGCAGAGTCGCGTCTACGGAAACTGGGAAACGATTTTTGCTCAATTCACCGAGATCGATCGCACCAGCGTAGAGTGTATTGCGCTGGACTTCCTGTCCGCAGCTGATACGTCCACGGCGGATAGGGCTGAGAGCATCACCGGTCAGGACGCGCTGGTGGATCCAGGCGAGGAATTGGATCCTGCCGAGATATGGCCCTTGATTGGCGGAATGGAAGGACTCGAGATACTTCGTCGAAATTGCGCAGTCCTGGTCGACATGGCTTTCTATGTACAGCAATGGTATCCGGAAGCACTCGCAGTGGCAGAACAGCTGCGACTTAATGCCAGAGAGATCGAGTGGCACGTCGATCGACTGAAAGGCGCCGCCAGAACGGGCAAACTCGAGTCGGCCTTTCCCGACTACGCTCAAAGGGCAATTACTACTTACTACCTGATGACGCGCCGCGTACTTGAGCTGTTTGAGCAGGGCGATTTTCCAGGACGATTCGATCTGCAGCGCGCACTATAGGCCCTGGCCGGGAGGCATCTACAGCGCGAACGGGTGACGGCCCGACGCGAATTACGCGACACGCCGCGTAAATAACCCTGCGACTGTACCGATCACCTCGACTTCTTTTTTGTAGCGCCATCGACTTTCTTCCTTCACCTCATACGAAAGCATGTGCGGTACTAGTTTCAGCCATTCACCCTTTTTATCCAGTTCGCAGAATCCACACACATAGCCAGTCCGTGTGAACAGGAAGTAGATGGGACGATCGAATTCGTTCGTCCAATCCTTGCGACCGGCAATGGCGCGTTTCTGCGTGTCGATGAGCACGATCGACCCCGCCAGGACCATCGGTTCCAGTGTCCGGTCGCGCCGGCCGATGATGCCACGCCGGTAATGCACCGGCAGAACTCCCTGGTCAGACGGCAGCAGCATAGTGTCCTCGGGCGGAGGATCGGTAACGAGTTTGTCCGGTACCCACAGCCTGGCGTGCTGTTCGAGTGGTCCCTGGTTGAGCAACATGGTCGCGTTCGGGCTCGATGCAATCTCAAGTTGTGCAGAGCTTTCGTTGACTCCCGGGCAGAGTTCAAGCATCTGACCCGGTGTCAGGTTAAAGATGTAAACGAGGACGATAAGCTTGGTTGCGGAGAGCCCGCGATTTTCGCGCTCGACGCGGTCGAGCCAGCTGGCAGAGATACGGTAGGCAGGATTGCCCCACTGTTGCGCCAGCAGCAGGCTGCGTTCCTCAACTTCTCGCAGCGTAAGCCGCAGCCGCGAACGGGCCGCGCGGAGTTGAGTACCGATACAATCCATCAGCCAGGCTCCTTCATTTGTACTGTGCTGCTCACCACGAGAACATGCCGCTGCATCTGCCTTTGAGCACTTGCGCGATCAACCAGCAATCGCGATCAAGCAGCAATACAGCAGCGGGTCTTCGAGGTCGAGCCAACTTACCGTCACATGATCACACACGTCACGAGCGAGCCAGGCGACCGCTCTTGCATACAGGGGAGATGCCTTTAAATTAGCACTCTTTCTGCGTTTGAGAATTTTGGATCCACGAATTCTTGTGACTAGGGATAACGTATTACCTTTGGCCACTAAAAGCGGCACGGAGGTGAATGGCCACGGGCACGGTTTAACTTCTGAGAGTGGTGAAGAGAGAAAGGGCTGGTCTGGCGACGGTTTTCATAAGGGTTGCCAGTCGGATTGCTCCTCCCCGACTGTTGACAACGCAACAAAATAGATGAGCCCTCACTATTGATGAGCCCTCACTGCGGCGATCGCAGAGAATTCCTGGCACGGGTACGAAGACGGTCAGTGGCCAACTGAATCGCGACAGGTTGACACTGGCTATGCGGTATGGAATATTTCAAACACACCGGCAATCGTTTGCCGCTCGGTAGAGGAGTAGTTGTCGTCACGTCCGAAAATGGCAGGCACCACTCGATGCTGAACGTGTTGGTGCTTAAATCCGTATTTTTTCGGAGGGACATACATGCGAAAGAAGCTCCTGTACTGCGCGATTCTATCAACGACTATCCTGACCGGGCGCTTTGCAGGCGCACAGGAGGGCGACGCCGCGAGCCATGCTGCTGCTGGCGAACGTCTCTTCAAACAGAACTGTTCCGCATGCCACTCTACCGAACCTGATAAGAAGATTGTTGGACCAAGCCTTCACGCAGAAATGAAGGGGGCTAAGCCAAAGAAAACTCCGGCAGAGGTGAAGACCACCATCATGAACGGTAATGGAACGATGCCCGCGTTCAAAACGCTGCTTATGCCGGCCGATATCGAAAATCTGGTTGCCTACCTGAAAACCCAATAGCTGATTTATGCAGCCTGGAGCTGCGGTTGGCAAGCTGCCGAATCTAATCCATCCGACCATCGAACGTGACCAACCGACACCGCAGACGCTTTGAATTATCCGGTCGAGGTGCATCTGAATTGCTATCTCAGAGCCATCTTTGGACGATGATTGCTCTAACGCACTTGGTTGCTCGCCTGAAACAGGAAGACAATCGCGCAGTAGCGGCTGATTAAAGATTCGCTGAGTCTTCCTTCTAGCTGAGTCGTTGCTTCTCGTCGTTGCCAGTCTTACCAGGCGCGTTAACGTAGAGTCAGTAAACGCGTAAAAGACGCGGCGCTTACTTTACGCAACGCTGCAATTAACGAGTCATATAAATAGTCCACTTCTATGGGAAAGCTGATAACGCTCCTTGGAGTATTGCCGCTGACAGTCTTATGCATGGCGCAATCGTCTGGCGCCACCGGTGCTGCAGTTCCGCAAGATAGTTCAGTAACATTCACTAATCCACTTCTACCCTCCGGCGCTGATCCCTTCGTTGTGCAACGCGATGGCTTTTAATTGCAACTGCACCTGTGAATACTGCAAGCGAACTGGGCTCCGGAGATTTGTCCGGAGCCCGACTTGCGTTTGAAAATACCTAGCGGGCCAATCCAGAGGACCTTAAGGCACAGGAAGGCGAAGTTCAGGTTTCGGAACGGCTTGCGCTGGCCGCGCGTTCCAGGCGCGACATGAATGGCGCCCTC
>CAXTNK010000063.1:25046-26167 GCA_964245665.1 uncultured Acidobacteriaceae bacterium
GTGCGCAAAAATTGCCCCCGCTATTCCACGTCTTCTATATGATCTCGCTGTCCTCGAAGACGAAATCGGGCTATACCAGGATGCTGATCACACCACCACGCACCTGCAGCAACTTATGCCAAACGACGCGAAGGTTGCTTATCTGGTGGCGCGTGTGAAGTTGGATGGAGGGCAGTTGCCCGAAGCAGAGACGGCGATGCTGGCGTATCTCAAAGCAGAACCTATGGACGCGACTGCGCATTACGGATTGGGCCGGGTGTTTCAGTTGGAGCAGAAGAATGATCAGGCCAGGGCCGAGTTTATCGAGTCGCTCCGACTAAAGCCGGATCAGACAGAATCGCACTATCAACTCGCTGATATGGCCTTGAAGACCGGCTACTATGAAGAAGCGATCTCCGAGGCGAACAAAGTCATTGCGCGCAATCCTCACCACGCCGCTGCACTTACGAATCTGGGTGTGGCGTATTTTCGCGAAAAGAAATATCCCGAAGCAGTTAACGCGCTGGAACAGGCTATCAACGTTGAGGATAGCTATCAGACGAGTCACTACTACCTTGGGCTGGCGCTTGCACGGGTAGGAAGAAAAGAAGAGTCGATGCGGCAGTTAGCCGTCGCCGCGAAGATGGCGGACGAGGAAAATCAGAAGGACGCCAGGCGTCTTCACGTCAATCAGTAAGTCTGTACAGGTAGAGCAACAACGATAGACTGCAACTCTATCGTTGCGAACGATATCTCAGGGGGGATTGATGCGGTTGTGCACCATGAGGCAGTACCCTTTTGACTGGACGCGACATCGGCAAAGCTCCTACAAGACAGTATCCGAAGCTTTAACTGATGCCATAAAAATCGGCGCGATTGACTCGCGCCGACTCTACTGCTCGACTTCATCGCTAAGCTAGAACTTCACAACCGGCGCTGTTCTTGAACTTTCACTTGCTTCGAAGCGTGCATTATTCGGGTGGAACCCCGCCATGTTTGCCCAGATGCTGTTCGGGAACTGCAGGATGAAGGTGTTGTAGTCCTCAAGCGTGTGGTTGTAGCGCCGGCGCTCGACCGCCAGACGTGCCTCCATGCCGGCGAGATCGTCGCGCGCCTGGATGACACCAACACCCGCGCGGCGC
>CAXTNK010000063.1:26177-26462 GCA_964245665.1 uncultured Acidobacteriaceae bacterium
GCAGTGTCTCGTTGTAGCGACGCCGCTCGACAGCAATCCTGTTCTCGCTGCCCTCAAGCTGGTCCTGCAGGCTTAAGAAGTTCTGGTTGGCCTTCAGGTTGGGGTAGTTTTCCGAGATCGCCAGTAGTCGCCCGAGTGCGCCGTCCAGCTGTCCATTTGCCTGGATCTTGCTCTGCGGATCGTGTGCACTCAACAGGCTCGCGCGTGCATTCGCGATATCGTCGAATACTTTCTCTTCGTGCGTCGCATAGCCCTTCACCGTGGAGACCAGGTTAGGGATCAGAT
>CAXTNK010000064.1:0-22720 GCA_964245665.1 uncultured Acidobacteriaceae bacterium
CTACAACTGCCATCAATATCCTCCTGATGAGTAAATCATGCGCCGCCGGCGGCGCCTGCGCGGCATGTGGTGTTTGCCACACAGGCCCCCTTTTAAAAGAACCAGGAAGTAGTACCTCCTGGTTCTTTTAAATCGCCCATACGGCGAGTATCGCTGCCCGCGCAGGGGCCGCCGGAGGCAGTGCGAATGCTACAAATCCGCGGGATTTTCGTGGTAGTGCATCTGCCAGCCGAGATAGCGGGTGGCGGCTTCGTAGACGGGGCTGGCGGTGGTGGAGAAGTTGGCGGCGACGTGGTGTTCAAAGCCTTTTTCGCAGATCATGCGGAGCAGCTTCTGCAGTTTCGGGATGCGGGCAACGCCGGCGCCGCCGAAGGTTTCGAGTGAGTCGTTCGTGAATTCACCCTCGCCGACATAGCCGCGAATGGTACCGGTATAGTCATCGGTCGAGAAGCGCAGGTAGCTCATGGCTCCGGCTTTTACGCGTCCGACGCAGGTGCCAAAGGTGTTTTCTTTGCCGACGGTGCCAGCGATGATCGCCTGAAAATCCATGACGACATCATTGAAGAAATGCTTCGGCAGGTTCGAGCAGTGGAAGCAGACGCACTTGTCCGGATCGTCACCGTAGTTATTGTTCCAGTCGAGCAGCGCGCTTGGGGTTTCGGAGGCGAGTGCGAGTGCGTGCATACTGAGGGTGCCGGCTACGTCGACTTCGCAGGCGCTCGGCAGCAGGTTTTCGCTCATCATACTCATCACGGTGCAGGGTACGACGCCGAAATATTCTTCCATCGCGGTCCAGCATTGCACGGCGGAGACGGTGCAATAGGTCTGGGCCATCCACGTTTCGATGACCGCGCCAAGCTTCGACATCTTGACGAGCGCGGCTTCGGGGATGCCGCTGGTCGTCACATATTTCTTGATGGCGCTGAGCTTCGCCTGGACTGCGTCATCGGTATCTTTCAGGCGATCGATGCGGCCGAGAATTTCCGACAGGTCAATCGGTTCGACCGAGATGCCTGCGCGTTCTAGAAGCTTCTCACTGTAGCGGACAGTATTGAAGGCAGCCGGCCGCGCACCGATGGAACCGATGCGCAGGTTGGTAAATCCGCGTACCACGCGGCAGATTGCGGAGAACCAGGCGAGATCTTTCGCGAACGCTTCTGAACCTGGTGACACGGTGTGCTGTGCGGTGATGGAGTAGGGAATACCGTACTGCATCAGGTTGTTACAGGCTGACATCTTGCCGCAGAAACTGTCGCGACGGTCGGAGATTTTCATGTCATCGCGACGGTCGGGCGTCGCCTGCACCAGTACTGGAACCTTCAGCGTGGAGTAGCGAATGGCATCGACGATGCCGCGTTCTTCGCCGAAGTTTGGCAGCGTGACGATGATGCCGTCTATGTCATCGCGATGCTTGCGGAAAAGATCCGCGCAGCGGCGTGCTTCGTCCGGTGTTTCGACTGCGCCGAACTTCGATTCTTCCGGCGTCAGAATGATGGGCTTGATCCCTGCTGTGTTTAGTACGCGCAGAATTTCTTCGCGGCCGGTTTTCGCGAGGTGATCCGGGAAGAAACCGCGATTGCCGACGATGACACCGAATGTAAGTTGCCTTGCCATGGTTTCAATTGTCCTTTGTCTTAAGCCTGTTATTGCCGGCAAGGCCGGAGAAACTGTGTAGTGTTAGAACCTCGAATGCTTGCGCGGAAAGAATTTGAGAACGTAAGCCAGCCCCGCAATCGCGAGCAGTCCGCCCCACCAGATGGGCGCGTCAAGATTGGCAAGGGCTGGAGGATTCAAGATGGGATGGGACAATTCCCAAATACCCGTAACGCAGATGATGAGTCCATAGGCGAGCAGCATCACGCCACAGAAGAACCAGATCGACATTGTTTCGCGTGCACCTGTGCTCATAGGAACTCCCTGCCAGAACCCTTCTACCAAAAAATGATGTTCAATGCGATGAAGACGATACCAACCGCGCTCGCCCAGATGATCGGCTTCTGCCACCAGTGATCGTCGTGCTCTTTCGGAAGCGGCGAAACTCCATAGACCAGGCCTTCGAGCTCTGCGACAGGACGCGCCTTGGTCGCATAACTGACAACAACAGTTACAATCACGCAAACCACCCACGCCCACATGGCGCGGTAGATATTTTCAGCCATGTCTTTGGCATCCGGTGAGAAGGCGACGTAGCGCAGCGCGCTGTGATCATGCTGCACCCAGAGCCACAGGCTGATGGATGTCGCAGTACCGGCGAGCAATCCCCAGAAGCCGCCCTGCCTGGTCGCCCGCTTCCACAGCATGCCAAGAATGACCGTGCCGAAGAGCGGGGCGATAAAGAAGGAAAAAAGCTGCTGCACATAATCCATGATACTGGCAGCATGCTGCACCAGGTATGCGGTGCCCACCGACACCAGGACGCCGACTAGGGTGCACCAGCGGCCCATCGCGACATAGTGTTTATCGGTCGCTTTCTTGTTGAGAAACGCGCCGTATAGATCGTATGTCCAGACTGTCGAGAAGGCGCTCACATTGCCGGCCATACCGGACATAAAACCCGCGATAAGTGCCGTGACTCCCATGCCGAGAAGGCCGGGTCCGCAATAGCGAACCAGCATCAGCGGCAGTACTTCGTTGTAGCTGTGCAGATGCTGCGCGACCGCTTGTGTCTCGCCTACAAGATGGAAGGGAAGTACAGACAGTGCCAGCAGGCCGGGCAGGATGACGATGAAGGGCGTCATCATTTTGAAAGCTGCGCCGATGATCGGAGCCATGCGCGCAGATCGGATCGTATCGGCCGCAAGGACACGCTGGACAACGAGAAAGTCAGTCGTCCAGTAGCCGAAGCTGATGACAAATCCAAGACCAAAGACGATGCCGCTCCAGTGCACGCCCATCGGGTTGGTATTGAAATGGCCAAGCGTCGACCATAGGTGCACATAGTCCGTGCGGCCGAGATTATGCGAGATCTGGTGCGTCAGATTCTTGTAGCCACCGACCTCGATCAAGCCCAGGATTGGTACCAGCGCCGCGCCCACCCAGATCAGGACGAACTGCAGAACCTCGTTGTAAATGGCCGACTTCAATCCGCCGAGAGCGACATAGGCGGCAACGGTAATGGACGAGACCCAGATGCTGAAGTTCAGGTTCCAGCCCAGCACTACCTTCATCACCAGGGCCATCGAATACATATTGATGCCGCTCATCAGGATGGTCATGAAGGCGAAGCTGATAGCCGAGACGGCTCGGGCGCCATCGCCATAACGAAGATGCAGGTAGCCGGGAACTGAGTGCGTTTTCGAGATGTAGTAGAACGGCATCATGACGATGCCGAGGAAGAGCATCGCCGGTATCGCGCCGATCCAGTACCAGTGTGTTGCGAGAATGCCGTACTGATACGCCGACCCCGCCCAGCCCATCAGTTCAAGGGAACCAAGGTTAGCGGAGACGAAGCTAAGCCCGGCAATCCAGGCTGTCATCTCGCGTCCAGCAAGGAAGAAGTCTTCGCTCGTATTGCTCGAACCCTTGAGATAGAAGCCGATGAAAATGACGATAGCGAAATAAATCCCGATGACCAGGATGTCGACGCCATCGAGATGAGCGAGCGAACGCGTCTGCACATCTGCTATCAAGAGCGACGGCGCGGCGGCAAATTGAAAAGGGGCTAGTAGCATTCGAACCTCAGCCTTGGCATATCAAAAGCTTCTACTCGGGTATTCCTGCTACGGTCCAGCATCTTCTTCCAGCCATCTGTTGTTCTTCAATCCATCTGCACCGACAAGCTACCTTCGCAGAGTCAGAGTTTCTGGCCATAGGTAGCGTTTGCGCCATGCTTTCGAAAATAATGTCGATCGAGCAGCGCCTGCGAAACGCCCTCCTGCCGCGGATTCAGAGTGACCGTCGTATACGCCATGCGGGCTACTGCTTCGAGCACCACCGCATTGTGTGCTGCTTCATGCGGCGTGCGGCCCCAGCAGAAAGGCGCGTGGCCGGCAACCAGCACAGCCGGCACTGCCAGTGGATCAATGTCCTTGAATCGTTCCGTAATCGCGACACCAGTATTCAATACATAGGCGCCGTCGATGGCTTCATCCGTCAGTTGAGCGGTGACTGGAACCGGACCGTAGAAATAGTCGGCATGCGTGGTGCCGAGGGGCGGAATCGGCAGCCCGGCCTGTGCCCACGCAGTAGCATATTCGGAGTGCGTGTGCACGACAGCACCAATGTCTCTAAAATTTTTATAGAGGTGCAGGTGGGTATCAAGGTCAGAGGACGGGCGAAGTCCGGTATCGACAATTTTCCCGTCAAGATCGACGATAACCATATGCTCGGGGCGAAGCTCGTCGTAGGGAACGCCGCTGGGCTTGATGGCTACCAGCCCGGTCGCACGGTCGATGCCGCTGGCATTGCCAAAGGTGTAAAGCACCAGCCCGCGATGGACCAGTTCAAGGTTGGCTTGCAGCACCTGGGTGCGGAGTTCTTCGAGCAGCACGGTCGACCCTTCTTCAAGTTAACATTTTGAGGCGGAAGGCCTGCAAGAACACGGAAACGTTTTCTCCACGCAGAGGTGACGATAGCTGCTTTATATTAACGGGGTCAAGGCAGTGATTTGCTGACGTGCGCCCTGACGCCATTTAGGCTTGATTCTGGGCAGGACTTCGCGGGAAACCCGCGTCCAACGCCGCCATCTACCGAGGAGAAACATTCGATGCCCGCGCGAAAAAATGCAGGGAAGCGCAAGGTCGCTGGTCCAGGCAAGCGCCGCTTCGATATTCGCGATGTCGCGCTACGGGCAAGAGTTTCGATCGCCACCGTCTCTCGCACCATCAACGGTGTTACGACTGTCGACAAGGAACTGGCGGCCCGTGTCTGGAAGGCCGTCAAGCACCTCAACTATTATCCGGATACGCAGGCGCGCGGCCTGGTTTCAGGCAGGAGCAGGCTTTTCGGCCTGCTTATTTCCGAGATCACCAACCCTTTTTTCCCGGAGTTGATCCAGGGTTTCGAAGAGATAGCCGTCCGAAATGGCTACGATGTGCTCATCAGTTCCACCAGCCACGACCCCGTGCGGATGGAAATCTGCATCCGCCGGCTGCTTGAACGCAAAGTGGAAGGCGTAGCCGTGATGACCTTTGGTATTGAAGCCCCGCTGCTCGAGGAGCTCGCGCAACGCTCGATTCCCATGGTGTTTGTCGATATGACTATCGACAACCCACTCAGTTCGACCTTGGTCGTCGATTACAAATCCGGCATCATGCAGGCGGTCGAGCATCTGCACGCACTCGGTCACACCCGCATTGGATTTGTCAGCGGCCCCCTGCGTCAGCGTTCGGCGTTTCTGCGCAGGCAGGCTTTTCAGGAGGCTGCCCGTGTCACAGCCATCGAATGCCAGCCCGAGTGGCTGATCGAAGGTGACCACACTCTCGAAGGCGGCATGCGCGCCGCGGAGCAGCTTCTGACCCTTGAGTCGCGGCCGACTGCCATTCTCTGCTCGAATGACATGACTGCCATAGGCGCACTGCGCGTGCTCGCCAAAAACAGTATCCGCGTCCCTGAAGACTTTTCCGTGATCGGTTTTGACAATATTCATCTGGCCGAGTTTGTTTATCCAGCGCTGACGACGATCCAGATGTCACGCCAGGATTTGGCCCGCGCGGCGTTCCAGGCACTCCAGTCGACGGTCGAACCACGGGAGAATATGAAAGCAGCCGAGCGCAAACGTGAAACTTCCATCCCGACCGTGCTGGTCGTTCGGCAGTCGACAGGGCCCGGGCCGCTGCTGCGAAATACGGAACCGGGGAGCGAACACTCCGTCGCGAGGACTGATTCACCTGCAACCAAAAGACGGCGTCTACGGAAGACGGCCCCCGGTGATTGAAGTAGACCGGCGCATGAACAATTTCGCACGGTGCCAATCTTTTCCGCGGAGGACGAGCTGGCTATGGTGAAGTTTTTGCCGCAGAAAGCCGGTGATTGCGAACCGAGATGGCCTGCCGTCGTGGCGCTGCTGGCCATCGGGGGAATGCACCTGGCGCTGCCGGAGTCGATGACCTACGGGCCGGATTGGCTTCTGCTGGTAATCGTCGGAGTGATGCTGGTTCCGGTGATCCTGGCGCGGCGCTATGGACGGCAGAGCATCAATCAATGGCTCGGCTATGGGGCAATCGGCCTGGTGACACTGGATATGGTCTGGTCGGTTTACCGTCTCATCTCTGCCTTGCCGAGCCACACCGAGGCTCCCGTGCAGTTGCTGCGGTCGGCAGTGATCCTGTGGGTCAGCAATATTCTGACCTTCGCTTCGTGGTACTGGCGGCTGGATGCGGGCGGCCCGAATGCGCGGGATAACCGTGAGCATCACACGGACGGCGCCTTCCTTTTCCCGCAGATGACCCTGCAGCCTTCGCAGATGACGCCAGCGCAGCAACACTGGCGTCCCGGCTTTGTCGATTATCTGTTTCTGGCTTTCAACACCAGTACAGCTTTCTCGCCGACGGACGTCCCCGTGCTTTCGAAGTGGGCCAAAATGCTGATGATGGTGCAGGCAAGCATCGCACTTGCCGTGGTCATCGTGCTCGCGGCGCGCGCGATAAATATTCTCTGAAAGCTGAGATTGTGGGCGACCTGCTTGTCGCGTTCCAGACGTGGGATTCGAACCCCGAGGAACCAAAGGTACATCTCCCAGGTCTCAAACGCGAGAGCCGGGCACCCGGATATGTAAGAGGTCAGGCTAGCTGATTGTCTGCAGGTCGATGCTCTCGTATTCCTTATGCATGATCCCGTCGCGGATCTGCTTCACTGTTTTGCCCTGCTTCGTCATCAGGTAGGCATAGTAGCCTTCCTTGGCACACGTACTGCAAACGGCGCCATGGGTGCCTTCAAAGCAGCTGTGCAGGCTGGTGTGACCCATCGCCTTGTCGCAGCGGCAGAAGCAGGGAAGCTGGTAAAGCACCTTCTGGACCTGCGCCGCGTCAGCATAGATCTTCGGCTGCCAGGCCAGTTTGAAGTTCTGCGCCCGAATTTCTTCAGGCGTCAGAATGGGCGTCAGTTTGCTGCCGGGAGCCGGGGCTGTCGCGTGGTATGCCGGAATATCGTCACTCGGGTTCGACCACTGGGCAGATGCACCCAGGGCGACCAAGCCAATCGCAAAAGTCAGAAGTAAGCGTCTCATCAGATTTCCAGTGTAAAGGCAGTTGAACCGATACGCAGCCCGGGGAATGAAGCAGTTTTCAGCAGAGAGAATGCTAGAACAACACAGATTGCCAGTCGCCTGAAAAAAAAAGACGGCATGCACGGTGTTATGTACATGCCGGGAGGCCAGTGACGCAACTTGTGATAAAACTTTGTCCAGCTAAACCTTAGGGAGCGCTTCGCTCAACCACTGAATCCTATGGTAACTCATAGGATCGTATCCGCACAATCTCTATATTGTAATAGACGCGAAGAAATCAGATTTGTTGCCCCACTGCCTAATTTTCTTCGCAATGAGCAATGAAGGGGAGAGACTTGAAAGCTTCAGCCATCCCTAAAAACATGCTTCGCTTTTGGAATGAACGAGTTACGGCAGGGGCGCGCAATGGTAAGTTTTCTACCGGCCTGCTGATTCTTTCTTCCGCCGCGCTGGGCGGCATAGCAGTCGCCCTGTGGAACCGGAAAACCCTGGCAACGTTCCATGAACTGGAGCAGCAGGAGCCGCCTGCACTCCCTCCGCTCCCAGATGAAATTGAAGATCTTTACGGTCCGGATGTCCAGTGAGGCTCCTCCGAAGAACTTCGATCTAGACCAGTAGATCGATGGAATGCGCCAGCTTGATATCGCGCGAGGTAATTCCTCCGCTGTCATGCGTCATCAGCGATAAGCGGATACGGTCGTAGCGGATGTCGATGTCCGGATGATGCTTCTGCGCCTCGGCTGCGACAGATACCGACTGAACAAACTGAACAGCTTCAACAAAATTGCCGAACTGTACATCCCGGATAATTTTCCCGTCCTGCAATTTCCAGAGTGGAAGTGCCTTCAACTGCTCCAGCAGGTCGCGCTCCTGCAGGCGTCCATTGCCGATACTGCCTTTACGTTTGAATAAATCCAGTGAGAACAGCGATGGCAGGAACCGCTGTGTCTCGCCGACAATCTCGCCGCGCAGGTCTGCCCAGAGCCGGTCGGGCATGGACATCAGAATGTCCACTACCTTCGGATCGAACTGCGTCCCGCTGCACCGTTTGATTTCGGCGCGCGCTTTCGAAAATGGCTGCGCCTGGCGGTAGGGCCGGTCGGAGGTAATGGCATCGAGTGTATCGGCGACGGCGAAAATTCGTGCGCCGAGCGGGATATCGTAGCCGTGCAATCCCCGCGGATAGCCGGAGCCATCGAAATGCTCCTGGTGGCTGTGAACAATTTCGGATGCGTCTGCCAGGAACGGGATTTTGCGGAGCATGTCATACCCGCGCGCACAATGCTGCCGCATAATCGCCTGCTCTTCCGCATCCAGTTTGCCTGGTTTGAGCAAAATTGCGTCCGGGATCGCCATCTTGCCGATGTCGTGCAGGAAAGCGCCGCGTGCGATGGTACGTATGGTCGCCGGCGACAGCTCCATGGCGCGGGCCAGGGCAATCGTGTAAGCAGTGACACGCTTTGAGTGACCTTCAGTTTCGGTGTCCTTAAGATCGAGCGCGTCGCCCAGTGCTTCAAGCGTGATGTCGTAGGAGCGCTCCAGGTCCAGGATCGCCTGGTTCAACATCTGCGTTCTTGCCGTCACCAGTTCTTCCAGCTTGTGTTTGTACATTGCGTTCTGCAGCAGCAGCTTGCGGTAGTCAAGCGCGCGGTTGACGGTGGCGAGCAGTTGGTCCTGCTGGAATGGCTTCAGCAGGTAGTCATAGGCGCCATTGCGCATGGCGAGCAGGGCTACGTCGACGTCCGTCACCGCCGTGACCATGACGACCGGCGTATTCGGAATCAGCGTGCGCGTGCGCTCGAGCAGTGTCATCCCATCCATGCCGACCATCATGATGTCGGAAAGGATCAGGTCAAATTCGGGGTCGGCCCGAATTGCTTCGAGGGCCTCATTGCCATCCGCGGCCGTGACCGTTTCCAGATCAGCGTGCTCCAGCATGGCTGAGACGATGGTGCGGATGTAGGACTCGTCGTCCACTACCAGGATGCGTGACAAGGGCATCAGGCCTCACCACGAGAATACTTGCTGACAACTTGCGTCATACCAATCCCGATCATAGCTGCTGCGTTCAGATTGCGAAACCCTCCGAAGGTGTCATGGACAGGAACTCACCTGCTCGTCGATCTTCGCTTACGATGTCTATACGTTGCGCAAGTCGAGGCGGTTCTTGCGTTACTGTGTTTCATTCAGATTTACTCCATCTATGCCGGAATTTTGTAAGGTGCCGAACATTTCGTCTTATGCTTTTCGTTCCGGGCAACGGATTTAAATCGTCAGTAACAGCGCACAATGTCGCATCACCCGTAAGCTGACTGTGCACCCGAATGGACGGCAACGCTCTACGTCCATTGTGCTGCACCCCCGCTTGCCGGAGAGTTATACTTAAGTTGTAGATGTTCTCTCTTACTAAGTGCTCTTCCTGTAAGTCTCCTGGAACGTCTTCACATTATCCAGCTATGAGGGCAATTTGTTCGATTTGGAAAGAGAACTGTCGCCGGGAAGATCAGCGCGCATTGTCGAACAGCAATCCCAGCAACGCTCCCTCGAGCAACGACAGCGTGATGTCTATGAAACGCATCGGCACAGAGCTTTCGCCGTGGCGTTCTATATGACAGGGAGCGAGATTGAGGCTGAAGAGGTGCTGACAGATACATTTGTGCGCGCCTTCGAGAAGCACGAAGAGCCGGACGCCAAAGGAGTCGATACCGCCATGGTCGATGAACTGCGCCAGCGGCTCGCCATCGATGAAGTGGCGGCTCCTGCGGAAGCATCAGCGTCGACTGGCCTCGGCGGCCGCAACGTGAAACGCACAGAACTGGAAGAAGCGCTGAAGGAACTTCCGGCAAACGAGCGGATCGTTTTTCTGCTACGTGATGTCGAAGGTTATTCAGCAGAGAAAGTAGCGGAGTTGCTCGAAGTGCCGCGTCAGCAGGTCGAGCGGACGCTTCTTTTCGCGCGCATCCGTATGCGCAATGTCCTCACTGGCGAGGTATCTCCCCGGGCGGAAGCCGCTTAGCCCCTCAGAATTCAACCACGAGCCGCGCGTTTCTTCCTGGCCCAGTTTTCCTTGTTTGTCTGCCGGGCGCGGCCGAGCGCGAGCGCGTCTTCGGGTACATCTTCTGTCAGCGTTGAACCAGCCGCGACATACGCGCCATTGCCAATGGCGATTGGCGCAACCATGGCCGAATTGCTGCCGATGAACACGTTCTGGCCGATGACAGTGCGATGTTTATCGACGCCGTCATAATTGCAGGTGATGGTTCCGGCGCCGATGTTGCTACCCGCACCGACTTCAGCATCGCCCAGATAGGTAAGATGGTTGGCTTTCGCTCCTGCTCCCAGGTGCGCCTTTTTTGTCTCGACAAAATTGCCGACATGCGCGCCTTCACCGATCTCCGATTCAGGACGGATGTGCGCATAAGGGCCGATCAGGGCGCCGTGGGCAATCGTCGAACCAGCGATGATCGAACCATTGCGAACGGTGACGTGGTCGCCGATCTCCGTATTTTCAATCACGGAGTAGGACCGGATGCGACACTCTGAACCGATCTTCGTTCGGCCCAGTAGCTGCACATAGGGCTCAAGAATTGTGTCCGGGCCAACCGTCACGTCTTCATCGATCACCGCCGTATCAGGCCGGTAGATGGTGACACCGTTCGCCATCAGTTCTTTCGCCTTGCGAAAGTGCTGTGCAGCGTCGAGCTCCATCATCTCTTCGATCGTGTTGGCTCCCAGCACCTCGGTCCAGCGTTCGACCGTCAAGGCGACCACTCGTTCACCGGCTTCGACCAGCAGTGCCGCCATGTCCGTTAGATAATATTCCGCGTGGGCATTGGCCGTTTGCAGTTCGCCTATATGCGCGAACAGCGGTTTCGTTGCGAAGGCGTAGATGCCGGAGTTGATCTCGGTCAACTGCATCTGCAGCGGCGAGAGCGCCTTCTGCTCGATGATCGCCTCAACCTCCGGCCGGCGTGGATCGCTGCGAAGTACGCGCCCATAGCCGATCGGATCAACAGGCTCCGCAGTCAGGATGGTCATTGCTGCCCGCTGCTCCAGGTGGAAGTCGCGCAGCTCGCGAATCGTGGCCTCACGAATAAGCGGCACGTCGCCAGAGAGCACAAGAATGTTCTCGTAGTCGCGCACGGCACTCTGCACGGTCTGAATGGCATGGCCAGTGCCGCGCTGTTCTTCCTGCATTACGAAATTCACGCTGGTCGAGGCGACCGCGGCCTGTACCCGTTCTGCCTGGTGGCCGACGATCACGAAGATATCGGTCGGCGGCACGACCTGCGATGCAGCGCGGATGACATGAGCCAGGAGCGGTTTGCCGCTAATCTCATGCAGTACCTTCGGCCGGTTCGATTTCAGCCGCGTGCCTTTGCCGGCGGCCATGATCACAATTGCCAGCTGCATTACTTCTGCTCCTTTGACACGGTTGATGCGGGTGCCTCCGCCGGCGGCGGTCCCTGCGGCCCTGGGCCGCGCATCCCCGGCGGCATGGGAATACTGATGTCAACAGACTGAACGGGCCCCAGCTTGCTGAGCGGCTGACCAAAGGTCGGTGTGTTGCCGACGACCAGGATCGCCAGCTTCGCAGGATCTATATATTTCTTCGCGACACGCTCAAGATCAGCCGGCGTCACTTTCTCGATGGCGTCATGATACTTGTCGATGAAGTCCGCCGGGTATCCATAGAACTCGAGCTTTGCCTGCTCGTTCAACAGCTTGTCTTTCGAGTCGTAGTGGAAGACGAACGAGTTGAGCAGATCGTCCTTCGCGTACCGCAGTTCGGCTTCGGTGAAGGGCTGCGATTTCAGGTCATTAATTTGCTGTAACAGCGCCTGTGCGGTTTCGATGGTGGAAGTGCTCTTGGTTGACGCCGCTGTATAGAAGACGCCGGGATGATCGTACGATGCTCCGTACGCGCCGCCGACAGAGTAGGCGAGACCCATCTTCGTTCGCACGATCTGTACCAGTCGCGAACCGAAGCCGCCGCTGAAGACTTCGTTCATCACTTGTAGTGCGTAGTAGTCAGGATTGCTGCGCTCTGTCCCCAGCCCGAGCACCCAGACGTTGCTCTGATCGACGTCTGTCTTGGTGACGGAATAAACGCCCGGCTTCGGACCTGGGAAAGTTTCTTTCGGTGTCTCGAGCGGCGTGCCCTTCGGCAAAGATTCGAACGCAGTCCGCAGCTTCTTCTCCATTGCCGCGGAATCGAAGTCACCCGAGACGCCGATGATCATCCCATTCGGGATGACGGTTTTCTTGTGGAAGTCCTCGAGATCGGCAAGTGTCACACCCATCACCGTCGACAACTCCGGCACGCGGCCGTACGGGCTTTCGGCGCCATAGATCAACTTTGCTGCTTCGCGTCCGGCAATCTCTTCTGCATCGTCATTGCGTCGCACGATACCCGCAGCCATCTGCTGCTTGGCGAGCGTCAACTTCTGCTTGTCGAACTTGGGATGTTCCAGTACATCGACGGCTATGCCGAAGACCTGGTCGAAGTCCTCGCTCAGGCTCGACCACGAGACGGATGTGGAATCCACATCGCCACCGGTCTCGACCTTTGCCGCCTTGGCTTCGAGGATGTCGTCCAACTGGTCGCCGGTCTTCGTAGCCGTACCGCTGGTGCGCCACGACTGGCTGTAGAGATCGATCATGCCGGCCTTGGAGGCGGGCAGGTTGCGACCGCCGCCATGCATCTCGACGAAGCCGTTTACAAACGGCAGTTCATGATCTTCCTGCAGAAAAATGACGACGCCGTTTTTGAGCGTGATCTTTTTCGGCTGCTGCGGATGAAACGTCGGCAGTGGCGGAATGGCAATCGACTTCCACGGCTGGTGCTGGGTTGCAGTGTGAGCGATAACAGCTGGCACGAAGCCAAGTGCACAACTAAGGAGGGAAGCAGCGGCTATGTTGCGCATGGAGAAACGATTCACCGCGCACCCCCTTTCGGTGTGGCTGCGGCAGTCGGCGCGGCATCGGGTGCGGCGGCGTCGGGCGCAACGGTTTCGATCTCGGCGTAGGTCCGGTTGGCTTCGACGAACGTCTTCGCAGCAACGCGACGGATATCCGCCTTGGTCACTTTGTCGATCTTGTCCAGTTCGAGGAACAGTTCGCGCCAGTCGCCAAAGCGCGTCTGGTACGAGGCGAGGCTGCCGGCCAGGCCTTCGTTATCGCCCAGGCCGCGCAGCAGGTCAGCGCGGGCACGCGTTTTGAACATCGCCATCTCATCATCTGTAACGTCCTGCATCTTCAAGCGATCGATTTCCTTATGAATGGCCGTGCGCATCTGCTCCGGCGTGTGTTCCGGCAGAGGCACTGCGTAGAGAACAAATAGTCCGGGATACTTGTCGCCCGGAAAGCCGCCGAAGCCTGCTGCTTCCGCTGCGATTTGTTGATCGCGCACCAGAGACCGATACATGCGCGAGGTGCGGCCGTTCGACAGAATGTCACTGATGGCGTCATAGACCGCGTCATCTGGATCGAGATAATCGCCGCGATGGTAGCCCTCAACATAAAACGGCTGCGTCGCTTCCCGGATGATCACGGATTTCTCTGCGGTCTGCGGCGGCTCGACTGTTGCCGACGGCTCCGGCTTGGGCCCAGCAGGAATGGGGCCGAAATACTTTTCCAGTACCGGCATCACTTCTGCCGCCTTCACATCGCCGACCACGGCAATGACAATGTTCGCAGGCACATAATATTTCGCGTGGAAAGCCGCAGCTTCGGTCGCAGAGACCTGGCTGATTTCGGACTCCCATCCCACGTTCGGCCGATGATATGGCGAAGCGACGAAGGCAGCCGCGGAGAACTGCTCGAGCATGCGGCCGACGGGCGATGAATCGACGCGCATCCGCCGCTCTTCCATCACGACGTCACGCTCTTTATAGAACTCGCGGGGAACGGGATGGGCAATGCGATCACTTTCCATATACGCCCACAACTGGAAAGCATTGACCGGCATACTCCAGAAATATTGCGTCGTATCGAGCGACGTTTCGGCATTGATACCGGTTGCGCCTGACTGTTCGGCAATCTGCGAAAACTGGTTCGGGATCACGAACTTCTGCGCGGCTGCGACAGCATCTTCAAACTCCTGGTGCAACTGCTTGACCCTGGCCGGATCCTGGCCGACGCGCTTGCGATACTCCACGTCATACGCCTGGTAGGCCGTCTCCACCTTGGCGAGTGCGACTTTCTCCTCCGGCCAGTTAGTGGTGCCAATGTCTTCTGTTCCTTTGAACGCCAGGTGCTCGAACATGTGAGCCAGCCCTGATTCGCCGCCTGGATCATTCCCGTCGCCGGCGTTCACCATCGTGTAATACGAGAAGACCGGCGCTTCAGGCCGTTCGCAGACGAGGAGTGTGAGGCCATTTGGCAATACTTTCGTTGTCACACGTTTTTCGAAACTGCTAAGCTGCTGCGCAGCCAGATCGGGAACAGCCGCCCGCAGAAACTTGGGGGTCGCAAGAAAGCAGCTGGCAGTGAGTACAAGAGAGGCGAGGCGGGCAACGCTCCTGGTGCAAGTGGACAAGACGTACTCCTTGTTACGTAACGAAAACGCTTGAACGAAGACACATAATAGCTACACATTAACGACGACGCATAAACGACAGGCAGCCGTCGGGGCAAGTGGAATAAAACGACCACCAAGCGCATTCCAAGCTGGAAAACTACTTCCGGCGTCACTGATTAGACTTGTTCCGAAACTAAAGGTGCCTTGCAGCGCTGTCAAACAGCTCCTACAACTTTCGGGTTGTTTTTCACCAGGGTCGCAACTTTGTAGTTGAAGGCCGTGTCATTGTGAGACAACGAGTTCCGCAAAGACGGGACCACGGGCAGTTACTAATCCGAGAAACGTGAATAAAAGTTCAAAATCCTTCTGCCCAGGCGGGTGCGGTCGGAGGGTACACTCTTTTCACCGATTAAGAGTGCTGCGCTGGGACAAGATGCGGCGCCGGGATCAAGCAGTACAGAGAAGTATTTGAGGATGGCCATGTTACAAGACTTAGTTCGAGCGACCAGGTCGCTCTCCCTGTCCCTCCTGGGCGTCAGTGCCGGAGTCCTGGCGACTGCCCTCAGCGTCTCCGCCCAGATCCCTACACAGACGCCTGTATCGGCTGCGATCCCGCAGATCCAGCAGCAGGTGGAGAACAGCCTCCGCACCACCCTGCCGGGCAATGTGCACCCGCTGGCCAGGACCGCTCTTGATCGGGGAGCAGTCGAAGATTCACTGCAGACTCCACGCATGCAGCTGCTTATCAGGCGGCCGGCTGATCGCGAAGCAGCCCTCAAGGCTTACATCGCGGACATCCATCAAAAGGGTTCGGCCAATTACCATAAATGGCTCACACCCGATCAGCTGGCCAAGCAGTACGGGCCGGCCGATTCCGACATCCAGACAGTCACCGCGTGGCTCCAGTCGCAGGGATTCACGGTAAGCAAGCTCTCCCGCGCCAGATCAACGATCGAGTTTTCCGGGACGGCCGGGCAGGTCAAGTCCGCGTTCAGCACGCAGATTCACAAGTACCTGGTCAATGGCCAGACCCATTACGCCAATGCGACCAATCCGCAGATCCCTACGGCTCTTGCGCCGGTCGTCAGCGGCATCGTCCGCCTGAACGATTTCAAGCCAAAATCGCAGCTCAGGGTGCAGGGCTCGGCCACCTACAATCCAGTGACGCACAAGGCCAAGCCGCTTTGGAATTACCCCTCTGGCGGAGGCGAATACTTCTTCGTCGCGCCAGGCGATTTCGCGGTCCAATATGACACGACACCGCTGACTGCGGCTGGAGTGACTGGTACCGGCCAGACGATCGGCATCATCAACGATTCAAACATTGACCTGAGCCTGGTGGCGAACTTCCGCAAGCTGTTTGGGTTTTCGGCAACCCTCCCGAACGTCGTCATCGATGGCACGGATCCAGGCGTAAACGGCGATTCTGAAGAAGCCTACCTGGACGTGGAATGGTCAGGAGCGGTAGCACCGGCCGCGACCATTGACCTGTACATCGCGGCTGACACCACTCTCAATTCCGGCCTCGACCTCGCGGCACAGCGAGCAGTCGATGATGACGCCGCAGGGGTATTAAGCATCAGCTTCGGCGAATGCGAACCGGATATGGGCGCAACCGAAAGTGCCTTCTATAACGCTCTCTGGGAGCAGGCCGCAGCACAGGGGCAGACGGTCATGGTCTCGGCCGGCGACAGTGGCTCGGAGGGCTGCTACAACGCCAACGCAACCACGCTGGTTTATGGACTTGCAGTGAACGGCTTCGCCTCGACCCCCTACGACGTCGCAGTCGGCGGAACCGACTTCTACTATAGTGACTACGCCTCGACTGCCGCGAATGGCGTTCCTCCCAGCTTCAACAGCTACTGGGCGGGCGGCAACACGACTACCCCGGCCACATCCATCCTCAAGCCCATCCCCGAACAACCGTGGAACGACAGCGAGTATGGCTTTAACATCCAGGCGTATGCGGCCGGCGACCCCGTCACCTTCTACTCGGACGAAGGCCTGAGCCAACTGGCCGGCGGCAGCGGGGGCGCCAGTGCCTGCGCGACCTTCGATGCCAGCAACGACTGCCTGGCCGGCTATCCGAAGCCGGCCTTTCAGTCGGCCCTGACCCCGGCGGACAGCGCGCGCGATCTTCCTGACGTGTCGCTTTTCGCCGCCAACGGTGCTAACTACAGTTCGTACATCATCTGTGCCAACCCGGGCGACTGCGACAGCTATGGCGAGACCGCCACGCCGGAAACTGTTACAGGTGTTGGTGGCACTTCGGTTTCCAGTCCGACCTTTGCTGCCATCATGGCGCTCGTCAATCAGAAGTATGGTCTCCAGGGACAGGCGGATTACGTCCTCTACCCGCTGGCCACCCAGTTTCCGGCAGCCTTTCATGATGTAACGGCCGGCAGTAACAATGAGCCATGCGATCAAACGGCGACAGACATTACACCCTGTGTGCTGGGTTCGGACGGGAATTACTCGGCTGGCGCCTACTCGGCGACCGCAGGGTATGACGAAGCCAGCGGCCTTGGTTCCATCGATGCGAACGTTCTGGTCACCGACTGGAATAGTGTCACCTTCAGCCCGTCCGGTACGACGCTCGCTCTCTCGCCCGCGACTATCACGCATGGTGCGACGGAGACGCTCACGGCGACCGTCACCGGCGCCACTTCGGGAGATGTTGCTTTCGTCTCAAGCGCCGCGCTTCCCAGCAACAAGGGTCTGAACTTCGCGACGGTCAGCAGCACCGGCGTCGCGACCCTGTCCACCAATGCGCTGCCTGGCGGAACGTACACCATTACCGCCGATTACAGCGGCAACGGCACTGTGGCGGCCAGCGCCTCTACAGCGCAATCGATCACGGTGACGCCTGAAGCCAGCAATATCAACCTGGTCGGTCTCGAGACTGCAGTTGGCACAAGTGGCGCCGCGACCCCGACCGTGATCACGAATGGCGCGCAATATCCGTATGGCACGCCCATCGCCGCGGATATCCAACCTGTCGGGACCAGCGTCACACAGCCGGCCGGGGCCCAGTTTGGAGCAGCCGGAGGCGTCCCGCTCACGACCGATGGAATTGCTACCGGCTCAGCCACTTTCAGCGACACGGGCGGCGCCGGCACGGCAACCGTGGCCTTGAATACTCAAGGTTACGCTGAGTGGTCCATCGGCAACTTCGCGGTCGGTTCGCATACCATTACTGCTTCGTACTCGGGCGATGCGAGCTTTAAAGCATCCACCAGTCCGACGCCGGTCACGTTCACCATCATCAAGGGCACGCCGGTCTTGACCGTGCAGCCTTACTTCACCGGACAGCAGGTCGGGTCGAACCAGACCGTTCAGGTGACGGCCGCCTATCTGGGCGCCGGTACCGCACCCACGGGTACGGTCACGGTTACGATGGGCAGCCAGACGCAAACGGGGACGCTTGAACCATTTACGGTTGGTTCGAATGGCGCCGGTGGCACCTATGGCGGCAACAGCGTAGCAACCGTTACCTTTGCAAGCGTTCCGGCTGGCGTCAGCGTCATCACGGCAAGCTATCCCGGTGACAGCAACTGGAACGCGGCAACCGGCAGCACTGGCACGAACTATCAGACAGGCTCCGGCACCGGTGTGGCAACCACCACCACCCTTACGGTCACGCCGACCACCGGTACCTTGAACAATGGGACGAATTTCACATTGTCTGCGACGGTGACCGGAAGCGCTTCCGGAGCCGCTCCGACGGGTACAGTCTATTTCGTCGCGAACGGGTATGAGTTCGCACAAACCGCGCTCTCCACTGGAGCAACAGGTAGTCCCGTTTCCACTTCGACCACGATCATCGGCGCGAACGCACTGGGAGGAGCCAACCAGATCGTCGCCTTCTATGCCCCAGCGACCGGTAGTACATACCTGCCCTCCTACTCCGCGCCAACTACCGTAAACGTCGACCAGAGTGACTTCACGCTGGCTTCGCAGAACCAGGTCGTCTCCATTGCTGCCGGAGCTTCCGGAACGGCGACGGTTAACCTGGCATCTGAAAGCGGCTTTGACGCGAATGTCAACCTGATCTGCGCCAGTCCGACACAGGGTGTCACCTGCAGCGTCTCGCCCGGCTCGGTTACGGTGAATGGCCTGGCAACTGCGAAGGTCACCATCAATGTCGCAGCCACGCTTGCGGCAAACGATCACAAGCGGCTCTGGTACAGCGGCAGTTCGGCGGCGCTCGCCTGCATCCTGTTGTTCGGGATACCGGCCCGGCGTCGCGCCTGGCGAAGTATGCTCGGCCTGGTACTGTTTGCCTTCCTGACAGCGAACATTGGTTGCGGCGGCGGTGGCAGTGCGCCTACCCCGGTACTGGGAGCGGCAGTAACGCCATCCTTCTCGCCGGGTGCAGGCGCAGTTACGAGCGGTACGGCCGTGACCATCTCGGACGCAACCACCGGCGCAACCATCTACTACACGACGGACGGCAGTGCACCGACGACTTCGTCCACCAAGTACACGACGGCCGTCCCGGTAACGGCAGCAGAGACGATCAACGCCATCGCCACGGCTGCCGGCTACACGCAGAGTGCGGTCGGCTCCGCGGCTTACACCATCACGACGGTTGCGCCGCCCAAACCGGTCAGCGGCAGCAACCCGATCATTCACAGCGTGAGCATCCAGGTGGTGACACCATCCGGCACTGGCGTGGTCGTGGTGACTGGCAGCGTGGGAGCGGCTTCCTAGCTGTCGGCTTCGTCAAAACAAGAAAGGCCGCTATGGCGGCCTTTCTTGTTTCTACGGAAGGATTTGTCATCTTCACTGATGCTTCATAACGATTTGTCATCCGGACATAGCGAGCTTTCTCCTCACACCAATAAATCGTGAGCGAAGCCCAAGTATCTGCTTTTGTTACAGCCCGCTACAAATCACGCGTTGCTGCTGCATGCTTGCCCAGTTATCGATCGATCGATGCAGATCGCTCCACTACGCTAAGTTTCGGTCGGGGCGACAAAGTCAAGGGTCGGTTCGATTAACAAGTCACGCTTCAGTCCGTCTCCCGTCGCGCCCACAAACCAGGATCGATATCCGGGAAGATATTGTCGCGGTCCTCGATCGCTCGCAGACGTCCATGTGCATCAGGCCCGAGTCCGCCGGTCGTCTCGAACTCGGTCCACACAGGTTCGAGTGCCTGCAACTGATCGAGGTGAGTCATGAAGCGCGACTCGGCATAATCGCGCGCGGCTTCTGTCGTGATCAGGAACTGCCAGTCCGAAGATTCGAGCAGCAGCAGTTCACGGCAGAGCTGCCGCAGAATCCGTTCACCCAGGCCGCCATCGCGCCACGTATCCCGAGAAGCCACATTGCGCACGCGCTCTTCCGCAGCATAAATCTGCGCCCAGGTCCAAGACGTTTCCGGGTTCATCCACACTTCGTGGCTTCCGTTCTTGCCCCATGATCCTTCCGGCAGATCCAGAAATCCCTCCGGTGCGTGGCGATCGAGATATTCTCCAGCAGTGATCAGCGCAACCGGCATATCGGGTTTTGCGAAGGCACGCGCGACTGCTTCCAGCCAGACCGGGCCTTCAAACCACCAGTGGCCGAACAACTCCGCATCGAATGGCGCGGAAAGAATGGGTGGCTGTTCCTCGTTCAGCTGGTCTTTCAAGGCGTCACACACCAGGCCGGCAAAGTGTTCGGCATGCGCCCGGGTGCGAGCGATGGCCCGTTCCGGGGCGTAGGGCTCTTTCAGTCCAAGGTCGATGCGGGCATCCGTAACCCGCCAGTAGCGATGACCGCCGGGCCAGCGTTTCTTGTGGAAGTCGAGATACTCGCCGTCTCCGGGATATCCCTGTTCGCCGCTCCAGAC
Organism: uncultured Acidobacteriaceae bacterium; assembly: GCA_964245665.1. Classification (GTDB taxonomy): domain Bacteria; phylum Acidobacteriota; class Terriglobia; order Terriglobales; family Acidobacteriaceae. The sequence continues at coordinate 20,524 of CAXTNK010000064.1, forward strand.
CTGCAGGCCGGTCCGGGGATCGCGGGGGAAGGCTGCGACCGGATTGCGATAGGCCAGCGGACCATCCACGAAGTACGGGTGGTAGACGTCGCCCAGGGCCTTATTACCCAGAGCAGCTAATACTCCGCGCGGTTGCCGTTCGTAGGGAGTAAACCGCATGGACCGCTCCACCAGGTGGGTGTCGACGAAGAAGTAGCGCAGGCCACCGAGCGCGACCACCTCTTCCGTGCCGACCCGATCGAATGCCGGGGGCGCCGTCTGGCTTCCTTCGGAGACTACGGGCTGGTGCCACATACCGGCCGGGCGATAGCCGCACTCCGGAATCCATATGCCGCGCGGATGCTTGCCCAAATGCCGCTGATGCGTGGCAACGCCGGTCTTGATCTGGGCCAGGCAACTTTCATCGTTGCCCAGAAGCGGCAGATAGCCATGGGTCGCTGCGGAAGTGATGAGCTCGATCTGACCCGTCTCGTCAAAGTAGCGGAAGCTGCCGACAATATCCTGACCGAGTGAGTCATATTCTTCGAGCGCCTGGCGGTAGAACGCCTGCCAGAATCGCGCCGTCTCCGCGATGTGGGCCTCGCCGGTCTGGCGGAAGAGCGTCTCGTCCTCAAGCGCAGCGTCAATCTTGCGCTGCAGGTACTTCGGAAACTCTGCCTTGAAAGATGGGTGGGCCAGCTGCTCAAGCAGAATTGGCGACAGGTTGATGTTGGGGGAAAGCGTAATCCCATCGCGTTCCAGGTTGCGGAATACACGTAGCAGAGGTAGGTACGATTCAGCAGCTGCCTCGAGCAGCCACTCCATGCCGTGCGGCCAACTGCCATGATGGATCACGTACGGCAGGTGCGCATGGAGAGTAATCGAGATGTAGCCCTGGGGGGCGTCTGGGCTGGGATCTATCATGCGCTGTCGTTTGTCCCGTCTGGTGTATGAGTCTGGGCTCATCTTACGGATAGCGGAGCCAAACGCAAAACAAGCCTCGAATCACGGTCAATCATGTGCCCGCGGGTATTCGATGCAATCCCTCATGTAGCCGACTTTTCGATTGAGATACCGCTCAACCGTTCGGTTGCGAACGCTGTTTGCGTCAGCAGCGGCTTTCGGCTCAACCATTCACAGGTGAGACGTTTATCGTTGGCAGCATATTGCCGCTAAAGGGCATCTCCTTAGATGACACACAACCGGTTTGCCCGGCGGTCGCCTGTTTGTTAGTATGCAGGCGCGAGCTGGGAACCGAAACGGATGCAAGGAGATAGCCTCATGTCAGAAGAAAAATCGGGTGGCTTTGGGTGGTTTTTGGCCGGTCTTGGAATCGGTGCAGTTGTTGGCGTTCTTTATGCTCCTAAGTCCGGGGACGAAACACGGGATGAACTTGCATCCCAGGCGCGTGAGAAGGCTGAACAGGTCAAGCAGCGCTCACGCCAGGCGGCTGATCAGGTCAACCAGTATGTCGACAAGAGTAAGGAGCAGGTGAGCCAGTATGTCGACAAGAGCAAGGACCTCGTCGACAAGGGTCGCGCACAGTGGGACGAGTATGTCGATCGTGGACGCCAGGTAGCGACAGAACAGGTGAACAAGTTTTCTGCCGCAGTTGACGCGGGCAAAGGCGCCTACAAAGGAACAGCCGGGTCAAGCCCGCTCGAGCACGGTCGCCAGGCAGTGCAGGAGCAGTCTAATAAGGTAAACGCTGCAGTCGAAGCCGGAGTAAAGACTTACCACGAAACACCCGGCGACAACCTCATCTAGCTCGTCCACAGCCGTCACCATTTCACGCAGTAAAGCGCCTATCGAGAGAACAGACACGGATGCACACCGACACACAAATCGTAGAACTGGTATTCACCATCGTGACTGGGATCGGCGTTTTACTGCAGGCTGCAGTATTGCTCGGCATGTTTCTCGGCTTGCGCGAAACACAGAAGAAGATTCACGCCCTAACAGACCAGATCCAGCAGCATGTTCTACCACTTCTACACAACTCACGCGGCCTGATGGAAGATCTAACGCCCCAGGTGAAAAAGATTGCGGCGAACGTGGTCGACATCTCGAATACTGTGAAGGCGCAGACGGAAAACGTGAAGACGGTGGTCGAGGATGTCACCGAGCGCACGCGCAAGCAGACTGCGCGGGCTGATGGTATGGTCACTGGCGTCTTTCACACGCAGAGTGTCGAGGCCTGCGCGCAGTCCGTTCAGCA
>CAXTNK010000064.1:22730-22994 GCA_964245665.1 uncultured Acidobacteriaceae bacterium
ACACACTTGCGCAGGCCGGAGCCGCAGTGGAGCGCGGCATAGCCTCTCCGCTCAGACAGGTTAGTGGGGTGCTGAACGGACTGCGCGCAGGCCTCGACACTCTGCGTGTGAAAGACGCCAGTGTGATCAAGCCGATTGGCCGCGTGGCGTCTTCGCCTCGCGTACCGTTGACGACGCCCTTCTCCGAAGATCCTGGAGCGGCCAATGTCCCTGCTTCGCCCGCCCGTTCGGTGGTGGCTGCTGCCGATACTCTGCGTTCCAGCA
>CAXTNK010000064.1:23067-26129 GCA_964245665.1 uncultured Acidobacteriaceae bacterium
CCGATGCATCGGTTCAAAATGCAGTGAATCGGATTGTCAATGCGGAGAGTCGTCCTATGCCGATCAGTGCCACCAAGCCTGAAGAGACAAGTGCGGGAGTTGCCAGCTTTGTCAGCGAGCGCGCGGCTGCGACCTCAAACGACCGTCGTTAAGGCTCTGGAGTACAGCGCTCAGAGATCAGGCATGTAGGAAGGGCTTGGAGGATGTCTTAACTTCAGAATCGAGCTAACGTTGCCGCTTGATGGCAACCAGCGGCATCCGGCTACGTACAGAAAAGCCGAGCCTCTCGTAAACCCTTACCGCTGAAGTATTATCGGACCGGACGTGCAGCATCGCCGTCTCTCCACGGCCTTTTATCCCGGCAATCACTGCCGACACGAGTGCATTCCCGTAGCCGCGTCCGCGGGAGTCGGGATGCGTGCAAACCGCGCTGACTTCGGTAAAGCCGGTCAGGTGCAAACGCTCTCCGGCCATCGCAATCAACTTTTCCTCTCCACCAACTACTGCAAGCACGCCAAGATATTTGCCCATGTCGATCGTCCGTTCGCGAAAAGGCCCGGGCTCGGTCAGCTTCGTCAACACCAGCATTTCCGGTACGTCCGCGTCGTTCAGTCTTCGAAGATTGTGTATGCCAGTCGCTGACGACCGCGCAGGGGACATGTCACAGATCATCTGCAGGCACTCAATTTCGAGAACAATTTCCCAGGGAGCTGGCAGCATTGGCTTCACGCTGAAGCACAAAGCGACCGTATCGTCGCCAACCACTTGCTCCAGTTCTTTGAAGGCAGCGGCCGAGTTTTCGCGGATCGCGCCGAACGGGGAAACATCCGGTGGGAAGCGCCGCGCCAGCTCACCGCCTTCCGCGAAATGACTCTGGACAGTAGTAAGAGCAGACCAGATCGGATTATCAAGAAGAACGCGGTTCGCTGCTATTGCCTGCGCATTCTTCATCGAAATGGTCCAGCTTCCCTCGACTCAAATTTGCGCGCAGGCATTATCGCCGGCGATCTCCGCAGACGCGCGAAGCAATTTTCGCCCTGTGCGCAGTAGTTAGGAGATCCACCCGCCGCCCAGCACTTCGTCTCCCTGGTAGAAGACTGCGGACTGGCCGGGCGTGACTGCCCGCGCCGGTTCGTCGAAGGTGGCTGTTACTTCGTCTTCGCCTGTCATCTCAAGAGTCGCCCAGGCTGGTTCGTGCCGATGGCGAATCTTGATGCGTGCCCTCGCCGGTTCGTGCAGTCTATCGACACTGATCCAGTTCAACTGCCGCGCCACGAGCGTCTTTGAAAGCAGTTCCTGCTCTGAACCGACGGTAACGCGATGCGATACTGGGTCAATCTGCAGTACGTAAAGCGGATCAGGCGACGCCAGTCCAAGCCCCTTGCGTTGGCCCACCGTAAAGTTATGGATGCCCGTGTGACCGCCTTTGACGTTTCCGCCAGCGGTCACTAACTCGCCTGCAGTGTCGGGCAATGCCTCGCCCTGCTCATCGAGATACGCGTCGATGAACTGCTTGTAGTCGCCGCCCGGAATGAAACAGATCTCCTGCGAATCCGGCTTGCCTGCGAGGGCCAGGTTGTGCTCGCGGGCAATCTCACGCACGCGCGGCTTCTGGTACTCGCCGAGTGGGAAAAGCGTATGCGCAAGCTGCTCCTGGGTAAGTCCGAAGAGAAAATAGGTCTGGTCCTTGCTGGTATCGGCAGGCCGCTTGAGGATCCACCGGCCGCGTTCGGCATCATAATGATTGCGTGCATAGTGGCCCGTCGCAATCATGTCAGCGCCGATCTGCCGCGCTGTCAGCAGCAGCTGATCGAACTTCAGGTGGTTGTTGCAGAGTGAGCAGGGAATCGGGGTACGCCCCGCGAGGTACTCGCTGACGAATGGCTTTACGACGTCGCGCTCGAAGCGCTCCTGCTGATTGACCAGGTAATAAGGAATGCCAATCTCTTCAGCCACACGCCGCGCGTCGTAGACGTCGTCGATCGAGCAGCAGCGACCCTGCACCTGCTCCGGCATGCCCTCACGGCCGGCAAGGCGGCGCTGGTTCCAGAGCTGCAGCGTCAGGCCGATCAGGTTGTACCCCTCGGCCTGCAGCATGGCGGCAACAGCTGACGAATCCACGCCACCCGACATCGCCACTGCAATCGTCTTGTCCCTGTTACTCATAACTTACCGATGTCTTTCTTCACCCTTCAGAACTCTGGGTGCCCCACGTCTCGCATTTAAGACATGGTTCAGATTCCAATCTGTATCGAGCCATGAACCGGCGCCACCGCAGACTTCCCATACACCGGCGACAATTCCCGCAGCCGCTGCACGGCCTGCGGCACCACTTCAAGCGCAAAGTCAATCTCCGCGGCAGTCGTCGATTTATCAATACTGAAGCGAAGACTCGCCCTGGCTCGTGCAGCCGGAATCGCCATCGCCGAGAGCACATGCGAGGGCTCCGCCGCGCCCGAAGCACAAGCAGATCCGCCGGAGACCGCTAAACCCTTCAGATCGAGCGAGATCACGAGTGCCTCGCCCTCCAGGTGATCGAACCAGATGTTCGTGGTATTTGGCACCCGCTCCACGGCACCGCCATTCACGCCGCACTCGTCGACCAGCGCCAGGATGCCCTGCTCCAGCCGATCGCGCAACACACACATCTTCGCCGCGGCTCCACTTGCCAGCCCGTTAACCGCCATCTCCGCCGCCTTGCCCAGTGCGACGATTCCCGGCAGGTTCTCTGTTCCTGCTCGCCGCTGTCGTTCATGCGTACCGCCGAAGAACAGCGGCTCCAACTGGGTCCCGCGACGAACGTAGAGGGCACCCACGCCCTGCGGCGCATGCATCTTGTGGCCGGAGATCGTCAGCAGATCGCAACCGATGGCGGCCACGTCCATTTCAACCTTGCCGGCAGTCTGTACGGCATCAGTGTGGAACCACACGTCGGCCTCCTGCGCAATCCTGCCAATCTCGGCCACCGGTTGCAGCGCGCCCGTCTCGTTATTGGCCATCATGACGCTGATCATGCTGGTCTCAGGCCGCAGAGCCGCCCGCACATCGTCCGGGGACACAAC
>CAXTNK010000065.1:0-4058 GCA_964245665.1 uncultured Acidobacteriaceae bacterium
GATCGGGTCAGCGACGGGTGTTCGATGTGACGAGTAGTAGAAGGTCGTTGTCCGATTCCATTGCACATCGCGGCCCAGTTTGGCGCGGCCGCTAAGACCGTTGAGCAGTTCGCGCGCCTGCAATTCCGGCAATGCGAGGACGATTGTGCGCGAAGTCACCGTGTGGCCATTCTGCAGGAAAGCAATGAAGCCGCTGCGCTCACGACGTATCTGCTTCACCTCTGTTTTCAATTGCAGAGTGTCGGTCTGGAGGCGTACGGCAAGCTGACGCGGAATCATCTCCATGCCGTTCTCAGGAACAGCTGCATCGCTGAAGGCAAACATGCGGAAGAGGAACTCAAAGAAGCGGCTCGAAGTGACGAGTTCGCGTTCGAGGAAGACGCCGGCAAAGAATGGCTCGAAGAAGCGCTCGATCATCCTCGCACTAAAACCGAAGGCAGCAAGATGTTCGCGCGTTGTAGTTTCAGCGCGCATAAAAAGATCAGCTACTGTTCCCTTCTTGACATGGCCGCGCAGTTTCGCGATCAGAAGCTTGTCTTTGAGTGGAACGATGCCATCGAAGGCCAGGCCGATGGCAGCGGCCATCGAACCACGAAACGGATCGGCAAAATGATGATACTTACCTTTATGTCGCACCAGTGCACCACTCGAAAATGTCTTGAGCCGGAGAGCTTTCAGATCGATGGTTTCTTCGAGCGCAGGATAGCCGGTGAGGAGGATCTGGAAGCCACGATCGAGGCGGAAGCCATCAACGACATCGGTTCGAATGCGGCCGCCGGGCGCGTCCTCCCTTTCAAGAAGGCGGACACTGGCCCCCGCTGCTTCCAAACGTACGGCGCAACTGAGTCCCGCTAGACCTGCACCAACGACCAGGGCATCAAACATGCTGTTCTTGCTGTCTCCGTCGGGAGGGCTACCCCTCCCCGTTAGTTTCGGGGATCTTGGTAAAGATTGACAAACAAAAACGTTAATTCAAATGTGGCCTGCCAGATATCAAGTTCCATGTGACTCAAAGTCGAAGACTACTTTCTAAAAGACTTAGCGGTAATGCTACTAAATGGGCAGATAGACGGTCGGCGTGTTTCCTGTTTTCAGTGTAGAGGGTTCAGCGGAATCATTCGGCACATCGAACCGAATCCTGCATAGCGTCTGTGGCGTCGCGCTTTGCACTGTTCAATATGCGGGGCGCTTCTGCGCAGCTAGAAACCTGATGGCTCCATCGGCTCGGGCGCGCAGGGCTTTACGTTCAGCCGCAGATTTCTTCCGCAGTGTGTTGTAAGGCATCGCCAGACGAATATTCCTGCTGAGCATGTCTTCGTTGCGCTCCAGAAATGTCCAATACAGCGCGGTGAATGGACAGGAGCCGGGGCCGGTTGATTTCTTCGGATCGTACTGGCAGTGACCACAGTAGTTGCTCATACGGTTGATATACGCGGCCCCGCTGACGTAAGGCTTGGTCGCCGTCAGGCCGCCATCGCCATAGGTGCTCATGCCGAGAACATTCGGCTCGACGACCCAGTCGTAGGCATCGACATAGGCGAACCAGAACCAGTCGGTGAGCTCGCGGGGCGAATAGCCGCACAGAGTGGCGAGATTACTAAGTACCATGAGCCGCGTGATGTGGTGCGACCAGCCTTCATGGATAACCTGCTCGACGACCGTGTCGAGACAATGAAGACCGCTCTTTGCGCCCCAGTACGCAGCAGGCAGGGCGCGCGTGGCATGAAGAGCAGATGGACTGGCGCCCGTGTCATGCGGTTTCATTTCGGCAAAGACTGGATTGGCTTCTGGCAGATGCCGATAGCCATCAGTGACGCGATGGATATGGCGCATGAACTCGCGCCAGCCAATCACCTGGCGGATAAATCCTTCGGCAGACGCGAGCGGAATTTTTCCTTCTGCATATGCGGCCGCAGTGTCGTTAACGAGATCAGACGGCAGGATGCGGCTGAGGTTGACGAGGGCGGAGGTCTTGCTGTGGAAGAGGTCAAGCTGGTCGTCGCGCATGGCGTCTTCATAGGGGCCAAACGTTGGTAGAAGTTTATCAAGCGCAAACTTCCAGAAGGCATGGCAATCCTTTGCGCTAACGGGAAAATCGAAGCCGTCAAGAGTGCCGAAGGTATGCGGATATTCCCGCTCGACAAGATCAAGGACTTCCTGCGTAATGGCGTCCGGGGGATACGATGGGCGCTCAGGCACGGGCACCTGGCCTTTGTAAGTTTGACGATTATCGGCATCGAACGAGAAGCTTTCGCCGACGGGCTCGCCATGCTTCATCAGGATGCCGGTCTTCTTACGCATGGAGCGGTAGAAGCGGTCCATCAGGAAAGCGCGGGGCAGTTCGTACTTGCCGCCCTTATTCTTTTCCAGCTTGAAAACGCTATCAAAGTCAGCATCCGTCGAGAGCCATGTAGTGTCTTCGATTTCGTTCAGACGCAGGCCCTTTGCGCGTGCATCCGCCAGGTCGATGCGCAGTTCGCGCTCTGCCGGTCGCATGCAGGTGATCGACGGTAGATCGTATTCGGCCTGAAGCTTGAGGAGGCCTTCGCCATGTGTATCCTTCTCGGTTGCATAGAGAATCGCTACACCGCGCGCGGCCTGTTCAAGCGCAAAGTGCCTCTCATTCGCGAGAAGCAGAGCGATTTTCTTTTTGTGATATGCGCGGCGATGGCCCTTGGCTGCGGATTCGACGAGAATCAAACCGGCTTCGGAGGGCAGTGTGGTACAGAGCGGGCCTGTGCGATCGGTCAAGCGGTCGTAAGGGAGATAGATCCAGCGGCGTGCTTGTATATCTTTCTTGTTGGGACGAGCTTTGGCGATCTGATCGATGAACAGCGGCATGTGCTGACAGTACGGCCTGCCACGCTGGTGCGCAAATGAGATTTTGCCCCGATGAAAGAGGACGAATCTAAACTTCGAGACCGATGGATCGCATCAACTGCAGCGCATTACTGGTCTGCACGATGCCGGGCGTGAGTTTGTATTCAAAATGCAGTTCCCCATTTTCATAGCGGTCTTCAAAATGGTAGTTGGCAGCGTGGCTTCCCATGCTGTTGGCAATTTCTGCCAGTGCCAGGTCATGCGTCGTTACAAGGCCGATCGCTCCGCGCGAGACCAAGCTGCGGACCATCGATTCAGTGCCGACGCGACGGTCATGCGAATTCGTACCAGAGAGCAATTCATCCAACAGGAAGAGAACCGGCGTCGACTGCCGGCTGAGTGTGTCGATGTGCTTCAGGCGCATGATCTCTGCGTAGAAGCGGGAGAGGCCGCCCTGCAGTGAATCGAGGATGCAGATGGACGCGGCGACGTTCAGCGGCGACAGGCGCATACTGGTGGCCCGCACCGGTGCACCAGCCTGCGCGAGCACAACATTGATGCCGACACTGCGGATGAAGGTCGACTTGCCGGCCATGTTCGGACCACTGATGACAATCAACTGACGTTGATGATCCAGGCGCAGGCTATTGGTGATATTGCGATTGCGGGGCAGCAAAGGGTGGGCGAAATCCGTTGCCTCGAAATGCGGTTCGCTATGCTTGGGCGACTCTTCCGTGAAGGTGGGGAAAGTGTCCGATGGATTCTCAAAAACATAAGTCGAGAAGGCGGTGAGTGCTTCGATCTCGCCGATGGATACGAGCCAGCTGCGGACGGACGCTCCGTGCGTGCGCCGCCAGTCTTCGATAGCGATAACCGAAAGCAGCCGCCAATGAATAAAGCGGTCCAGGATTTTGACGAACCAGTTGTCAGCAGACGATAGCCAATCGATTCGCTTGATAAGACGAGCGATGGCCGAAGAAGGAGGCATAGTCTCTTTATGTAAGAGACTATGTAGCGATTTAAGCTTCGTACTCGAAAATTGTTGCTGCTCGATAGTGCGCAACACGTTATGCAACACATCCAGATCGCCAGTGGCAGCTTCAATGGCGGCGGCTGATTGCGCCACCTGCGTTCGCGAGCGTGAGCCAAACCCTATGGTTCCACAACTGGCAAGGATAAAGATGGCGAGCCACTCGAATGAATGACCGTTTACCCGCGGATCGAGCTGCCAGACGATC
>CAXTNK010000065.1:4068-10266 GCA_964245665.1 uncultured Acidobacteriaceae bacterium
CCAGAAAGCTGCGCCAAAAACCGCAGGCACGCGCAAGCCGCGAGCAGGACCCGAAGTCGCTTCACTCCAGTCTGCAAACGACTCTGGCGCTTTGCCGCTACGGACGCTTTTCTCTTCCAGAGCAGAGGCGGCGAGGGCAAGTTGCTCCCGGAAGTCGAGCTTAGGCTCAAGTTCCTTGACGGCATCGTGCCGCGCGTAGATTTCGGCCACAGCCGCCGGTGCGAGCAGCCATGCAGCCAGGGTGTCGCGTCCAACATGAGTGCGGCAAGTGCACAGATATTGGTAAAGACTGCCGGCGCCGAAGAGATCGAGATCGCGCGCGTAAGGGTGCGCGTCCGGTGCGGGATGTATCAGGCTGCCGGTGGCCTGCTGCAGGTATTGCTCGCCAGTGGGCCCTGTACCCGACCATCTATCTTCAAGGCGCGCAATGCCGTCCTGATAGTTCGCGATGAGGCTGCCGTTTCTCCGCATGGCAGCGAGCACACGTTCATGCAAGACGAAGAGCAGCACGATCACAGCCACGGGCAGAAGAAGAAAAGCAATCTGTGCGGCGTGATATTTCGCAAGCCAGATGCCAAGGATGATGATGATCAGGCCAATGACGAGCTTGGCGGTGATGTAAAATGGGTCACACTTTTTCATTCGCCGCTGTATCTGCTCAAGTTGACCCAGCCTGCGGCTGTATTCCTCTTTGGCTACCATTGATGGTTCAGTTGCAGGCATAAGGATATTAGAGCAGACGCACAGTCCGTAGCCGCGTGACGCAATGTCAAGGAGTTATCTAGTAAAGCAGGACAGCTACGCGATACGTGGTGAATCCCTGCTGTGGATGCGAACTGGTGCACGAGCCAATAGCGGCTGTCTTGAACTGGCCACTCGCTGTGTGCTGCGCAAGCTGCTCGGGAAGTTGAGCGAGAGATGAACTTTCCCATCGCATGATGAAGCGCGGCTGCGTACCACCGGCCGAGCCCGTATTCATCTCGCAGGTCTCGCGCGCGTCCTCAATAAACTTCGGATCCTGACTGATAGTGAGTCCCTGCTTTTGCAGGAGCGCCGCGACCAGTCCTTCTGCCTGTTCCGGGCTGACCTGGTTGACGCTATGCGCGAAGTCCTCTGTCGCATAATAATCGCCGCCGCGTCGGATGAGACTGATGCCGATGGAATCCATGCGCGGATCATAAATATTGGCGCGATGCGGAACCGACTGTAGCCACTGGCGCTCGATAGCGCCGGGACTGGGGCCAATAGCCAGATTCTCTGCCACCGATGAAAAGTGCGCACCTGCCTGGGCAGCGCGGTCAACGAGTGCAGGCTCATCAGGATACTGGTGCGACAGATCACACTGTCCGCGCATTAATTGATTGTGCTGTGCAGCGGCGGCGGCAAGGTTGGCGTCCCACTTGAGCGGACCAAGACCCTGGTCGGCACGCGCGAGGTTTGTCAGGTCAAGAAGTTCCGTTTCCTGTTGCGAGGGAGTCGACGGGTCGTCTTGTGCTGGCACGGTTTGAGCAACGGCGAGCGCGCATAACAATGCGACAGCGGGTGTTGCGGATTTCAAGAGACGATGCATGGAATATGACCTCGCTGGAGCAAACACAGCCTTGAGAAAAAGGATGCGCCAGCTCTTCAACTGACGTTCTCATGGTAATGCCGACGCCGCAGTCGTGCGATCATGTGGGCATGGACATTCTGGCTCGTCTGCGCCGGCAGCCGCTTGCGGTCATTGGAATTCTGCTGCTGGTCTTGTTCGTCATCCTGGCGATGTTCGCCCCTCTCATCGCCGCGTACGACCCGGCGTCCATTGACCTGACGCAGCGGCTCGCAAGCCCGTCGCACACGCACTGGTTTGGCACGGATGAACTGGGTCGCGATATCTATTCGCGGATCGTTTATGGCGCGAGGATTTCGCTCGAAGTTGCCGTCAGTGTCGTCGCGCTTTCTCTGGGAACGGGCCTGGTCCTGGGTGGTCTTGCGGGCTATTATGGCGGCGCGGTCGACACGGTACTCAATGTCTTTCTGATGAATGCTTTTATGGCACTCCCGGGGATTCTGCTGGCAATTGCTTTTGTCGCGTTCCTCGGGCCGGGACTGGTCAACCTCGTGCTGGCGCTTTCCATCGGTGGCTGGGTGGGCTATGCAAGGCTGGTGCGAGCACAGGTCCTGAGTGTTCGTGAAAAAGAATTTGTTGAAGCTGCACGTGCTCTGGGCGCGAATGATCTTCGCATTTTCGGTCGACACATTCTGCCGAACATCGTACAGCCCATCCTCGTGCAGGCTGCCATCGGCATGGCTGGAGCCGTGCTGGCCGAGGCGACGCTGAGCTTTCTCGGCCTGGGCATTCCGGCGCCGGCGGCAAGCTGGGGCAGTATGTTGAATGATGCGCGGCCGCATCTTTTTGACTCACCGCATATCGTTGTTTTCCCGGCGATAGCCGTCATGCTTTGCGTGCTGTCGTTCAACTTCCTGGGCGACGCCCTGCGTGATTATCTCGACCCGAAAACGCGCCTTGCCGTGGGCCTGTGAGTCAAGATAAGCAATGATCATCGGAGTCATTTCGGATACGCATGGCTTGCTGCGCAGCGAAGCCCTGTCTGCGTTGGCTGGGGTCGATCATATTCTGCATGCCGGGGATGTGGGCGATCCTGACATCCTGGAAGAGCTACGGACGATCGCCCCGTGGACTGCGATTCGCGGCAACATTGACGAGCATGGGCGCTGTGCCTTTCTACCGGCGACTGAGGTCGTCGAGCTGGATGGCTTTGCGTTCTACATGCTGCATGACAGCAAGCAGCTCGACCTCGATCCCGTGGCGGCAGGCTTTGCCGCCGTGATCAGCGGACACTCGCATAAGCAAATGATCGACTGGCGCAAAGGTGTGCTGTATTTCAATCCGGGGAGTGCAGGTCCTAGGCGCTTCCAGTTGCCGGTGTCCGTTGGCAGGATTGTTGTTACTGACGGCAAACTGGAGCCTGCGATCATTCCGTTGCTGGGCTGAACGATGGGCGGCGGAGCAGGCTGTATCCCGCCCTTGTTTGTTACCTTATGAAACGTGCGAGTTTTGGCTGCCGGCAGAAGATTTGTGAAACTTCCAGAACGGCTTTCGCGTTTCCTACAGGATAGAATGCACGCAATTCTTTTGTCAGGAAATTCATGCGCTCAATTGCTCTTGCCTTGTTTTCTGTCGCGGGCTTTGCCTGCCTCACGTCCGCTGCCACCTCACAGACGCCGCACCTGCTGCGCTCTCCATCCTTGTCCGATTCGGAGATAGCTTTTCGCTATGCGGATGATATCTGGACTGTGCCGAAAGAAGGTGGCAGTGCGCGGCGTCTGACGTCAACGGGGAATGTCGATGGCGCTCCGTACTTCTCGCCCGACGGGAAGACGATCGCCTACACGGCGCGCACAGGCGGAGTGGATACGGCATATACCATTCCGGCAGCCGGCGGCATGGCGAAGCGCATCACCTTTTCGCCACAGGGCCAGGGCGTGGTCGGCTGGACGCCGGACGGAAAAGACTTACTGGTAGCCAGTTCTCAGAACTCTGTGCGCTCGTATCTACAGTTGTTCCGCGTGCATGCGGATGGAACTGGTTTGCCGGAGCGATTGCCGCTGCCGTCCGCCAGCTATGGTTCGATGGCCACGGACGGGACACACCTGGCGTACAGTCCGTGGACACAATGGGAGCCTGCATGGAAGCGTTACCATGGTGGCCAGACGCAGCCGGTTCTGCTGATCGATCTGAAGACACTCGATCAGGTCAAGGTGCCGCGCGAGAACTCGAATGATACGAACCCCGTATGGATGGGCGATATGGTTTACTTTTTGTCGGATCGCGACGGCAAAGTGACCCTCTTCAGCTATAACGTCAAGACGAAAGAAGTCAAAGAGCTGTTCAAAAATCAAGGCCTTGATCTGAAGAGTCTGACGGGGCGCGGCAGCAGTATCGCCTACGAACAGTTCGGCGTGATTCATCTGTATGACGTTGCAGTGGGCAGCGACCACGTCGTGAGCATTCAGACGGACGGTGATCTTCCGGCGGTCGAGCCGCATATTCAAAAAATCGGCAGCGATGAAATTCAAAACGCAAACATTTCGCCGACCGGCGCGCGTGCCGTGTTTGAAGCGCACGGCGATATCTTTACCGTGCCCGCGGAAAAGGGCGATGTCCGCAATCTGACGGATAGTTCGAGCTCGTCTGAACGTGAACCGGCATGGTCTCCCGATGGCAAGAAGGTTGCGTATTTCAGCGACGCAACCGGCGAGTACAAACTGTATTTAAAAGATCAGGACGGACTCGCTGCCCCGAAAGTAATTGACGTAAGCGTGGCTGATAAGGAAGGGCCAACGTATTACTATTCGCCGCGCTGGTCGCCGGATTCGAAGAAGATTGTCTTCTCTGACAAGCGTCTCAACCTGTGGTGTGTAAATGCCGATGGCGGGACGCCGGTGAGGGTTGATACGGATCTGCGTGAGGGCTTCGGACCAACCGGTTTCAGTGCAAGCTTTTCTCCGGACGCGAAATGGATTTTGTATGCGCGCTCGTTGCCCAGCCTGGAGAACGCCGCGTTTCTTTATTCAGTCGAGACGGGCAAGAGTACGCAAATAACCGACGGCATGAGCAATGTCACCAGCCCTGTTTTCGATGCAAGCGGCAAATACATTTTCTTCACGGCCAGCACGGATATCGGACCTGCCATCGACGGTTTCGGACTGGGAAGTTTGAACCGGACGACCACGGCGAATGTATATGTGGCTGTTCTGTCGAAGGCCCTGCCTTCGCCAATTCCGCCAGAAAGCGATGACGAGAAGGATAAAGCCGAAAAAGACAAAAAGGACAGCGACAAGTCTGACGATAAGAAGACGGAATACTCTAAAAAAGATGAAACAAAGAAAGACGATGCCAAGGCTAAAGATAAAGACAAACTGCCCGTTGTGAAGATCGATCTCGATGGCATCCAGCAGAGAATTCTTGCTCTGCCGATCCCGGCGCGCAACTACACATCTCTCAACGCGGGCAAGACGGGCATCCTCATTCTGGGCGAGTCGGGTGAAGCCGCTAATCCTTCGCAGGGTGATGGTTCAGGGAGCCTGCGATCCGTATGGCGCTTCGATCTTGAAAAGCGGAAGACAGAGGACGTCCTTCACGGTGCATCGCATGTGACCACTTCATTCGATGGCGACAAGTTACTCTACAAAAAAGGCGATGGATGGTTCATTGCGGCGCAGAGTGATCTGAAGCCCGAGGCTTCTGACGGCATGCCGGGCAAGGCTCTGCACATCGACGGGATGCAGGCAAAGGTCGATCCACGTGCAGAGTGGAAGCAGATGTATGCCGAAACATGGAGGATTGAACGCGAGTTCTTCTACGATCCAGGCTTCCATGGTCTTGACCTGAAAAAGATCACGGCGAAATACGCGCCGTATGTTGATGGGCTGAGTACACGCAGCGATCTGACCTATCTGCAGACTGAGATGCTGGGCGAGATTACAGTTGGCCACATGTTCGTTGGAGGTCCACACAAAGACGACGACGCTCCGAAGAACGGGCTGCTCGGCGCAGACTACGTCATCGAACACGATCGTTACAAGTTCGCGCATATTGTGAGTGGCGGCAACTGGAATCCCACACTCTACTCACCACTGACACAGCCTGGTGTGAATGTGCATGAAGGTGATTACCTGCTGGCCGTCAATGGTGTGCAGGTGCATGCAAGTGACAATTTGTATGAGGCTTTCGAAGGCTTGGCGGGTAAGCAGACGACGATTACCGTTGGGCCGAATGCAGATGGTTCAGCATCCCGCACAGCCCTCGTAGTCCCGACGGCGAGCGAGACAGCCATGCGCAGCCAGGAGTGGATCGAAGGCAACATCAAGAAGGTCAATGCGCTTTCTAACGGGCAGGTCGCGTATGTCTATATGCCGAATACCGGCGGCTCGGGCTTCGATAGTTTCAATCGTTACTTCTTCGCGCAGACAGACAAGAAAGCAGTCGTGATCGACGAGCGCTACAACGAAGGCGGGGACATCGCGGATTATGTTATCGATGTACTGAAGCGTCAACCAATGCTGGCGTACGAGTCGCGACAGGGATTGAGAACAACCGAGCCGACCGGCGCGATCTTTGGGCCGAAGGCGATGCTGATCAATCAGAATGCTGGTTCGGGCGGCGCCGCCATGCCGTGGCTCTTTGATAATGCG
>CAXTNK010000065.1:10276-11983 GCA_964245665.1 uncultured Acidobacteriaceae bacterium
TGGTCCAACAAGGATCTTGACCCCGTTGGACCAGAGTTGCGCACATGGGGTGGACTGGTCGGCATTGGCGGCTTCCCCTCCCTGCTTGATGGCGGCTACGTGATGGCGCCGCGCACGGCGTTGTATGGTCTGCATGGAGAGTTCGAAGTAGAGAACCATGGCATCGCGCCCGATGTGGAAGTAGAGGACGATCCGAAGGATGTCGCGGCCGGCCATGATCCGCAGATGGAGCGGGCAGTGCAGATTGTGCTGGACGAGCTGAAGGCCCATCCGATGGCGCCGATCCCGGTGCCACCGTACCCGAACTATCACAAGGACGACGGACTGGGTAAGTAATGCTTCTTTGATGAAGACTCCCTGAATTGTGAGTGAGGGCCTCAAGCAGAAGTGGGCGGGTAATGTAAACCCAGGTCTCAGAAGTGAGACCTGGGGCAGCCGGCCTTCAATAAGAAACTGCTTCAGTCACGTATACGTGGATTCAGAACAGCATAGAGCGTATCGGTGGCGAGGTTCACCAGTACATAGGTGAGGCCGATCGCGAGGATGCAACCCTGCACCAGTGCGTAGTCGCGATTTGAAATCGCAGAGACGGTCAGGCGTCCTAGGCCTGGCCACGCGAAGATTGTCTCCGTCACGATCGCGCCTGCCAGTAGCGCGCCGAACTGCAGACCGACGAGCGTGATGATGGGAATCATGGCATTGCGTAGCGCGTGGCGATACAGCACTGTTCGCTCGGGCAGACCCTTGGCGCGTGCCGTCCGGATATAGTCCTGACCGAGTTCTTCGAGCATCGCCGTGCGCACCATCCGTGTAAGGATCGCGGCCAGCGCGGAGCCCATGGTGAGAGCCGGAAGGATAAGATGGTCAGGCGTGCCGGCGCCGGAAACCGGCAGCCACCCAAGCTTGATCGACACGAGCAGAATGGCTATAGGGCCGAGTGCGAATGAGGGGAACGATAATCCGAACAGGCTGACGACGCCGACAATGTTATCGCGCACTTTACCACGGTGCAGAGCAGCAATGATGCCTGCAGGAATGGCCAGCAGGAGTGCAAACACCAGGGCAGCAACCGTCAGTTCAAGCGTGTAGGGATAGCGTTGCATCACCAGGTGCGTGACCGAATCATTCAAGCGAAGAGAGTGGCCGAGATCGCCGTGGAGCACGCCGCGCCAGTAATGAACGTACTGCTCGCTGAGTGGACGATCGAGGCCGTACTGATGACGCAGTATGGCGAGGTCAGTCGATGACGCGCCTTCGCCGAGCATCTGTTCGACGGGGTCGCCGGGCACGATGTGGATCAGCAGAAAAACCAGCGTCACAACCAGCCACAGGACAGGCACGGTATAGAGCAGGCGCTTGATGAGTGGCCGGAGCGGGATGCGGTTCAGGAGGACGCTCCTGGCTTACCGTTATCTGACGCTGCAGCTTGCGGCTCTGCTTCGGCTGCAGGCTTGAGCAACGCCGAGACATGTCCCAGGCTGCGCGATGGTAAGGGCCGCGTGGGGGGTGTCGGAGCGACGCGGATTTTGCTGATGCGATGACCGGCCATTTCGACTACGGTAAACCGTCGACCGCTGTAATCCAAAGAATCGCCTTCATTGGGAATTTTGCCGAACCGTGTCAGGACGAAGCCGGCGAGTGTTTCGACACCGCCATCGCGTGGCAGGTCCCATTGCATCTGGGTTTCAAGGTCGCGCAAATGAACGC
>CAXTNK010000065.1:11993-13778 GCA_964245665.1 uncultured Acidobacteriaceae bacterium
GATAAAAGCATCGTCGCCGCTCATGAGAGCAAGTCGAGGGCCGACGTCAAATTCGTCTTCCATCTCACCCACCAGTTGTTCGAGCGCATCTTCTACAGTCACGAGGCCGACGGTCGAACCATACTCATCGACCACGATCGCGAGATGACGTCGGCGCGACTTGAACTCCTGTAGCAGATCGAGAACAGGCTTCGTCTCAGGAACGAAAAGGACATCACGCATTATCTGGCCCAGCTTCAAGTCTCCAAAAGGAGATCGCGCGCGAGGGAAGCGTGACGCAATGCGGAAGTGCATCAGCCGCGACAGATCCTTTGAATAGGCGACACCGATGATGTGTTCGGGGCCACGTGCGGGATCAAAAACCGGTACGCGCGAATGCTGCTCCTCCACGATGCGGGCGCTGGCGTCTTCAATCAGCGTTTCGGCTGAAAGAGAAAAAATACGCTGACGCGGGACCATGATCTCACGCGTCGAAAGATCGTTGGCCTCAACGGCGCGATGAATGAGCGCTTCCTGGAATTCCGGCAGCAGCCCCATACGGCGGGTGGTTGTCGCGATCAGCTTGATCTCTTCCGGCGAATGCGCAGTGCCCTCGCGGATGAGCGGCGCGTTGAAGAGGCGCAGCACTCTTGAGGCAGACCGGTTCATGACACTAACGCCGGGACGGGTAAGCGTGATGAACAGGTCCATGGGCCCGGCGACTGCCAGCGCCATCTCTTCTACCTTACGCAGGGCCAGCGACTTTGGTACCAGTTCGCCGAGCAGTACATGGAGATAGGTAATGGCGACGAACGCCAGCACCGCCGAAGTCAGGTGCGCATAGAGAATGCCATCCGGCAGGCGCATGAATAAAGGCTCGAGGACAGGCGCGATCGCCGGCTCACCAATCCAGCCGAGCGCCAGACTGCAGAGCGTGACGCCGAGTTGAACGGCGGGCAGAAATTCGTCGAGATGGTCCTGCAGGCGTCGAACGGTACGCGCGCCGGAACGCTGCAGGGCGATGAGCTGATCAACCTGCGTCTCACGGATACTGACCATCGCGAACTCCGCCGCCACGAAGAAGCCGTTGGCGAGGATGAGGACAGCAATCGCAACCGCGCGGAAAAGCAACCACCTAAGCATCTACTGTCAGTTATAACAAGGCCGCTAGCTCGCCGGCTTGAGTTGCCGTATGGGTACCGCCAAATCCGATGGCTCCTGAAGCGTATCCCGAAGTAACGTGCCAAGCACCATGCAGATGCTCTGCGGAAACAACGTGCGGCTTTAATCTGGGCTCTCATGGAAACTTGGTCCCATCATCCATCTGAAGTTCCTACCCAACCGTTCAGAGTCCTGGCTTTCGCCACGCGCAGAGGGCCAGGCACGTGACGACGACTCTATTCCCCTCAACCAGAGCGCCACGCGGTACGGCGACTCCCGGCGAAAGTTTTCGATACGTTGATCCGGCCTCCGCAAGCCAAAGCAAGAACACGGACGGCAGTTTTCGCAGCATGCTCAAGCTTTCGCTGCTCTTCGCACTCATCAAGCTGGCGATGCATATAGGCGATAACCTGCTGCAGGCGCATCTTGGCTGGGGCTACTTCACGGACGAGTTCTACTACATTCTTTGCGGAGAACGACTTGACTGGGGCTATGTCGACCATGGCCCGATCGTCGCACTGCAGGCCCGGCTGGCCGTGCTGCTCTTCGGGAAGTCCCTGGTTGGCATACGGCTGCTGGCTTCGATGGCTGGTGCAGTCAAGGTGTTCCTGACCGGAATACTCGCATGGCAGATGGGAGCGGGGC
>CAXTNK010000065.1:13788-18656 GCA_964245665.1 uncultured Acidobacteriaceae bacterium
CGGGGCGGCGCGGCCAGATAATGGCGCTGGCAGCGGTCCTGCTGTCTGCGCAGTTCATCTCACTCGACAGCTTTCTCTCGATGAATTCCTTCGAGCCGGTTTTCTGGATGACCGCGTTGATCGCCATGCTGCAGATCGTAAAGTCCAAATGGAAGACAGGCGAGGTTCGCTGGTGGATTCTACTCGGCGTGGCGTCCGGAATCGGTTGTGAAAACAAGCCGTCCATGGTGTTCTTCCTGGTCGCCCTTCTGATGGGCCTGATGATGACCAGGGAGCGACATATCCTTCGCTCGAAGGGGTTTCTGCTGGCGGTGACGCTCACCGTGGTTCTGGCTTCTCCCTATCTGCTGTGGCAGATGAGTCATGGATGGGCGACCTATCACTTTCTGCACAACGAGACGGTGTCGCGACGTAGTTCGATCAAAATGTTTCTGCCCCTGCAGTTCTTGCTCCTGGGCTTCGTCAGTGTGCCCATGGTTACCGCGGGTCTGCTCTGGCTTCTCAAGGCGAAGGGTGCAGTCAGGTTCCGCTTTCTCGGGTGGACTTACCTGTTTTTTCTCTTCATGATGATGGCGCTGCGCAGTAAGGACTATTACCTTTCCCCTATCTACCCGCTGCTGTTCGCGGCAGGTGGAGTGGCATTTGAGAGATATCTGGCAACTCACAAGCGGTCGTGGCTGGTGCCGATCTGCCTGGTACAGATGTTTGCGGTCGAACTGCTGTGCCTTCCCCTGATTATGCCCACTGTATCGCCGGACCAGTGGCTCAGGATCGCAGCGCTGAAGAACCTTGGACGACCCGGTCACCATGGGTCCCACTTCACGCAATTCTATGCACTGCGGTTTGGATGGCAGGAACTGACGGACGATGTTACCCGCATTTACAGGAGCCTGCCGCCAGACGAGCGTGCGCAGGCAGGCATCATCTGCGTGGACTGGAATACTGCGAGCGCCATCGATTTTCTGTCGGAGGGTACCGGGCTTCCCTTCGCGATCAGCAGCCACAACAATTTCTTTTTGTGGGGTCCGCACGGAGAGACGGGCGCGGTGATGATTGTCGTCACACGCCAGACGAGGGACGAGTTACTCAACGAGTATGACCGGGTCGAGAAAGTGGGTTCCATGCATGATCCGTACGCCATGGACTGGCATACCAATATCTATCTCTACCACGGCCGCAAACGACCATTCAGCCAGGACTGGCAAAGCCTGAAGCACTATGACTGAAAAGTTGAGAACAAATGAAACAGGCCATCCTGCCTGGATGGCCCGCTTGTAGATGCTATCGCATCAGTAACGCTTCACAGCTACTGCCCCTGTACCATGCGGACGGGCATATGCTCGAGCTGCCCGTCGTGTCTGCGATTCAGAGAAGTAACCATCGGTCCATACTGTACTGCTTTCAGCGCATGATTCTGATTGTCTTCCGCGAACGTCATGATCGCGCGCGTGTCAGACGGAGAAGGATCGCCGGGGCCAAGGGTCATGGCGAATGTCCTCGTGGAATCCTGGCTTTGCAGCACAACATTGGTGCCTTGCGCCTTCTGGATAAGGTAGGTGCCTGCGGGCCAGCTCTGCCCGGCAACAGTAAAGCTGAAAGGAACTTCGAATCTTTTTTCTGAAGTGGCGGCACTGGCCGCGAAAGTGGTTGCTACGACGGCCGACATCAGAACGATCTTACCGAGAATGTTGCGCATTGTGTGTGTCCTCCTGCCTCTGAAGACCACACTAACGATCGATAGAAATAAATGTGTCAAGTTCCCGTCTAGAAAACGTGAAGCTTTTCTACCCCAGGTGCATAAATACAGAGTTTCCTGAAAGGGCATCTCGAACGGCCAGCAGCTCGCGCCGAATCTCGTGCTCAACAGTTTCGCTCTCGCCGACGGGAAGATTGCTGACCAGTCGTTGCGTGTGCTCGAGCAGGTCGACTGCCTCCGCATAGGCCTGTCGCTGACCCGCCTTCTGGGCTGCCGAGCGCAATGCATCGATCGCACGCTGCCAGTCTGTCGCCGCTTCATAATGAAATGCAATCTCGCGAGCGACGTTTGAGCCGTTCCCGCGAAACAGTTCCGTCAGCCGTTCGGCAATCCTGATGTGCCATCGGGCACGGCGGGAGGCGGATTGCCTGCGGTATAGGACATCGCGATAAAGACCGTGTGCAAAAACATAGAATGTTGAGCGCATCCCGTGAGGCAGCTCGTCCTGCCCTGCCTGATCGAGGAAGTAGAGCTTATGCGCGAGCGCATCAAAGGCTTCCTCTATCTCTTCCACATCCTTTTGCATCGCAGCAGCAACCGCCCATACAGGGAAGGCGATACCGACCAGGCTGCCTGCTTCAAGCAAACGTTGTTCGTCCGGCGACAGGCAGTCAATTTCGAGTTCAATCATCTGCGCCAGGCCGGTCGGCACTCGATCTTCCATCTCCTCAAAGGGCGTGCGCTGCTTCCACACACGCGTGCCCTCGGACGAGTCACACACGATGCAGCGCTCCGCAAGCAGGTGTTCGAGCAGCGCGATGGCAAAGAGCGGATTGCCTTCCGAATACTGATGCACAAAACTGGTAAGACCAGGCGGCAGCGCCCTCTGCTGCAGCTGCCCGGCCAGCAGTGCGCGCACATGATCTTTGGCCAGCGGCTGCAGCGGAATCTCTACACATAAGTGGCGCATCTGCAGATCCTGCTTCAGCGCTTTCAAAGGATGTTCCGGCGCAATGGCCTGCGGCCGAAAAGTTGCAAGTATCAAAAGTCTTGCCGGTGCACGGCGGCGGGCGAGCGCAGAGATGAGTTGAAGCGTCCCTTCATCCGCCCAGTTGATGTCTTCGAAGATCAGCACTAGCGGATGGTCTATGGAAAGTTCTTCCAGTGCCCCACACAGATCACCCGGCATACGCTCGAAGGGCAACGCCGAAGCAATATCTCGGGACAAGGTAGCAGAGGTTTGCCGAGATTTTGCAAGCCATCCCGGTGCCATGGACGAGAGCACTTCACGCGCGCGGTCACCCGCCGGCGAAGCGCAAAGCCGACCCAGTGCTTCCATCACCGGGTAATACTCTTCTTTCGCGCCGAAGCCTTCGACACACTGTCCGCGCGCCACGCTGAAAGCCTGCGAACTGCCCTGCTGCCGGCTGAATGCATCGACCAGCGCGCTCTTGCCGATGCCTGCTTCTCCCGTGATAAAGACCATTCGGCGCTGCGACTGTCCCAGTTGCTGCATTTCCGTTACGAGCTGCGCCAGCTCCCTCTCGCGGCCAACCAGGCCGGTCTCTGCGACGGCACTCGCCGCTACTCCGTGTGCACCGCAGTCAGTTGCATCCACGTCAGTCACCAGTGCGACGAAGCAGTAGCCGCGCTTGGGCAGGGTCTGAATGAAGCGCGGCTGTCCCGCGTCATCGCCAAGGACTTTGCGCAGCTCGAGTATGTAGGTGCGCAGGACCTGCGGCTGGACATATGTCTCCGGCCACAACGCATCCAGAAGTTCGTCGTGCGTCACCAGCCGCGCCGGATTTTCAACCAGGTAGCGCAGCACGGCGAAAGGCTTGGGCGGCAATGGCAGCTGGGTCGCATTGAGCCAGAGACACTCATTCGACCGATCCAGCCGGAAGGATTCAAACTGCTTTAGCGTGGCGGTAGCCTTCATTGTCCATCCCCGGGTTCAGAGTGCACGCACCATACCAGTCCTGTAAACCGCACCGACTGACAATTACACGCATTTTGTTGCGGATAATTGCTGTCATCCCTGTCGCGCGTAAACTCCGCCTGTCCATTTGCGGACGCCGTGTCCCTATATGGACAACATGCTGCTGGCCGGGTGAACAAAGCGTCCATGGAATCAAATACGTAGAGAATGCCGAGTGGTTCCATGCGTGCAACTGTAGTAGCGTCGAAAGTCGCCAGTGAAAACGGCGGAGACACCTTTTTCATCGGTGGAGATTTTCAAGGGATGCGGAACTTGCGTATGGCCGTCTGCGTACCTTTCCTGAAGAAGACAGTGCTGGCTCTAGTAGCCTAGGCTGAGACAAGCAGGCTTTAAGGGCCAGGGGAGTGTAACGTGGCGGCACAACGGAAGAAGAAGCGCTGGTGGATGTGGGGATCGATCCTGGCGATTGTGATTGTGATCGCGGGGGTCGCGGCCAAGATTGCGCACGGCAGCGGCACGAAAATCGACGCCAGCCGTCTTGCCGATGTAACTCGCTCCGACATTGCGAAGAGCGTGGTTGCGACCGGTAAAGTTGAGCCGATCACCAAGGTCGAGCTGAAATCTAAAGCCAGCGGCATCGTTGAAAAGCTGCTCGTCGACGTGAATGCCAGGGTGCAAAAGGGCCAGGTACTTGCAGTGCTTGACCGTCAGGAGATTGAGGCGCAGGTGGAAGCACAGCGCGCCCAGCTGCTGGCTGCCGAGGCGAATGTAAAATCCGCCTCGGCAAGCATCCAGCATGACAAGGTGGACGCACAGGCGCCCGATCTGCCGATGTACAAAACGACGCTGGAGCGTAACCAGGAGATGATGAAGGACGGCATCGTTTCGCAGCAGGCGCTGGATAACGCCAACCGCGACTACCTCTCCATGCTGAATAAACAGCACGTGGCGCAGGCGGAGATTGCCGTCGACAATGCCAAGCTCAGCCAGGCCGAAGCACAGGTTGCCCAGAGCCAGGCCAGCTTGAAGCAGTTGGAAGAGCAGCTGAGCTACACCACACTCACCTCGCCGATGGATGGTGTCATCCTGTCGCGTGACGTGGAGTTAGGCGATGCTGTCAGCTCCATCCTCGTCCTTGGTTCAGGCGCAACTAAAGTAATGACGCTGGGAGATATCAAGCAAGTTTATGTCGATGGCAAAGTAGACGAAGCAGATATCGCGTCGGTGTATATG
>CAXTNK010000065.1:18666-25933 GCA_964245665.1 uncultured Acidobacteriaceae bacterium
GTGTATATGGGACAGCCGGCACGTATTCGCATCGAATCGTTCAAGGACCGGGTCTTCCTCGGCAAGGTGACGCGCATCGCTCCGCTCGGTGTTGAAAAAGATAATGTGACAACTTTTTCTGTGCGCGTCTCGATCGATAACCCCAATGGTGAGATCAAGGCGAACATGACAGCCAATGCGGAAATCATCAATGTGGAACATAAGAACGCATTGGTAGTTCCGGAGCAGGCGATTAACTACGACCAGCAGCGCAAAGCATTTGTGAATATGCCGGACACGAAGGCCAAGGACGGTATGCGTCGAGTGGATGTAACGGCGGGCATCTCCAATGGCAGCAAAACCGAGATACTTGCCGGTCTGAAGGCCGGTGACAAAGTAGTACTGGCGCAGTAATATTTGCAGGCGACCAGCGACTGTAATGGAGGTTGAACCATGAGTGGACCGAACAGGATGAATAGCAAGGTGCGCAGGTTTGCAATGACGGCAGGTGTGTTGATGGTGCCTGCCATGATGTCGACAGCGATGTTTGCAGCCGAAGGTCGTTTTGAAAAAACGATTCCCGCTGGGGCCAACCTGACGGCCACTGTCACGACGGGTTCAGGTTTCATTCACATCATTCCCGGCTCCGGAAATGATGTTCACATCATCGGCCATGTGCATGCCAACCATGGATGGATGGGCAGTGGCTCGGACGATGATGTGCGGCAGGTGGAAGCTAATCCTCCTATCGATATTTCTGGATCCAACCTGCGGATCGGCACCCGCAACGATGGCCCCTATCGGCATGTTGCGATCGATTACGAAATCACTGCGCCCTACTCTTCCCAGTGGAAGGCGAGCACAGGCTCGGGGGATATCAAGGTGTCGGGCGTAACTGCCAACAAACTGGAAACAGGTTCGGGCGAGATCGAAGCGAACAATGTCACCGGCGACTCTGCACTGGAGACAGGTTCGGGCGACATTCACGTAGCCTTTACGAAGAGCGGCATGGTAACTGCTGAAACCGGTTCCGGCACCATTCGCCTCGATAACGTCGATGGGCGTCTGAAAGCCGAGACGGGTTCGGGCGACATCAAGATAACAGGCAAGCCGGACGACAGCTGGAAGCTCGACACTGGCTCGGGCACAATCGAACTGGGCATTGGCAGCGCCCCGGCGACACTCGACGCGGAGTCTGGTTCGGGTTCCATCACCACGGTGCAGGGCATCACCATGCATGGCAGCCTGGACAAGCATCACGTAACAGGCGACATTAATGGCGGCGGCCCGACCATCAAGGCTGAAACTGGTTCAGGCGATATCCGTATCCACTAGACGTCCAGTGAACACGCAAGCCAGTACACTGGATGCGTGCTGCATATTGCCCGTCCCATCCCGAAAGATAAACTCAAGCTGCTCGTGTTCGATCTGGACGGCACGTTGATTGATTCGCGTGCCGACCTCACTTCTTCCATCAACGCCATGCTGCGCTACTTCAAGCGCGCGGCCCTTCCGGAAGATGTCATCGCCAGCTTTATTGGTGACGGCGCCACCATGCTGGTGAGGCGTTCCCTAGGTGACCCGGTGAATGAAGGCTTTGTGAACGAAGCAGTCGAGTACTTCCTCGACTACTATCGCGAACACAAACTCGATCACACTTATGTTTACGATGGCGTCTTCCAGGTACTCGAACAACTGCGTGAGCGCTATGGTGCCGCACTGCAGATGGCTGTGCTGTCGAATAAGCCAGAAAATCCTTCGCGGGAAATCTGCGATGCGCTGCTGCTGAAACCATTCTTCTTTCAGGTATATGGCGGCAACAGTTTTCCGACCAAGAAGCCTGATCCTGAGGGACTGCTAACGCTGATCGCCGAAGCAGTGGTGACCGCAGAAGAGACGCTGATGATTGGCGATACAGACGTCGATATTCTGACTGCGCGTAACGCAGGAGCATGGGCGCTGGGCTGCAAGTTTGGTCTCTCGCCGCATACACTGGAATACGCAATGCCGGACTGTTTAGTGGATTCTCCGCACGACTGGTCGGTCGCCCTGCTGTAAGCTGTCAGCGTGTACCGGTGTCTCTTCCAGGGGAACAACGGCACAATAATTTCCGTATGACGGTAAGAGGTTTTTCATGCGCTCGAGGCAAACTGCGTTTCGTCTGATGATTGGCCTGGCCCTGTTTGCTGGTGTACTGCTGACCTGTTCGCGTCAGCTTCGGCGATCGCATTGTGGTGAGCGAGGGCCAGACCATTGGTGACGCCGTCTGCTTTTTCTGTTCCGTCGAATCCCATGGCACCATCCAGGGCGATGTCGTCTCGTTTTTTGGCGGTGTCCGCACGGACAAGCCAGTGCACGGTGATGTCGTCTCCTTCGGCGGAAATGTCAACCTGAATGACGGGGCAAGCATCGATGGCGACCTGGTAATATTCGGCGGCGCCCTGAGGAAGAGTGGCGATGCGCGGACCAGTCAGAGTGTGGTGATTTTTCCTGCAATCATCTTCGCCATCCCGCTACTGATTCTCGGCGCGATCATCTGGGGCGCTTCTGCCCTGTTTCGCCGGCGCGTTCCGCATTACTACATTCCTCCAGCTCGCTAACCATACGCTCAAGGGTTGGTATGGCGCATATTTGTAGTACGAACATTCACAGCAATGCCTGCTGTCGCGATGCCTTGTACCATGGAGGATAGCGATGACGGACTTTCATTTAATCAGCGACTATCAGCCGCAGGGCGACCAGGGACGCGCAATCGGCGAACTCGTCGACGGCATTGCAGCGGGCGAGCAGCACCAGACACTCCTTGGCGTTACAGGTTCCGGCAAGACGTTCACCATGGCCAAGGTGATCCAGGAACTGAACCGGCCGGCTCTGATCCTGGCCCATAACAAGACTCTCGCCGCGCAACTCTTCCACGAGTTCAAACAGTTCTTCCCGAACAATGCGGTCGAATACTTCGTTTCCTACTACGACTACTACCAGCCGGAAGCGTACATTCCTGCAGGTGATCTCTACATTGAAAAAGAAGCGACCATCAATGAAGAGCTCGACAAGCTTCGGCTTTCTGCCACGCGATCTTTGTTTGAGCGGCGCGACGCAATTATTGTTTCGTCCGTAAGCTGCATCTATGGTCTGGGTTCGCCGGAAGCTTACTTCGGCATGCTGCTGATGCTCGAAAAGGGTCAGCGCATTCGTCGCGAAGACATCACCAAGCGCCTGGTCGAAATCCTTTACGAGCGCAACGAAGCAGATTTCCGACGCGGTACCTTTCGCGTCCGCGGCGATGTCATCGAGGTCTACCCGACCTACGACGAAATGGCGTATCGCATCGAGTTATTCGGGGATCAAATCGACGGGCTGTCACAGATTGATCCGCTCTTCGGCACAGTGAAGCAGAAGTATGCGCGACTGCCGATTTATCCCAAGAGCCATTACGTCGTCCAACCCGAACGCAAGAAAACGGCGATGGATTCCATCCTCGAAGAACTCGAAGTGTGGGAGAAAGAACTGGAGAGCCAGGGCCGGATGGTCGAGGCGCAAAGAATTCATCAGCGCACCCGTTTCGACCTGGAGATGATCAAGTCTGTCGGCTACTGTCACGGCATCGAAAATTATTCGCGCCATTTTTCCGGCCGCTTGCCGGGTGAGCCGCCGCCGACCCTGCTCGATTATTTCCCGCGTGACTTCCTGGTCTTCATCGACGAGAGCCACGCAACTCTGCCGCAACTGCATGGCATGTGGCATGGCGACCGTTCGCGTAAACAGAACCTGGTGGATTATGGGTTCCGTCTCCCATCCGCGACCGACAATCGACCGCTGCGTTTTGAGGAATTTGAAGCACGGACAAACCAGCTGATTTACGTTTCGGCGACGCCCGGTCCGTATGAATTGACCAAGTCATCGGGCGTAGTGGTCGAGCAGATCATTCGTCCGACGGGCCTGCTCGATCCTATCGTCGAGATACGTCCGATTCGCGGGCAGATCGATGACCTGCTGGCAGAGATTCGCGACCGCATCGAGAAGAATGAACGCGTTCTGGTGACGACGCTCACCAAGCGCATGTCAGAAGATCTCGCCGGCTACTACACCGAGGTCGGGGTGAAGTGCCGCTACATGCATTCCGAGATCGAGACACTCGAGCGGGTGCGCCTGCTGCGCGATCTGCGTAAAGGCGAGTATGACGTCCTGATCGGCATCAACCTGCTGCGCGAAGGACTCGACCTGCCGGAGGTTTCGCTGGTCGCAATCCTCGATGCAGACAAGGAAGGTTTTCTTCGCTCCCAGGGGTCACTGATCCAGACCATGGGACGCGCCGCGCGTAATGTCAACGGCCGGGCAATTCTCTACGCGGATACGATGACGGATTCAATGCGACGGGCGATTGATGAGACCGAGCGGCGACGGACGGTGCAGGAAGCGCACAACACCGAGCATGGCATTACGCCAACATCGATCATCCGGCCAACCGATATGGCACTGGCACAGATACTTAAAGCCGAATACGCGGACATGACCGAGCAGGAGCAGGAGATTCCTGAGTTCAAAGACCAGCATGATCTCGAGGATTTTGTCGGGAAGCTCGAAACAGAGATGCGCGAAGCAGCAAATAAGTTCGAATTCGAGCGGGCAGCGAAGCTTCGCGATGTCATCAAGGAGCTAAGGACGAAGGAGTTTCTCTTCGGCTAACTTCACTGTGGCTGCAGAACGGCAATTCCTTCCTGCGTCGCTGCTTCGCTCAAGCGGGCATCGCTGCAGATAAAGGTCCGGCCCAGCGGTTTCTTGCGGCACCAGATCATCGCCGTTGCCAACTGCAGACTATCAGCAGCGCGCAGTGGATAGGTGTAGACCAGGCTGCATGCCTCGACTCTTACCTCTTCGCACGGAAGGATCTCTCGCCATTCCGCGGAAGGCGATTTAACCGCTAGGTAGCAATCCTCATCTGCAAATCGTCGACGAGGCCCGATCGCAGCAGCCGGGCGATCGCGCTATGTATCTGCGACAGCTCCCGACCACGTAATCATTTGGAATTGCGTGGCTAATTTAAGGGCTTGGGTACTGCCTCCCTGCCCGGTGCACAATGGCACTAACATGCTGCTGTCCCAGAACGCGGCAACCTCTTTTGTGAGCCTTCGTTCCGGTCATCGATAATCGCCTGCGTACCGGCGTTTCCCACATCGATGGTTTGTGGAAGCTTTGAAAATGCTTCGGGGTCCCATTTCTTCTTCGGCAGACGCATAGTCCCTTGGCCACCCGTTCAAACACCTCTTCCGTCGCATCGACGGCCACATAAGAAACCAGCCGAGCCACCGGCGTGTTCCGATCGCGGATAATCACGTCCTCGCCGGCCTTGGCGAAGTTCAGGTAGGTGCTCAAGCTGGTCTTGAGTTCGGCAATATTTACCGTACGCATGAAAGCCCTCATGGCCGTTATAGCCATGAGGGCCTTTGGGAGAGCGCTTCGCTAGGCGCCTGGTGCTTTAGCAGCGAGGATAGCCGGCGTGTCAACTTCCGGCTCCTTCACAAACAAATCTTTTGCCTTGGCGAAAAGTGCCTTCGCGATATCCCCGTTCAGGTGAGCTTTCCGAGCGTCCTCATCGGCAAACGTATCGAAGATGCCGTACTTGGATGGGCCAATTTTCAGCGCATACCACGTGGTAGTTCCGGCTTCTGCTTCGGCCATCGGCTGTGCGGACTTCAAAAACTCTTCAACCTCTGCTTCTTTACCAGGCTTGGCTTCCATCTGCGCCCAGATTGCAAACTTATCCATTGATTCACTCCTCGTTTGTACTTGCTGACGATAAGATGCGCGTTTCCGAGAGATCAGAATGAGCGCGCAGGAAGAGGCACCCCGAGATAATCAAGGCTGGCATCGATACCTTCCTCTAAAGAGGCAGTCGTATCGATGGCAAGATGCCGCCGGGTTATGGCCTCAAAGCCTTTCTTCAGCGAAAGATACAGCTTGAAACTGCGATCAGCGGCAGGATGAGCTTCAGCGGAACCCAGACGCTTTTCGGCAGCTTCGTCCGAGCAGAAAAGATAGAGAATGCGCCAGTTAACAGGTTCAGCGTGAGCCTCAGCGGCAGCAATAACCCGCTCGATCTGCGCGGCATGCGAAAACGTGCGGCCATCGAAAAAGATAAAACGCGGACGAGCCGGGCATCTCCGCAGATAATCTGCAGCGGACAGCATAGCTTCCATACAGAGTGCGTTCTGCGCCTCGGAATAATCGGTCGCTGCTCCTGGAAAGAGCGTCGCGCGCACGTCATCCTTGTTCAAAATGACCGTCCTGGCGCCCAATCCCTGCAGGCGAGCAGCGAGTGCTTTCGCAAGAGTCGACTTCCCTGTTCCCGGCAGCCCGGCAAGCAGCACATAGGTGCAGGTACCGGCGTCATCGACTGCCAAAGCTACTCGACTTCCTTCTTCGCGCGATAGCCATCTCGGGCCACGATGTCGTACTTCAGGTTGTGGTGCTTCTCGTCCTGCATCTGCAGCGGCTTACCCTCCCCATCGACCAGTTCCACGCGAATCTTGCGATAACTTCCATCGGAGCGTGGATTCGTCGGCGAGTAAGCCAGCGCATACTGATTGCGGATAGAGCTGTTGATCTGCTGAAAGATCTCCGGCATCTCTGCTTCGAACCGCGGGAAGAAAGACTGGCCGCCTGTCATACGCGCGAAGGTGTTCAGTTCATTATCGGCCTGCAGATAATCGATACCCTTGGGGCCGAACATGCCGCCCTGCCGTGCATTACCGGTGATCCGCGCTGCGCCGCCCGTGCCTACCGTAAAGATGGTGACATTCGGAGTGGTCTTGATCTTCTGCATGATCTTGTCGAGGTTGATTTTCGAAAATGTGTCGATACCCGACGAGACAAGAATGATGTATTTCCGACCTTCAATGCGGGTCAGCCGATCCAGCGTTTCGTAGAGCGCGTCAAACTCGTTGGTCTCGCGAAAGCCAGGGATCATCAGCTGGTTCAGCGACTGCATCACGACTCGCTTGTCCTGCGTAAAGTCGGTCAGTATCTGCGTATGCATGTCATAGGTGACGACGGCGACATAGTCATCCGGCCGCAGCTGTTGCGCGAATGAATAAGCTGCGTTGCGCATGTCATAAATGAAGTAATAGTTGGTCGAAGCAAACTCACACAGAAGGACGGCCGTGATCGGGGCTTCAATGCGACCAAAGCTCACCAGCTTCTGCGGCTGGCCGTCCTCGAAGATACGGAAATTTTCCTGCTTCAGGTTGGGAACAAACTGGTGCGTCTTCTCGAGCAGGACACCCACATC
>CAXTNK010000066.1:0-14981 GCA_964245665.1 uncultured Acidobacteriaceae bacterium
GATATCGGTGTTCTGAGCCATCGCGGGATGCTTCCGGGTCTCGACAGCATTCCTGGAGAAAAGGTGCTGACGCGGCTTTCCCTTCTCAAGTACCGCAATGCTCTGGGCTCGCATATCTATATCCGTCCTTCCGGCGAACATCGTTACACCGTGCTCGATGATCTCAACGAGACCACACTCGCACGGCTCTCAACAGACGGCTTCACGCCGTGCGCGGTCGTCGAGACCAGCGCCGGCAACTTTCAGGCGTGGCTCAAGCACTCGGCTGTATTCCAGAAGCTCCTCGGAACTTTCGCAGCGCAGACACTGGCGTCGCGCTACGACGCGGATTTCAGTGCCGCCGACTGGAGACGGTTCGGCCGTCTTCCCGGCTTTACAAACTGTAAGACCAAGTACCAGAGACTCGACGGCCTCTTCCCTTTCGTTCGGCTGAAGAGCAACACCGGTCAGCAATACCCGATGGCGGATGACTTTGCGCGCGAAATCACCAGGCTTTACGCTGAGCGGGAATCAGAGCGTGAGCGGAAACGCCTGCAAGCCGCTCTTTCGCCCCAGAGAGGGCGCGGGTCATCGGATCTTTCTCTCGAACGGTTCCGCACTTCGAGCAAATACCAGGACAGACCCGCTGCTGCGGACATTGCCTTCTGTGTCGCTGCCCTCGGCAATGGCATGCCTCAGGATCAGGTGGAACGTGCTCTCGAGAATGACTATCTGTCTCGCGATCCCAACCCTTCAAAACGAGCTTCTTACGTCCACAGAACTATAAACAAGGCTCGAGAATGGACTCAGCGCTAAGACTCTGTGACGGCGTGTTCATATTGATGTATGAGTCCCGTGGGTTTTTCCAGCGCAGCGACGGTTTCTCCTCAACCATCGGAGGCGAGTAAACGCCTGCTGCCATGGCTTGTTGCGGTTGCATTTTTCATGGAGTCGCTCGACACGACGATTCTGAACACGGCTGTACCGGCAATTTCGGCAGCTCTGCACATTGGCCCGCTCAGCATGAAGGCAGTCCTCGCCAGCTACACATTGAGTCTTGCTGTTTTCATCCCCATCAGTGGCTGGGTTGCGGATAGATTCGGAACTCGACGTGTTTTTGCCGCGGCCATCGGGTTGTTTACTCTGGGATCGCTCTTATGCGGGCTCGCGAGTGACATTCACATACTCGTTGCCTGCCGGATTCTACAAGGATTGGGTGGCTCCATGATGGTACCCGTTGGGCGTCTTACCCTGGTACGCACGTTCGCAAAGTCCGATCTACTCCGAACGATGAGCTTCGTTTCTATACCGGCCCTGATTGCTCCCATGCTTGGGCCCATCGCCGGTGGCATGATCGTTGGCTACCTACACTGGCGTGTGATTTTCTTTCTCAACATACCAATTGGCCTGATCGGTTTGTTGCTCGTCTATCTGCACCTGCCTGATTATCGCGAGCAAACACACCCGCTGGACACAGTAGGTCTGATCCTCTTCGGCTCAGGCGTAGCGCTGCTGTCTTACGTACTGGAGGTTTTCGGAGAGCACACTTTAAGCGTGCGCGAGATCTCTGGACTGCTCGTACTCTCCCTCGCGTTGCTGGTTGGCTATTGGCTGCATGCGAAGTCGCTTCCCTTCCCGCTACTCCAACTCAGCCTATTTAAGATTCGAACCTTCCGCGCGGCTGTCAGTGGCAGCTTCTTCACACGTCTCGGTATTGGTGGAGTACCGTTCCTCCTGCCCTTGCTTTACCAGGTTGGTCTTGGTTTCACTCCGGTACAGTCCGGTCTTCTTATCATGCCGCAGGCCGTGGCGGCCATGAGTATGAAGATGATCATGCCCCGTCTCCTGTCCGCGATTGGTTACCGCTGGGTGCTCATCTCGAATACGCTGATCCTTGGCCTGTTGCTTCTGCTGTTTGCGACCATCGGCCTGCATACACCGGTCTGGATGATTTTGCTGCAGGCCTCCCTCTACGGGGCCTTCACATCGTTGCAGTACACAAGTATGAATACGCTGGTCTATGCCGATACTACGGACCAGCAAACGAGCTACGCAAGTTCAATCGCCAGCACGATGCAGCAGATGTCCGTCAGTTTCGGCGTCGCAGCGGCAGGGTTAGCAACAGCATTTTTCATTCCGACTCAAGGCCAGCATGGTCAGATCGAAATGATCCACGGTATTCACAAAGCGCTTGTGGCTCTGGGTGCACTCACAATCACCTCGACCATTGTGTTCCATGGCCTGAAGCCAGGCGATGGCGACACCGTGAGTCGCCAGAAAGTCTTTCACCCAGGCGGTTGACAAGCGCCAGTTGCGATGCGAAGCAACATCGAATCCTAAGTATAAAGCAACACTTTTCAACAATTGATCTCGCCTGGTTCAGCGAACTGCGGGGTGAGAAGCTTTAAGCATACGGTCGTTCAAATAGAAGCATGGGTAAGAAAACATCCCGCTCGCGACTAATCAATGCCGAACTTCGACAACATTGGGATCTTGATTCCGTCGAGAACCAGTCCAAAGAGAAAATCTGCAACAAGCTCACAGCCCAGTATGGACAGCGAGAGAGGAGCCATCGCAATGCCAATGTGTGCAAGCGCTGTGATGATGGCAACATCGGCGGCAGAAGACAGAACAAGCCACATGGTCGGGCGCAAACCCCGCATGTGTCGACGAGCTCGTAGCGCATAGATGGTAGCCTGACTTCCATAGACGATGGCGACAACCGATAGCGTCCGCAATGCGTTGATCCCTAACCGAAGCTCGAATTTGCCGATCGCTAATACCGCAACGCAGAAGGCGAGAAGGCACATGTCGTCCTTCCTCAATGAGGACAACCATTTCCCTCATTCCAAGAGGCTTAATCTATTCCTTAATAACTACAATTATTCCGTCTTAGGTACAATTTTTCCTTAATCAGTGCAACGTGTGCGGCATGTGCGACCTCGTGTAGTTTCACAAGTATTTGCCATCCTGCATGGTAGAGTGTGCGTGGAAAACTTCGACATATTCACCTATTGCATGCGTCTACAATCGCTTAGACTCAGATGGCTCCTCTTGCCCTTCTGACCAATGATCTTGCTCAGTCCGTCGTTTACACCGGCCTAGACAGTGGCTCCGTCTCGATCTGTGCTCAATCATTGTAGTTATTAGGGAATATTGTACGAATTAATAAAAACCGACATGGGAGCCAAAGACCTGCTCCACTATCGTATGGCTTATGTCGCGGTCTTCCGCGGAGCCTACGATGCGCAGCTGTTTACCAATGCCAGCGAGAAGCTGGGGTGGCGCTGGGAAGAGATGTCTCGCATCGGAGCGCTCTGGCGGCGAAAAAGCAGCTCGAACAGTCCATTGCGCCGCCTGAGATTGTGCACCGCCACGGCATGGGCATCGGTCGGTAACTCCTACCTGTCCAGATCCTTGGAACCAGAAGGGGCTGGCTATTCCGGGCCAGGTAGAAGAAAACAATCCCAACGAATAACAGCTACTACTTTCCGCAAGGAGACAAGCTCGATCCGAGCTGCAAACCTCCACAAAGATGGCTTTTTATAGGTATGCGCCTACCCAAAGGGTGATCATTGCCGCAGCTCGGAATCGGGCTTAGGCTGGATGTGTGCATATACTCGAGAGATCACTCGAGGTTTTCTTTATACCCATTTTTAGCTTTTCGGATTCGGTACATACCTCGATGCCAATGCTTGCAAGAGATTCTGGACGCTCAGGGTTGAGCAGCGGTCAGCGATGCCAAATCGCCTTGCATCTGGTCACGAATGACATTGTCTGCTTCGATTAGAATCGCTCGCCGTAGTGGCTCTGCGGCCGCTGGATCACGAAGGAATCGCAGTCCCGTCGACGCCTCCAATCGCAGATGAGGATCTTGGTCCAACAAAGCAACCAGTAAACGGTCAAGTACAAGTTTCGTTTCCTGAAGGGTTCTATCCCGTCGCTGAGAAAGCATGTACCAAGCTCCTATGCGATCGTCCGGCGTCTGTGAAGGAAGCATCATGTCTGCACTGCTGGCGAAACAGGCCCGGTTACCTCTTCCGAAGAGGGCACGAGCTGCTACAAGTCGGCTTTGCCCTGAACGGGCAGTATTCAAGCAAATGGCTGAAAGCGGCTGGACAGCTTCTAAAGAATTAAGATCCAAAGTAGCCTCGAACATCTCAGCTTGAACCAGGTCGTCCTTCTCTATTGCAGCGGCTTCCATTATCGCTAACACTTCTCCAATCGCCTTTGACTCGGACAGTTCCATAGAAGCTGCGAGCCGAACGCCGGATCTTCTGTCTTTCAGTGCAACCACCAAGTCCGGTATGGCCAAGCTCAAGCCATAGCCCCGTAACACCTGAGCGGGCGTTGTAAGTGGTGAGGCGGGTGAAGCCTTCAAAGAAAGAACGAGAACGAAGAGAATCGCCGCCGACTTCCTGAGCGGACGAATTTTCAACCATTGCATGCCGGCACCTTGTCTTATAGACACCGCTCCTCACCTTTGGTTCCAGTGAAGATGCCATGTCTTCAACGAATTCTAGAAATGTTGCCTTAATCAACTGGGCTTACCATCACCTTCGCCAACCGGCGGTGCCGTGGGAAACTATGCGTTTTCAGCCTTCGTATCGAGCGCTCTTCGCCAGCCTAAGTGCCACTTAACTGCTTCTCAGCGCCACCACGGGATCGATGCGCGTCGCTTTTCTTGCTGGAATGATGCAGGCGGCAACTGACGCCAGCAGAAAGACACCCGAGATAAGAATCAGTACGCCCGTGTCACGCATACTGCTCGAGGTCCACTGCTGAACATAGCCACTTAGGCTAATGCTTAGGCCTATGCCGACAATGATGCCTATTGCTGTCGTCCATGCGGTGGAGCGGATAGTGACGATAAGGACATTGAGGCGCGAAGAGCCCAAAGCCATGCGGATGCCGATCTCTCTCGTGCGCTGTTCTACGGAATAGGTGACCAGGCTGAAGAGGCCGATGGCTGCGAGGCTGAGAGCGACGGCTGCGAAGACAGTAAACAGGATGGAGAGGAAGCGCTCATGAGCCCAGTCGAACTCGGAGAGGATTTCCTCGTACGTGTGTTCCTCGCTGATGACCTGGTCCTTTTCGAGTGCTTGCATACTGGCTCCGATCGCATGCAGCGCGAGGTGAGGATCGGCGGCGGTGCGGACGAGAAGGATGGTTTCAGGAAAGATCAGGGTTGTGTAGGGAACGTAGATCTGTGGTTCGATGGGCTGATAGAAGCCTGCGTCGCGGGTATCGCCGACGACACCGATGATTTCATACGGTTGTTTGGGATTTGGTGCGGCGAAGGGATGTTCCGAGGCTGGATCTGCAGTCGGTGCGCGTGCGGATGCTTGTTCGGCTCTCGTCTGTAGTTCTGTGGGCACGACCTCTTGGCCTAATGGACTGGACGAGGGAAAGTAGCGCTTGGCGAAGGTCTTTGAGACGACGGCGAGATGAGCTCCGCGGAGGACTTCGGAGCGATTCAGGAATCTACCTTGCAGTAATGGGATTCTTTGCGTTGAGAAGTAGTCCGCGTCGATCAGTAAGAGGCTCGCGCGGCGTCCGTTTTCGGCGGGCGCACCGATCAGGTTGATGGGTTGCGACCAGTTGGCATTTGGAGGCAGCCCCACGCTGAACGTGGATGCATCAAGGATCCCGGGAGTGTTTTTGACTTTCTCTACAAGAGCATCGAGGTAATGGGCACGGGATTCCCAGGTGGTGTACGAGCCATGAGGAACGCCAATGAAGAGGATGAGTGAGTTGTGGGGATCGAATCCAAGGTCGGCAGTGTAGGCCTTGAGAAAGGTTTTCATAGCGGCACCTGAGCCGGCGAGAAGGATGACGGTGAGGGCGACCTGGCCGGCGATCATGGCGAGGCGGAGGCGAGCGCCACGAGAGCTCGCAGTCCGGCTGTCGCCGTCCTTCATCATCAAATTCAGATTCGGTTTAGAGAACTGCAGCGCTGGTAAAAGCCCGGAGAGAATTCCGGTGGCGATAGCGATGGCAGCGCTGAAAAGTAGGACGGGAACGTTGAGCTGGATGATGACTTCATGGGGGATGGCGTACTCGGGAAGGACATCGACGATGAGGCGGATGGCAAGCCAGGCAAGACCCATGCCAAGGAGGCCGCCAGCCAGAGAGAGTGTTACAGACTCAGTGAGCAGTTGGCGCACGATGCGTGCACGGGAAGCGCCCAGGGCGGCGCGCATACATAGCTCCTGTTGACGTGAGGTGCCGCGGGCGAGCATAAGAATAGAGACATTACCGCAGCCGATCAGAAGCAGGAGTCCGACAGAGGCGAAGAGCAGATAGAGGGTGCCTTTGAAGTGGCCGAGCAGGCTGTCGCTCAGCTTGTCGACGGTGACAGTGAAGTCGCCTTTAGGAAGAACAGTTGGATCACCGTGGCCGATCTGGCGGACGAAGCTGTCCATCTCAGCCTGGGTTGCGCTTAAGGTAGCGCCAGGTTTCAAACGGAGAAGGGTCGAGTATTGTGTTTTCGCATTGACGCTGGCCGGGATGGGAAGGTAGACGTCGCAGTCAACCCAGGTGAAGCGAGGACCCATGACTCCGATCACGGTAAATTTTTGGTGATCAAGGGTGAGGGTCTTGCCGATTACGTCGGGAGCACCGGCGAAGTGGTTTTTCCAGAATCGATAGCTGATGACGGCGATGGGTGGCGGGGCGTGGCCTTCAGGCGCTTCTTTGGCGGTGAAGGTGCGGCCCAGCAAAGGCGGAGCCTTCATAAAGTCGAACCCGTTGCCGGTGAATTCAAGGACCTGAGTGGAAATGGGCAGATCGACGTCGTTGACGGACATGGGAAAGACCCGCTGAGCGAGAACGTCGGCGACAGTGCTGGCTTCGCGCATCTCGTCAGCTTCGGCAAGAGTGAGCGGAATCGTGCCTTGATCGCCGTCTTTGTTATGGAGGTTAATAACAGCGATGCGGTCTGCGCTCCTGTAGGGGAAGGGATCGATGAGGACGCCATAGAGGACGCTGTAGACGGCAGCTGTTGCGGCGATACCGAGAGCCATCGAGAGGATCGCAGCGATGGCGTAGATGCGGTGCTTGGTGAGCTGACGAATGGCAAAGGCTAGATCGGAAAAGAGCGAATGCATATTTCTCTCCACGACGGCGGCGGGTTCTTGGCTGAGCGCAAGTGTACTAGCCGGGATAGCAGTAAGTAAGCGAGTGCTTGTAAATCATGCCAGCGGGACCTGCACTCATTTCGGAAATTCCCCCGTGATTCTCCAGCGGAATTGAGCACTTTCCACGCATGTTAATGTTTTTGCCATGCGTTCAAGATGCATGTCAGCCGATTTCCTGCCATTTGATTATCACGTGGACCGTGTAGAGGATTCACTAAGCTATTATGCTGGCTTGAAGAAGGCTGGCAGCCCGGTGGAGATGCATCTGTACGCCCTGGGCGGCCATGCATTTGGACTTCGTCGGACGCGACTTCTGGCTACGGAAGGGCCTCTGTTGGTCGATAAATGGCTAAGGTTAATCAGCGTGACTTCGGACTAGATGGTCTTCGATAGCGGTCAGTTCAGTTCTTGTGCTCGTTTCCTCTTTGTGCTTCCTCGGCACGCGAACGAGCGTAAGCAGGTCGTTTCCTGGTTAAGCAGTAGGCAACGATCAAAGACAAGACCTATAATCTGGGCAATTGGAGATCAACATGAACCGCAGCTGCGTTTTCACAGTCCTCTTCCTCCTCGGCTCAACAGCCTTCTCCCAAACCCTCTCGACTTCACCGGAACGTGCATCCAGCTGTCCTGTTGAGCTACAAACGAAAATGGAGTTCGATACTGGACATCTCGTACCTGTATCAAAGGAAACTCCTGTGGAAACGAAGAAACTGCAGGTGGAGCTCACCAACTCGAAGTCTTCGAGCATTGTTCGGACCAAGATCACTGTTCTGGGTTTCCCGGTTGGCGGACGAGTCGAGTCAGCTGTTCTATACCCGAATGGCGAAAGTCCCTCAGCAGTCGCGAAGACCTTCACTCTTGAACGAACCATCGAACCAGGACAAAGCTCTTCCTTTGAAATATCGGAACCCGAGTTTAGTGCCATTGCAAGGATCGACTTAGAATCCGTCGATTATGCTGACCGTTCCCAGTGGAAGCACACCAGCCAAAAGCTCTGTCAAGCTCTATCGCAATCAACTGAAGTTGTCGGATCAAGGTGATAGACCAGCAACGGACGTAGCAATGGTTACATGGTCCGCGGGTTTTGATGTGAGAGTAAGTGGTAGCACCGAGCTGAGCATTCGACAATGAGTCCCACAAGCGCATAACTCGCAGTATTCGCGATCAGTACGAAATAGAAGCCCTGCGACTGCTGACGTGCCATCGCTATCGGGCAGGAGAGATAAGAGATAGATGAGCACACGACCGATCCCGCCCATACCAAGCGGATTGGAAAGTGTCGCGGATATGCAAATCATCCAGAGTACGACTACGGCTGCACCCACAGTGGCCGGATGGCAACTCGGCTTTTCATGACGCCGCTCCTTCTAGCTGCGGTTCCAATTATCCTCGTAGCGCCATCCGCTGGCAGATTAGCTCACACTCTTTGGAGTAAGCTCGATGAGATCTTGGACTGACGCCACCCAGCCGACGCGCTCATCGACTATACGGATATACAGAAACGGAGCCGAGGTAACATCGCTGGATTGCTATCGCCTCCGTAACCGGTGTTGTTCTAGGTAATCTATAAGTACGGGCAAGTTGCCGAAACATTCTTTCCGTCAAGTGAACGGGGCCTACTCTTGCTTGCGATACTAGGGCAATGAGACTTTATCCGCGAAGTCAGCATCATTTTCTGGATGCTTATATTCGTCCTGCTCATCTTGCTTGCCGAGCCGCTGCTTGCCGAGCAAACTCCTCCAACTGCTGCTGCACCCACCCTGGACGAAATCCTGCATCACATTCGGGACAATCTCGAGCGATACCGAAAACTGGTTCCTAATTTCTACTGTAAAGAGCCGCCGTATACGAAGTCAGGGCTGCCGGGGCACGGTCCACCGACCCCACATTTCGAGCTGCGCGCAACTCAGCAGGGGTTCTGGTTGAGTCTCGTGAGCTAAGCGCGATCGACGGTACTTCAGTCAATGC
Organism: uncultured Acidobacteriaceae bacterium; assembly: GCA_964245665.1. Classification (GTDB taxonomy): domain Bacteria; phylum Acidobacteriota; class Terriglobia; order Terriglobales; family Acidobacteriaceae. Next base: position 9,087 of record CAXTNK010000066.1, read on the forward strand.
TCTACTTTGCGATCGTCGAATCGGAATATACTACGCTCGAGGATTGTCGATGCGGTATGTCCGGGATCTCCTTTGCGGTGCAATTCTTTCACTCCTGTTTCTCCATCAGGTAAAGTCGGCCGAGGCACAACAGACAGACTCCATTACCCCCACCACCATCCATGTGACCTCCCGCCTGGTGTTTCTGGATGTCACCGTCGTCGACAAAAAGGGACACCCGGTGGTGAAGGGACTTACCAAAGACGACTTCACCATTACAGACGACAAGAGGCAGCAGCGGATCTTCTCGTTCGAACCGCCCGACAGGCATGTGGAGGATGCGAGCCAGCCTTCGGGAGATACTGCAAGCCAGCCGCCTCTTACCATTTACCTACTCGATCTGCTCGACTCGGACTACACGGACTTCGCCTACATCCGCTCCATGATGCGTAACTACCTGATGGCGCAGCCATCGCAGCTAAGGGCGCCAGCGGAGCTGATGGTGCTCGGAAATCAGTCGCTCGAGATGGTGCAGGGCTTTACACAGAGCAAGACCGATCTGCTGTATGCGCTAGACCATGTGGCACCGACCCTACCGTACAAAGACACGCCATTCTTTGTTCCGGAACGCTTCGTACAGTCTGTCGACGCGCTCCAACAGATTGCACTCCAAAACAGGGGAGTTACCGGGCGGAAAAATATTGTGTGGGTAGGCAATGGCGGCCCCGGCATCCTGCTCATCGGACAACCAAGTACCATGGTCGATCAGCTGAACCAGTACGTTCATGACACCACAAATATGCTGGTAGACTCGCGTGTCAGCCTGTTTCTCATCTATCCCGGATTGAAGGTCCTGCCCGGCTTCAACATGAATGAAAAGTCCGCTAACGCGGACATCAGCGACAACAATCCATTTCCGCACGACATCAATTTTGGCGTCTTCGTAAAGGAGACCGGCGGCAGGCTTTTTTACAATCGTAACGATATCAGTGATGAGATTCAGCAGTCAGTGGATCTTGGCTCGGAGTATTACACATTGACCTACCAGCCAGAGCAGACGTCTGCAGAGAAGGTGAATGGCAGGTTCCGCCATATTCACGTCGCTTTACGCGATCGGAACCTGCGTGCGATGACGAAAGAAGGCTACTTCACTCTCGACAAGAATGAGGGTGCTAGTCCCCAGCAGCAGAGGATGGTCGATCTTTCCGAGGCTGCGCGGTCCAGTATTGCGTTTAACGCTCTCGGCGTCTCGATCACTGATTTGTTGCGTCATCCTGATACCAATACGGCGCAATTCACAATTCTTTTGTCCTCAAAGAATCTTGAATGGCATCCGACTGCTGATGGGAAGAGCCGAGTCGACGTCATGACCGCAGCTGCCAGTCTCAATGGACGTAATGACTTCATCGCCTCGAGGATCCAGAACTTCACAGCCACTGCAGACAATCAAGATCCCGCGAAACTTGCCAGCGCAGTGACACGCATTCCGATGACATTGAGGATTCCACCGAAGACACAGACGGTGCGAGTTGTTATTCGACTCTCAGACGATGGAAGAACCGGAACGGCAGAAGTGACGCGGAAGGCTCTGGACGGCGCCCCGCAGGCACCGACTCCCGATCCAAAGCTCCTCACGCACCGGCCTCAAATGCAGTCAGGGCCTACCACGCCGTAACCCCGATCACTCACCTGTCACCATAAGCGAGCCCAACGCTTTCATAGACGCTAGCCGCAATCAGTTTCGGCAGGTTACAAAAGCCCAACTTCTTCAAGTCAATTTCACCTGGTAAACGTTAGCTGTTTTCACGCATGATAATCATCGATGGCCGCGATGCGGACGCACCCGAGGACGTGAAGGGTTGCAAAGGTTAAAAGGGGCTGACTATTCCCGGGCAGGTAAAAATCAAACAACGTTCTCGATGTCTGGTCCTAAGGTCTCTACAATCAGATAGCTTTCGTAATATTGGGAAAGGATCGATCATGAATAGAACGTGGCTTGCTGTTTTGATAGTGATAGTCGCTGTAATACTAGCCCTGACAATCATTTTGAGAGCTTTTCACGCCTTCCATGCGGCCTAAGGATTGTTCGTCATCACCAACGATGAACCCGCTTTGCTGTCTTGAGATAATGGGCACAATCTAATTTTTTCGGTGTAACGAGGCCAACTTTGTCGCGTTTCAGTCCTTTGTTTTTGTGTTGTGCTTTGCTCATAGGCTTTGAATCAGGAGCACAGACACAGGCAGCTCAGAATGTTGTAAACGCCTCATCGGTCGCATCACCTTCAACCACCCGATCGCTTGAAGTTTTAATCCGCTCCCAATTTGTAGTTCCACCTGACGATGACGTTATTTTTGGAAGCAGATCTCAAAGCGACACAGCCAACTTCGACACTCTGCCAGTGACGTTTGTCCATGCAGGCAAACAGACTACGGTCGAGTTCTTGATCTCAAAAGATGGAAACATCCTTGCAAGGCTTGAAAAATTTGACGTTAACAAGAATCCGGCACTTGCAATCAACGTAGATAAGCGGCCTATACGTGGCAACCCAGGTGCGAAGGTCCAGATCATTAACTTCGACGATCTGGAGTGCCCATATTGCGCGATGCTGAACAGCGAAACTCTGCCCGAGACGCTAGATCACTACAAAGATCTGATCAACATCGTTTACAAGGACTTTCCGATTGAAGGGCACCCCTGGGCCATGCGGGCAGCGGTGGACGCTAACTGTCTAGGCAGCTTGAAACCGAGCGCCTACTGGACATACGTGGACTATGTACACAATCATCGGCAGGATGTCAGCAGCACGCAATCAGACCTGACCAAGTCATTTCAGAAGCTGGATAGCATTGTCACAACGATTGGTGGCGAGAGCAAAGTGAATACTCCGGAGCTGACAGCCTGCTTGAAGACACAGGATGAGTCAGGTGTCGAATCGTCTCTAAAGCTTGGGCGGTCTTTGGGACTTGACGCAACACCACAGATGTTTGTGAATGGTGAGCGGCTGCCGGCTGGGGCTCGACCTACTTCCGAACTGTGGCCTGCAATTGATCGGGCTCTGAAATCTCAAGGAATTCAGCCGCCGCCCAAGCCTTGACTTGCGAGCGGAACGCTAAGCAATCTTTCTTGCTCGTTTCAAAATCACCTTCGCCAACCGGAGTTGTCGTGGGGGGTTCAAAATCTCGATTCGGACCAGATGGCGTTCAGATAACCCAGCATTCAAGAGCTTGTAAGCGTTCTTGCCTGGAGAGCAGGGGGGCCGGGATTTAGAGAGGTCTTCTCTTCCGTCTCCCCTTGACACTCTACCTATAGGCACTTATTCTTGTTTTACCTAGAATGTCTACTAAAGACGATCTAAAAAAAATAGAGCTGCTACAAGGCACATTGGATCTTCTGGTCCTTCGCACCCTGCAGCTTGGGCCGCTGCACGGCCATGCAATCGCGAAGGCCATCGAGTTCCGCTCAGACGAAGTGCTTCAAGTCGAGCAGGGATCGCTCTATCCCGCATTGCACCGCCTCATCAAGCGCAAATGGATTTCTGTAGAGGAAGGCACATCAGAGAATAATCGCCGCGCGAAATTTTATGCGCTGACAGCGCTGGGGAAAAAGCAATTAAGGATTGAAACCAGCAAGTGGGAAAAACTGGCCGCGGCGATTGCTCAAATCCTCCGGCCGGTTGAATAGGAGGGTCGATGACGCGCCGCAAACGAATGCTCGAGCAGCTAGAGGAAGAGATTCGCGAACACCTCGAAAGGGAGACGCAAGACAACATCGACCGTGGCATGTCTCCGGAAGCTGCCCGTTTCGCAGCTATGCGCAAATTTGGTAATGTCACGAGGGTCAAAGAGCAGACGCACGATGTTTGGAGCGTTACCTGGCTCGAACAGTTTCTGCAAGACCTACGCTTTGGCGTGCGAACGCTGGGCCGCAGCCCTAGTGTCACGATCGCGGCCATACTGGCCATTGCGCTTGGTGTGGGCATAAATGTTGGTATTTTCTCGGTGATCAACGGCCTGGCGCTTCGGCTGCTTCCTGTTCCGCGCGCCAGGGAGGTGCTAAGCATCAGTCAGATCCTCCAGTTTCATGGCCGGGGCAATCGTGAGATTCGCAACAATCCGGGCTATGTTTCCTGGTCGGAATATCGCGACTATCGCGATCACAACCATGTCTTTTCCGGCATCGCAGCCTATGAGCCCGATGCTCAGGCGACACTTGCCGGCGGTAATTCACGCCAGATCCTTGGCACTCTTGCCTCATGCAACTATTTCGACGTGCTGGAAGAACATCCTGCGCTGGGACGCTTTTTTATAAATGCCGACTGCTCAGCGCCCGGCGGCAATACCGTCGCAGTGCTCAGTGAAGCGATGTGGCGCAACCAGTTTGGAGCAGACCCCGCAATCATCGGCAAGCCGATCGTTCTGAATCGGACACCCTATACCGTGATAGGGGTCGCCCATTCCGGTTTTGTTGGGACAGAGTTGTTCACGAGTGATTTCTGGATTCCTGTCACGATGCAGAATGTATTGGAGCCGGGTTGGAATCTTCTCGCGAAGGACAACACAAGCTGGCTGGCGATGCTTGGGCGCACACGGCCCGGCTTTACTCTCGACGAAGTTCGCGCCGATCTGGATGTCATTGCCCAGCGCATGAATAACCAGTATCCAGGCAGGAGTATTTCGCTCGCCATTCGAACCGCACGGTTCTTTTCGAGCCCCGAAGAACGCAAGTTCTTCATCCCGGTATCTTCCGTCATACTGACGGCGTTTGCTCTGGTGTTGCTGATCGCGTGCACGAATGTCACCAATCTTCTGCTGGCACGCGCTTCGGTGCGGCAGAAGGAGATGGCGCTGCGTCTGTCTCTAGGAGCGGCTAGAGGCCGTCTCATCCGCCAGCTGCTCACGGAGAGCCTGCTGCTTTCGCTAGCCGGCGGTATCCTCGGATCGGTGATTGCCTGCTGCCTATTCGGGTCTCTGGTGCGTTTTGTTATAAGTCATCTGCCGAGCGGCTTTCCTCCCATGGCCATCAACGCCGCGCCTGACCTGCATGTGCTTTTATATGCCCTTCTGCTCACGCTTGGTACGGGCATCGCGTTCGGCATGATTCCCGCCTTGCAAAGCACACGAGCCGACTTGAACGGCAGCATGAAGGGTGACGGCACCTATGCGGTTTCAGGAAAGCGAAGCGGGCGCTTCCTGCTAAAAGCATTGGTTGGCTTGCAGGTAGCCGTCTGCATGGTGTTGCTACTGGCTGCAGGATTGCTGCTGCGCGGGCTGTATTACGCACAAACGGTCGACCCTGGTTTCGAAATCAAAGGAGTGGCTGCAACCTTCCTGAATTTAAGGCAGCAGGGATACGATCAGCCGCATGCGACGCAGTTCATGCGTCAATTCACTGAAAAGCTTCATGGCCTTCCTGGCGTGGCCGCAGTCGCGCAGGCCGAAAATGCGCCCCTAGCGCGTGACATTAGCGAAAGCCACTTTATGCTGCCTGACCAATCGGGTCAGATTCCAATCGAATACAACCATGTCACACCTGGTTATTTTTCGCTTCTGGAAATACCCATTACTCGCGGACGGGACTTCACATCGGCAGAGACGCGTGCCGTGCCCAGCATTATTGTCACAGAGTCAACGGCACAGCGGCTGTGGCCCAAGCGGGATCCTTTAGGCAAGATTCTGCTGGATTCTGAAAGGCATCAGCACATCGTGATCGGAGTTGCGCAGGACGCGCAAGTATCGCATCTAGGGGAATCCACTTCGAACTATCTCTATTATCCCTTCGGCCCTGAAGATAACGCACGAAACTACGTCCTGGTTCGTTATGGCGCAAGTTTCGGCGGCACGTCCAAGGGCATGACTGCTGCAGCGCAATCCATCGATCGGACCCTGGCTATCAATGTTACGCAGCTGGAATACTAT
>CAXTNK010000066.1:14991-25928 GCA_964245665.1 uncultured Acidobacteriaceae bacterium
ATCTGGAACTCTGGCGCGGACCTTCGCGCATTGTCGCCGGTCTCTCCGGCGGCCTCGGCATTCTGGCTCTCTTGCTCTGCTCTATTGGCATGTACGGAATGGTGTCTTTCAGTGTAAGCCGCTCTGTGCGTGAGATCGGCATTCGCCTGGCTCTTGGCGCCGACAAAAGGACGGTGGTGCGGCATGTGCTTTGCCGGGCCATGAAGCCAGTTCTTATCGGTGGAGCAGTGGGCGTTATTCTGTGCGGTCTGGTCTCAAACCTGTTCGCCAGCATGATGTTCGGCATTGACGCCCACGATCCAGTCGCTTTCATCATCGTGCCGTGCTTCCTGTTCGCTGTTGCTTCCTTAGCGGCCTTCCTGCCTGCGCGCCGAGCAACGGAAGTTGATCCCGCAATGACTTTGCGATGTGAATGAGAGCTAAGGCATGACTCTCTAGGATGGTCCGCACTGTCCTTAAAGACCTATGTCTAGGCTGAACACTTGGGTTTCAATCGAGTACAGGTTTCCGTTATCGCTTGCGGTCTGACACTCGGTTCCTAGAGCAAGGCATCGCTTCTAGTTCCCGCAGGGAAAGACTCAAGAGAAAAGTATCCCCAAACTCGCAACGTGCCAATTTTTACCGCTCTGAAAGCAGATCGTGGGCCGCGATTGTCACAAGCTGTTGCATGAAATCGTTCCGGTCAAGCGTTACGCCATGAACCCCATTCTTTGAAAAGCTCCCTTGAAGGCATTGCGCTGCGAATCGAATGCGGTCGGCGGAGAATCTAAAGCGTGGTGTTGACGGGGATTTGAATGCCAGCAGATATGACAATTGTTGCTCGCCCTGTGAACCGCTTGAGGAGCTTCATGCTGACGATTGCATTGGTTTCTGCTCAAGTCCCGGTCTTCGCTCAATCGGCTTCGATTCAGGTTCGAGCGGTCAGAGAGGACGGCCGTCCTCTAGCTGGTGCCAGGATCGAGGGTCGGTCGGTGGGTAGAGATGTAGTCTGCAGTGTGATTACCGACTCACAGGGCCAGGGTAAGTTAGAAGGTTGCGGAGATCCAACTCAGCTGCACCTTAGCGCCAAGCTGCAGGGTTTCCATACTGCCGCCCAGGATGTTATGGGTGGACAGGGATCGATCATTCAGATCATGTTGGCTCCGGCTACTGTGCAGCAAAATGTGACGGTTCAGGGCAGCAATTCCCAAAATCCACTTACCGAGGCATCCAGTAGTGAGACCACGTTGCCTACAGGAAACGCCATGTCTTCTCCTCTGCGGCCAAGTACGATAACCGACGCTTTGCCTCTTGTTCCCGGTGTGATTCGAACACCCGATGGTCGAGTGCAGGTCTCGGGAATGGATGAAGTTCATAGCAGCCTTCTAGTCAATGCGGTAAACGTGAATGATCCAGCGACCGGAGACTTTGGCCTTAGTATCCCGATCGACAGTGTCGATCTGCTCAAGGTGATGCAGTCTCCATACTTGGCGCAGTATGGAAGCTTTACCGCAGGTGTCGTCAGTGCAGAGACGCGCCCTGGTGGAGCCAAATGGGACTACAGCTTAAATGATCCCCTGCCAGACTTCCGCATCCGCAGCGGACATTTGGAGGGTATTCGAGATGCTTCTCCTCGGCTGAACTTTAGCGGACCGCTGATCCAAAATCATCTTTATTTTGCAGAAGGTTCTGAGTATCTCGTCGATAAGGCAGAGGTTCGTACCCTTCCTTTTCCCGTCAACGAAACGCGCTCGAACGCGTTCAACTCTTTCAGTCAGTTCGACGCTCCAGTTAGTACGGCTGATAGCGTCACGGCTACCCTGCACTTTGCGCCGCACACAGTTCACTATGAGAATCTAAATTACTTTGACCCAGAACCGGTGACGCCGAATGCCGGATACCAAGAAGATGCTGGGACCATGACAGACCGTTACGCACTTCGAGGCGGCTTGCTTACTTCGGTCTTCGCCGGAGTCCGCGATGACATCTCCGTTCAAGGACAGCCTACGACTCTTGAAGCGGCAGCCATGGTTCTCTCGCCTACTGGAAATTCAGGAACCTACTTTGGTCAGCAAAGACGCGAGGCGACACGTTTTCAGTGGCTAGAAACTTGGGCTTCCGCTCCGCTGGCTCTAGACGGCAAACACAACATTCAGCTAGGTACAGTGCTTGGACATGCGGAGGATACCGGGCAGGTGCTCGACCGCAACGTAGATATTATGGGAGCTGCTGGCAACTTGCTTCAAACTATCAGCTATACGGGCACCGGCACATTTAGCGTGGCCGATTTCGAACCTGCGGCCTATGCGCAGGACCACTGGATTGTCGACCGCCATTTGGCTTTCGATGTTGGAATCCGCGCTGAAACGCAATCTTTGACTTTTACGACCCGCGTAGCTCCTCGCTCGGGGTTCGCATGGACTCCTACGGCCAGCAATGCCTTCGTGGTGCGCGGAGGTCTAGGCCTCTTTTATGACGCCGTGCCGCTGGGTACCTACGCGTTCAACAAGTACCCGCAACAGATTGTCACTAATTACAACAGCGCGGGTAACGTCAGCGGTGAACCGCAACTGTACCAAAATGTAATCAGCCAGTCAGCTGAGACGGGAAACCCTTTCCTTCATCATCAAGACCGCGCTGGTAACTTTGCGCCATATACCTTCGCATGGAACCTAGAGACTGAGCAGTCGATAAATAAATCTTTCGCGCTTCGTGGTCGCTACCTTCATGCCGAGGCACAAGACCAGTTGACCCTGTCTCCCGAGACAACGACGGCCGGCGCTGCTCTTGTACTTTCAGGATCGGGCGAGATACAAAGGCGACAGCTTGAGTTTACAGCCCGCGTCGGCGCTCACAAAGAACGTGACTTCTTCGTTTCCTACGTACATCAGTTTGCCCGCGGAGACCTCACGGACGCCTCAAGCTATCTGGGCGATTTCCCATCTGCTGTGGTTCGTTCACCTATTGTGGCCAGCACAGCGGGGGAGATCCCCAATCGCCTGCTTATCTGGGGGACTTCTAATCTGCCCTGGAGAATGCACATCTCGCCTCATGTCGAATATCGAAACGGCTTTACTTGGCAGCCACTCGATCAATTGCAGAACTATGTGACCCTTGCGTCAGCGGCAGCGCAACCTCGCTACCCGGATTTTCTCTCTGCAGATGCGCGCATTGCGAAAGACTTCAACATCAACTCACAGCATGCCGTTCGTCTATCCTTCACCGTGCGGAACATTAGCAACCACGACAATCCCCTGCAGGTGCATTCCAACATCGCAGATCCGCAATACGGATCCTACTTCGGTAATTACGGACCGCATGCGCTTGTGGATTTCGATTTCCTCTACTGAAGGCCGGCTGGCGCGTACCCCGTACGAAAGCCTGCTATTCCCGAAGCTACTGAAAGTCTCGTTTTCCGGAAGCTTGCCGCCGTCCGATCTACGAGGAACTCAGCTGTTTCACGCATGATAATCATCGATGGCCGCGACGCGGCCGCACCTGAGGATGAGAAGGGCCGCCTTGACGAATGCTTCTACGACGAGGAGACTTCAGTGGCGCACAGGTACAAGGGTCGCGGACTTATTGGTGGTTTAAACCCCGAATGATAATCTGACCCGCCGGCGGCTCACGTACACCTGACTGGTGCCCCTTCTGAGCCCGTAGAACAATATGCCACTGTCGCCGCTGGCTGCTTGTCCGCATGGAGGAGCAGATGATAGAAGCGGTTGTAGAGAGGTGTGCTGGCATCGATGTATCAGCCACTTCATGGTCTTATCTCCTCAGGTGATCGTTCGATGAAAATCCAGCAGACACAATGTGATCTGCGTCGAACGATTCATGGAAGTTTAGTTTGGAAGCCAGCTTCTATGGGATAAATCTCAGAGAACAACACAGCATATCCTCGGAAATGCTGCTAAGGAAGCACTGTCCTCGACACTGATCGTGCCAAAAGGTTCTAGCATTTTATCTATCGACGCATGGACAAACCATCGGGCAAAGTGGCCGGCTCTTACAAGGCTGGGGAGAAGTGCATTCGAACCCTTGCCGTCAGGCAATGGGAGCGTGTTAGAAAAGCCCATAGGGCGCACACAGACGATCTGCATGGCAGGCTGCAAGTATTTTCGATCCTCCAGAGAGAGGAAGGTAGATCACCCGCTAAATGACGATGACCATACATCGACGATTTGCGATTGGATTAGACATAATGTGAACCGTCGCGAAGCGGAGTTGTCGTGGGTGATCGTCAGCGCACTTTTTTTCGGTGGGCCAAGCCCACAAACCGAGTGACAGCGATATGTTTCTCACCTAAGCCGACCGTCTTTAATACGTTTCTGCTGGTCGCGATTGAGGAAAAGCCCTATCGCCAGGGCGGGAACAAAGTCTACGACAATGGTCCATACAAAGGCTGTGGCGTGAGCACCATGAGGATGGCCGACGTGACCCATCGGCCCCTGGATCCCAATCAGAGTAATCATGCCAGGCACAAAGATGAAGCCAGAACACTTCCTCCAAAGACTGTCTAAGGGTAGACGCACGAAAAGGGAGAGAAGAAGCCAAGTAAAGAGCCAGAATAAGGGGCAACCGTTATCATCACCAAGAAAGCACGCATCCTCGCCTCCTTCGATACGATAGCGGCTGACGAAGCAAAACGAACTAACTCGAAAGTCGGCTTTTCAGAGGCTTTGCACGAGCTTGCCGCCTCTGAAACGTTCGTTGTACACGTCGGCAACTGAGCCAATTTATAGAGGCTGTCGCCTCTGAGACGTTCATTACGACGCCTGCATCGAGGTACAAATATACTTGATCCTTACTGTGTTTTAGCTGAAAGGAAGAAGGAGGAGCGCTTGTGCTGATCCAGATCAGACCGGCCATGCTCGAAGACAAATCGGAAACAGTACGACTTTGGACGGCATGCGACCTCGTGGTTAGCTACAACGATCCATCAGCAGATTTCGTTTTTGCACAATCTGCGGAAAATGCTGACATCCTTCTCGGGCTAGACGAAACGGGGCATGTCGTCGGAAGCGTAATGGTGGGCCAGGACGGACATCGAGGATGGCTTTACTATGTGGCTGCTGCTCCGTCATCACGGATGCTTGGTATAGGCCGAGCCATGGTAGAGGCTGCAGAAGAGTGGCTTGAAGGTCGAGGAATCACAAAGGTCCAGCTTCTTGTTCGTGAACAGAACGGCAAAGTGACTGCGTTCTACGAGCGTCTGGGCTTTGAGGTGGCTTCCCGTATTGTCATGAGTAAACGGATTTCGAAGGTCCATTGAAAGCCTTTCCCAAGCAATCGCTAGCGTTTGAGCCTGGATTGATTGAGGAGCGTCTTGACCAGGGCCAGGACTTCGACAGGCGACTGAGCCCCTTGCGCCAGTATGGCATCGGCCTCTGCTTTACCTAGCTCAGCATAGCCGGCAACAAACACTGTGGGCACGAGGAGTCCCAGTGCTTTCACTTCAGCGATGACACGCGGTAAGCGACTGAGGATCAGGTCAATATTGTCCCACTTCAGTATATCCATCGCCTGGTCGTCGCTTCTAGCCGTTCTCACTGTATAGCCACGCATTTCCAGCATGAACTTGCGAACGGAAAGGACCTGCTCATCGGCATCAACACAGAGAATCGTTTTTTGCGCTTCGCCGTTGGCACTTTCTCTTCAGGCATGGCCGGCGCATATTCGTATGTAGTAAAGCGACTGATGCCGAGTTCTCGCGCGATGGCTGTCCGCTTTTCTCCTAGAGCGACCCGACGCCGTAAATCATCTGCTTTTGCTAAGGTGAGGGAACGCTTGCGACCCTTGTAGGCTCCTGCCTTCTTGGCAATCGAGATCCCTTCTCGCTGCCGCTCTTTAATGAGCTCCCGCTCGAATTGAGCGAACGCACCCATTACGTTTAACAGCAGGTTTGCCATGGGCGAGTCTTCGCCAGTAAAGGTCAGACCTTCCTTGATGAACTGCACGTGGATGCCACGCTGCGTCACGCCGAGAACGATACGGCGTAGATCGTCGAGATTTCGAGCCATGCGGTCCATGCTGTGACAGACGATGGTGTCGCCTTCACGCACGAAGGCAAGCATGGCCTCGAGCTGGGGTCGCTTTACATCCTTGCCGGAAGCTTTATCGGTGAATGTCCGCTCGACATCCATTCCTTCGAGCTGGCGCGCCGCATTCTGATCAACCGTGCTTACCCGGACATAGCCGATCCGATGACCTTTAAGGGCAGATTTAACCTTCTTTGTTGATTTGGGATCTGTGACCTTACGAGGGATCTTCTTCTTTTGTGTTGATCTAGATTCTTTGATTTTCGCCATGGATGACAGAATAGAAACGAAAGCGATCCTAGTTCAACGCATTTCGACCAGGAACTGACAGTAGGGATGAGGTATAACTTAGCCCCAGCAGGCACTCCGCTTAAAAGGCGATGACAGGAATCCAAACCAATCGCAAACTTTAGCAACTTGATGACCAGTAGGGGAATTGTTCAACAATTCGCGGACGATACGATGATGCCGGCCGAAATTAGCGAGGATCTCATTATCGCCGAAGATCAGATGCAGTCGCCTCTCATGAGGAAATCCGGTAGATCACGGAACCACAGTTCCATCAATGTGAACCATGATCTGCCCAAATTGGCGAGCTTCGGCTAGCGGGGGACCTATTGTTCTTAGCAGTTATTCGTGGCGAGGCCGAAGGCCTAACCAACAGCAATGCCGAGCGGCGAGATCCTCTAAGGAGGTCGTGACGGATACTGCGACAATGATCGAATTTACAAACAGTGTGTCTGAATAACAGGTGTACTATGCATGTCAGGAAGCAAAGGCCTACCTTACAAAGCCACAATAGATAATAGTTGCTCCCTACGATCTTGCGACACATACTTCTGATATGTCAGGAGGCGACTATGCAACAGATCAGGTTGCTGTTGGTTGATGATGACGAACTTGTGCGCCTCGCTGTGTCTGGAGTGCTTTCAGATCATGGCTTTGAGGTAACCGAGGCGGCGAACGTAGCTGAGGCCCTAAAGTGTATTAGTGCGGGGCAGTACGATGTCTTATTGAGTGATCTTCACATGCCAGGAGCAGGCGATGGCCTCACCGTAGTTAGTGCGATGCGCCACGCTAATCCGCGGGCTGTCACTATGCTACTTAGCGCCTTTCCAGAGATGAACGCTGCCACACAGGCAATCCTCCTACAGGCCGATCAGATACTCGTTAAGCCGATGAATCTGTTCAAGTTGGTTGCTGCTATCAAGGAGAGATTGAAGCTTGGCCCACCTCCAGAGCGAATCATTAAGAGCCCAGCTACGATTCTAGAGGATGAAGTATCGAGCACCGTTGAAGCATGGTTCAAGCGGGTGGAAAGAGATCCGAAGATTATGGCCGTTTCGCTTACGCGAGAGAAGCGTACAGGTTATTTGCCGACAATCCTGGCCGATCTGGTCAGCCGATTGCGATGTAACGTGTCCTTAGGGAGCAAGGAACTGATTTCCATCGCTGCGCATGACCATGGCATCATCCGCCGCAAACAAGGTTATAGTGCTGCGATTATGGTGGAGGAATCCCGTATGTTACAAGTCAGCATCTTTGAGACTCTGCGAAACAATATGCCTAGTATAGATTTCAGCCTGCTCCTGGACGATGTCATGATAATCGCAGATGAAGTTGATTCCCAACTGAGTCAAGCGATGGAAAGCTATAACGTGGAGGCTCTTGAGAATGAGTTGCCCGCGTGAGCCCGAATCACAAAAGAAGGCTATATATATCGGAGTAAACATTCCTAGTAATCGCTCTTCAGGTTTCCGGCGCCGGCATACTAGGGCCGTGCTGATCACCTGGTGATCGTCACTTGGGCGAAGCCTTCCTTATGAAGTTGCTGCCCTACCACTAAGGCGGTCTCTTTGCTCAAGCCAAGAACAACCAATTCTTCCAGGACTCCATGTATCCCTGAACACGGTACCCCTGTTGCGCGTTTCGCGTCAGCACTAGCAACCAGGTATTTATTGCCTTCGAGGATGATGTTATAGCAGACTGTATGACCCTGCGATCCTCTTTACTGCGACACACGGAAAAGTGAGCGTGAACACTGTCCAACTTGCCCCAGACGTATCTCTACTGCGAACGCGCATTGCCCCGTGATGTTTGAACAAGATACCGAGTGTTACCCAAAGGCCAAGTCCAGTTCCCAGGTTTCCTTTAGTGGTGAAAAATGGGTCATAGATGTGTTGTTGCGTCTCTTTGCTCATGCCTTGCCCAGTGTCCGCGAGGGTGATGCGAACACCCTCAACCCCATCCTTCCACAGTGTTGACGGACGTACACGGATCCTCAGCATCCCGCCGTCCGGCATGGCATCGATGGCATTACGTATTAAGTTAGCCAGCACCTGGCGTATCTCGCCTGGATAGCAAATAAGGTGCGTGGCATGTCTGCCTTCCACCTTCAAACCCACGTCCGCCTTAGTGAGACGACCCTTGAACAGGATTAGGACAGAGTGGAGCAACTCTGTAATATCCGTTTGCGTGGGCTCTTTCTGCTCTTTTTGGAATCGGAGCATCTGTGTCGCAATGTGGACGACACGTTGTGTCTCCTCATCTGCTCGAGCTGCCAAACATTGCGCATCCTCAAGGGTTTGAGAGTCCTTGACCAGGAAGAGGAGGTTGAGCACCGAGTCCAGCGGGTTCATGATCTCGTGCGCGATCGATGATGCCAACTGACCAACCAAAGCAAGCTTTTCACTCGCCCGCAAAAGGCGTTCAGCCCGCAGACGCTCAGTTATATCGTTGCAGTTCAGAATGATGTGCGATGGTCTGTGGAAATGGCCGCCAAGGAGAGAGAAGGAATTATGCACCCAGACTGGTAACCCATTCGGCCGAACATAGCGCTTATCCAGGGTAAAGCTGGTGATCTCTCCAGAAATCAACCTTTTGATCTCCCGTTCGCAGTGCTCGCGATCCTCGGAATGGGTTAGAGAGAGGATGGTCTCCTGGTGTAGCTGCTCTTCAGTGCGGTTTACGATCTGGCGATAGGCCAAGTTAGTTTCTTCAAAGCGGCCAGTCAAATCCGTGATCGCCATACCTGAGGCGGCATATCGAAAGGCTTCCCGGATGCGATCCTCACCAATCGGCGAGACAATTTGGGCTGCATCTTGCATCGGCGCTCCCTCCCCAGTTAAGCTTGTATCGATACGCATGCTCAGAAACGGATGCCAGAGGGCGCAATCCTCCGCAGAGACCACTGTAGCCATCACGATCACTTATACAGTAAATACCCGAAGATCAACGCTTATGTCCGTACGCGCTAGTGGAGGGAGGGAGGAAGGTACTACAATAAAAAGAAAGTGCGGCCGACTTCTGTAAAGGCTGTAGGCGGCGTCGAGTGTTTTGTTGCGCTTCGCTTGTAAGCGAATAGCATTCGAACTACAGATCCATCTAATATCGTAGCGCCAAGTGTACAGAGTGTCCAAACAAAGCGTGGCAACACAAGATCCTGTCTAGTGGTCTGTCGCGCAGAGTTCGTTACCAAGTTGATCAGAAGACACCGGCTTTAGCGAAATGGTTCTGGTCGGAGCCGGTCTCAGAGACGTGTTTGGCCACTAACATTGTCACTGCGGCGGGCTACCAGCACACAGTATGGCTCAGGAGAAGACTCGCAGACGGTGATACAAAGCTTTGGGAGCCTGACTTAGATCGTCGGGATATCTTGAACGTGCCGATACCAGTCCAGAATAGGTTTGCCGATTTCATCCAATCCGATCGATCGCGAGTGGGTGCAGAACACCCTTAATCCGATTCTTTCAGAAAGGCCTCGCAGGCCACATACGGAGCATCGTGCGATCCATCCATTACCTACTGTCCTTCCCATTGGTAGCAGCGAATAATCATTACCGCGCATGTACGAGAGCCTCCTTAGCTGTAACTACTATGGTCCTGACATTGCGACGCGTCTGTATTCTAGAAGACTAAGTCTCAATGAGGTTGCATTGATCAGCTATGGTTATGGCAAATCCTCAGCTCCCGGTCAAGACAGAATGTTGTAGACGTAACGGGCAGATCCGCTTCAAGGGGGAGTTCGCGTTTCCAATCATCTCCGCAGTCATACCAGTAAACCAGTGTCGTTTTCCCAAACGGAAAGGCTTTAAAGAGCAGAACGGTGCTCTCGGCTCCGATTCGTTTTGCTGGACCCCGTTTATGAGAAGGCCTTCCAAGCAGACTTCCATTTACTTCGAATCCGTGAGTATAGTTGTTGTTCCAGCCCATCGAGACCTGCAGAATAGAATGCAGTTGTCTAAGTGATGTATGACTGGAAAGCTCGATCCTCCTCCAAATGATCGGTCTAATATGTAGCAGAACAACATGCAGGCGGAAAAGTGTCATAGTGGTTGTTCTCCTCCAGTTCACGGCCTAACTCTGCATCAATAAGCGTAAATGAGAATAGGATCTTAGACGCTCCTAGACCGTCAAGATCTATAAATGGTTAGCACACAGCGCATGTTACTTGTCGCAGGTACGACCACTCTGCGGAGTACAAAGCTGTGGGATCCTGCTAAAGCTTCAATCCCATTCCATCATTGACAGCTATCTCTAGATTCAGTTCGGTGCCGAGGTAGCGTTCTGTCGTAGCGACGGAAGCATGTCCAAGCAGCAACTGAATCTGCTCGAGGTTTCCGCCGGCCTTACGACACAGCTTCGCACATGTTCTGCGTAGATCATGCGGTGCCAGGTTCCCGAGCGAAGTCTGCGCAGCGTAGCCGATGACCAGGCGCCAGATCGCCTTCTCATCCACAATCCCTTCGCCCACAACTGTGTCGCCCTTGTTGACAGAGCGGAAGATCCGGCCTTTTGTAATCGCAGCAGCGCTTAACCATTCATCGATCCGAACTTTGACGAGCCCGGGAATCGGGATGGTGCGGATGCGGCCGCCCTTGCCTTCGAGATCCGGGATCACCCAGCGGCCTTCGCGCT
>CAXTNK010000067.1:0-1143 GCA_964245665.1 uncultured Acidobacteriaceae bacterium
GCTTCACGTCGTCTGTCAGCTATGGGATCGGATGCCACGCGGCATGACGCAAAGGCCGACTGTCAGTACGACCATGCTGATCCATAATAGATCCGCCCCTAAAAGGTGCAGCACTTGTAGCCAGACGGGCGCAAGGAGGGCCACATCAGCCAGGCCGAGCACAATCTGAAATCCCAGTAAAACAATGATGCCCAGGGCAAGCGGCCGCTGGGACTTTACCTCTGTAACCGTGACGGCACGAAGGACCAGCCAGCCGATGAAGGCAGCGGCGACCATGGCGCTGAGCGGATGCAGGATGCGGACGCGGATCAGCCAGTTGGTATGCGGCGCGAGGTCCTGTACAAGTGCGGCGGCGAGCGTCTGCGCAGGGAAGAGCGTATCGCCCAGCGCAGCGAGTGAACCCGTGACGCCGACGATCAGTGTCGCGCCGAGTCCGATGAGCGCAGTTGGCAGGTGACGCAGGCGTGTGTCGTAACGCGACGTCAGAGTTTGCGCAGAAAGAAAAGCTGCGGTGATTGCGACAGCAGCGAGCATGAGCAGCGTGTTCGACAGGTGCAGCGAGAAGAAGATGCTTCGGCCGGTAGAGGCGTTCTGATCGACGTAGCCGAGCTTGACCAGCATGGCGCCGAGGAAGGCTTCGTTGATCGTCAACACTGTTGCGATTGAGGCAGTCACGCGCGCCCATGCTCCTCGGAAGGTGCTGCGGAAGGTCCAGACGACCATGATGAGCACGCCGATGAGGACCAGGCCGCTCGACATGCGGTGGAGGAACTCGATGATGGTCGCGGCGCGGGGATGGTGCTGGATGATGGTGCCGTTGCAGAGCGGCCAGTGATCGCCGCAGCCTGCGCCGGAACTAGTGGCGCGGACGACAGCTCCCCATAAGATGACGAGCACGTTGTACGCGAGAAGCGTCCAGGCGAAGCGGCGCAGGCCTTTGGATGGCTGCCTGGTGATCGTAGCCGGGGTCGCGATGGTCGCGTGCATGGGTTTAGTTTACGCGGGTTGGGTTTGGCTGGTTTTGCCGGGTGGAATGTTTCGGTCTGCGTTTTATCCCGGCCGGGAGAGAAGACGCAGGTCCTTCGACTTCGCTGCGCTTCGCTCACGAGGACACATGTCTTTTGACTGATGACTGAGTAAAGA
>CAXTNK010000067.1:1153-3110 GCA_964245665.1 uncultured Acidobacteriaceae bacterium
CATTTTGGCTGGGAGAACCCCTGGCCTCACACGCGAGACCCGGGCCAGCGGTATTGGGGCTCATCTGCGGCGCGGCCAGTGAAGAGTGCGACCAACGCGAGCATGCTCTTGCGCCGACAGGCGTCGACGCACGTACGGCCAGTACCTAGTTCGTGTTGGCTAGTTCTTTGGCGCGCTGAGTGGCGCGCATGACGGCTTTGATCAGCGTAACGCGCAGGCCGCCTTCTTCGAGTTCGAGGATGCCGTCGATGGTACAGCCGGCCGGCGTGGTGACGGCGTCCTTCAGCAGCGCAGGATGGTAGCCGGTTTCAAGCACCATCTTGGCTGAACCGAAGGTCGTCTGCGCAGCGAGCAAGGTCGCTATGTCGCGTGGCAGGCCCACTTTTACTCCTGCTTCTGCGAGCGATTCGAGAATGATGTAGATGAACGCGGGGCCGCTGGCGGAAAGGCCGGTGACGGCGTCCATGTGCTTCTCATCGACGGTGACAGTGCGGCCGATGGTGTCAAAGAGCGTAGTCGCCAGCTGCAGTTGTTCGACGGAGGCAAAACGGCCACGGCACAACGCGGCAATCCCGGCGCCGAGCGCAGAGGGAGTATTCGGCATCGCGCGCACGACCGCGACCTGTCTGCCGCTGCCCTGATCCAGGGCCGCTTCAATCGCGCCTGTTCTCACGGAAGCGGCGAACGAAACGATGAGCGCGCCCAGCTTGAGTGATGGAGCGATCAGTTTGCAGAGATCGGGAATCTGCAGTGGTTTGACGCCCAACAGAACAAGGTCCGCGCCCTTGACGGCAGACGCGTTGTCGGTGGTGACATCAACGCCCCACTGGGCCGAGAGTGCCAGAGCCTTTTCTTCATGCTGCACAGTGGCGACGAGTTGGTCGGCCTCAAGGATCTTCGATTTCAGAAAAGCCTGCAGCAGGATGCCGCCCATCTTCCCGGCGCCGAGAATGGCTACACGGAGACTGCTGAAGTTGGGATCGCGTGCGGGAGCCTGGGACGGAATCGGGAGTGGCGGCGTGCTCAAAATGTCTCCTAACTGTTACGAACGATTATTTCGCGGATTGCTGTTTTGCAATCCATGTATCGACGCGCTGCGTAAGTACCTCGAGCGGCAGTGCGCCGGCATCGATGCACTGGTCGTGGAAGCCCTGGATGTCGAATTTGGGGCCGAGGGCTTTTTCTGCCTTGGCGCGCAGTTCGAGGAATTTCAGCTGACCAATTTTATAGCCCAGTGCCTGTGACGGCCATGCGATGTAGCGATCGGTCTCTGCCTGGACGTCGGTCTCGCCGATGGCTGAATGGGCGTGGAAGTAATCGACGACCTGCTGACGATTCCAGTGTTCGGCATGCACGCCGGTATCGACCACGAGACGGATAGCTCGCCAGATATCGCCCTGCAGACGGCCATAATCGCTGTACGGATCCCGGTAGAAACCCACATCTTTGCCAAGATGTTCTGCGTAAAGTCCCCAGCCCTCTGTGAATGCCGTGTAGAACTCGTGCTTGCGGAACTCCGGAACATCGGTGAGTTCCTGGGCGATTGAAATCTGCAGATGATGACCGGGCAGACCTTCGTGATAGGCGATCGCTTCGACGTCCGTCAGTGAGCGGTCGGCGAAGTTATAGGTGTCGACATAGATGGCGCCGGGCCGTTTGCCGTCTGGGGTGCCGGGTTCGTAGTAAGCGGTCGATGCATCCTTCTCCATGTAAGCGGGTACGGCCCGCACTTCAAATGGAGCCCTGGGCAGACGGCCGAAGAGTTGTGGCAGCTTCGGCTTCATCTGGTCGATGTAGCCGCGGTAGGCGTTCAGCAAGGCGTCGGCAGAGGTTGGCGCCAGCTTCGGATTTGTCTTGATGGACGTTTGCATTGCCTTCAGATCGGCGAAGCCAAGCTTGTGGGCGATGGCGAGCATCTGGGCTTCGTCATCGGCTACCTGCTGCTCTCCAATTGAAT
>CAXTNK010000067.1:3120-4491 GCA_964245665.1 uncultured Acidobacteriaceae bacterium
AGGAACGCGTAGTATGCTTTGCCGTCGGAGAGCGACCAGATGCCGGGTTCGGCGCGGCCTTTCGGTTCATATTGTGCCTTGAGAAATTTGCCGAAGCGGTTGTATGCAGGCAGCACCTGGCGCGTGATGGCATCCAGGATCGCCTGCTTGTCCGCGGCCTGATCGGCTGTCGAAACGCCTGCGGGGAATTTCTTGAGCGGCAGTGCGAATGGCGTGTCTTCGGGCTTGGCTGTGGCGATGGCGTTGGTCTGCACGATCACCTTGTCAATCAGGTACTTCGGGATGACGCGGTTGTCGTCCATGCCAGCCATCAGGTCAGTGGTGATCTGTTCGAAGGCGTTCGGCACTTTCTTCAGACGGGCGATGTAGTTGTCGTAGTCCTTCTGCGAGTCAAACTGGAGCTGCGGCACCAGTTGCGGCAGGTCGAGATGGAGCCCGTTCATCTGGTTGACGGGCATCTCCCAGGGCTTGAACTGGGCTGCTTCCTGAGCGGAGACCAGGTCGCGGACGAGGATGTCCTTGCTCAGCTTTTCCTGGTCGCTCAGGCCGGCGGTGTCGATGGCGCCCAGGCGATCGAGGAAGGCGCGGCCCCGGTCGAGGGATGCGTTGTAGGCCTCGACGGAGTTGTCGCTGAGCTGATCGTCATAGCGCTTGTCGCCGAGGGTCGAGGCTTCTTCGGGATTGTGCTTAAGCTGGTCTTCCCAAAAGTCGGCAAAGACTTTATTCAGGTCTGCGGTGCGCTGGGCGGGTGTATCGGCTGCATGCGCAAAGCTGCAGGCGAGGATGGGGGCTGCCAGGAAGAGGGCTGTAAGGCGCATGCGAGAGGCTTTCTTTCAGGAGATGACTGGGACCAGTGTAGATCGTTTCGCCCGGATAGCGCTCGGGGCTGGGCACTTAGGTCCGACCACTTAATTTGTCATTCTGAGCGAAGCCGTCACTAGATGTTGCACCAACGGATCGTCATCAGGCCTGGCCGTTGTTGAAGCGTGAGGATTTGTGATCCGAAGCGATGACGCCGTCGCGGATGGTGACGACGCGGTGGGCGTATTCGGCGATGTCCGGTTCGTGGGTGACCAGGATGATGGTGTTGCCACGGCTGTGCAGATCATCGAAGAGCGCCATGATTTCGTCACCGGTTTTCGAGTCTAGGTTGCCGGTCGGTTCGTCGGCCAGGATGATCGATGGCCGGTTGATGAGGGCGCGGGCGATGGCGACGCGCTGCCTCTGACCACCGGACAGCTCGTTCGGCTTGTGGTTCATGCGAGCTTCCAGATTGACGGCGGCGAGCGCAGCGCGGGCTCGTTCGAGGCGCTCGGCGGACGGTGTCCCGTTGTAGATGAGCGGCAGCTCTACGTTGTGGAGTGCAGACGC
>CAXTNK010000067.1:4501-5624 GCA_964245665.1 uncultured Acidobacteriaceae bacterium
CGAAGCCGATCTCGCGGTTGCGGATGCGTGCCAGTTCGTCGTCGTTCAACTCGCTGACGACGTGGCCGTTGAGCCAGTATTTGCCCTGGCTCGGCGTGTCCAGGCAGCCGATCAGGTTCATCAGCGTCGACTTGCCTGAGCCGGACGGGCCCATGATGGCGACGTACTCGTTGTGCTTGATTTTCAAGCTGACGCCGCGGAGTGCCTGCACCTGCTGTTCGGAACCCATGTCGTAGGTCTTCCACAGGTCTTCCACGACAATGACGTCTCCCTGCGGGACTGCGGATGCCGTGAGTGTCTGTGTGGGTATTGCTGTCTCAAGCGCCATTTTGCTTCACTCCAACCCGGCTGAACCGGGGCATTGCTGGTTTGAGCGGCTGCTTTCCGGGCTCAGGATGCGGGAGTATCGCCGGCGCCGCCAGTGGTGTCCAGCTTGACCAGGCTGTTGTTTTCAAGGGTGCGCAGAATTTTGTAGGGTCCCGTCACTATGGTATCGCCGTCTTTCAGACCATCGGTCACTTCGATATCCGTTGCGCCTGTCACACCGGTTTTTACCGGCACGAAGGTGACGCGGAGCTTGCCGTTGTGCTTCTCGTCGTGCACGACAAAAACCCCCTGGTTCGGCGTGTCATTTGCGGAATTGGTGGCTGCATTCGCGGTGGTCACAGCTTTTGCCTTGTCGTCTTTCTTGACCAGTTCGCTCGGTTTACGCATGGTCAGTGCCTGGATCGGCAACGAAACCGCGTTGGGCTGCTCGGCTGTCGTGATCTTTGCAGTAGCGGAAAGGCCGGGACGGAGTTCGCTGGAAGGGTCGTCGAGGGTCACAACGACTTTGAAATCCTTGGCTTCTTCGGTGCCGGTGGTGCTCTGGCTGGTGGCAATGCCGGTAGAACGAAGGATGGCCTGATCGCCGATCTGGGTCACGCGGCCCTTGAAGATCTTGCCGGGAAGGGCATCGACGGTTACATCCGCGGTCTGGCCCAGTTTCAGGTCAACGATGTCGGTCTCGTCGACTTTCACTTCTGCGGTGATGACCGACATATCAGCGAGGGTCATCAGGGTGCTGCCTTCGGCATTCTGGATGCCGACGACGACGGTTTCGCCCTGGCGCACGGGCAGGTTG
>CAXTNK010000067.1:5634-10399 GCA_964245665.1 uncultured Acidobacteriaceae bacterium
GTCTTATTGAGGGTATCGAAGGTGGTGCGGAGATTGGCGTTCGCCTCCTGCACTTTGCCCTGCGCCGAGGCAGTCTGCGCCTTGGCCTGGGCCAAGGCTGCCTGGTCCTGCGCCAGTGTCGCGACATCGGTGTCGTAGGCGGCTTTTTTCGAGTCGTAATCCTGCTTGGAGAGCAGCTGGGCATTGAACAGCTGCTGAGCGCGGTCGTAATCGAGCCGCTTCTGCTCGAGGTCGGCCTTGGCCCGCTCGATGGTAGCTTCGGCAGTGTTCTCAGCCGCCAGGTAGGAGCTGACGTCGGTCTTGGCGGAGGAGATGGTGGCCTGCTGGGCATCGACGCCGGCCTTGGCCTGGACATTTTCAATGGTGGCCAGGAGCTGGCCACGCTTCACCCTGTCACCTTCATGCACATAGAGGTTGGTAATGCGACCGAAAGCCGTCGCGCCCACGTTGACGTAGGTTTTGGGCTTGATTTCGCCTGTGCCGCTGACGGTGGCGACGATGGTGCCCCGCTGCACTTTTCCAGTAACCACCTTCACGTACCCGGACTGGGCGCGAAGCACGGAAAAAGTGACGACTCCAGCAGCTACAATCACAATCAGGGCAATAATGACGATCTGTTTGGCTTTCATTGAGGTTGGCGTCGCGCTCCCGGGACATTACCGGCCTGTTCGAGCCGGGCGTTACCGGTCCGTCAGAGGCTGATACGTGGAGTTCTCCCGTTCGGTTCCGGTAAAGATGCTGGGAGAAGCCACTGGATCATCGCCGAAAGCCGGAGAGTAACAGTGTCGAGAATGATATCAGGTGATTGGTGAAAATCTTTGCAGGCCGCTGAGATGCTGCCTCCTTGTATAACGTTGACCTGAACCCTTAGAATGGCGTTTGTTCTCCCAGGAGTCCCAGCAGTATATGTCTAGCTCTCGTTCGCCGTTTCCCCGATCCTTCCGCAAAAGTCTGGCCAGCAGATATCTAGCCGTCCCGCTTGCAGCAAGCGCACTGTTTCTGGCAGTCCCGGCGCTACGCGCGCAGGACGCAACAGCGACCCAGCAGCCCGACGCCAGTCAGCAGACGCCGGACCCGTTGAATCGGCAACTGAGTGACAAGGAACGCTTTGATCAGCAGAAAGAGCTGAAGCACGAGCTCCATGGTG
Source organism: uncultured Acidobacteriaceae bacterium (assembly GCA_964245665.1). Lineage (GTDB taxonomy): Bacteria > Acidobacteriota > Terriglobia > Terriglobales > Acidobacteriaceae. The sequence goes on from CAXTNK010000067.1 coordinate 6,782, forward strand.
CTTACAAGCGGTGGGTCGACGAAGATGTTCGCTGGATCATTACGGATCAGGAACTAAAGGCCTTCAAGAGCCTGAGCAACGACGAAGAGCGCGATAACTTCATCGAAAATTTCTGGCAGCGGCGCAATCCCAGCCCTGATTCGCCGGAAAACGAGTTCAAGGAAGAGCATTATCGGCGGATCGCCTACTCGAACGACCACTATGCGGCAGGTAAGCCTGGCTGGAAGACAGATCGCGGCCACATCTATATTGCGTTCGGCAAGCCGGACAGCATTGATTCGCATCCCAGCGGCGGCAGCTACGAGCGGCCGATGGAAGAGGGCGGTGGCGAGACCTCGACCTTTCCGTTTGAGATCTGGCACTATCGCTATCTCGAAGGGATAGGCGAGAACATCGATATCGAATTCGTGGACACCTGCCAGTGCGGCGATTACCACATGACCATCGATCGCTCCGAGAAGGACGCACTGCTGCATACACCGGGTGCCGGATCGACCATGTATGAACAGATGGGCATGTCGAAGAAGGCTGACCGCTTCAAGGGCGGCATGGAAAACCTGGGCAGCGGCCCGCTTTCTTCCGGCCAGCAAAGCAAGGAGTTTGACCGTATCGAGCAGTATGCCAAGCTGCAGGCGGCTCCGCAGGTCAAGTTCAAGGATCTGGAGTCGTTCCTGGTAGACCACAAGGTATTGACCGGTCCCGTTTTTCCATTTGACGTCCGCGTAGATTACGTAAAGGTCACGGAAGATACCGACCTGGTGCCGATAACGCTCCAGATCCGCAATAAAGACATCACGTTCAACACCAAAGACGGTGTTTCAAAGGGTGTAGTGAACGTATTGTGCCGCGTTGCGACCATCACAGACCACGTGGTGCAGACGTTTGAAGAAACGCTCGAAGTGGAACAGCCCAGCGAACTGCTGTCGAAGACGCTCGAGACTTCGCAGGTGTACTGGAAGGCGCTGCCGCTGCGGCCCGGCCGTTATCGAGTGGATATCGCGATCAAGGACGTCAACAACCCGGATCATGTCGGCAAATGGGCCGAGGGTATTGTTGTTCCCAAGTATGACGATGAGCGGCTTGCAGCGTCATCGCTGATCCTGGCGGACAAGATGGAGCGGGTGCCGTCGAAGCAGATCGGCACCGGAGAATTCATCATCAGCAATACGTTTATCCGGCCGCGTGTGAGTGCGAACGTGATGACGCCGGTGGTCTTCAAGCAGAACCAGAAACTGAATTTCTGGATGCAGGTGTATAACCTGGGCATCGATGAAAAGACGAAGCAGAACTCTGCTTCTGTGTCCTACCAGATTACTGACATGGCGACGAACAAGCTGGTTCTGGATACGTCGGAAGACAGCAAGACGCTGGGTTCGAATTCTGACCAGTTAACGGTGGAGAAGTCAGTGCCGCTGGCTTCATTACAGCCGGGCAAGTACCAGGTGAAGATCAAGATCAACGACAGCGTTTCGAAGCAGGAAATTGCGCAGACGGCCCCGTTTACGGTGGAATAGTAGTATCGTCTCGTATACAGGGTAACCAGTTGTACGATGATCTGCGGCGCCATTTTTGAACCTGGCCCGCGGGATATGAGGCACACACGAAGTATCCGGTGAAGTTACGGAATGTCCAATCCGCTCTGCTCGCTGCGTCAGGATTGCTGATCGCGGTGGCATCGTTGTCCGCGAGTGCAGCGGAGACGACGGTGACAGGCGTAGTGCGTGATTCCATCGGCATCCCGCAGATGGATGTGCTGGTGCAGTTGATGCGGGCGGATTCGACGATCGTCCAGACCGTGCGGACGGATGTGCATGGGACCTACCTGATTGCCGGGATTTTGCCCGGCGTCTACCAGCTGAAAGCTATCGAGACGTCGTTCCTTCCAACGCTGAGGGAAAATCTTCGTGTGAACGGCCGTAGCCGGAACGAGGCAAACCTGACGCTGAGTACGCTGATGGAGGCTCTCAGCTGGCTTCCGGCGCACAAGCGCGCGGTGACTGAATCCCAGGATGACTGGACGTGGACCCTGCGATCTGCTGCTTACCGGCCGCTTCTGCGCTATGTGGATGAAGACGGTCTGGAGACCGTCGAAACAGCCGAGACGTCCCTTACACATCGAAAAGGCCGCGTGATGATCGAAAGCGGGGAGCATGCTTTCGCGCAGGGCGGCGTGCAGCAGGCAGTCGAACTGCAGCACCAGGAGAAGCGAGGTTCGCAGACAATGCTGCGCGGCCGTGTCAGTGACACGCCAGGCGGCGCAACCATGCTGACGGCGGGTTATTCGCAGCAGAACATGGTGGGCAGTGGCATGACGTCGGTGATTGCGTTTCAGACCAATCCCGGGATCAGCGGCCAAGACGGTGTTGGCATGCAGACAGTTGCGCTGCGCAGTGCCGACACCATGCGGTTGCTGCCGGAGTTGATGCTGGAGGCGGGCAGCGGGATCGAGTTGTTCGGCGTTGCCGGCCAGTCCGCGACGGCTGTTCGACCGTTCGCGAATGTGACCTGGAACAAGGGGAATGCGACGGTCAGTTATGCGCTCGCGACGGCTCCGCGGATGGGCAGTTCAGCGGAACTGGCTGGCGCTTCGGACGGGTCGTCAGGCGTTCTGACGGGTGAGCAGAATGGTGTTGTCCGCACCGAGCACGGGCTGCATCAGGAGATCAAGGTAGGGTACGCGGGATCAGCTTTTGATGCGTCCGCTGCTGTATACCAGGACCGCATTGCCGACCCTGTGCTGGATGCATCCGGCCGCGTTGATGGCAATGAACTGGCGGGCGGCGATTATCTTTTCGACCCGGTGACCGATATGTCGCGGGTCGTCGGCGACGATTATTCATCGCGTGGCGTGGTGATGCAGGTTACGCATCATGGGTCGACTTCAGTTTACGAGACGGTACAATTTGCGAGTGGGGCTGCGCTGTCCGCGCCGGTGCGCGTGGCTGGTCCCAATGCTCCGGCCTTCCGGGCGGCGAATGCAGAATCGGTAGCACTGCTGCTTGGCGGCAAGATGCCGCATACCGGTACTACATGGCGGACGTCGTATCGTCTGCAGCCAGGCGACTCAGTGAATGCGGTGGATCTGTTTGAGTCGGGCATGGCGGATGCCTATTTGAGTGTCTTTCTGCGGCAAGCCCTGCATCATGGCCGGATTTTTCCGGGCGGTGTCGATGCAGTGATCGATGTGAAGAACCTGCTGGCGCAGGGGTATCATCCGTTCCTGACCAGCGATGGGAATACGCTGTTTTTCGCGCAGGTGAACCGGTCGATCTCTGGCGGGTTGGCTTTTTATTTCTAGTTTTGCTTTGTACTCAGTCAGGCAAACGCAGATCTCTTCGCTGCGCTTCGGTCGAGATGACAAATCAAGCGGCTTCTCGGTCTGGATGACAACTCCTGAGGCCCTGGTGCGACGGTAGAGCGCGAGGGTTGGCGTGCATTGCGTCAGCTGGCCAGGTCGCGGTCGCGGACGCCGATCAGGTAGAGCAAGCTGTCCAACCCTAAATACGAGAGGGAATGCCTTGCGCTTTCGCGCACCAGCGGCTTGGCGTGGAAGGCGATACCCATGCCAGCTAGTTTAAGCATGGGCAGGTCGTTGGCGCCGTCTCCTACAGCTACTAC
>CAXTNK010000067.1:10409-25837 GCA_964245665.1 uncultured Acidobacteriaceae bacterium
GCTACTACCTGTTCAAGCGAGATGCGTTCGCGGGCAGCAATCTCCTGCAGGAGTTCGGCTTTTCTAGCGCCATCGACGATGGTGCCTTTTACTTCGCCGGTTACGACGCCGTTGGCAATATCGAGATGGCTGCAGTGCACGTAATCGATGCCGAGACGCTTCTGCAGATCATCGCCGAAGAGGTGAAAGCCGCCGGACAGGATGGCGGTCTTATACCCGAGCAGTCTGAGAGTGCTGACCAGGCGCTCGGCGCCTTCGACCAGCGGGATCGTGTCGAGCAGGGCATAGACTTTTTCTGCCGGCAGACCTTTGAGCAGGGCGACGCGGCGGCGAAAGCTTTCCTTGAATTCGAGTTCGCCACGCATCGCGGCAGCGGTGATGTTGACTACCTTGTCAGCTACGCCGGCAATTTTCGCCAGTTCGTCGATGACCTCGCACTGGATGAGCGTCGAATCCATATCGAAGGCGAAGAGGCGGCGGTTGCGGCGGAAGATACTTTCGCGCTGGAAAGCGATGTCGACTTCTTCTTCCTGCGCAATTCGTAACAGAGACGCGCGCATTTCAGGTTCGGATCTATCATCGGTGTTCGCGTTGCTCAGTCGCAGTTCTACACAGGCGTTGCTGCTGGCGGTGTGCGAGGCCAGTGAAAGGGGTGTCGACAGGCGCTCAATGCGATCGACGTTCAGACCGTTCTCTGCGATGACGGAGCTTACGCGAAACAGCTGGCGGGCGGTGATCGAACGGCCCAGAAGCGTGACCAGGTAGCGGCTGCGACCCTGGGTTGCAATCCAATGCTCGAGCGCTTCGGGAGTGATGGTGGTGAAGCGGATCTGCAGATCCAGTTCGCTGCACTTCGTGGTCAACTCGGCCTTCAGCGGGAGGAAGTCATGGTCTTCTGGCACCTCGATGAGCATGCCGAGCGCAAGGACTTCATGCACTACTGCCTGGCCGATGTCGAGGACACAGACATTGTGATCGGCGAGGAGAGAGGTGAGCGAGGCGGTCAGGCCGGGTTTGTCATGACCTGAAAAGTGGATGAGGATCGTTTCGCGCATTGTCTCCGGGATGGTGAGGGTGGTCTTACAGAAGGGTATCGTGTTTTGGGATGGTGTGACACCGAAGGCTTGGTGTGCTGGTCTAGGATGGTGCTTCCACCCTTCGGAAACAGGGGAAGGATGGGGCATCCGCTTTCACCAATGCACAAAGGCGAGGGAGGGAGCATCCGGCAGTGGGACACGGTTTTCGGATAGATGTGTTGCACCTTAGAATGGACCAGTGGCGTCATTTCTAAAGCGAGCCCGGCCAGGCGTTCGATCTGCAAAAGCGTCTACAGGAACTCTTGATCTGCTGCGCGATCACACAGAACGACTGATCGTCTGCGAACGCTGCCCACGCTTGCGGGCCTACTGTACCGCGATTGCCGAGACGAAGCGACGCGCGTATCTAGGCCATACCTACTGGGGCAAGCCGGTCCCGTCTTTCGGCGATCCGTCAGCACGTCTGCTGATCCTCGGCCTCGCGCCCGGCGCTCACGGTTCGAACCGGACAGGGCGGCCGTTCACCGGCGATGGTTCCGGCAACTTTCTTTATCCGGTTCTCTACGAAGCAGGCTTCGCCTCGCAACCGCAATCTGTTTCTATAAACGATGGCCTTCGTCTCCACGATGCGTGGATCACGTCAGTCGTCCGCTGTGCACCGCCGGACAACAAGCCGTCGCTGGAAGAGCAGCGCCATTGCGCGCATTGGCTCGATGAAGAACTCGCCCTGCTCGAAAATCTGCGGGTCGTCGTCTGCCTGGGACGGATTGCCTGGGATGGCTTTCGTGCGCACCTGGGTCGCGCTCAGTCCTCAGCAATCAGGGGTAGTTATAGTTTCAGCCATGGAGCCGAATACCGATTGCCTGATGGACGGACGTTGATCGGCAGCTACCATCCATCACTGCAGAACACGAATACCGGTCGACTTACTCGCAACATGTTCCTGGGCATCTTTCAACGCGCCCGCGCTGCCATGGAATAGCTTCTCAAAGCCGCAAAAAATCATTGGGTGAAAGTCAAGATTTTACCGTCGCTGCTCATCGTGCATCTCGTCAACCATTGTGCCGCATCCTCCTAGCTGCAAGGTGATAGCAGATGTTGATCGACGTAATTGTTCTTGTTCTTGTTCTGCTTCTGATTGGAGCGTTTCCTGTCTGGTCGCATAGTCGCAACTGGGAATATGGCCCCTCAGGCGGCATTGGTGTAATCGTCGCCATCCTGATTATTCTGCTGATGTTCCATGTCGTGTGACGCCACAGGATAGAAGACTAATGGAGCGGGAGACCGGGATCGAACCGGCGACATCCAGCTTGGGAAGCTGGCGTTCTACCACTGAACTACTCCCGCACAGTTTCACGATTATAAATCAGGCGATGCGTCTCCTGATGTCTGCCTACTGTCGCCTTGATGAACGCGGCATCCATCCCAGAACGGCACCGTCGCCGGTTGGTAGACTGCAGGCATTACCATCAAACGAGACGCATGAGTACGCCAGCCATCACACCAGCTTCGGCCGCGACCCGGCAGCAGCCAGCTTCCTTCCGACGCGACTATCTCGGCGACTTGTACCTGTATGACTGGACGCAGTTCTCGTGGCGCGTCCCGCTGATGTGCGTCTGGGCGATCGCCCTTTGCCTCGGCATCGGTATCGGCGTCGGGCATCCGGGTGCCGGCATGATCGCGGCGGGCGGCGCCGTGACTGTCGGCTTTGGCGCGATGCACGACATTGATGGTTCGCGCTTTGTGCCGATGATTGGCGCGGCCGTCGGCATGGCCGTATCGACGCTGATCGGCATGGTAGCCGGCCACCAGAATTACTTCCTGCTGATGAATTGCGCCCTATGGGGCTTCGGGTACGGTCTTCTCACGACCCGCGCCTCGGGTGTCAGCTGGGTTGGTCAGCAATGCGTCCTTACCATGCTGGTTGCGTCTGCGTTTCCTTTCGGCTGGAGGCAGGCAGCGATACGCGCATCGCTGGTCCTTGCTGGAGGCGCGGTTCAGATACTTTTCACCAGTATCCAGTTGCGCGTTCTCCGAGGATTACGAGCAGACGTCTACGCCTTCATCAAGCACTCTCTGGCCGAGAAGAAAGCATTTCGAGAAAGCATGGCCGCCAGTTTTCGAGGCGTGCTGGCGGTCGACGCGCCGGCTAATCCTGTCTTTCACTTCGGAATTCGCCTTGCAATCGTACTGACTGTCAGTGCAGAGATTTATCGCCGAATGCAGGTTCCGAGCGGTTACTGGATTCCGATGACTGCGCTGCTGGTGCTGAAGCCGGCGTTCAATGAAACCGTTAAAAGAGCCCTGGCCCGTATTGCCGGCACGCTGGTCGGGGCTGTGCTCACCAGTTACCTGGTTGCCCATCTGCAGCCGTCGCCGATTCTGCTGGCGGTTCTGATCGTGCTGTTCGCATTTATTTCGTACGCGTTCGTGAACGTCAACTATGCACTGTTCACCATGTTCATGACTGCATACATCGTCTTTCTGCTCGCGCTCGCGAATCTTCCGGGACCCGTCATCGCGCATCGCCGCGCTCTCTGCACCGTCACCGGGGGATTTCTGGCGCTGTTCGTGCATCTCGATGCGGTACGACGCTGGCGCCGCAAGGCCGGGCACGACAGCAGTCTGCCGCTGGCAGTGCCCGCTCGTTCCTGAGTCGTGCTCCGATTCCTGAGTCGTGCTCCTAGAAGAGAAAGCGTCCTGTAAAATACAGCGCGTGATTGTAGGTATGAAATTTCGACGTCGCGATCTGCTCGCCGGCGCCTAAAGAGAATCCGGACCGCGCCTTGGCATCATGCGGCTGCACTTTGAACTTGCCCAGCATCAGGCCGGGTGAGACGAAATTCTGCGTCTTGCCATCGTTCGAGCCGCCTTCGTAAAACGTGGCGTTGTCCTCGACCTCGGGGATGACGTATCTGCCGAGCCGGTATTGCGCGACCGTGTTGGACGCGACCGGCCTGCCTTCTTTTTCGCCGTTATGTACCGGCAGTGTACCGGCAATAGTCGAGAAGGCATCGAAGTGCCCGAAGCCTTTGCCGGCCGAGAGCTGCGGCGTCGCGGTTGCATCGGCTGCGCCATTGCTGTAGCTGCCCGTCGGAATGGTGGAGAGCAGCGCTGCGCTGACGATGTAGTTCCCACTCTTTTCATTGCCGGACACTATCCGGTACTTCGCGAGGAACGACGCATCGCCGAAGCCGTCTTTCGCCTTACTGTTGTGCTCGATGTACGGCGGCATATAGAAGTCAAATTCTGTGCGCGCGAAGGGGATCAGGTTCAGTCCCTTGGTGTCGCCATAGTTCCATGTCGGCGTGCGCGCTGGCGCGATCTGTCGCACAAACTCTACGCGAAGGACCTGGATCAACATCGGGTACGGCGCGATGACCGGAGTGCTCCAGCCTGGCTGCTTGGCCTGCGTGGCAGTCGCGCGTGCCTGCCACCGTGTAAAAAAATTGTCCTGTGCGGAGGCATTGCGGGCCGCTGCCGGTAGAAGGGTGAATAGAGCAACAAGCCCGAGTCGTGCAGTTACGTTCATCAGCAAATTTTTCCTTGAGAGCCAAAGTTGACTCTATGTTCTTACGCGGATTGCGCTGACGAAGCTATCGCCTATGCGAACGACGCTCTCGTCCATCTCAAGGTTGACGCTCTACTGGATTTGTTCGTGGCGATAGCTGCCATTCGTGAGCGCGCCAAGTATTTCGGTGATGTGCGAGGGGCCGCGCGTCTCAAGCGTGATATCGATAACTGTGTCGCCGAGATTGACTCCGTAGTAGGCGCGGCTATGCAGTGTTTCGACTATGTTGGCGCCGTTTTCCGCGAGGATCCGTGTGAGTTGATGTAGTGCACCGGGACGGTCGGAGAGATGCACGCGAACGCGGACGCGCCTGCCGTCTTTTACCAGGCCGCGCTCGATGATACGGGCCAGCAAAGTGACATCGATGTTGCCGCCGCAGACCAGCACTGCTGTCTTCTTGTTCACGAGCGTCGTCTTTTTCTGCAGCAACGCAGCGAGAGCCGCGGCACCGGCGCCTTCGGCAAGTGTCTTTTCCTGCTCCAGCAGGATCAGGATGGCCTTGGCGATTTCCTCTTCATCGACCAGCACTATTTCGTCTACATACTTCTGTATCAGCGGAAGTGTCGTTTCGCCGGCGCGCCGCACGGCGATGCCATCGGCGATCGTCGCTTCGGGATTCAATGTCACAGGCCGGCCTGCTTCCAATGCGCGCAGCATGGAGGGCAGACGCTCTGTCTCGACGCCGATGACCCGTATACCCGGTTTCATTTCTTTCATCGCGCAGGCCACGCCGGCTGCCAGTCCGCCGCCGCCGATCGGGATGACGACTGCTTCGAGATCAGGCTGCTGCTCGAGCATTTCGATGCCCATGGTGCCCTGGCCGCAGATCACTGCTACATCGTCAAATGGATGTAAGAACGTTGTACCTTCAATGGTGCAGCGGCGCTGCGCCTCGGCATAGGCTTCGTCGTAGTTGTCGCCATGCAGGATGACGTCGGCACCATAGCCGCGTGTTGCCGAAACCTTTACCAGTGGCGTCGCGAGGGGCATGACGATCTGCGCACGAATGCCGCGCGTCGTCGCATGAAACGCCACCGCCTGCGCATGATTGCCCGCGCTTGCTGCGATTACCCCGCGCTGCTTTTCATCATCGGTGAGGGTAAGAATTTTATTCAGCGCACCACGTTCTTTGAAGGCGCCCGTGCGTTGCAGATTGTCGAGCTTAAGGTAAATGTCATCGCCTGTCATTTTCGAAAGCGCAGCAGAGTACTGGCAGGGCGAACGATAGATGAAGGGACGGATGCGTGCGTAGGCCGCCTGGATTGTCTCCAGGGAGACGGCTTGCGTGGCGGTTTGCGTTTGAGCCATATGCCATTGTAGACATGCAGCAAAACACGGCGTGGAAACACAAAAGCCCGCTCGAAAGCGGGCCTTGCGTTTTATGAAACGGGCTATGCAGTGTAGAGCAGAACACCTTCGGACTTCTCTTCGCCCTCAGCCTTGAGACCGCGGTAGAAGAGCTGGTTGTTCTCGAGATAGACCTCGAGGAACGCCGGACGTTCGGCGATACCGCCCGCAATGAGTGCTTCGGACAATGGGTCTTCCACGTAGCGCTGTAGTGCGCGACGGAGAGGACGAGCGCCGTAGCTGCGGTCGACCAGTGTCTTTTCGAGGATCCATTTCTTCGCATCTTCTGCGACAGAGATGGTGATCGCTTTCTGCACCAGGTTCGCATTGAGCTGCTGGACCAGCAGTTCGAGAATCTGGATCAGATCAGTGTCGGACAGCGACAGGAAGATGATGATTTCGTCGAGACGGTTAAGGAATTCGGGATTGAATGTCCTCTTGACCTCGCTCTTGACCATCTCTTCGATCTTGTCCATCACCAGGTCTTCGCGGTCAGATGAGAAGCCGAGACCCTTGTTCTTCTGCAAGTGTCTTGCGCCGATGTTCGAAGTCATGATGATGATCGTGTTCTTAAAGTCGATCTGATTACCCAGACCGTCCGTCAGCTGACCATCTTCAAAGACCTGCAGCAGGATGTTGAACACATCCGGATGCGCCTTCTCGATTTCGTCCAGGAGAACAACGGAGTAAGGCGAGCGTTTGACGCGTTCCGTCAGCTGACCGCCTTCCTCGTAACCCACGTAACCCGGAGGTGAACCGATCAGCTTCGAGACTGAGTGCTTCTCCATGAACTCCGACATATCGAAGCGGATGAGCGACTTCTCACTGCCGAACAGGAATTGCGCCAGTGTGCGCGCCATCTCTGTCTTGCCGACGCCGGTCGGTCCCAGGAACAGGAACGAGCCGATGGGGCGATTAGGAGATTTCAGGCCGGCACGCGAACGCCTGATCGCCCGGGCAAGAGCCGAAATGGCCTTCTCCTGCGAGATGACGCGCTTGTGCAGTTCCTGTTCGACGCGCAGAAGCTTTTGCGTTTCTTCTTCCTTGATCGAGTTGACGGGCACACCAGTCCAACGGCTGACGACGTCTTCGATATCCGCACGGCTTACGATGCCCGCGGCGGAATCATCGAGGTGATACTTGTCGCGCAGGGCGCGCAGATTTTCGCGCTCCTTGCGTTCTTCGTCGGAATAGAAACGGGCCTTCTCAAACTCATGGTTCGCGATGGCATTTTCCATCCGGTGCACGATGAACTTGATCCGCTTCTGGACCTCGGTGATCTCTTCCGGCAGGGAAGTCTGGCGCAGTTTCACGCGCGCCCCTGCTTCGTCGATCAGATCGATGGCCTTGTCCGGCAGGAAGCGATCCGGGATATAGCGGTTGGAGTGCGAGACGGCGAACTCGATCGAGTCATCGGTGTAGCTGACCGCGTGAAACTTCTCATAGCGGTCCTTGATACCCATGATGATCTTGATTGCGTCGGCTTCATTCGGCGGCGGTACTTTTACGGCCTGGAAACGACGCTCGAGCGAACGATCTTTCTCGATCGATTTGCGGTATTCGCCGGGCGTGGTGGCGCCGATGCACTGGATTTCGCCACGCGAGAGGGCAGGTTTGAGGATGTTCGCTGCATCGAGCGATCCCTCCGCTGATCCCGCGCCAACGAGGGTATGAAGCTCATCGATAAAGACAATGGAGTTTTGATTCTCCATCAACTCCTTCATGATGGTCTTAAGCCGCTCTTCAAACTGGCCACGATACTTGGTACCCGCAACGATCAGCGACAGATCGAGCGCGAGGACACGCTTATCTGCCAGAAAGCTGGGCACATCGCCGTCCGAGATTTTCTGAGCCAATCCTTCGACGATGGCTGTTTTGCCAACCCCGGGCTCACCAATGAGCACCGGATTGTTTTTTGTCCGGCGGCACAGGATCTGGATGACGCGTTCGACTTCCGAGTCGCGTCCGACCAGCGGGTCAAGCTGGTTATCGGCGGCGGCCTGGGTCAGGTCGCGCGAAAACTCTGCCAGCAGGCTCGATTCGCGATTGCGTGTGGCGGCGGGAGCCTTCTCCTGCGTTGCCCGGGCGAGTTCTTCCCGGATGGCGAGCAACCGCAGACCGCGCTCGTGCAAAATTTCGGCTGCAAAACATTTTTCTTCACGCAGCAGACCAAGTAGAAGGTGTTCTGTACCAATATGTTTGTGGGACAGGCGCTCTGCTTCTTCTGCCGCATAGGCGAGCACGCGCTTACATTCATTCGAGAGGGGCAGATCGACCGAAGTGGAGACTTTCTCGCGAATAGTCGTATGTCCTTCGATCTGCTTTCGAATGGACTCAACGGACGCATGCGAGCGTAGGAACCTGTTGGTGAGCGCCTTATCTTCGCGCAGAAGTCCAAGCAGCAGGTGCTCCGTTTCAATATACGGAGAGCCAAACTGGCTTGCCTCGTACCGCGCAAAGAAGATGACGCGCCGGGCCTTTTCTGTATAGCGTTCGAACATGTTCCCCCTTAAAAGGAGCTACTGCCTATGTCGAAGCAGGCCTGAGAATCGGGTCTGCCACTTGCGAACGGGAACCTGCCTTTAATTCAGTTGTACTGTTGCTGAGCTCTTCATGAACCGTACAACAGCAGTACTGCTCTATCGTTTCACATCTTATTCATGGATGCCACGCACCCTGTTTACGACTCAACCCCGCCAAATAGCGCTGGCGTGTGCTTTGACCCCATCACTGACGCCGACATCTTCTCTTCCTGCAGCTTGCCCGCTTCAAGGCGGACCGTCCTGACACACTTCGCGGCAAGGTCGTTGTTATGAGTGACCAGAATGGACGTAAGTCCTCTCCTCTGATGAACTTCGCGGATCAGGTCAAACATGGCTTCGGCGTTCTTCCCGTCCAGGTCGCCGGTCGGTTCATCTGCCAGCAATAGCCTGGGGCCGGTCACCAAGGCACGCGCCAGGGAGATGCGCTGCTGCTCGCCGCCCGAAAGTTCGCCCGCGCGATGCTCCGCACGGTCGGCGAGGCCGACTTCCTCCAGCCAATTTGACGATTCGGCCAGCGCCTTTTTCTTGGACTCGCCGCGCGCCAGAAGGGGTAGCGCCACATTTTCGACCGCGGTAAATTCCGGCAGGAGGTAGTGGAACTGCCACACATAGCCGATTTCACGATTACGAAAATCAGACGACTGCGTGGATGTGAGGCTGCTCAATGGGGTTGCGTCGAAGTATACGTCACCGCTCGTCGGCGTATCAAGCGCCCCTAGAATATGCAAGAGGGTACTTTTTCCTGCGCCCGACTGACCGACGACGGCCAGCATTTCGCCGGCTTCTACCGTAAAGTCGAGCCCGGAGAACAGCAAAAGGTTCCCGCGTCCTGTCCTGTATTCCTTGCGAAGATTTTCAACGCGCAGCAGGGGTGCAGGAGGTATTTCCTTTTTTTTCTCGGCCCGTTCTGCTGCTGACCCAACTGCCATACCTAGGTCTATCATTTCCGGCACCCGGCAGGGAAGAAGGATCCGCATACGGTTGCCTAAAAGAGGAAGGGTCCCTTTCGGATCAGGCTCTGGCGCCGTGCGCGTTTTCAGGCATCAGTATGCTCGCCCATACACGCCTACTCATAACGCAGCGCCTCAGCCGGCAGCACCCTGGCAGCCGAGCTCGACGGGTACAGCGTCGCCAGCAGCGAGATACCGAGTGACACCCCCGCAACGATCAGCGCGTCGCTCAACCGCGGCGCGAATGGCAGATAGTCAATGGAATAGACTTCGGCTGAAAGCGGGAAGTGATAGCGGCCGCCGAGCAATGACAGTCCATAGCCTAGGACAAGTCCAATCACTGTGCCGACGACGCTGATCAACAGTCCCTGCAGCAGGAAGATCAGCCGCACCTGTTCGCGCCGGACGCCGAATGACATCAGTACTGCAATGTCGCGCGTCTTCTCCATGACCATCATGGTCAGCGCGATGAGTATGTTGAGTGCCGCAACGCACACGATCAGTCCGATGACGATGAACGTCACATACTGTTCGAGCTTCAGCGCGCGGAACAGTTCGCGATTCTGCTCCATCCAGTTCGTCGTCAGAAAGCCCCTGCCTGCTGCCTTCTCAATCTCACGCCCGATCACATCGGCGCGGTACATGTCATCGACTTTGAAGGCCAGCACCGTGACGACGTCAGGCTCGCCGAAGAGCCGTTGCGCATCAGCGAGGCGCATGAACGCGTATCCGTCGTCGTACTGATAAAACCCCGAGTGGAAGATGCCGGTAACGTGAAACTGCTGGAATTTCGGGATCAGTCCCAGAGGTGTCAGGTCGCCCTGCGGACTCGTCACCAACACTGTATCGCCAACCTTGGCGTCAATCGAATCAGCGAGGTCATAGCCCAGTACGATCGGCGGCGCGGCAGCATTCATGCCGGGTTGCGGGCCGAGCGCAGCATCGTCACTCTGCGCAGGCTCAAGAGCGGCTGCGCTGCCAATCGTCACCTTGTCGAGCAGGTCGCTCACCGTGCGTTGATAGCGCGGGATGATCCCTTCGATCAGTACGCCGCCCGAGCGTGGACCTTTCGAAATGAGCACCTGTCCATACAGTCCCGGCGCCACTGCTTTCACATGCGGCAGCGCGGCCATGCGCGTGACCAGGAGCCGCCAGTCACGCATGCCATCATTGGCGACACGCTCCAGTTGCACATGCGCGGTCGAGGCCAGCAGGCGGTCCTGCAGATCTCGCTGCATGCCATTGGTAATGGCCAGTGCAATGATCAGCGATGCCACACCGGCTGCCACACCGGCCACGGAGATTGCCGTGATGACGCCGACGACTGCCTGCCGGCGCTTGGCCCGCAGGTACCGCGCTGCTATGAAGAGCTCGAACCTCATCGGCTCAGTGGACCACGGCCTTCGCGGCCGTCACGTTGCCGTAATGGTCGTACACGCGCACGGTCACGACATGCCCTTTCGACTTCTCTGCATGCGTGCTGCCGCTGTCTGCATCCTCAGGAGAAGCGTCCTGCGAGCCCTCGGGCGCGGGAACGCCTACGGTCACGTCGTATCGTTCGTCCTTCGCATCGGAGAGTTTGCCCACTGGCTCGAGGTACATCCAGCGGCCCGCGTCGACTGAGTACTCCGCCCGGTCGATCGTCGACATGGCGTCCTTCGCGTCGAGTGCAACATGAATCTTTGCGCCTGCAGACTGCGCCGTCATCTGGGAAATAACCGGTGGTGTGGTGTCGATGATGAAGCGATCACTGATGCGATCACCAAACTTCGCCTCTCCCTCGACATGGGACGGCTGATCACTCGCCACTACTTTCAGGCGGTAGATGCCGTCGGGCAGATGGATAGCGTCGAAGCTCGTATACCGCTCGCGTGTGCGGTCCCGCAGCAACAGCCAGTCGTCATCGTTTTCACCCTTGAAGTAGACTTTGAAAGAGAGTTCGTCGCCATTGTCATCATGCGCGGCCCATCGAGCGGTGACGGCAGTCTTGTCCTTGAATGCCGGCAGCGGGCTATTTGGGCCGTCGGGATTCAGGTTGATGAAGTTGTTGTTCTGCTGCGATGGAAAATTGATCTGTATCTGCTGTGGTTGCGTTTGCTGGAATGCCTGCGCGTTCACGCGCGCGCCCGTTGCGACCACGATCTCATCAACCACTGGCGCTACGTTCACGGGCAGGTAGTGGAAGCCGACGGAGTCGACGCTACCCGCGCCCTTATGCAGCACGACCTTCCATTGCAGGAACCGTCCCGATGGAAGCGACGCACTTTCAGTGCTGACTTTCTGCCAGTCGCCCCAGCCGCGGACCGGATTTTCGATATTGCCGGTGCGGGCGAAAAGTTCGAAGCGATTGCCACCAGAGTCTTCCGTCTCCGGCTTACCAAACTGCGAGAAAAAGCCTGCATCGAAGACCGAGCTTTCATATGTGCTCTCGGTCTTCGCGTCCTCGTTGTTCAGCAGCAGAACCTTGCCGCCGTTGCTCGCGCCCAGGTAAAAGCCGTTGCTCGCCAGTGCAAATGCAGTCACCTGGGAGGCTTCGACATGCGCGACGTCGGCGAAGCTGCCATCCTCCTGCACGCGGTACACATGGCCGCGATTGCCGGTCGCTGCATAGAGTCCCTGCGGCGTTGACGCCAGCGCGTAGATCACATCTTCACGTGCCGTCCACACCTTGCGCGGCGCGCCCTGCTTGTTGATCTCGTAGACTTCCGAGCCATCTGGAATCAGCCCGTTCGAGTTCGAGGCCTGGATCGATCCTGGCTGCACGATCGTAATCGTCGCTGTAACCATTGCGTTTCCCTGGACGGGCAGCGGGGGCAGATTATTCTTGTTCTTCTCCCCCACCGCGGCGACGTAGAGCATGCCGTCGGCAGATTCCGAGAGCGCAGTAATCTCGGCCTTTGGTGCGTCGTAGATGACGAGGCCTTTGCCATTGCGATCGATGCGGTACACCAGTCCGCCGCTATCCGTGCCGGCAACCAGCGAGCCGTCTTTCTCAAACAGCAGGCAGCGAAGATGCTGCTCATCTGTAGAGAAAAACTTCTCGGGCTTTGCTCCTGTGGTGTTCGCCACGCGATAGATCGCAGCGGGCGCGCCAGTCGCGATGTACAATTGGCCCTCGGCATCGAATGCCATGTCCCACACATACTTTGGACGCGCCCCGGGCTTGCTTTCCGCCGTCGACGGGTCAAAGACAACCTGAGCCTTGCTCTCGTCGAGTCCTGTCTGCCCCGGCTTGAGCCGATAGACCTTTCCGCTCGGCAAAGTGGCTGCATAAACAGATCCATCCGGCCCGACGCGTACCACCTGTACGGAGAGGTCTTTGCTCTCGAGCATCGTCGTCTGCTTGTCGTCTGCGCTCACCTGTACGACGCGTGCCGGCGAGCCAGTCCCGGCATAGACATTGCCTTTTTTATCTGCGGCGATCGACCACACGTAAGTCGTGCCGGTGGCTGCCAGTTCTTTCAAGGAGGGCCCGGCTTCGAGAAAGCCTTCGCTTGAAATGGCTACACCCTTCGGCGTGCCTTTTTCGAATTCGTCATAGTGCGACTGACTCCAGAGCCGCGTGCCCTGGGCATGCAGGGCGGCGCTCGTGAGTAGAACCGGCACCAAGACAAAAGCTTTTAATCCCGCGCGCGAAGATGCAAAGCGCAAAGATGCTGCAGAGCGAAATAGGCTCACTTAATCGACCTCGATTGTCACAACTTGTTGTCCCGTCACCATGCCGTCCAGGGGCACGGTGGAAGCGAGAATGGCTGATTCGCCATTGAGTGTCATCTTGCGGCTGTTGCGCATGGGTTCCATCGCGTTCACCATGGAGATCGGCAGAGTACTCAGCGTCCTGCCTTCAAGGATCGCCTGCGCTCCCGGCGTCAGGATGGTCGCGTAGACGGCATCATTGGTATGCGCCGCATTCAACTGCGCAATGGTCGCATTCTCATCGAGGCCCGTCTGCAGCAGCAGCGACGGCGCCTGCAGCATCCGGTCGAGTTCCGCGGCGCCGCTGAGCACGACGCGCACCGGACCCGACGGCAGGGCGGTCGGGAGCGTCACTGGCACCTGCACGTGGCGCGGGGGCTGCTGAAACGGACGCAGCACGGTATCGATCATCACTATATCGCCGGCATGCGCAGATGGCCGCATGGATACAGCCGACTCGATCTCCAGACTGTTGTTGCCAGCGACCGAATCGATGTGAAGATTGACACTCTCGATCTTCAGAGTTCGCGCGCGGTTGGCATAGACTCGGCTGAACCGGTCGCCAAGCGAGATGACTGCGCCAATCGCTGAAGGCATCAGTTCCGAAGGCGCGGCAAGCGAATCGAGCGTCACTTCCTGGCCGGTGCTGGTGCGAATTGTTCCGCGGACCCGGTAACTCATTTCAACGCTATATTGATTGTTTTCGAGCAGCGCCTGGTAGGTCGACAGCAGCACCAGCAGCGGCGTCATCTGGGGATCGTCGATGACGCTAAAATGCAGCGTCTCTGTTTTCTTACCTGCGCTCGCCGGGCCGTCAACGCTCAGGGTGACCGGGATCAGCTTCGCCTTCTCGCCCAGTGTGCCGCGGATGGCCGAAGCCCTGTCCTGGTTGAACGCGCCGGCAAGTTCTGTCGTGTTGATGATTTTGAACGCATTCAACGGCGAAGCGAGTGTTGCTACCACCTCGGCCTTGGTCATCGGCATGGACACGCCGCCGGATTGCGAGATCGGATGACCGCACGCCAGTAGCTGCTTTGGGTCGATGTAGGTGACGGTGCAGGTTGCCGCCATCTCCAGGTCGCCCGTCACCATGAGGGCGCTTACGGCCGATCCCGGTACCAGCGGCTCTGGCTGCTTCGTGTCCGGAGAGCCGCCACCTACGCCATCAACTGCGGTCAGACCGACGGCCGCCAGGCGGTCGCGAAACGGTTGCAGAGCCTGGGGACTGAACCCGCTCAAGCTCAAAGGCGTTTCTATCGGATGAATATCCGCGCTGGCGTCTATTCCGGCGGACGCAGACCTTTGCAGGCTCGCTGTCTCAAGCATCGGTTTGGACGGACTGCCTGCGATGTCGCGCACATCGAGCATCTGGGCGATCGGCGTGATGCCGGCAATCGGCTCCTTGCTGAACTGGCCGATGCGGTAGGAGAGTGCGCCGAGCAGCTTGCCGTCGATGTAAACGGGGCTGCCGCTCATGCCGGCTACCACCCCTGTGTACTCGGGTTTGCTGCCCTGCAGGCGCGCCAGGATCATGTCGCGGTGAGGGCCCAGGGCGTTGCGTAGAACGCCGAGTATCTCCACCTGCATGGCCTCGGGCTGGGTTCCTTCAAAAACGGTATATGCCACGCCATGAAGGCCGCGGTGCACCTGCTCCAGGGGAAAGTAGCCATCGGCGCTGGCGGGTGACAGGGTTGGGCCGGCTGCGGGAGCAGGTTGCCCTGCCGCCATCGAGGCTGCTGCTGCAATAGAAAAAACGACGGACATCCACCTCGAAGCTTCAAAGCACATAGGCACGTCTCTTAGACTAACAATTGAGAGTTCCCGACGCCGGACTACCTGGCAATCTGTAGCCTGAGTTGGTCGCGGGATGGAAAGATCCGGTGATTTTGTCGCCCGTCTCCATGGCTCTCATGTAGTTTGAGGATTGTATGCAGTCTCTGTCCCGGTCATCTACGCATGTCATGCTTGCCGTAAAGCGCGTCCGTCCGCTTGTCGCAGGTGTTCTTTTTTCTGTTGCCACTCTCGTAATACCCACCGCGAATGCCCAGCAGACGCCACCTCCCGCCCAGCAGCCAAATCAGCAGAATGTGCCGCCTGCGCCTCAGCCCGACACAACGGATCAAGGCCCTGCAGATACCAATGGCGCCATTGTCATACCGAAGAAGAACCCTGACAACGCACCGCCGCCACCGCCGCCACCGTCCGAGCCGAAGGTCAAAAACCCAGCCGGGTTCGAGAATTATTCGCTCCGCGTGGACGTGCCGGTCGTGAATGTGGATGTGGG